>NZ_PYNU01000002.1:0-761184 GCF_003026075.1 Photobacterium sp. GB-210 | reverse complement strand
AGTATTGAAGATGACTCTTTATCTGAAAAAGAGAAATATATTGCAGCAAAAGCAACTGAACTTTTTAATGGTGATGACTTTGCAATAAGCTTTACTCATCCACCTAAAGAAAAAGAAGCTTTGATTGTTGCAAATAATAAAGCACAAGAAAAAGCAGATTCGGTAAAAAGAGTGATTTATATTGATGGGGCTCACGTACCTGAAGGTTAATTATTTTTTAATTTTTGAGCGCTTCCTAAATAAAAAGGAAGCGCTTTTTTAATCAATATTAAAGCAAATTATTGCCCAATTGTTTTTAGGTGTACTATTCAACATTAAATCTATTAGCTTCTTAGTCAGCTAAATTAAGGCCTTAAATGCATGAAAGTAATAATTACTACCCTTCTTTTAACTCTCTCTTCGATAGCCTTAACCGGTTGCTCAAAAGCAACAACACCTCAACAAGCCGATATTGCTGTATTTGAACAATTTTTATCAGAAAATCCGATATCAAGTATCAACCCTTCTATTGATATAGCGAGTATCTATCAGCCAGGTGACCCGCTTTTTGAAGGGGTACTTAATATACAGCGTAAGTTATGGGGAGAAGCTAAAAAAGCACTTCAACCTTTAGCCGATAAAAAAAATCCAGAAGCGATGTATTGGTTAGCCACCATTACCTACGGTTCGAGTATATATGATACTCCGAAGGCCGGAAAAATGTTGATTGAAGCAGCAGAGTTAGGCAACCCCTATGCCGCTCTATTTTTTTCACCAGATAGCCGCTATTGTAATATGTATTTTAAAAATCAATGCAGTGAGAAGTGGGTAGAAAAAGCACAAAAACTGTTTGCAGAACAAGCAGAATATTAGGAAAGAACAGGATTAAAACGCCGTCTGTTTTAGTCGGACCTTGGGGGTGGTTAGCCATTGCAATCTCCCTTACTGGTGGGCTTTGCTACTTATGGCTAAAAGATAACTCAATGCAAGAATGGCTCGCCAATGGTCCTTTTGCAGAGGAGGAAGATCGTTTTAATGGAGAGTATGCATCATTAAAGGACGACCCTGAGCTTGCATATCTTACATGGTTGAACGAAATTATTGGCATTAAAATCACTGTTTATCCAAAAGATAAAGTGCAGTTACAATTAAGTGATAAAGTATCACAACGTTTGAATACAATGCCTACAACACATTATATTCATATTCAGTCGAATTTACCCATCTCATTAAATCAGAAGAATATCACTGTGAAAGCATGCCAAAAGCTTACAAAGGTATTAATTGATGGGAATAATCAGTTGAGTGATCAGTATTCCAGCCAGCAGCCCCTCTCCTCCCTAGGAGGAATGAGTTTAGGTAATAGTTATGTTTTTTGTATAAAAACGACGGAAGATACTCGCCAGACAAAAAATGTCAGAGAAACAATAGAAGTCGCTGTTTTAGCGAAAGCGCGAATAACACATAAAGGTACGGTATTTCCACTTCCTTCTTTAGATAAAAATGCAATACGTTTGAACAATATTGGACCTCCCCGTGCTGACTTTACTCAACAACAAAAAGAATGGGCTGATAACCTATAAAATGAAAAGGATAACCATGAAACATACCCCGTACAATTCACAGCACATTCCGCCGCAAGCGTCGGGGAATCAGCAAGGCTTTTGGTCTCAAATGGCCAGAAAAGGTGTGCACTTCCCATTTACTTGCAATAATCATCATGTTCCAGAAAAAGAGCTGCGATCCCGTACCCCCTCTGAACTGAAAAAGCTTAAGACATTTGAGAGTGATATATACAGTGAGCGTGAAATTCACGACATCACTTTCCCATGGTGGGGCTTGGCCTATTTTTATGCCGTGACTTTTGCGAAAGTTATTGCAATCTATTTTATGCCGTTAGCTTTTTTGGTTTTTGGTATGGTGAATATTTTTACTAAAGCCCCACAAAGTGAACTAAATACAGCATATCTTGGGTTAATCTTTATATCAGTGGTGTGTCTACTCATTTGGTGGTCTTTCTCTTTTTTTAATGGAAAGTTACCCATTAAAACCTTATTTTCATTAAGCCGAGAAACGGGTATGGTCACACTACATGGCTTCGGTAATAAGGTGCGATTTAGTCACCCTTTTGTTGAGTTTGATTGCTACCTGACAACATCGCCAACCCCACAAGGTTTTATTAATTATCAACTGTTTCTTGTTCATCGTTATAATGGTTATAAACATGGGGTTCCCATTGGCCGTTTTATCAATGGTTCAAGAGATCTTGATGAATACAAGCGCTTATGGAACATGATCCAAGCCTATATGGATGTGAGCCAGCCTTTGCCCGACATTCCAATGAATGAGCCTTTTCGCCATAAAGACAATGCAACCGTTGCTTATGATAAGGCGCATCATCGAAAGCCAGATTTTTGGTTCAGTATGGATGATGATGCGTTTGAACAAGCTGTGACGAAAATTGTTGAGAGGCAAAATTCAGAGCCACCATTGGGTGAGGTTATACCGTTCCCTACCACAGATTCTATAGCAACCACACCAAACACGGCTTCTGCCTAACGCATAATAAGCACGCCCATCTCGGCGTGCTTTTTTGTGGAGGTCATATCTCATCATCAATCAGGCCAATTATTGCCCAGTCTATTTAGCGTGTATTCTCACTCTGAGAATCGTTAACGCCGAAGAAAGATAGAAAATAACCATGAAGCATAATCCTTACAACTCACAGCATATTCCGCCGCAAGCGCCGGGGAATCAGCAAGGCTTTTGGTCTCAAATGGCCAGAAAAGGTGTGCACTTCCCATTTACTTGCAATAATCATCATGTGTCAAGTAAAGTGTTGCGATCCCGTAAACCCTCTGAGCTTAGAACGTTAGACCCATCTGAAGGCGGCTACAACGAACGTCAAATTAGAGACATCACATTGCCATGGTGGGGCTTGGTCTATTTTTATGCCGTGACTTTTGCGAAAGTTATTGCTCTCTATATGATGCCGTTAGCATTTGTTCTTCTGGGGATAATATATCTCGTAACCAACATTTCATCGCAATCATCAATCGATATTTTGATTTTTCTTTTATACATATTGATCCCATCCTTACTCATTTGGTGGTCTTTCTCTTTTTTTAATGGAAAATTACCCATTAAAACCTTATTTTCATTAAGCCGTGAAACGGGCATGGTCACACTGTATGGTTTCGGTAATAAGGTGCGATTTAGTCACCCTTTTGTTGAGTTTGATTGCTACCTGACAACATCGCCAACCCCACAAGGTTTTATTAATTATCAACTGTTTCTTGTTCATCGTTATAATGGTTACAAACATGGGGTTCCCATTGGCCGTTTTATTAATGGCTCAAGAGATCTTGATGAATACAAACGCTTATGGAACATGATCCAAGCCTATATGGATGTGAGCCAGCCTTTGCCTGACATTCCAATGAATGAGCCTTTTCGCCATAAAGACAATGCAACCGTTGCTTATGACAAGGCGCATCATCGAAAGCCTGACTTTTGGTTCAGTATGAATGATGAAGCGTTTGAACAAGCAGTGACGAAAATTGTTGAGAAGCAAAATTCAGAGCCACCATTGGGTGAAGTTATACCGATCCCTACCACAGATTCTATAGCAACCACACCAAATACGGCTTCTGCCTAACGCATAATAAGCACGTCTATCTCGGCGTGCTTTTTTGTGGAGGTCATATCTCATAATCAGGCCAATTATTGCCCAGTCTATTAAGCGTGTATTCTCACTCTGAGAATCGTTAACGCCGAAGAAAGATAGAAAATAACCATGAAGCATAATCCTTATAACTCACAGCACATTCCGCCGCAAGCGCCGGGGAATCAGCAAGGCTTTTGGTCAAACATGGCCAGAAAAGGTGTGCACTTCCCATTTACTTGCAATAATCATCATGTGCCAGAAAAAGAGCTGCGATCCCGTACCCCCTCTGAACTGAAAAAGCTTAAGACATTTGAGAGTGATATATACAGTGAGCGTGAGATTCACGACATCACTTTCCCATGGTGGGGCTTGGTCTATTTTTATGCCGTGACATTCGGAAAATTTATTGCTCTCTATATGATGCCGTTAGCATTTGTTCTTCTGGGGATAATATATCTCGTAACCAACATTTCATCGCAATCATCAATCGATATTTTGACTTTTCTTTTATACGTATTGATACCATCCTTACTCATTTGGTGGTCTTTCTCTTTTTTTAATGGAAAATTACCCATTAAAACCTTATTTTCATTAAGCCGAGAAACGGGCATGGTCACACTGTATGGTTTCGGTAATAAGGTGCGATTTAGTCACCCTTTTGTTGAGTTTGATTGCTACCTGACAACATCGCCAACCCCACAGGGTTTTATTAATTATCAACTGTTTCTTGTTCATCGTTATAATGGTTATAAACATGGGGTTCCCATTGGCCGTTTTATCAATGGTTCAAGAGATCTTGATGAATACAAACGCTTATGGAACATGATCCAAGCCTATATGGATGTGAGCCAGCCTTTGCCCGACATTCCAATGAATGAGCCTTTCCGCCATAAAGACAGTGCAACCGTTGCTTATGATAAGGCGCATCATCGAAAGCCAGACTTTTGGTTCAGTATGGATGATGAAGCGTTTGAACAAGCAGTGACGAAAATTGTTGAGAAGCAAAATTCAGAGCCACCATTGGGTGAAGTTATACCGATCCCTACCACTGATTCTATAGCAACCACACCAAACACGGCTTCTGCCTAACGCATAATAAGCACGCCCATCTCGGCGTGCTTTTTTGTGGAGGTCATATCTTATAATCAGGCCAATTATTGCCCAGTCTATTTAGCGTGTATTCTCACTCAGGGAATCGTTAACGCCGAAGAAAGATAGAAAATAACCATGAAACATACCCCGTACAATTCTCAGCATATTCCGCCGCAAGCGCCAGCGAATCATAAAGGCTTTTGGTCTCAAATGGCCAGAAAAGGCCGACAGAGCAAAGATACAATGAGCGTCAAATATTCGAATGTAAACAAGGACAGTAAATGAAAAAGATCATATCAACAGGAGTATTCTGCCTATTACTGGCTGGTTGTAGCATGATAAATAGAGAACGCGTACCTGATGAAGTTCCTGATTGGACGGTTGGTTACGCTATGCCATCATTTTATCCAGTCAGAGTCACTAAAGCATATGGTATTAACACGCAAGAAAATTGGACCTCTATTTTACACACTCATAGTCAGTTTATGACGGTTAGTGATTTTAAGCGTATAAAAGGCTTTTTACCTAATTATGATGGTTATGGTATGCCATTAAGAAGTTATTCTACAATTGCTTACTATGAACAGATTATGAAAACCAATCATCTACCCGATAAAGTCGTGCTTTACTGGACATCCCTTTTTGATGCGAAGTTCTATATTACTGAATTAGATGTCACCCCAAAAATGAAAGCGCTGATGTACACACAACAGCATCATGTGGAATCTGACGGAATAAAACGTATTTGCTATCAGAGTCAATTTGATTTTGGTTTCCTACCAAATGGGCAAGTGAAAGTGTGGCTTGAAGGGTGTGGCAAGTATACGTACGTTACTGAGCTGTCACCAACGAGCACACCCGAAACGGACTATAACGGAAGTACTTACTCTGATCATAACCAGACAAGAAACTCTGTACTTAAAAGAGCTAAAAAGGCTAACGCAACCTTAACGCCTATCCCTTGGGACAAGGTAAATAAGATATATACATCAAAAAACTATATTGTAGATCAGCTTCATTAATATTGGTTTACCGCCTCACTATTTTCTGTAAGGCGCTCAATGAAAGAGCTAGATTCAGCATTCATTACACAAGGACAGTAAATGAAAAAGATCATATCAACAGGGGTGCTCTGCCTATTACTGGCTGGTTGTAGCATGATAAATAGAGAACGCGTACCTGATGAAGTTCCTGATTGGACGGTTGGTTACGCTATGCCATCATTTTACCCTGTCAGAGTCACTAAAGCATATGGTATAAACACGCAAGAAGATTGGACCTCTATTTTACACACTCATAGTCAATTTATGAGAATCAGCGATTTAGAACGAATTAAACAGTCTCAACCGGACTATGATGGATATGGATTATCGTTAACTTTTGGGATCGCTCAATACTCCCAGATAAGATATACAAATCATTTACCCGATAAAGTTGTGCTTTATTGGACGTCCCTTTTTGACGCGAAGTTCTATATTACTGAATTAGATGTCACCCAAAAAATGAAAGCGCTGGCCTATAAAAAGCAAAGTTACATTCGACCAGATGGAATAAAACGAGCTTGCTACCAAACGACATTTGATTTTGGTTTTCTACCAAATGGACAAGTGAAAGTGTGGCTTGAAGGGTGTGGCAAATATACGTACGTTACTGAACTGTCACCAACGAGCACACCCGAAACGGACTATAACGGAAGTACTTACTCTGATCATAACCAGACAAGAAACGCTGTACTTAAAAGAGCTAAAAAGGCTAACGCAACCTTAACGCCTATCCCTTGGGACAAGGTAAATAAGGTTTATACATCTAAACATTTTACTGTTGACCAGCTTCATTAATATTGACTTATCGCCTCACAGAAACCTGTGAGGCGCTCAATGAAAGAGCTAGATTCAGCATTCATTACACAAGGACAGTAAATGAAAAATATTATATCAACAGGGGTGCTCTGCCTATTACTGGCTGGTTGTAGCATGATGAATAGAGAACGCGTACCTGATGAAGTTCCTGATTGGACGGTTGGTTACGCTATGCCATCATTTTACCCTGTCAGAGTCACTAAAGCATATGGTATTAACACGCAAGAAGATTGGACCTCTATTTTACACACTCATAGTCAATTTATGACGGTTAGTGATTTTAAGCGTATAAAGGGCTTTTTACCTAATTATGATGGTTATGGTATGCCATTAAGAAGTTATTCTACAATTGCTTACTATGAACAGATTATGAAAACCAATCATCTACCCGATAAAGTCGTGCTTTACTGGACATCCCTTTTTGATGCGAAGTTCTATATTACTGAATTAGATGTCACCCCAAAAATGAAAGCGCTGATGTATACACAACAGCATCATGTGGAATCTGACGGAATAAAACGTACTTGCTATCAAAGTCAATTTGATTTTGGTTTCCTACCAAATGGGCAAGTGAAAGTGTGGCTTGAAGGGTGTGGCAAGTATACGTACGTTACTGAGCTATCGCCAACTAGCATGCCTGATACTGACTATAATTCAATCACATCGAAACAATATTTCCAAGCAACAGAATATGTAAAAAAAAGAGCTAAAAAAGCTCACGCAACCTTGACACCTATCCCTTGGGACAAGGTAAATAAGGTTTATACATCAGAAAATTATATTGTAGATCAGCTTCATTAATATTGGCCTATCGCCTCACAGGTTTCTGTGAGGCGTTTTAGTTTTATATGATTCGTCAAACCATTACATTAAAACATTATAAAAACTAATCCAAAATCACGTTAACACAATATGAATGAGTATTAGGTCTAACTGATAAAGGGGCACTTTTGTGTTACGAAGTGCCAACTTTGAAAATTCGGGACAAGAAATAGATAGAAGTAAGCACTGAGTACCATGTAGTTAAGATATGCGTTATTAATTAATGATGTGGCAACTAAGTACTGTCGCTGCCAGTTCAAAGTACCACTTTCACCGTATCTTTAAGGCATTCATGGGGATCAGTGCTATGCAACATGTGTTGCTAGCACGAATGAAACGCGCTTCTTTCAGGTTAGCATTTGAGTCACAGTTCAGTGTTACTGATATTGCTTTTGAAGCTCAATTCGAAAGCCTAGAAGCCTTTACGCGTGCTTTTTCAAGGATATTCGGGCAAACACCTTCCCAATTTAGAAATCAGCCTGAGTGGCGTTCTTGGCACTCAAAGTATGAATATCATCCACCAATAACAGGAGAAAGTGTAATGAATGTTCAAATCGTAGATTTCGAAAAAAGAGAAGTTGCATTAATTGAACATAAAGGTAGCCCACTACTGGTATACGAGACAGCAGCTAAGTTTATAAATTGGCGAAAATCGACAGGTTTATCTCCAATAAAAACCAGCGAAACATTTGGTATTCCTCACTCTGACCCAAGCGATACGCCAGATGATGAGTTTCAGTTTGATATCTGTGGCTCGCACAAAGGAGAGGTTCCAGAGAACACCTATGGAATAAAATCTGGAACAATACCAAGTGGCAGGTGCGCTATGGCAATCCATAAAGGAAGCCATGACAGCATTGGCGACACCTTGTATCACTTATATCAAAAATGGCTGCCAGATAGTAAAGAAGAATTAAGAGAGTATCCTTGTTACTTTCGTTATTTAAATTTTGTTCATGAAGTCAATGAATGTGAGTTGTTAACGGAGATCTACCTACCGATAAAATAGTAAGTGGCTAAGGGAAGTAATAGACTCGGACCTGCGTCGAGGCTGTAATATGGCATCTGCACAGAGAGCGATTGTTAGCTCGGGAATAGCAATAAGTGCAATGGACATTATTAGCGTTAAGACGA
Source organism: Photobacterium sp. GB-210 (assembly GCF_003026075.1). Classification (NCBI taxonomy): domain Bacteria; kingdom Pseudomonadati; phylum Pseudomonadota; class Gammaproteobacteria; order Vibrionales; family Vibrionaceae; genus Photobacterium; species Photobacterium sp. GB-210. The sequence continues at coordinate 752,631 of NZ_PYNU01000002.1, read as the reverse complement.
TCTTAATACTTTAGATAATATGCCATTGCAACCTTCTGTGGATATCGTTCTAGTCACGGAAGCCGAACCTCATCCAATATTGGAAAAATAACGCATGGAACAATTTGTTAAGCTAATGCCTTAAACGGATTCGCTAGCCAATTACAAAGGTAAATTCACCAGTTAAACGCCCGTCGATTCGCATAGTTTCAAACTGTAGATGATCACGGGCTTTTCCACCCCACCATTCATTACCAGTATTACCTTTTAAGTACAATTGGGTGGTAAGTAGCTCTTGATTACCACGCCACAACTTAACATGAATGTGTGGCGGACGAGAGGCGTAAGGTACAGGATACAATGTCTGGAATAAGTAGCGTCCATCCGATTGAGTTTCCACCGCGCCAAACCCAGCAAAGTGAGCATCAAACATATCGTTATTTGGCTGGTTTGGGTGAGAATAGATACCTTGCCCATCACACTGCCAGATTTCTAGTTTGATGCCTGAAACAGGGTTTCCCGTTGTATCCACTACTTTCCCTTGCAATATAATGGGCTCTCCAATTAATCCTTCAGTCTGAAGTAATAAATTTGATCGAAGAGGAATACGATCGACCGGATAAAATGGCCCTTCTGCTTGTTCAGGTGTTAACTGTATCGGCGTTTTGGCCTTTAAACCTGTCGTAAAAATCAAACTCAAAAGCGCTAAAAAGTGTCGTCGTTCCATGGTGTCACCAATCGCTAGTTTTAGTTAAGTTTGGTTAAAATTGAACGATTTGCCAAGACTAGTGCTGTGGATAATATAGTTTTATCAGCATCAGAAACATTTGGATATAAAACCTTGTTAAGATGTGAAGCAAGCAATACCGAAGTCTCAGCAAACTAACTTAAACACTAAAACCAGCACACACTAAAATGCCCATATGGTAAAACACTCTAAACAACTTGTTATTTTTTCGCTGGGTACACAGTTTTAAAATGCTCTAAGACAAGCACCATATCTTCTGATGGACTGATATTGAGTTCTTCGCACTCTTTTGAGAAGAAATTCCAATGAGCTTTTTTCCACCAGCCTAGTGTTTTGTCACCTTCACCTTCTAACTCAGCAAACTCAGCCGTAATTTCATTGTATTTGCACTTTGATACGGAAGTTATTTCTATAATACAAACGGGTTCACCAGACCAATTAGTTACAACCTGAAGATGTCCCACTTCAGGCATAAGCTCACCTTGTTCGCTATACCAAATCTCTAAACTGCATGAGGCTCGTTTTTCACCACGTAATATGAGATCAGCGCATAGGTTTGCATTATATTCGTCGGCACAAAAATAATCGGAACTAAATGAGGTGTACTTTGATGCATTGTCACAGGTCAGAGAACTAAGATATTGTTCTAGGAATAATTTACTTCTTTCATCCATGATCTTTACTCAATTTTCGTCTTGAACGCTTATTAGCGTGGTTCAGCTAGGCTCTCGATGCCCAACTCTTGTTGTTTACGCTTACTTAAACCACTAGCTACGATTCGGTAAGACTCAGACAAATAATACTTTAAATCGTCGTCTAATTTACCCGAGGTCTCAATTTGCTGTATCCACTTCATTCCACGATTGGCAAAATATGGCGCAGGTTTATAACCATCACTATTACTCAAAAACTCGAAATTTAAGTTAGACGTTTTAAACGTAAATGCAGCTTGGGAACCATCGCTCCAACCACCTATGGCAAAGACTTTACCACCGACTTTCCATACATCGGAATTCCCCCATTGAACAACGTGACTTGTTCCAGCAAAAGAACCGCAAAAATGGTTAAATTCTTCGTAGTTCATACTGACTTCCCTATTAGATCATGTAGCCGCGTTAAGTATTTCCAATATTAACTTTAACTGTTATATGACTTTTCGCGCGATGATATGGATTGCTTTACTTTTATGACCTGATATAGTCGAGTTATCGACCAACGTAGAACTCTCAATATTAAAGTTTGTTAGTAACGCTTCAAACTCTGCTTTGGAACTATGCCACATCGATACGCCTGTACCTGAAACAAAATGTAAGCTTTGGTCTGAACAAAACTCAGCTAGATAAATAATACCCTGAGGTTTGAGCACTCGGTGTAGTTCGCTAAGTATATTGTTACGACAGCTTTGTTCTGGGATACAAGTGAGTACGGCACACAAAACTATCGAATCAAATTCGCCATCATGGAAAGGCAAAACCTCAGTTGATAAATATCTTAAATCAAGCTCTGGACATTCGCTCAAACCTCGGCTTACCATTTCTTTCGATGAATCGACGCCAACGACTTCACGATAACCAAGCTCTGATATCTGTTTTGTGATGCGCCCATATCCACAACCAAAGTCCAAAATTTTTGATTCAAGAGGTACAGATGCGACAAAATCATCAGTTGATATTTTTAAATTAAAATTGACTCGATCTGCCACAGAATCCCATTCACTCATGATTTCCTCCCTCTGTCATATAACATAATCTTAACGTGAAAAATTTGATGCCATACTTTTTAGCGAAGCGAAAATGACTTATGTTTCAGCATCAGCCTGATTGAAAAACGAAGACACATAACAGGCTATTAATAAGCATCCTTACTTTTACGTGAAAATACACATCTATAATATCTTTATCATAATCGATATAATCTCTACATATTATGAGCTTGATAGCGATTTTTCACACCCAATGATTTTTAATTGGATATGGAAAGTAAGAAATATTGCTTATTAAAAAAGGATTAAAGCGATAAATCTCTCAACCTTTATTATAACTAGTTATATAGAGACGAAAAAAGGCTAAGCAATAACTTAACCTTTTATTCACCCTATTTTTTGACAGGCTAAATAGGCAGTAAATATGTTTTTACTCTCTTATTACCAGCGTCTTCATCTGTAATTAAGACTTTATTAGAAATAATTGTCACCCCTTGCGGGTTATTAACATCATCAATATCATAAACATTTATAGGTTTGTTTGATTCTTTATCTAAAACTATCAGTTGCTTACCTGAGTTGTTTAATAAAATAATTGCGTTATCTGTAACTTCCATACCGGTTATTATAGGAACCGCTTTCGTTTTCATTGATATGATCTGTTCAGCGTTTAACATCATATCTTTACGGCTAAATCTTGATAACACAATAAAATCATTGACTTTATTAGGCAAAGACAAGGTTAGATATTCATTATCTAATAAAGATAATGCACTGCTACCTATATAGCTTTTATTAGCTCGAACTGTCTTTAAGTTCCCTCTACCCATTTCTTTCATGCGATATGAATCATCAACGGATAGCTTTACATAACTTTTATAAACAGACGTTACAATAACTTCTCCGTTTTTATCAAAAAAGATGCCAGAGATATTACTTACATCTTTATCAAATTTTGGGTCTACTTTATATTGGCTTAATATTTTTGATGCCGTCTTATCAAGTAAATAAATCCAGTTTTTATTTGTCGCAATAGCAATTACACTTCTTTTCTCATCGTAACTTATCGCTGTTACTCTACCAGTTATATCGGCTGGAAGATTAATGTTTTTAATCTTCTGTAATTGGTTAGCATGTTCAAATTTAGTGCTTTCATTAACTGGTAATGTATTAAAATCAGGTTGTTCAATGTAATTATTAGCTCTAAATGAAAAATGACTCCACGTAGGCCAATGTTTTGTCGTCCAAACCGTTTTACTTAAGTCGTAACTAAAATTTTTCGGGCTTGCTTGCCCAATATATGGCGGTGGACCGACTTGAGTGAATGCCTGAATTACGTTTAAAAATATAACAATAATAAAACTATATCCTGAGACTTTATGGAACGTCCCCCAGCGAATCCGTGTTGTATTTCTTAATGATTCTTCATTTGAAAACCTTATCAATAAAGACATAATTAGTAAGTTAGCTATAAATAAGAACACTCCCCATGTATATGCATGAGCACCCATTATTAAGCCACCAAACCCCTGCCCAATATCCTGTCCGAGATGTACAGAGCTATGCAATATACTTAACCATAACCCGTAAATACATATAATATAATAGGTACTAATATATTTTAATCTCAAGCCATATCGAGACATATATAAAGCACAAAGAGAAAGAAGTATAATTGCAATTCTTTCCTGCCAACATAATATACAAGGATTATCACCCAGAATATAACCAAGTATCACAGTTGCAATACCAATAGGGATCAGGGTTAATCCCAAAGATAAAGCCGATAACAGCAAGGATGTTTGAGAACTATTTAAACGTTTCAATTAGTAGTTCCCCATAGGTAGTACCATATTCCAACAAACGACAAGTGATAATAAAACACTAAGAATGACAGAAAAAAACAAAGAAACATCACTCAAATTTTTTCTTTTTGGATAAAAGACAACTAATAATGAAGATATTAAAATTATAACTAATATTAAAAATTCCAATTTCGCACCTTACTTATTTAATTAATAGATATCATCTATACCTGATGATTTAGAAACTATTTCTACCGACTAATTTTATGACCGATTTATTTATATATTCGAAAACTAATGTGATGATCAGTAGGCTTACTGAAACACATGGCTTTTGGTGTGAATAAAATGACGTATTAAGTCTCACCAATAAATTAGCTTTATTATGAGCACTCTTATATATAAATGTAGCCACTTACCAAGTGATCATTAGACGCTAAGAGCTAACTCTTCGTGTTGATACGTCTGTCTATTTAGAGAGTTCTTGTTTGTGTGCAACATGAGCGATAATCGCAATATTACGAATACTTTGAGTATCTAACATTTTTTATCCTCATATTGATGTGACGAATTGATCATACAGACTGTACAAAAATACCAATAACAACATTCAGACGATAAACATCACTAATAGGACAATTGAATAACGGCTAACGTAAAATATTCCATAGAACGCCCAAATTATTGAAGCATCCTTACAATTCACATTTCTGCATTGCAAGCTTTTGATGAAAGTTTTAGCTTGATAAAAAACGGTATTTCCATACTCCCCTGATGCGAATGCATATCTTATTTGCTCAACACTGAGCCACATCATCGGTCGCTATAGAAAGTTTAACCATCAAAACATACAGCGCTTTGCTTTTGTTTCGATAATTACATGTAGGCCACATTATGAATACAGACGATCACGCCAATAATGCTCCTTTTGGTACTTTGCTAGGTTATGCCCCAGGTGGTATTGCAATCTACTCTTCCGATTACAGTACTATTGATGAAAATGAATACACCGATGATTCCGCCATGCGTAGCTACGTTCATGGTGAATATATGGGTATGAAATGGCAATGTGTCGAGTTTGCACGACGTTTTCTTTATATCAATTACGGGTTGGTGTTTACCGATGTCGGTATGGCATATGAGATTTTTTCATTGCGTTTCTTACGCCAAGTCGTTAACGATAAAATCTTACCACTTTACGCGTTTGCCAATGGATCACGCCAAGCCCCTGTCGCTGGTTCATTGTTGATATGGCAAAAAGGTGGGGAGTTTCAAGAAACAGGTCACGTGGCTATTATTACTCAAATTATTGATAACAAAGTCATGATTGCAGAGCAGAATGTCACGTTTGCGCCACTGCCATTAGGTCAACAATGGACACGTGAATTAACCTTACACGTTAAAGATGGCTGCTACACCATTGAAGATACGTTTGAAGACTCTGAAATTTTAGGTTGGATGGCCTATAACATCGAAGCGCATGATTGTTTACCTCAACCCTCTCCTTCGCCTGAACTGTTGAATATTCAATGTGCCTATCGTGATAACCAAGCGCAATTCTCAACCCCTTGGTTAGATGAAACAGATCCGCTTGAATTAACCTATCAACAAGTCAATGGTAAACAGTTACTTAACGATGATATTTATCGTTATTTCACTATATCTGAAAGCGCAGAGCATGAATTAGCCAAAGCCACTAACGAATTACACTTAATGTACTTACACGCTACAGATAAAGTACTGCAAGACGACAGTTTGCTTGAACTGTTCGATATTCCGAAAATTTTATGGCCTCGTCTACGGTTATCATGGCAGAAACACCGCCATAGCATGCTAACTGGTCGCCTTGATTTCTGTATGACTGAAGATGGCTTAAAAGTGTATGAGTACAATGCCGACTCCGCTTCTTGCCACACGGAAGCATGTTTGGTCATTCAGAAATGGGCAGAGAAAGGTGGCGATATTACTGAAAATAGCCCTGCTGAAGATCTACTCAACGAGCTTGCCAGTGTATGGAAGTACAGCCAAGAATATGATTTTGTTCATATCATGCAAGATGATGATGCAGAGGAAGATTATCACGCATTATTCATGCAAAAAGCGTTAACCTTAGCCGGTATTGAAAGCAAAATACTCAAAGGGTTGGACGGCATATATTGGAACAGTATTGGACAATTAGTCGATGACGAGCAACGCTTGATTCAATGTGTATGGAAAACATGGGCATGGGAAACCGCAATGGATCAAGTCCGCGAAGTTAGCAGCACCGAATATGCCGCTGTACCTATTCACACTGGCTATCCTGATACAAAAGTGCGCTTAATCGACGTGTTACTTCGTCCTGAAGTTAAAGTATTTGAGCCACTGTGGACGGTAATACCAAGTAACAAAGCGATATTGCCTGTGCTTTGGTCTTTATTCCCCCATCATCATTATTTATTAGATACTGACTTCACCGTAACCGATGAACTGCGTCAAACTGGTTATGCCGTTAAGCCTATTGCAGGACGCTGTGGCAGCAATATTGATTTGATTAACCACAACGATTCAGTATTAGATACAACCGATGGGAAATTTAATAATCAGAAAAACATCTACCAGCAGTTATGGTGTTTACCTAAAGTCGCCAATAAATATATTCAGGTTTGTACTTTTACTGTCGATGGGAACTACGGCGGTGTATGTTTGCGTTCAGATGATTCATTGGTAATTAAAAAAGACAGTGATATCGAGCCTTTGATTGTATTGGAAGACAGTGCGTTCTTAAAATAGTAGCCTGCTTCTATATAATAAAAAAACGCACAGCTTACTTTACGTAAAACTGTGCGTTTTTATTTATATAAGTATTAAAGGATTAAAACTTATATTCAGCTGAAATTTTGTATGAACGACCTGGCTCATAAACTTGCGTCCATGGTGTACGGTAGTTTTCATCAAACGCATTGGCAACAGTAAAATCAACCGTTAGACCTTCCATGTTTGACGTTGGCTCCCATGAGGCATAGAAATCAACAAGTTCGTAAGACTTATAAGGGCCTTCGTTATCGTCTTTTGGACGTCGATCTTGAGTGCTGGCAAAGATAGCTCGTGTACCTACTTTGGTGTCAATTTCCCAAATACCGTAGTCAACTTGCGCCACCCATTTATCGGCAGGGATATTACTTAACCACTCACCTGTTTTTTCATCTTTACCACGTGTTTGGCCATACGATAGCAATGTATTTAATCTGTCATAACGGTACTGGGCAACAACTTCAAAACCTTTTAACTTAGCATTGTCGATGTTATCTGAAGTACTTGTACCACCACAACCAACACCAGAGCCACGGTTTGCCATCATACACGCTATCATTTCGCTACGGCTTGGTACTGTTACATCTAGATTGATAAAGTCTTTAACTTTATTTTGGAAAACGCTAGCTGTGATCAGTAATTCATCATCACCAATAAGGTTATCAAAATTAAATGTACCTTTTAACTCGATATTATGTGCCTGTTCTGGCTTCAAATTCGGGTTAGGTACAAATACATTGGTAATAGGCCCCATTGCAAAGTGAGTGCCGTCCATAAATAATTCAGACGTACTTGCCGCTCTGAATGCTTCGTCATATCTTAATGACCATGCCATCCAATCTGTCGCCTGCCAGTTAGCACCTACAGATGGAGACCAAGCATCTTGCTTATTATTTTCGAACCCTTCTGCTTTTGACTCAAACGTGTCGTAACGTAAGCCAGCATCTAGTTCAAGTGACTCTAATAAGGCGTAATTAACATGAGCAAAGCCACCTAAGGTTGTTGCTTTAGCACCATCAGGAGGTGTTGGACGACCTGAGGTTGTTACTGGACGTTTAGTATCTAACTTATCTTCATAGCCATCAGCACCAATAAAGACTTGAAAACGATCTAAATCAGATTTATTGGTAACAGAAAAACCTGTTGTGGTGATAGAGCTGATATCTTTTTCAGTATTTCCATTACCCAACTCTTTAATATCTGTGTCGTTACGATAAACTCTAAATGCACTATCAATGAAGTTACTTTCAGGGTTATAAGCGTACTTTAATGTAATGTTTTGATCCGTGGACGTACGATCAATCAGTTTATCTTCTGTACTTAATGGCTCAGTCGAGCCGACAACTGGTGGGTGCCCGTCATAATCAGAAATGCGGTAATCTAAACCAATGCTTTGGCTATCGGTAAAGTGCCAATTAAATTTCGCTAACCCCGTCTTATTAATCGCTTCAGTACCATAGAGCTTATAGCCATTGCCTTGCTCCATCACACCACTGTCTTGGTAACTACCGGCTAGTAACCAATCAACATTATCTTGTTTGTTAGCAATCGCACCAACGGTGGTAACAACATTTCCGTTACTCTGATAGCCCGTCTTAACTTTGCCACCAAAGCCTGTATCTTCGACTAAATCATCTGCTGTGATTGTATTTTGAATAACCACACCACCAATTGCACCTGAGCCATATAAAGAACTCACAGGGCCTTTTACTACCTCAATGTCACTGATCAAAGTTGGGTCTAAGAAAAAGGATGGTCGGTGATCAAATTGGGCATTTTGGCGGTTACCATCAATAACCTGTAGGACTTTATTCCCTTCTAAGCCACGAATATTAATAGATTGATTACTCGCAACATTACCACCAGCAACAGACACGTTTGGTATGAATTTTACCGCTTCAGCGACTGAATTAACCTGCATTTCATCAAGTTCTTCGCTGCTAACTTTTGCAACCGTCCTTGTTTTATCTTGGTTAGTTTCATCAACTCTCGAAGCCGAAACAACAATCTCATCAAATTGAGAAACATCGTTGCTGGCATAAACGGATGGAGAAAGGACCGCGACTAAAGAGCTGGCGATCAGAGTTAATTGCTTGTTCATATATCCCTACTTCACAATTTTTTATTTGTAACAAAATTCGCAAACATTATTACAAACAAAAACGATAATTACTATCATTTAGATTAAGAAATGATATTTATTTAATTATCATTACCATAAGGAATATTCATTGCGATATAGGCTACGTATTATTGATTACCTAAAATAAGAAAAAGTGGTCACGGTATAATTAACGTGTATTTTTCACACAAAAAGATAGCAATTCGCTCATCTATTTATTTGTTATTTAATAAGTATTATTTTTCACTTTAATACGCTTGCTTAACAGCAATATGATTGTTAGTATGCGCGCTCGTTTTACGACGCTAAGTAAGGTCGCATTACTTAGTGAATCATTTATATCAAAGAGTATTGATTATGAAATTTAATGCAGTAGTACGTACTGACCTAGGTAAAGGTGCGAGCCGCCGCCTACGTCTTCAAGAGCAATTCCCAGGTATCATTTACGGTGGTGAAGCAGCACCAGTTGCTATCGCTCTTAAGCACAGCGATGTTATCAACCAAATGGACAAGCCTGAGTTCTACGAAGGTTTCGTACTAGTAATCGACGGTCAAGAAGTTAAAGTTAAACCTCAAGACATTCAACGTCACCCGTTCAAGCCTAAAGTTGAACACATGGACTTCAAACGCATCTAATTGCGAGTTCATAAACGTTTTATTAAGCACTCTTCGGAGTGCTTTTTTTATATCTAAATAACTGTATCGATATATTTACTAAAACAACGACTGTTGCGGATCATCCTCTTGCTCAATATTCTTATCTAACTCTTGCTGCAATTTAGCTCGGTGACGCCTTAGTACTTGCTGTTTGCGGCGACGACATATATCAAGTACTAGATGTTTTTCATCATCGGTCATTTTAAGCCAATACAAACGCTCTTCCCTACTACGGAAGCATCCTTTGCAATACCCCTTATTATTCACTTCACATATGCGCTTACAGGGACTTGGAATATCAAAAAAGTCTTTCTGTTCCATGCCTATTAAATTTCATCATCATACCTTTAATGAGAATAATAGATTTTTATAACTCGTGCTGTTATTAAGTGAAAAACACTAACAAAATTTTGCTAATTCGTTAATTCTGTATTGATTTTATGAAAAAATAGTCAGTTATGTTAGTTGCTTTCATCACCTCAACTCTGATAAGGTTATTCGAGTTGTCATGGCTGATAACTAATTTTTACATTATATATCTAGTCATGTCCCCGAATAGATATATCAAAGGAGGGAACCATGGATTTTTTTGTACCATCGGCTAAAGACCTTGAACAAGCGGAATCTGTTTATTCCTCGATTGCTGCACATGTCTCAGCACCTATTCCGAGCGACAGTAAACGCGTAAGTAAGTTAGTTTGGTCACATGAAGGAACGGTATGTATTGGCGAAGTAGGTAAACTTCCGCCAGAAATATTCCGTGCACCTGAAGAAATTTTAGCTATTTTTGAATGTGGTGATGTGTACAAGATCTGTACTCAAAACCGTGGTGTGATCAATTTCGATCCTATTCTTGCCAATACTAAAGACGTATCTAAAGTTGAATTCTTTAAATAGTTTTTATTTATTAGCAACAAAAAAACGCGCTTATATAGCGCGTTTTTTTATATCATTTCCAAATATTAGTCGTTTTCTTCAACGCGATCATCCGATTCTTCAGCTAAGTTTAAAAACTTCAATCCTAGGCTAAGTAATAAAATAGAAACCGGTAAAATAAGTATCTTCCAATCAAGATTATTGAAATTGACCAATACCGCTTCTAAGAACTTAACAAAAAGAATGATCACAATGACTTCTGCTAATACATTTTTTAAATGCCCAATATTAGGTGTTTTTATCCAACCTAAAACATTTGTTTTATCTGCGTCTGGCGATTTTTTATTTGATATAAATAGTGTGAATACACCGTGTGCAAAAATAAACAATACAAAAGCGATTAAAAAAATATCGAGTGACTTGATTAAATAATACGTCGCTATATCTGCAGTATCTAAATGCACTAGGCTGTTATGCGGTACTGCATTAAAAAACACCACAGTAAACGCGGTATACGTTTTCATTGAGCCAACAATAAACAGCAACAATGAACCAAGAGTAGAGCAAATGATAGCTAACCAGCCTACATATCGAAAAGCATTAAATGTTTTTTTCATAATGGGATAATCTAAAAGTTTTTCACATTATAAAGAATAAACCATAAACTACCAGTAACAGTGAATGTGAAAAAAGAATAAACAACCATTATGATAATCGTTAAAACAACCCTAACTGCGGCGCAGTAATCTCATCAAAGTATTTACCTATAAACGGCAAGATACCATCAGCAACTGGCTTTAATTGCTTATCAATATAATGGTTATAGTCGATAGGGCTTTGACGATACTCGCTTGGCTCAGCACCTGATACTGTAAATACATATTCAATCGTCCCTTTATTTTGATATTGACGAGGACGACCTAATTTTAGGTTCATTTCATCAGCTAAACGGGCTGCACGCACCTGCGGTGGTATATTTTTCTGATAATCCGCTAAATTTCGTCTTAATCGCTTACGGTAAATAAGCAAATCATCAAACTCCCCTGCTAACGTTCGCTGCGTATAATCACGAACATAATCATCAACATCCTGATCATGGAAAACCATTTGATACAGTGACTGCTGAAAATGTTGAGCGAGTGGTGTCCAGTCAGTTCGAACCGTCTCTAACCCTTTAAATACGATCTCTTCTTTATCCCCTCGCCACACTAATCCGGCATACCGTTTTTTACTGCCTGTTTCTTGTCCCCGAATAGTGGGCATTAAAAACTTGTGGTAATGGGTTTCATATTCAATTTCAAGAGCCGATGTTAAGCCATATTTATCACGTAGATGTTCTGTCCACCACTGATTGATATAAGAGACTAAGTCATGACCAATCGCATTTGCATCATCTTGTGAATGGGCTTTTTTAAGTGATACAAAAGTTGAGTCGGTATCACCATAAATCACTTCATAGCCTTTAGCTTCAATTAACTCTCGAGTCAATTTCATGATTTCATGGCCACGCATGGTAATCGATGAAGCTAAACGGTGATCAAAGAAACGACAGCCTGACGATCCTAATACACCATAAAATGAGTTCATGATGATTTTAATTGCTTGGGAAAACGCTTTTTCGCCATCACGTTTGGCTTGATCACGTGCAGCCCATAAATCTTCAATCATCTTCGGCAAGAAATGCTTGGTCCGATGAAAGCGTCCGCCACGAAACCCATTAATAGCTTGGTGTTCCGCTTTACCTTCTTCTTGGTTTAACCCTTCGACTAGCCCCATAGGATCAATCCGAAAAGATCGGATAATCGAAGGATATAGTGATTTAAAATCGAGGACTAATACAGAATCATATAATCCGGGTTTAGAGTCCATAACATAACCACCCGGGCTTGCGATCCAATTATCACTGACAAGGTTTGGTGCGATATAGCCTGCTCTGTGTAATTGCGGCATATAAAGATTGGTAAAGGCGGCAACTGAGCCCCCTACACGATCCAATTCCACGCCCGTTAAACGGCACCGTTCAATAGCAAAATCGAGTAAATGAGTATGCTCAAAAATGCGAGTCACCAACTCACAATCTTGTAAGTTATATTTAGCAAGAGAGAGCTTATCATGGCGAAACATATGATTAATTTCCGCCATCCGATCGTGTACGTTATGAATCGCTTTACCTTCACCCAATAATTCTTGTGAAACCGACTCTAGCGACCATGAACGGAAGTTATAAGTCGCGGTTTTAAGCGTATCAATACCATCCATGACGACTCGTCCGGGAACAGTAATAAACCCTTGATTAGGATTTTGCGAAGATGGTCGATAATGCGGCGTTTGTCGTCCACGACCAATACGTAAATTAACTTTATTCCACTCAGCACGATGCAATAATAAACGAAAATCAAAGTCGATCACGTTCCATCCGATGATCACATCAGGATCAAAAGCCATAAACCACGACTCTAACGATTGCAATAACGCCTTTTCATTTTCAACCCACTCGATCAACAAGTCACTAGACTCGCTATAACCGTCAGGTGCTTGCCCTACCATGATCACTCGGCTATCAGCATCGCTGTGTAAACCAATAGAATACAATACGCCTTTTTCAGAACACTCAATATCTAACGACACGACACTCAGCGTTGGTACATAATCAATAGGTTTTACTTTAGTTTTTGTGACTTCAATGTAGCCAGAACGCTGACGTTGATCACCGGTAAAAACCAAGCCGCCACGAACAAAACGTTCCATTAAATAGCGATCTGCTAAACGAATATCCGATTCAAAAACATCAATTAGCTCCGCAGAAAGTGCTTTTACCGCAGAGAAGCCATCGCGAATAGTGTGGCAATAACAGGCAGAAACAACATGATGCTGAAACGTTTTAAGTGGCAGATCTTTCCACTCTGTTGTGATATTCGCACTCGTTAATACCTGTTGGGCTTGCACTTTTTGCTCTGTACGAACAAAGAAAACAGGCTTATCGCCTATAATAGACAAACGATATGGACCATTTTCTGTTTTAACCCAGAGAATGATTTCTGTTTGTCCATTAATGTCACGACTTTGGCGAGTTAAAACAAAACCCGTTGCTAACGACTGCAAATAAAACCTCTGCTGTTGATATGATCACCCGATCTTTTTTTCTATTTTTTCAAACTCCGCCACAATCCAATTCCCGACATGTTCAACTAAAAACAAAGCGGCACGTTTGGGTACTTGCGGACCATTGATAAGAATTTGAATACGTTCAATATCGACTGTTTTGTCAGGATAAAAATGAAGAAAGAAGTCAGCACATTGCTGCTCACTATAAGCTAAACTCGATGTGCGATGTGCCACCAGCATAAAACAGCTTCGTAGCATCTTCTTACCCACCTTTCGGCACAATGCGTTATATTCTGTCACACTTTTCGTTGCCATAATTTTACTACGACAATCCGCAAGTACCGTTTTTATATCACTATTAAACGCTTTTGCTATCTCCCAACTCGGTTCAAACAAACCAAATTGTGTTGCCAAACTATCGCCATAGAGGCATACGCTACAGTGCTTAAACCAAAAACCCCATTTAAAGATCGATGCCAGTGTCATCACTTCATCTCGCGTAACCACCGTCAGATCAACCTGAGTGATAACGTTATAACGATAGGCTATTTGTTGACATAGTGAATCTAATACGCGGTGTTCTGATGCCGATAATGATCTATTAACAACCAGTGTTATATTAAGATCTGAACGTTCTGTTATCGCGCAACGAGCGGCAACACTGCCATTAAGGTATATGCTGTGTATTTGCTCTGAAAACTCAGCCTGTAATTGTTTTACCAAAGCTAATAACACTGGCATATAAGGTGCTTGAAATGGGGTTAATTCATCAAGAACAGGTAGTGTTTTCATTACAAATACAACTCATAGACAGCTTCAATCCGTAAAAAACAGCAATAACAAATCGTAATAAAAATGTAGATTTATATGCTTTATTCTCTCTATATACTACCAAATTCAACCTATCGAAAGTAAATACTCAAAATCGTTGTTTTTCTGCTTAAATTTTCATTCAAACCATTATAGGCATCGCTTCTTAGCGAGGTTTTAGTATAATCACCACTCTTACACACAAAGAGACAGATCTTAATCTATGGAAACTCAAAACCTGATTTCTTACGATGACGTTATCGATGCGGCATACGATATTTTCTTAGAAATGGCACAAGATAACTTAGAGCCAGCAGACGTATTACTCTTCACTGCACAATTTGAAGATCGTGGTGCAGCTGAAATCGTTGAAACACGTGATGACTGGGCAGAGCACGCTGGTTTTGATGTGGATAAAGAGCTTTTTGCTGAGGTTATCATTGGTCTTGTTAATGAAGAAAACGATGAACTCGATGACGTATTTGCGCGTATGCTAATTAGCCGTGATCCTGAAAACAAAGGCTGCCATATTTTATGGAAACGCGATTAATCATCGTATTCCTAATAGAAAAAAGGCGATATCAACATCTTTTTAATGGATGTGATGTCGCCTTTTTTACTTTCACACACAATAATCGAGCTTAATTAACTTGCCAGTATTGTGATGTCATGTTTCTCACTGCGTCGGATCCACACCAAACTCAACACGACAAGAATTGCCATTACTGCAAGTACTGCACCTAAATTAAATTGGCTTTGTGCACTCATTGCTGATGCTGCTAATGTAGCTAAACCTGCGCCTAAATTCTGAAGACCACCAAGTACGGCTCCAGCTGTACCTGCATGTTGCGGAAACGGCTGAATTGCTAATGTGGTAGCAGCAGGAAATAAAACCCCAGCACCCATAAAATAAATAAACGCACCACCAATTAAACTCGTCACCGTTACCAGCCCCTCCATGCCTGGAATAATAATCGTAATAGCACCTGCAAGTAAGGCAAACATACCCAAGAATAAAACGCGGTTGGTACCCAATCGCTTCATCAATTTATTTGAGCCCCAAGAACCCAATAAATAACCCGGCAAAGGCAGAATGAATAACCAACTTACGGTACTTGGATCCAGTTTTAACACACTACCCAGTAATACCCCTGCTGATGCTTCAAACGTAGCGACACCTGCAAATGTGGCAATTAAACACACCACATAACCTTGGAAACGACGATTAGATAACACATAACGGTAACTTACCCATACTCGCTCCGCTCGGCGATTTTCAACGGGTAATGTTTCACCAAAAGAACGCATTAGGGCAAGTGTTACAAGTGAACCAAAACCTAAAAGGTAAATATAAATAGATTCCCAGCCTAGATGCTCTGATAAATAGCCACCTAATACAGGTGCGATCAATGGAGAAAATATCACCCCCATACTGACTAAACTATTTACTTTATGTAAGTCATCACCGTCATAACAATCGCGTGTAACTGTTCGGCTCATTGCACCACTGGTACCAGTACCCATACCTTGGATAAAACTAGCAAGGAGTAGTACTTCAAAACTTGGGGCTACTAACGCAATAACAGTACCGATCAAGAAAATGACCATACCGCTGATCATTACGGGACGTCGGCCAATACGATCAGATAACGGCCCATAAACAAACTGCGATAAACCATAAGGAATTAAATACGCGGCCATCACTGCTTGTAAAGAAGCAGCTCTAACACCAAAGAACGTCGCCATTTCTGGAATTGCTGGCACGTACATTGTTTGGGTCATTTGCCCTACAGCAATAAATATAATAAGCAAGAATAGGAACTTGCCCATATTCGAAGACGATTGCTTAACCACAACCATTACCCTCAGACAGAATAATATTTCGCAAAGAACCCGATAAAATAAAAACGAGCCCTTCAAACAGGATAAAACTCTAACCTAACAATAAATATTGAATTCAACATTCAATAAATATTCTTATATTAGAACCTATGACTAAATTTAAGACGAGATGTTAATCTTGATGCTGGATTATGACAAGAAGATATTGCTTGATTTAGCACGAATAAATTTTGAATTTGGATTACATTTTCTAATGTGTAAGTGTGGGGAATCTTGTTCAGAAAAATTGCACAGAAACAAAAAAGCCCTGCGAGCAATACAGGGCTTCTTTTTACAGATAATACAACTTAACTTTCGAAATATAAGCGATGATGACCATGACTTGCTTTGGTTTTAAGATAACTTTCATTACCATCTTTTACATGCGCTTTAGTACCAACAACTTCAACAATATTGATACCATTTTCGCTTAATTCACGAATCTTTTTAGGGTTATTAGTAACAAGTCGAATCTCAGTTAAACCCAGTGCTTTCAACATATATGCCGCTTCACTGAAATCACGTAAATCGTCACCAAAACCTAGATGATTGTTTGCTTCATATGTGTTCATACCTTCACTTTGAAGCTTATAAGCATCAATTTTATTGTACAAACCTATACCACGCCCTTCTTGACGAAGATAAAGAATAATACCGCCTAACTCCCCCATCTTTTCAATAGTTTCATCTAACTGTTCACCACAGTCACATCGAGATGAGTGGAAAACATCACCAGTTAAACATTCAGAATGCATACGCACCAAAGGTGCTGTCGTTTTATCTGCATCTTTAAAAATAACGGCAACGTGTTCTTTACCAGACTCAAGCCCGTTGAACGAAAGCAAATCTGCAGGAATATTGCTTTTTAAACCAACTTTAAAAGGCACTCTCGCCCTAACATTTACCATATTCTTCCTAAGCATTTTCTAATACTCGATCATAAGGAATGCTATTGCTTATGATGACTATCGACTTAATTTCAACTTGTGAATAATAGCGAAAATTACCACATGACAACAGTACTGCGCTTTAAACAAAGATAATACGTGATTAATCGTTTAAAAAGATCACCAACAGGTTAAATTTATCGTACTGTGCAGCAGGAACTCACGTGTACCATATATCAATATGTTATATTATAACACAAATAATACCTAAGCAATTTGCTCAACTATTTTATAGGTTATCGGCTAACGTCATTAATTTAGATAAAATAACTTCTCCAGCAACACCTAACCCATTATGTTCATATTCATTTGTTACCCACACTTTAGCCTGATTTAACCCTGCTAGTGTTTGGCAACTTAAATCATAATCAACATACATATCATCAACATAGACAGCAGCAGCAACGGGAACGGTATTGTTCGCTAATTGCTGAGCATCATATAAGCAAGACCAATCATCTTTCACTGCAAGTAATTCTGCCGCAATCTTTAGTGGTTGTAAGCAATGCAGTTGATCGAACATCCACGGATAGACCATCTCCCCTGTGAAGAAGAAATCCCCTCCCTTTGCGTAATTAAATTGCGGGTATTCACTCCGTACACGTTGCGCTGACCAGCTCGACGCTTCATGTTGGCAATATATAGATTCATGCAAAATAGCGTAGATAGGATTTGTCTGATAGCTTTGCTCTAATAACATTTGGTTTAAAAAGCTGTAGCTCAACTCAGGCTGACCACCAACCTCAACAAAAGCTTCATCAAGCATGTAGTACATCGCTAAATCACCACCACCTCGACCTAAATTAATCCCCCACAGTTGGAATTGTTCAACAGTAAATCGTTGACCATTAGGTAACCGAACATCATTGTCCAATAAGAAATTAGCAATATCGACACATTGCTGTTGTGCATTAGGAAAGCGAGAAAAGAAACCATTATTTTTACCGAGTACACGTTTATAAGTTGCACGGTAAACGTTATCAGCATGCCCTGTTATCGGTGGAATACCCCCCGTTAAATAAGCACGTGTTAATGACTCAGGGTAATAAGATAAATAATGCAATGCACAGAACCCACCAAAGCTTTGCCCCAAAATAGCCCATTGTTTAATATTTAATGCTTCACGAATAAATTCAGCATCTTTAACAATATTATTAGCGCGAAAATAACTTAAATAGTTTGTTTGCTGCTCTGGTGTTTTATCAGACAAAGTTTGATGAGAAACCGGAGTACTTTTCCCTGTACCTCGTTGATCAAGCAGTAATACGCGGTATTTTGTTAATGCCTGCTTAAGCCAACCTGAATTGCCCGTCGGGCGTGGCGATGGAAATCCAGGTCCTCCTTGTAAATAAACTAACCACGGTAAATCATCATTTTCGTGGCCTTGCTTCACCACTTCTCGAGCATAAACAGTAATTTTTTCTTGATGTGAATCTCTATAATTCAGCGGAACAGTAAACCAATGTGATTTAAATAGTAAACCATCACTTTTATATATTTTTTGCATTTACTGCAACTCCATTATTAGGTCAATTAATAATACAATATTTAACATAAGGTTATATAACCGTTAAAATATATAACCACAAGTGCTAATTTTCTAGTCATTTATTCAATAATTGTATTTATATTTGAAACAAACAGCTAAAGAATAATAGAATATACCTAGTTAGAATCTATGCTAATTTAAATATCATGAATAACAATTTATTACTTCGTTGGAAGCAACCTTTTATAATTCTTATTATAGGTTTAGGCTCTATCTTTTTAATGCAGTATTTTATAAAAGTTAGTTTATTCCAATATGGACTGTATAATCGTGTCAATTTAAAAAATAAAGCCAATGAGCCGGATACCATGGTATTTGACTCAGGCATAGACGCGTTAGTGCCTACATTGTACCTTTCTGATAATGAGGGGGTTGCTCTATCTACAGGTATAGAAAAGTTAATACCAAAGCTAACTTTTACATGTTCAAAACATGATATTAAAGAAATGCGATTAGCAAATGATTTGTCGAGTAACATTCATTATCTTGGACTGTTCACTCCTCACAGTAGTTGTTCAAATTACGGGATAAATTAACCTATAAGTGATAACTACAATAAAGAAAATGCAATCACGCTTGAAGACTATGTGGTTACTTCATATTTAGGCAGTCGCTTGAAAATAATTCGTAATTTGCCTAATGATACCCATTTAATCACAATTACCGACCCATTAAATCGTCAACTTTATTTTAATAACACAAATGATAATAATGTTGTTATTAATATTATTTATAAGGATAAAAAAATTCAAATCCAGTCGAAGATTAAAAAAAATATCTTTTATCATGAATTTAAAAAAAAGCTGACAAAAAACATTTATCTTGAAGTTTTTGTAACTAAAAAAGGATTAACGGATATTGTTCATTCAGAGCTTTTAATGGTTAATGTTTTTTTATGCATTCTACTTGTTATTACATGTATATTTTTAGGCCTTCGCCCTCAACAACGAACAGTTAAAATGGCTATTGAACGGGGTATTAAACGCAAAGAGTTTATCCCTTTTTACCAGCCTATTATTAATTCAATGACAGGCTCAATTATCGGTTGTGAGAGCTTAATTAGATGGTGTAAAGCAAATGGTGAAATTATTTCTCCTGCTAACTTTATTGATATTGCCGAACAGAATAAACAAATTTACGAGATAACAGATCTTTTAATATCACAAGTAGCCGAGGATCTTTCAAAACTAACTAACATCCATGACAACTTTTATATCAGTATTAATGTCATACCGCGTCAACTTCAAAATCAAACGTTTGCAACAAAATTACTCAACACATTATCTTCAGCGCAAGTGTCTAATCACCGTGTTGCGATAGAAGTAACCGAGAGAACTCAGTTCACAAACGTAACCTCAGCCAAAGAAGTGATGCAGCGATTAATTGACCATGGTATTTCCATTAAGCTCGATGATGCAGGAACGGGGTTCGGTGGCTTTAGCTACTTTCAAGAGTTACCCATCAGCACCTTAAAAATTGACAAAATGTTTATTGATACAATCGGTACTTGTGACGTTAAAGCCAATATATTAAACGCTATCATCAGCTTTGGAAAAGAAGCAAAATTGACCATGATTGCGGAAGGTGTGGAAACACAAGAACAAGTCAATTATTTAAGAGACCAAGGCGTATTTTTAATTCAAGGTTATTATTACGCAAAACCAATGCCCTTTTCTGATTTAGAGAAATATATTAATAACAATTTAAAAAAAGATAATCATTAGAGACTAATGAGAATATAATGATATTTATTCTCATTCAGTTTTTTCATATTTGAAATCTTTATTCTTTTTTTTAAATTACACGGCATTAGAATAAAAGCGTATATTTATCTTATCAGAGAAAGAGATATTTATATCTCTATATCGTATGCCATAAATAATAGGTTTTATGGCGGGAGATGATGTTCCTCCTTTAACCGCCTTTCAATAAAGGATAATGACGTCTAACAACATTCGACTTTAAATCGTCGAGGACCGTGTATTTGTTTAAATGGATATTTATAATTTTAATTAATTATATTAATTTTTGCATTCGTCGCGTTGTTATTTCATTTTTGTCCTCTTCTATTTTCTGCTCGATAAAGAATTATCAATTCAACACGGCTGAGCGTTATACAACTCTTTCCTACTCTGAGTTTTATAATTAGTAACGCGGTGTCTAGTGAGGCAGAGCAATGCAATACTCAACTGAAGTACAAAATATGTGTCCTATCTCTCGTGGTCCACATCACGAGTCTGCACCCATTCCTGTTGAAGGTCGCTGGGTACAACCTAAAGATGTTATTGCAATTTCTGGTGTTAGCCACGGTTGTGGTACTTGTGCACCACAACAAGGTGCTGCAAAACTAACTTTAAACGTGAAAAACGGTATCATTGAAGAAGCATTAATCGAAACTATCGGTTGCTCAGGTATGACTCACTCTGCAGCAATGGCTTCAGAAATCATCACTGGTAAAACTATCCTTGAAGCACTAAATACTGACCTAGTATGTGATGCTATCAACGTTGCAATGCGTGAAATCTTCCTTCAATACGTTTACGGGCGTACACAAACGGCTTTCTCTTTAGACGGTCTACCAATTGGTGCTGGTCTTGAAGACCTTGGTAAAGGTTTACGTAGCCAAGTAGGTACGCATTACGGTACTCGTGAAAAAGGCCCTCGTTACATGGAGATGGCTGAAGGTTACGTTACTAAAATCGCACTTGATGACAACGACGAAATCATCGGCTACCGCTTCGTTAATATCGGTAAGATGATGGAATCTATCGGTAAAGGTGTTCCAGCAGATCAAGCAATGGAACAAGCAACAGGTCAATATGGTCGTTTTGACGAAGCGGTTCGCACAATCGATCCTCGTCACGAATAATCAGCCAAGCTGTTATCCATATATTCAATTACACCTAATTTGCTAAATTTATTGAGGATTTTATCATGGCTGCATTATTTGAAAGCTTTGATCGTCGTATTAACCAAATCACACCCGTTCTAGAACAATATGGTTTTTCTTCACTTGAAGAAGCGCGTCAATACATCGAAGATAAAGGTGTTAACGCTTACGATATCGTAAAAGAAACCCAACCAATTGCGTTTGAAAACGCATCATGGGCATATGTTCTAGGCGCTGCAATCGCACTAAAAGAAGGCGCAAAAACAGCGGCTGAAGCGGCTGAGTTTTTAGGCCAAGGTCTACAAGCATTCTGTATCCCAGGCTCTGTTGCTGACCAACGTAAAGTGGGTTTAGGTCATGGTCGTCTAGGTGCGCGTCTTCTAAGCAATGAAACTCAGTGTTTTGCATTCCTAGCAGGTCACGAATCCTATGCTGCAGCTGAAGGTGCAATCAAAATCGCACTAAACGCAAACAAGGTACGTACTAACCCACTACGCGTTATTCTTAACGGTTTGGGTAAAGATGCAGCTTACCTTATTGCACGTATTAACGGCTTTAACTATGTACAAACTCAGTTCAACTACACAACTGGTGAACTTGAAATCGTTAATGAACGTCGCTTCTCTCAAACACAACGTGGCGAAATTAACTGTTACGGTGCTGATGATGTGCGTGAAGGTGTAGCGATTATGCACCGCGAGAATGTTGATATCTCTATTACAGGTAACTCGACTAACCCTACTCGCTTCCAACACCCAGTGGCTGGTACATACAAAAAAGAACGTCTAGAAGCAGGCCAAGATTACTTCTCAGTTGCATCAGGCGGCGGTACTGGTCGTACTCTTCACCCAGATAACGTAGCGGCAGGTCCTGCATCTTACGGCCTGACTGACACCATGGGTCGTATGCACTCTGACGCTCAATTTGCTGGTTCTTCATCTGTACCTGCTCACGTAGAAATGATGGGCTTAATTGGTATGGGTAATAATCCAATGGTTGGTGCAACAGTGGCTGTTGCAGTAGCAATTGAGCAAGCGCAAACCGCGTAAGCAGAAATTTAAAATCTTTATCTTCAAATAACGATAAAAGGCATGGTTTTAATTAACCATGCCTTTATTTTTTCAGCTAGTTGTTAATTTTGTTGAATATAAGAAAAAAATCTCTAAAATCCTCGGTACTCAATAAACTTGATAACACTTATACCTATAAAAAAGCAGGCTTATAGGTATAATCGGCTGTAATTAAGTTAAATCGTATTACGTCATTCAGTTAAATATTATTGCATGACTTAGTTAAGGAAACATCATGATCCAAGTAGTAGGTCACAAAAACCCTGATAGTGATAGCATTTGCTCAGCACTAGTTTGTACAGCGTTTCTTAAAGCACGTGGTCTTGAAGCGACAGCAATTCGTCAAGGCGAAATGAACCGTGAAACTCAACACATCCTTGAACTTGCTGGCGTTGCAGCTCCTGAGCTACGTACAAGTGTTGCTGGCGAGAAAGTATGGTTAGTTGACTACTCTGATCTTGCTCAAGCACCTGACGACCTAGCAGACGCTGAAGTTGTAGGTATTGTTGACCACCACCGTCTAGGTGATGTAATGACAATCAATCCAATGGAAGCATGGATCTGGCCTGTAGGTTGTACTTGTACTGTTCTATTTAACCTATTTAAGATTGAAGGCCACGAAATCACACGTGAACTTGCTGTTCTTATGATGTCTGCAATCCTATCTGACACTGTTGGCTTCGCATCGCCAACATGTACACAAAAAGATAAAGACGCAGTGCACGAGCTTGCTCAAATTGCTGATGTTCAAGATCTTGAAGCATTCATTAAAGCACTACTAATTGCAAAGACTGACATTGAAGGTCTTACTGCTGCGCAATTAGTTGATAAAGATCTTAAAGGCTACCCTTTCAACGACCGTGACGTTGTTGTTGGTCAAATTGAACTTGCAACACTAGAGCAAGTTGACAGCATGATTGAAGAGCTTCAGGCAGATCTACAACGTCGTTGTGACGAAGAAGGTTTAGCGATGGCTGCACTAATGCTAACAGACATTACAACAAGTACGACTCGCCTACTTTACACTGGTGATTGGAACAACATTTTAGACGCGCATGCAAAAGATGGCGTTCTAATGATGGAAAATACGCTAAGCCGTAAGAAACAAGGCTGGCCTTGGCTACAAACTGTACTGGCTTAATCATTAAGTTTTAGTACTAGCCACCAAATATGACGCGATAGGAGCTCTCTCTTATCGCGTTTTTTATTCCAACACATTCTATAGTTATCGATATAAACTATCGTTATTAGCTGTCATTTTTTTCTGAAGCCAATACAGCGACCTTCTTTATTTTTGTGCTTTTTTTAAACAATTTATAATTTACACGACTGATATTAGAGCAAATACTTTAATTTTAAGCTCATTTTATTTGTATAAAAAAACAACGTGAAGAATAAAACACAGCCAAACAAACGCTATTTATGTGACAATTGTCAAATTTACTTAGTATTCTTTTTAGGTATACATATACTTCTCTCTCTAAAAATAATGCCGCCATTTAGCACCCCAATGGAAGAGCAAGAAGCTAATAAAAAGAGAGACAGTTAATGTCCATTAAAAAACGTTATATTACATGTGTTATTGGTCTAGCCATTTCGAGTCAAAGCTATGCTGCTGGCTACCAAGTATCAGAACATTCAGCTGCGGGTTTAGGTCGTGCCTACGCAGGCGATGCTGCCTTTGCTGATTCTGCCGCCGTGTTAGCTCGCAACCCTGCCGCGATGACCTTATTTAAACACGCAGAAGTTTCTACCGTAGCAAGTGTTGTCATACCTTCTGTTGATATTTACGATCATAGCTTTGATCAAGGCGCAAAAAATATCGCCCCCGTTAGCTTTGTTCCTGCGGGCTATTATATTCAACCAATCAATAACAAAGTCGCGGTTGGTCTTGCACTTTTCAGTAATTACGGTGTAACAACAAAGTACCCTAACGATTTCAACGCAGGGTTATTGGCAGGCAAAACGTCCCTTGAAACATTCAACTTTAATCCAAATATTGCCTACCGTTTAAATCCACACTTCAGCATTGGCGGCGGTGTTAGCCTTGTTTATGCTAATGCCGAGTTTGATCGCCGTTTAGGTGTACTTTCATTGGCGGTTCCTAATAGTCAACCAAGTGACCATGCAATCAACTTAAAAGGCACAAGTTGGGGCTGGGGTTGGAATATTGGCGCACTTTATGAATTAGATCAGAATAACCGTTTTGGCCTAAGTTACCGCTCACAAGTTAATCTTAACTTTGATGGTGATTTTACCGATTATTTAGGCTCAATAACCGGTAAACCACATAACACTGTTTCTGCTAACCTTTCGTTACCGCTCCCTGCTATCGCAGAGTTTTCTGGTTTCCATCAACTAAATTCACAATGGGCGATCAGCTATAGCTTACAGTGGACACAATACAACAAGTTTAAAGAAATTCGTGCCACTAGCTCACAATGTAAGCCAGGCTTTAATGGTCAAGTTGGTACCTGTTTACTGAAAAAAGAAAATTACAAAGATACCTATCGTTGGGCTGTCGGTACGACTTACACAATGAATGATGAATGGACACTTCGTTACGGTTTTGCCCTTGACCAAAATGCAGGCCAAGCAACACTAAGTATTCCAGATACTGATCGTTACTGGTATTCAGCAGGTGCGACTTACCACTTCAACCCAGATCTTTCTGTCGATATGGGTCTTTCATACATTCACAGTAAGAAAGCCACCTTCGTTGAAGATAACAGTACGTTTACCTCTCGTGGTAAAGCGTATCTTGTCGCTGCACAGCTTAACTATCGCTTTTAATGCGTTGTAACTAATTAATTATTTGGAATAAATAAAATGAAATTTAATTCAATCGCATTAATCGTCGCGTCTGCATTAAGCATGGTTGGTTGTGGTGGCGGTAGTCAAACGACCGTTAAACCAACCATTGATCCTGATATTGCAGACAGCTTAAAAGCAGAAACAAAGATTGATTTTGATTTACTGTCAGCTAATAAAACCATTGTGATCCCTAGCTATCTAGGTATGGATGCACAAGATGGCACATTAGCGACACGTGAAGGCGCAACTGCACCTGAAATCGCAATGGGACAAACCGATGGTTGGAGTACAACTCAGCCTATTACGATTAATTTTAAAGGTAAGGCACTTGATCCTGCAACAGCAGCGAATAGCTTTTACTTAATTAAATCAGGCGATCCTACCAACCCTGACGATACCACACAGCCTACACAATTATCCCAGCAAAACGGGGACTTTATGGTGACGGTTTCTGGCAATAGCTTAATTGTAATGCTGCTTAAGCCTCTGGATCCATCAAGTAACTATATGTTTGCATTAACAAATGATCTTAAAGATGTAAATGGTAAAGCGGTAGGTATGAGCAACTCTTACGCTTTACTAAAAGCTGATAGCACGCCACCAGCCAAAGCATTAATTCCAGCTCAAAAGATCACCCATGCAACAGAGGAAGCATTCCATAATATCGTTAAAAAACGGGATATCATTTTCTCTTCATGGTTTACCACATTATCTGTTGGCGATGTATTGTATGCTGCAAAAATGGCGACTCTACAGACAATTTCAAAACAAATTGAAACAGATGAGCCTGTGATTGCTAGTGACGACATAGCAAACCAAGATAATCTCTATAAAATAACACGACCGCAACTTGGTGGAGCAGATGGAGCAACAACACCTGCTGGTAATGAGATTTATACTGGAACCGTTTTTCTTCCTTATTATTTATCTACAGACAGCCATAAAATATCCTCAGCCCCTAACGCACCAGAGAAATATTTAGTCAGCCCTTGGAAAAGTGATATGCCAAGCCTTGCGAAAATTAAATATATTCTGACTAACGGTAGTGAAGCTGATAAACGCGCGATTGCTTCTCAACTTTCAGATCTACATATCTCTGACATAGATCTTGCAAAAGTAGCAACAGATAAAGCGACACAAATTAAAGTACTAACAGCACTGAAAGGTCAAAAGTTAACGCTAGCTAATGGTAAGCAACTCGATCCAGAAAGATTGATCACTCGTTATAGTCCTGTTCCCCAACTACAATCAGTTGCGGCAGTACAATATAATTTAATCATGCCGAAGTTGGACAAAGAAAACCAAGAAAAATGTAAGCAGTCAGGTTACAGCGTGACGATTTTCCAACACGGTGTAACATCAAATAAAGAGCAATTTGTTTATTCGAATCCAAGCTTACCTGACAAAATTATTGGTAATCAATGTCGAGCTATTTTTGCTATTGATTTACCTCTTCATGGTACTCGAGGTGTCGGTGGTAAGAACGCTTCAGAAGATCCAAAGATGTTTCTAAACTTTATAGATCTTGCTGTAGCTAGAGATAATTTACGTCAAAGTGTTATTGATGTTGTTAACTTGCGTGCAATCATAGGCAAAGTAATAACAGACTCTGATCCTAGTGAATTAGGGGAACAACTGTCAGCATTATCTCTTAATAATGGTGTAAGTTTTGCTGGTCACTCTCTTGGCGCTATTACCGGTGTTGATGTCGCAGACATCGCGAACAGAACTGTATTTAATGACCAGTATAATAAAACGTTATTTAATATTGATACCGTTGCACTCGCAAACCCAGGTGCTGAAATACCATACTTACTACTAAACTCGCCAAGTTTTAGTGATCTCATTAAAGGTGGAATAGTTGACGCGACTAACTCATCATTCTCTAAACAATGTGGTAACACAAATCTTGCATTGTGTTTTAAGAGCTATATTGCACAGCTAAATACAAGTAAAGATTCAGGGAACTCACTGGCCCAAATAACACTCGATACTTTAAATGACAATTTTAATAAGTTTGCCTATGCCGCGCAAACCGTCATGGATCCAGCAGATCCAATAAATCACGCTTCATTTATTCCAAAAACAACCGCTGTTTTATTAGAAGAAATGAAAAATGATATGGTGATTCCAAATAAATCAACACAAGGCACGGATCCAATTTATTCACCATTTACAGGAACTACGCCACTTCTAAAACCACTACAATTGACTCAAACACTCAAGTCTGTAACAGGGTCACCTCTGAAAACAGCGGTGAGATTTGAGGGTGGATATCACAGTTCAGTGCTTACACCTCTGAATCCATCCGAGCTATCACAGCCCGCAACAGAACAAAGTATTGCTGCAACAAATGAAATGCAGAGTGTTATCGCCTCATTTATTAATAGTAAAGGAACATCGCTTACTATTAATAATGGCAGTGTTATTACTTCATTTTATGATTAATAGATAACAAAGAGACAATAGCCGAGTAAGCAATTCTTACTCGGTTTACTCATTTCGCATGTACTGCATTAAACTGCTTTTTTCATTTAAAATATTTGAAAAACAATCTACAAACTTACGTCCAATTATCTTTCCTTCTCGATAATCCATTTCTAAATCATCTTTACTACTCAATAGGGCTCGGCTCTTCAATGACTTTTCAGGCGCTATTTGGATAACTTGTAACCCATCGGGTGGATTCACTAAAAAATCATTCATATCTTGGTGAGTTTTGTAATATTGAAGTAACATTTCAATTACGTCGGAATTATTACTCTGCCTCGCTAATTTTAATAAACGTTCAATATTCATATGTGATAGCCAACTTTTATTACCAAAAATAGGCAGCTTCAATGCCTCTTTACTTTTACTATCCAAATATGAAAGTTCTTTCTGTATATCATCTTTATCTTTAATATCGATAGTGTCGTTACGGTATTGTTCTCGCCACTGTTCAAAACGGTGACTTAATTCATGATGAACCGTTTTAATTTTATCTACCGATTCATTAAGGCTAAGCTTATTTATATAATAGGGTAAGTAAGTTTCAACACTTTCACGCCAGTCATCAAAGATCCCCTTATCGGCATGATTGTCATGATCAAGAGGCTCAGTTCGAATCACAATAACCAGATCAGCCCCTCGACGCCATGCTTCTTTAGCCGGTATCGCAGCGCTCACACCACCATCAACCCATTCCAGCTCATTCATATTAACAGGTAAATTGTATAAAACAGGAATAGCACAACTCGCACGCAAAACTTCATACCAATCATCTTGGTACATCGGCATATAGATATCTTCAAGGGTATCTTTACGTGTTGCGCAGGCGAATGCCTGTCGATGTTGTAGGGTTCTTTTCGCGGTATGAAAGTCGAGGGCTAATTCGCCAGTGGGAGAAACGACTTGCAGCGCCCAATCAAGGTTCATTGGCTGTTGTTTGCTTAAGTACTTATATAAGCTAAAAAATTTATCTGTTGTCGTATAGTTTTGAATAAACTGATAGCCGAAACGTGGCTGACGGCTAATAAATGAAGATAAATTGAGAGCACCTGCAGATGTGCCTATATACAAAGCAAAAGGATCAAACTCGTGTGCTAAGAAACTGTCTAAAACACCAGCCGAAAAAATACCTCGCTGTCCCCCACCCTGAACAACTAATGCTATTTTCTTATTATGTGCATCAAAAAGCCGTGATGAAAAATGTGATATCGATTCTTCATCAAAAGCACTCAAACTAAACGGCAGATAATTCATTTCTCCCCCAAAGGTTAGAAAACACTCTGACGTAATATACGTATTTAATTTAAGAGTTGGAATCGCTTATAAAAAACAAGTTAAAGAAATTAAAGCTCTATCTTATCTTTTTAACTTGCCATTGTATTACGCTAATAAGGCTACTGCTGCGTAACTAAAGATTGTCGTTAGCGTCATTGTTGCTGTAACTACAGCAAGTTTCAAATTACTATCCATACTTCGCCCCTTAAAATCTTTCAAATGTAACATTTTATTAACCACAGTATAGTTATGTTACAGCTTTGTTATCAATTAAATTGTACAGAATTTAAGATAATTATCACATTAATATCAATACTGTATATTGCATTAAATTTTCCACTGTCATCACGGACTATCGTTTGATGACATAGTAGAAGTGAGCACATTATTTTCTTGGGTTGGAACGCCATTGAAATCATTACATTTTGCTTTCAACAAATGTTAGCAGGGGCATCAAATGAAACTTGCGACAGCACTGCTTATTATGGTTTTAGTGCTAACAGCGGAATTTGCAAAGTGATTAACGCCGCCTATCGATATCAAACAGTCATTAGATAGCTATAATGAAAAAGCAGAAATTAGTTGCAGTAACATGCAAATAGCCCTTTAAAATATTGCTCTTATTTTCACACCTTCCTATAAAATAAGAGCAATTATCAACGTAGTGCGGTGGCATTTCATCCCAATTTCCATTGAATAAATAAATCTATTATCAAATAAACAACAAAATACTGTATTTCGATTTAATAACATCCATCGCTATTATAAAATTAATCTATATTTAAACTTTATTTTTATTCCTTACGTTAACCATTATCACAGTAATGAATAATTGAAGAAAAGGATGCTTAAAATGAAACCGATTTATATTGGTTTAGTTACCGTAGTTGCCAGTTTTAATACCGTTGCAAAACCGGTGGATTGGACACCAGGTATCAGTGGTGATATCTCGCTCTTGGCTGCATACACTAAAACAAATTCACAGTTTGATTCTGATAATGCCACCACCTCAAATTTGAATTCATCAGGTGATGATCAAGGTCACACACGTATCGCCCCACTTGGTACACTTTCATATACTTTCAGCAATGCTAAACAGCAATTATTTTTTGGTACTGATCGTTCTGATGTCGCTTTAGGGCGTTTCCATACTGAACTTGGCTTTCGCCAACAACTTCAAGGAAACGGCACTGTTTCGTTAAGTTACATTCCTGGATTATTAGAATTAAAAACATGGCAAAACCCCTATTTAACAGGGGAGCCACGTGTAAAAACAGGAAGTAATGTAAAAGCGGTACGTGCGCAGTGGGACAACATTGCTGGCTCTATGTACTCATTAGATACTGCATATGGTCGTTATGAAGTAGATCAAGAAAAAAGTGGAGAAGGCTTAGCTATCGATCAAAATCTACTAGATAGAAACGCAAAACTCTTTTTTGTAGAAGGAAGCCACCTACTTCCACTGAGTCGAACACAAATGCTTCGTACCGCATTAAACTACAGTGGTATTGATGCTGACGGTAAAGCAATGTCTGCCGATATTTTTGGGGGTTCAGCCACTTTTATTCAACTCTTCCAGCGTTCAAGCCTAGCTTTTACTTTAAGTTATAAGAAAGCTTTGTTTGATGCAGAAAACCCTATTTTTGATAAGAAACAAGAAGAAGACCGTTTAGGTGCCTTCCTAGCTTATGAATACAAACAACCATTTGGTTGGAAGAATTGGGGCGTTGTTTCATTAGTGGGCTACAACACCACACAATCAAATATCAACTTCTATGATGCAGATACTATGCTTGTTAGCTTAGGTATGAACTACACCTTCTAACAACAATAAATGCCATCCCTTCTTCATTGTAAGCGATGAAAATTATGGCTCTGTTATGATACAGAGCCATAAATTTTACGAGACATAACACTACTTTTCTATTAGATTAACAGCACTTTACCAAAGTTAAAGAAACGTTACTGAGTATTATGGCTGTTAATAATCGCACTGCCGATGCATCACAAGAATCTCTGCATCGAATTTTTACAGTACCGGAAGCCCCAGATTCAACACTGGGTATGATAGAAAAAGAGCTATCAGAAAACTTAAATGAATTTCTGCGTACTCACATTGCTGCAACAGAAAAACCACTACTCGAAATAGAGAAAGACTTCTCCGATCCAGCAATCCCTGAAATACCGAGCTTTGTCTCCGAGCATACCCAATTTCTATTAAATAAGCTGGTTTCGCAATCAGTCCACACCTCAGCGCCAAGCTTTATCGGTCACATGACTTCTGCCCTGCCTTACTTCATGATGCCGCTCTCTAAAATCATGATCGCGCTGAATCAAAATCTCGTAAAAATCGAAACCTCTAAAGCTTTCACTCCTCTTGAGCGACAAGTTTTAGGGATGCTTCATAAGCTCATCTTCAATGAAAATGAAAGCTTCTATCAGCAATGGATGCATAGTGCCGACCATTCCTTAGGTGCTTTTTGTTCTGGTGGTACGATTGCTAATATCACAGCCTTATGGGTAGCAAGAAATACAGTCCTAAAACCTGACGGGGATTTTAAAGGCATCGCCCAAGAAGGATTATTTCGTGCTATGAAGCACTACGGTTATGATGATTTAGCGATCTTAGTGTCTGAACGTGGTCACTACTCGTTAAAGAAATCAGCAGATGTATTAGGCATTGGTCGAGATAGCCTCATTTCAATTAAAACTGATGATGATAACCGTATCAACATCGACCACCTACAGTCGACGTTAGCTGATCTGAAACAGCGTAACATTAAACCCTTCGCCATTATTGGTATTGCAGGCACAACAGAAACAGGCAATGTTGATCCTTTAGATCAATTAGCAGATATTGCCACTGAGCACGATTGTCATTTCCATGTTGATGCAGCTTGGGGTGGCGCGACATTAATGTCTAATAAGTATCGTCATTTATTGAAAGGGATTGAACGCGCCGACTCTATTACAATCGACGCTCATAAGCAGTTGTATATTCCTATGGGTGCGGGCATGGTGATCTTTAAAAACCCAGAGCTCATGACGGCAATTGAACATCATGCTGAATATATTTTGCGTAAAGGATCGAAAGATTTAGGTAGTCACACCTTAGAGGGGTCACGAAGCGGTATGGCTATGTTGCTATACGCTAGCATGAATATAATTAGCCGCCCTGGTTATGAATTATTGATTAATAATAGTATTGAAAAAGCACGTTATTTTGCAGATTTAATTAAACAACAAATAGATTTTGAGTTAGTCACTGAACCTGAACTGTGCTTGCTGACTTACCGTTATGTTCCGGAAGCGACGCAAGAAGCATTGTTAATCGCTACAGATGAAGAGCGCGAAACATTACTGGAATTACTTAATGACTTAACCAAGTTCATCCAAAAACGTCAGCGTGAATCCGGTAAATCATTTGTATCTCGTACCCGCATTACACCGGAAAAATGGCAGCATAAGATAACAACTGTGTTCCGTGTCGTATTAGCAAACCCACTCACAACAGAGATCATCTTACAAAACGTGCTAAGCGAACAACGTCAATTAGCAAAAGAAAGTACCATTAGTCTGCCAAAAATAGAAAACTTAACCGCAGAAATAATGAGAAAAAAGACCGCAAATCGATATAAATAAGCTGTTTATCTATATTATTTTTTTTATTATTTAGTGTTAACGCCCAGTTTTACTGGGCTTTTTGCATTTTATAACCATTAACAATCAAAAAATTCTATGTCTATCTTATGAATAATCTGCAAATCAACTATGAACAGCACATTATTGTAGTATGAATAGCTTCAATAATCGGTCAAATATCTACTTTCATCTATCGCATAGTGTTTCTTATTTCTAAGATAAGTATTCATTGCTCTATTTTGAGCACTGTTCAATAAATTGCCTTATTCACATTCTGTCATTATTTTTTTGTGTTGTTAACGATATGATCTCAATGTTGTTCTTTATTCTCATTACTAATGTTAATGAAAAGTTTAAATAAATGTATGCATTTGAGAATGGTTAACAATTACAGTTTTTGGTTAAAAAACAAGCAAAAAGACACCTCTTCATTGATTGATTTATATCAAGAAATTAGCTCATTTTTTTCTAGAAAAAAGGCCATATCACCGAATGATATGGCCTTTTTATTTCAAAATGTTTCACTGCAATATGCAATTTTTGATATCAGTTATATCTAGTATTGAAGGAAATTAATCCCCTGCAAACATATATCCTTCACCGTGAACGGTAACAAAAATCTGTGGGTTCTTTGGATCTAGCTCCATTTTAGAGCGCATACGACGAATTAAAACATCAATAGTTCTATCGTTTGGCGCTTCTACTCGATGGCTTAACATATTTAAAATACGTTCACGACTCAACACTACATTTGGGTGTGAAGAGAAGGCGACTAATAACTCATATTCCGCTTTAGTTAGCTTCACTGGAAGACCATTATGAGTCAGCGCTCGTTTGTTAATATCGAACTGCCATTCGCCAAAACGAATGATGTTATCTTCTTGCATTTCGACCAACGTTTCGTCACGTGCTTTTTCCACTAAGGTTATGCGCCACAACAAGTTTTTTACTCGAACAAGGAGTTCGCGAAGCTCAAAAGGCTTAGTGACATAGTCATCTGCACCCATCTCTAAACCCACAATTCGATCGATACTATCAGTACGTCCTGTGACCAAAATAATACCCACTTCAGAGCGACTACGAAGCTCACGTGTAAGCATCAAACCATCTTCGCCAGGAAGGTTAATATCAAGCATGACGAGGTCGATTTTTTCAGTCGCCATGATCTCTCGCATCTGTGCGCCACTATCCGCTTGGCTAACCTTATATCCTTCATTCT
The DNA here is from genome assembly GCF_003026075.1 of Photobacterium sp. GB-210. Classification (NCBI taxonomy): domain Bacteria; kingdom Pseudomonadati; phylum Pseudomonadota; class Gammaproteobacteria; order Vibrionales; family Vibrionaceae; genus Photobacterium; species Photobacterium sp. GB-210. The sequence goes on along the minus strand of NZ_PYNU01000002.1, from coordinate 718,257 downwards.
CAAAATACCCGACCAGCTTAGTACGGGTAACAATTTCATCTTCCACAACAAGTACGTGATGAGTCATGTTTGTCTCTTTTAGTTTTTTAGGTGTTCTTACGAAACGTTAGCACAAACCGTAGTTATTCACAATTTGTCATAAACATGAGTTTGCTATTCATTCGTACCGTTAACCTTATTCACATCGTGGACATAAGATTACCCCATAAAATTTATAACGTCACCGTAGCTTACGGTGGGCATTCATTCTTAAATGGAATCATTCAACATGAAAAAACTTTGGCAGATGTTGACAAAACCAAGTAGCAAGTATTCGATTCTTGCTCTTGTATTTGTTGGTATTGTTATCACCCTTGTTGGTATCTTTGCTGCACATAAAGGTTTTGAGCACGCATCAACCAATGAATTCTGTATCGGTTGTCATACCATGCAGCAAAACTTCGATGAGTATAAAGAATCTGTTCACTTTAAAAACGCTTCTGGTGTTCGTGCTGATTGTGTTGACTGTCACCAACCTAAAGATTTAGTTGGTATGGTTCAAACTAAGCTGATGGCATCAAAAGACGTATATAACCAATTTATTACTAAAAAGATTGATACGCCTGAAAAGTTTGAAGAGCACCGTTTAGAATTAGCTCAAATGGTATGGGATCGAATGAAAAAGCAAAATTCGAGTACCTGTAAGAGCTGTCACAATTACTCTGCAATGGATCACGCTAAACAATCACCTGAAGCTGCTGCTGCAATGACAGACGCTGCTGCAAAAGACATGAACTGTATCGAGTGTCACAAAGGTATTGCACACGAACTACCAAACATGGCTGGCGGCTTCCAGAAAGACTTCCAAGGCCTACAAGCAGAAGCAGCTGCACAAGGTGCAACCGCTGACAAGCTTTACTCTCTTGGTGAGAAAGATATGTTCGCCACTGACGATGCTAACGCTAAATCAGAAGGTAAATTACTACCAGCGTCTGAAGTAACGGTACTTGAACGTAAAGGCGACATGCTAAAAGTTGAAGTAAACGGCTGGCTAGAGAAAGCGGGTAAAGGTCGCGTTATGACAGAATACATGGGTAAGCGCGTATTTAAAGCGACTATCCGTGGTGACATTAAAGCTAACGAGAAAATTATTAAGGAAGAAACTGATCCAGCAACTGACATCGTATGGCAGAACGTAACAGTACAAGCATGGATTACTAAAGCTGACATGATCGATAGCATCCAGCCTATCTGGAACTATGCAGAAGAAATGTACGGCTCTACTTGTAACGCTTGTCACGCGGCGCCAGCACCAGGCCATTTTACTGCAAATGGCTGGATCGCAAGTCTGAAAGCCATGAGCTCTTACTACCGTCTGTCTAAGACAGAAGAACGTACGCTACTGAAATATCTTCAGAACCACGGTAGCGATACAGGCGGTGCAGGTGCGCACTAATCCTGCAGCCTAATAACAAATAAATGATAGGCGGGTGATATCACTATCCCCGCCCCATCGATAAAAATTAAAGTTTAAGGATTCTCCAACATATGGCGACTCAAACTCATAAAACTGGCATCTCACGCCGCCGCTTCCTATCTGGCCTTGCAATGGCAAGTGCTGCATCGGTTGTAGGTCCTAGCCTTCTTGCTCCTCGTAAAGCAATGGCTGCAGAAGAAGCAAAAGCAGCGTTTTCTGGCGAAGTGTTATCTGGCTCTCACTGGGGTGCATTCCGCGCTAAAGTTGTTGACGGTGTTTGGACTGAAACAACGCCATTTGAAAAAGACAAGAACCCAACAGATATGATCCAGGCGGTACGTGAAGTGGTTTATAACCCTGCACGTGTTAAATACCCAATGGTACGTATTGATTGGCTAAAGCAAGGCTACAAGTCAGATACAACACAGCGTGGTAATAACCGCTTTGTACGTGTGCCATGGTCTCAAGCGTTAGACTTCTTCTACCATGAGATGGAGCGTGTTCAGAACAACTTCGGTCCAAGTGCACTGTACTCTGGTCACACAGGCTGGCAATCAGTGGGTAAACTGCATAACGCAGGTACCATGATGAAGCGTGGTGTTGGCCTTCACGGTACCAGCCTAGGTAAGATGGGTGACTACTCAACAGGTGCTGCTCAGGTAATTCTTCCTTACGTTGCTGGCGCAATGGAAGTTTACGAGCAACAAACATCATGGCCACTAGTACTTGAGCACACTGACACTATCGTTATTTGGGCATCTGACCCAATTAAAAACCTGCAAGTGGGTTGGTTAGTACCAGACCACAGCCCATACCAGTACTATGATCAACTTGCAGAGAAAGTGAAGAATAAAGAAATCAAAGTGATCTACGTCGATCCTGTGGTTTCTAGCACTCAAAAAGTGGTTGGTGGTGAGCAGATCCGTGTTAACCCACAGACTGATGTTCCATTAATGCTTGCTATTGCACATACGCTATACACTGAAAACTTATACAACAAAGACTTCATTGCTGATTACACAACTGGCCTTGATAAGTTCATGCCTTACGTTCTTGGTAAGACTGACGGTGTTGTTAAGAACCCTGAGTGGGCTGAAAAGATCTGTGGTATCAAAGCTGATGATATCCGTGCTCTTGCGCGCACAATGGCAAGTGGCCGTACGCAAATCATCGGTGGCTGGTGTCTACAACGTATGCAGCACGGCGAACAGTACGCGTGGATGCTCGTTGTACTTGCAGCAATGCTAGGTCAAATCGGTTTACCTGGTGGTGGTTTCGGTTTCGGCTGGCACTACAATGATGCAGGTTCAATCACCTCTAATGGTCCACTAATGTCAGGCTTTAGTGGTGTTACAGGTGTTGCTCCAATTCATAACGGTTCATTTAACGGTTACTCTACTTTCATTCCAGTTGCTCGCTTTGTTGATTGTATCGACAACCCAGGCAAGACCATTAACTACAATGGTCAGAAGATTAAGTACCCTATTATGAAGATGGCGATCTTCAGTGGTAACAACCCATTTGGTCACCACCAAGATCGTAATAAGATGATCAAGGCTTGGACTAAGTTAGAAACTGTTGTATCGATTGAGCACCAGTGGACAGCAACTTGTCGTTTTGCAGATATCGTATTACCTGCAACAACAACTTACGAGCGTAACGATATCGAACAGTACGGTAACCACTCTAACGCAGGTATTATTGCCCTTCGTAAGATTGTTGAGCCAATGTACGAATCGAAAGATGACTTTGAGATTTTCCGTGAGCTATGTTCTCGCTTTAACCGCGAAGAAGCATTCACTGGCGGTAAGACGCAAATGGAAATCATTGAAGAGATCTACAACGGTGCGCGTCTGCAAGGCCGTGGTCTAGGCGTTCGTATGCCTAACTTCAAGAAGTTCTGGGAAGGTGAAGGTTTCATCGAGTTCCCTGCGGGTAAAGAGTGGGTTCGCCACGAATCATTCCGTAAAGAACCTGACCTTGAGCCACTAGGTACGTCTTCAGGTATGATCGAAATCTACTGTAAGACTATCGCAGATATGGGTTACAAAGACTGTCAAGGTCACCCAATGTGGTTTGAAAAGACTGAACGTAGCCACGGTGGTCCTCGCTCTGATCGCTTCCCGATCAACATGCAGAGTACGCACCCGAAAGATCGTCTACACTCACAGCTATGTTCGTCAACGGATTTCCGTGCGACTTACGCTGTTGCTGAGCGTGAGCCTATCTTCATGAACACTGAAGATGCTGCTGCTCGTGGTATCAAATCTGGCGATATCGTACGTGTATACAACGACCGTGGTCAGGTATTAGCAGGTGCTGTTGTAACAGATGATTACCTACCAGGTGTTTGTCGTCTACAAGAAGGCGCATGGTACAGCCCATTAGAGGGCGGTAAAGTAGGTACTATCTGTACTTACGGTGATCCAAACGTATTAACAGAAGACATCGGTACTTCTAGCCTAGCGCAAGCAACATCTGCAGCTGCTGCCCTAGTTCAGATCGAGAAGTACACAGGTGTTGTTCCTGCAGTAACAGGCTTTAACGGTCCTATCTATGAAGAAGGTATCGACCCACTGTTCCCTGCTATGGATAAGTAATTTTACTTAGCTAGTTGATTAAAATAAGGCGATGAACGAAAATTCATCGCCTTTATTTCACCTTTTTAAAATAGATTCCAATATAATGTCTTAAGTTATATTTGAATGTGTTTTATCTGTCTGGAGTGACAATGCAAGAATTTATTGCTTTCAACGAACAACGTGCAGAGATCTACTGGTGGATGTCATCACTTTTCGCTCGCGAACTCACTGATGCAGATCTACATGAATACCACGGTGGTGAAATGTACACATTCCTTTCAGGCTTAGGCATGACCGAGGAATTAAAAGCCCCTGTTGAAGCTTTTCGCGAAGTAATTAATCAATCAAACACACGTCCTGATGAACAACTTGAGCTAGCGGCAGATTTCTGTGGTTTATTCTTAAGTACACCAAAAACAGGCGCGCTACCTTACGCATCTATGTATGTAGGTACTTCTGGTTTACTTAACGATAAGCCAGCACAAGATATGAATGTACTAATGAATGATTACGCGATTGCACAGCGTAAAGAATTCAATGAGCCTGCCGATCACCTTGCGGTTGAATTGGATTTCATGGGTAACCTTATCATCATGGCAAACCAGCAAGAAACTGAAGAAAAGCGTGAAGAGCTAATGCAAGCACAGCTTTCTTTTATTAACACTATGCTGCTTAACTGGTTACCACTGTTTGTGAAAGAGTGTCAAAACCGAGATCAATTTGGCTTCTATGCTGCAGCGGCTAATTTATTATTGGCATTCTGTAAACTTGATGCGGCTTTCCTTGCCGGTGAATAATCAAGCAACATGTTAATAATTAAACCTCAGTATCGACTGAGGTTTTTTCTATCTGCATTTAAAATACACAAAAAAAACTAAATACTTCTAATTTTCTATTTTTTCCTCTCTCGGTTAAATATTATTTATTTTTTATCCGAAAATTAAGTTGCATATTCAAGCATATTATTCGCATTTGAAATCAATACCGCTTATTACGTTGATATTTTTAATCTTTAAATTTCAAAATCTTAAGCTCACCATTGACACCGCGAATTAATGAAAAGAATTCTCATTAAGAATATCAATGAGTTATTTATGCATCCCGCCATTTTTGATTTTTTATATTGTCATACAAAAATCAAAAATCTGATATAGATCAATCATCTCTCATCATTACAAGCATAAGATCTATACGCTATTCCCTTAGCGTATAAGTATTCATAATAAACAAGGTTGATAGATGGACTCGCATGCAGCCCTTTTCGAACTAGGCAAGAAGCGTCTTGCAGAGTTACGAGCAATGAAACCTCTTCGTGAGGAATCATTCAAAGATAAATTAGAACAAAATGGCATTACCCGTCGTGACTTCATGATTTGGAGTGCCACTATTACATCCCTACTGGCTTTACCTTTACCGTTTAGCACCATGGTTGCAGAAGCTGCAGAGCTTTCCGATCGCGTGCCTCTTATCTGGTTAAGTCTTGCAGAATGTACTGGCTGTTCTGAATCACTAACACGTACAACCACGCCAGATATTAGTACCCTTTTATTTGAACATGTTTCTCTTGAATACCAAGAAGTATTAATGGCAGCGGCTGGTCAACAAGCTGAAGAAAACCTCGAAAACGCAATGAAAGCGTACAAAGGCAAATACCTATTAGCAGCAGAAGGCGCAGTTCCTACTGCTAATAACGGTATTTATCTTACGCTTGGCAGCAAAGCTGAAACCGGTATGTCACTGATAAAGCGTGTGGCTAACGATGCAGCAGCCGTTATTTGTGTAGGTACTTGTTCTTCTTTCGGTGGTGTACAGGCAGCTCGTCCTAACCCAACGGGTGCGAAAAGCGTAGGTGCCGTGATTGATCGTCCAGTGATTAACGTTGCAGGTTGCCCACCAAACCCAGCCAACATCACGGGTACATTGATGTACTACATTATGTTTGGTCGTCTTCCTGCTCTTGATATGTTTAACCGTCCTAAGTGGGCATATGGCGCACGTGTGCATGATAACTGTGAGCGTCGTGGTCACTTTGATGCGGGTGAATTTGTCACTGAATTTGGTGATGACAACGCAAAGCAAGGGTACTGCTTATTTAAAATGGGTTGTAAAGGTCCATACACGTACAACAACTGCCCTACTGAACGTTTCAACGCGCACACAAGTTGGCCTGTTCTTGCCGGTCATGGCTGTATTGGATGTTCTGAACCAGATTTTTGGGATGAAATGGCGTATTTCGAAAAACCATTAAGCCGTCAACCTTTACATGGTTTAGATGCCACTGCCGATACCATTGGCGCTGTGACATTAGGCGTTACTGCTATAGGTATTGGTGCTCACGCAGTGAGTAGTATTTTTGCAAAGAAAGTCGAGGAATAATTCATGAGCAAGCGTGTCGTAATCGATCCCATTACTCGTATCGAAGGCCACTTACGCATCGAAGTTGAACTTGATGCTAACAATGTTATTGAAAAAGCTTATGCCTCTTCTACCCTGTTCCGTGGTTTAGAGATCATCATGAAAGGCCGTACACCTTATGATGTAGGCCTATTAATGCAGCGTATTTGTGGTGTATGTACATCATCACACTACCTATGTGGCACATTAGCGGTTGAAAATGCCATTAATGCCCAAGTTCCTATTAACGCGAAATACATTCGTAGCTTGATTTTAACGTCACTTGAAATGCACGACCACATTGTTCATTTCTACCTGCTACACGGCCTTGACTGGGTGGATGTGGTTTCTGCATTAAGTGCCGATCCTGCAAAAGCGGCACAAGAAGCAATGAAGTGGTCAAAAATACCAATGGCCGCGGGTGAAGGTGAACTACGCGCAGTACAAGAAAAAGTACAAGGCTTAGTAAACACAGGTAAGTTAGGCCCATTTGCTAACGCATACTGGGGCAACAAAACATATGCATTTACACCAGAGCAAAACCTAATTGGTTTATCTCACTACCTTAAAGCACTTGAAGTTCAACGTATTGGCGCTGAAATGATGGCAATTTGGGGTGGCAAAAACCCGCACCCACAATCTATTGTTGTTGGTGGTGTAACTTGTGTTCGTGACATGTTAGATCCTGCTCGCCTACAAGAGTTTAAACAAAAGTTTGTTCATGTCGCTGAATTTATTGAACGTGCCTACCAAGCGGACATTTTGATGGCGGCAGCGGCATTTGGCAAAGAGCCAAGTGTATTAGGCGGCTGTAACGTTAGCACTTTCATGTGTAGTGAATCTATTCAACTAAACGAAGAAGATCAGCTATTTACTGGCGGTGTTATTCGTAATAAAGATCTAACCAAAGCAGAAAATGTTGACCTTAGCCTGATTGCTGAAGACGTGACCCACTCATGGTACAACGCTGATAAACCACAGCACCCATTTGATGGTACAACGATTCCTGAGCACACTCCGTTTATTGAACGTGACACCTTAGAAGGTAAACGTCCAACGATTAACGAAGCCGGTAAATATTCTTGGGTTAAATCGCCACGCTATAACGGCGAGCCTGTTGAAGTAGGCCCACTAGCGACTATTGCTGTGAACTACGCAAAAGGTAATCCATACGTTGTACCAGTTGTTAACGAGTTCTTAAAAACAACAGGATTACCTGCTGGTGCGCTATTTACAACATTGGGTCGTACAGCAGCACGTATGCTTCATACCTTGATCATTGCACGTAATGGTTTAACTACCTTTGAATCTATGGTCGCCAACCTAAATTCAGATCAAACTACGTACATTGAACCAACCATTGATCCTAAAAAAGAATACAAAGGTGTAGGTGTGATTGAAGCGCCTCGTGGTTTATTAAGTCACTGGTTACGTATTAAAGACGGTTTAGTTGAAAACTATCAAGCGGTTGTTCCTACCACATGGAACGCAAGCCCAATTGATGGCAACGGCAAAATTGCACCTTATGAAGCTTCTTTAGTCGGCTTAAAGTTAGAAGATCCAACTAAGCCTCTTGAAGTTCTTCGTGTGATCCACTCATTTGACCCATGCATGGCGTGTTCAGTACACGTGATGGATTACAAAGGCCAATCTTTGAGTGAATTCCGTATTCCAGCACAAGCAGTGTAAGGAAGGAATTTATGTCAACAGATACAGTGTTGTACAAACGATCCTATGTTTTCTCTTTTATTATACGTCTATGTCACTGGCTCCGTGCTTTTGCCATATTTGGTTTGGTGATCACAGGCTTTTATATTGCTTGGCCATTTTTGGTTGCGCCAGATAACACCAACGTATTAGAGCAAGGCTGGGTACGTTTTGTCCATGAAGTACTGGGGTTTGTCCTTATCGCTGTCACGTTAATTCGTGCTTATTTGTTCTTCTTTAGCCGCAGTAATGTCGAAAGACGTTCAGTAAAAGATGCTGTAAGTCCGAATAGCTGGGTAAAACAAATCAAAGCCTATTTTTGGGTTGGACAACCACCCCATCATGGTGCTTATGGCCCGTTACAGTTAGTGGTTTATGCGGGTATTTCTATCGCCGCTATTTTCATGTGTGTAACAGGTTTAACCTTGTATGCCAACGTGTATCACCTCGGTATGGGAGGCCTATTCTGGCAGCCAGCTGAGTGGGTAACCTATGCGATGGGCGGATTAGCTAACGTTCGTGAATGGCACCACATTGTAACTTGGGCGTTCATCGTGTTTGTCTTAATTCACGTTTACATGGTGATTTGGACAGGTATTCGATTCCGCAATGGCTCCGCTGACGCCATTATGTCGGGTTTTGATTACCACCCAGTGCACATTAAAGATAAGAACAAGGGTAACGACCCTGTTCAGCATCAAACTCACCAAACAAACACTGACCATAAAGGCCACTAGCACTAATGAAGATATTGCTACTTGGTATTGGCAATGTCTTGTACGCCGACGAAGGAGTCGGCGTACATTTCGTCAATTACCTCACCGAAAACTACCGCTTTTCACACCCAGAACATCAGATTGATCTCGTGGATGGCGGTACCCTTGCGCATAGTTTGATCCCAACCTTAACCCAATACGATCACCTTATTGTGATTGATACTGTTAATGCTGCTGGTGTAGATGCAGGCGAAGTCTACTTTTTCGATTTTGATAAAGCACCACCTGAGATCGACTGGCAAGGCAGTGCCCATGAAGTAGAAATGCTGCAAACATTGATCATGATGGAATTGGTCGGCGATCGCCCTAAAACATTCGTATTAGGTGTTACCCCTACTGTACTCGAGCCGATGCATTTAGGACTAACACCTAAAATTTATGCTGCTATTCCTACCATGGAATCAGCCATTCTGAATCATTTAACGGATCTGGGCATTAGCTGCGAACGTGTGAACAATATTGAGATTAATAGCTTGATCCCAACCGCTTATAAACGAGGAGTAGAGGCATGAAATTAATTCAATTTTCTTTTAAATGCTCACGCCAAGTGCCGTTTTATGCGCAATTATGTAATGACTATTTAGCCAATGAGCCTTATGAAATTACCGTTGGTTTTGTTAAAAATCGTTATCTAATTGAAGCGGTCGGTGAACAAGCACAACTTGAAGCATTAGCTGAAAAAATTGCCAATGATTTCCTGCTTTCCATTTGGTTAGTTGAATCTAAAGTGGAAGAAATCATCCATCGTGAAGGCAGTGTTGTTCCTCTGGTTAATACTCAACACCACTTACCTTTTTGCCAACATTGCGAACCATTGTTAGGCGATAACCAATCGCCACAATTTGGTGAGCTAGCATTACCTTGTGCATGTTGTCATGGTGAGCAGCGATTACATCAAGCAATTAGCATCAACCAAGTAAAAGTTTGGGCTAATGATATTCTTACCAATGGCAATGTGTTATTTACCTTAACCACAGAGCAAGGTAAACATCAGGTATTCCAACTCAGTACAACACCGGTTTTAACTTCATCGCAGGAACGCCCACAAATTCTGATCTGTAATCCTAATAATGTACCTTCGCATTTCTTTACTCCATCAGAACACGTACTCGCGTTATCAAGCCTTGAGAAACCGCGCGTGACTGTACAACCCAGAACACAGCATCGACAGTTACAAGCCCCCTTGTATGATTTGTGTTTTAGCTATAATCGCGTACTCACAGTACTTACTGAAATTTTACGTCAACAAGGCGTTGATTTCGTATTTATTGATACCAACCATTGGCAACCCTTAATTACATGGATTGAAAAAGGTTGGAGCCAAGTCGATAGCGATCCTGAACTTGATCTTCCTGTGTCAATCAAAGCACTTGAACCTTTACACGATCAAGCCTGTATCAATGGCTTAAATGCCTATTGGCATAAACGTCGTATTCATTTCGATTATAAGCCGAATCATCCAAACGATGTCCCCTCTCATGCGCTGCCTATTTGTGCGCTGCATGGCGGTAATATTGAATCAGGAAATGGACGAAATACCGCGGTTATTTATTTTGGTCGATACGCCGCAGGTGAAATAGTTTGCCAAGATAAATTTACCCGTACAGATAGCTTTTTAGTTTTACCTAGCTTGCCACAAACAGGTCATGAAATTATTCGCCTAATGGCAGCTGGAGAACAAGCAGCGATTCTTGCCAAATTTAAAGAATCACTCCCTTATAGCTATCAAGCCCTAAGCCAAATTAACCTTGCTGATAGTCATAATCAGCTATCAGGTTTATTTGCTGTTGCTGCCACCATTCTTGGCTTATCAACATCGAGTACTAATAGTATTCAATACTTAAACGATGCACTGATCGCTAAAGCATTACAAAATAGTGGTCAAAAAGGTCATCGTGTTGATTATTCATTAGATATGGTGAATGGCAAACGCACGATTGAATGGGCAAAAACACTGGGCAGCCTAATGAGTTTTTGCTTAGTTGTTGATGATTCAGAGCTTGATAAACTTGCTTTTGGTATCATGGATTCACTGGCTGACTATATTGCTAACTGGCTAGAGCGTATAGATGAAACCACGGGGTTAAATGCTGTTGTTTTAGCTGGCAGTGATTTTGCCAATGAAGTGTTGACTGAACGCCTATCACTCCGTGTGGGTAAAAACTTTGCAATTACTGTTAACCGTCAATTAGAACTCGATGGTAGCAACCTAAGTGCTGGCGCGTTATACCTAAAAATGCGTCGACGTTAATTCAATTAAAGCTCTATTTAGCTTTCGATAAATAGAGCTTTAATGGTCAATTCACATAACAACGTTCTCATTAATACATGAGTTATTAATTCGTGCTTATTCTTGCTATATGAGAACATAACATTGCAAATAATTATCATTAACGTTTGATAGCCAATTTTTTGACGCCCTGTAAAGAAAAATGAATATATGCAATAGATATAACATAATATGTTAGGCATATAGGCACTAAGATCTCAATCTGAATATCGTGTTATTCAAATTATCTTCAGAATGTTCTAGATTAACTTCATACCTAGCCGGTAATTAGGCCCCTTGCCTAAAAATAATCTGAATTCATTGATTATTAAGCCTCATTCTCAAATGAGGCTTTTTTTATTCCCTTTCAAACTACACGGTTGTCTTTCATAAAAAATCTTATTCTGCTGCAAACGTGTAACACATAAACAAGCTGTGGGGATCCGGTAAATAATCAGCAAACGGTTCACAATATTCAAAACCAAACTTTTCATATAAACGACAGGCTGACTCAAAAAAATTATGTGAACCTGTCTCTAAGCTAATGGTCTTAAACCCCCTGTTATTGGCTTCAATTAAAACATGTTCTAAGAGCCTTGCTCCCACTCCTTGGTTTCGCGCATCAATCTTCGTCCGCATTGATTTCAGCTCAGCACTTTCAGCATTTAGACGTTTAATTGCAACACAACCAAGCAACATATCTTGCTTCCAACAGGTATAAAACGTCACATCCTCAGCCTGAAGTGCATCTAAATCTAACGCATGAACACTATCAGCAGGCGATGTTGCATACATATCTTCTAAATGCTCCATCAACAACTGAATGACTTGTGGGTGTGTTAAGTCACCAATTTTAATATCCATTTAAAATTCCTTTTACCATAATCTGAGCTGCTAACTACATACCTTGAAAACACGAGTTATAACATGATCGTACTAGGTAAACATTGACTTACCTATTATTTATAAAATGGCACCATAACGAAGTGTAAAATCCTTCCTCAATTTCTCACTCGATTTCTTTTCTAAGAATGTAAGCACTCTCTAGATTTGTAACTATTCTCAATAAAGTATGTATCAAAACTGAAACAATCGGCATTCTAAATAAATTGCACTAGAGATAAAACGCTTCAACATTTTTTTCACCTTTCAGCGTTTATAACTTACGGTGAATAACGACGTGGAGAAAGAAGGAAATCATTCCGCTATTTACATCGGTTTGGTTTGTAACCCTTCGAAATAAACAATGAATATGATTAAGCAAAAACTTTTTGGTGGCATGTCTTATGCCACCTTTACTTTCCTACTCGCGCTGTATTTTACAGCCATAGTTAACTTACCTGTATATAAAGCACTGATCGGAATATTTAGTCAGCTTGAAACCGTTAAACTTGGTTTTGTAATCACGATCCCGCTTTTCTTTCTTGCCTGCTTAAACTTTCTTTTTTCATTATTTAGCTGGCCAAAGATAAGCAAGCCGTTCTTTATTATCTTGCTGATTTTATCAAGTATGGTGAGTTATGCTGGGTTCAATTATGGCGTCATGTTTGACTACGGCATGATTGCCAACATCATAGAAACAGACAGCAGTGAAGCCAGCTCTTATCTCAGCTTATACTCTGCGATGTGGACACTTCTAATGGGTGTCATACCCGCACTGCTCATCTATAAACTGCCAATCAAGCCAATAACAAGCCCTATTACATTTATTACAGCCAAGCTTGTATCAATGCTAATTTCATTAGTGGTAGTTGGATTAATTGCAGCCGTTTATTATCAGGATTATGCTTCGGTTGGACGTAATAATAGCTATCTGAAAAAAGTGATTATTCCCACTCAGTTTGTCTACAGCACTATTAAATACGTAAAACACACCTATTTCACCACTCCACAACCTTATAAGCACATAGGTTTGGATGCTAAACAAAGTGACGCAGCCTTAGCGCAGGCAAAAACAAAACCCACACTGATGATCATGGTAGTTGGTGAAACAGCTCGTGCGCAGAATTACGAACTAAATGGCTATCACCGTAACACCAACCGTTATACTCGTGAGCTTAATATGATCTCGTTTCAAGACGTAACAGCATGTGGTACAGCAACAGCAGTCTCGGTGCCTTGCATGTTTGCCAATTTGAACCGAGACAACTTCGAACGCTCGCAAGCGGATAACCAAGATAACCTCCTTGATATTCTGCAACGCGCTAACGTTTCTCAGCTATGGAAAGAAAACGATGGAGGTGATAAATCTGTCGCGAAGAATATTACTAAGATCGAGATAGATCGTTCCCGTAAAGATGAGATGTGTAATGGCTCAACTTGTTACGACATGGCGCTACTTGAAAATATCGAACAAGATATCGAAGATCTAAGTGGTAATCGCATGATCACGCTTCATTTAATTGGTAGTCATGGCCCCACGTACTATCAACGTTACCCATCAAATAAAGCGATATTCCAGCCTGATTGCCCACGAGCTGATATTGAAAACTGCAGCCAAGAGCAAATCATCAACAGCTACGATAATACGATTTTATATACTGACTATGTGATCAGCCAAATGATCGAGAAACTACAACAACTGAATGAGCAATATAATACTGCGCTGGTTTATATCTCAGATCATGGCGAGTCTCTCGGTGAAAACGGCACTTATTTGCACGGTATTCCTTATCGGTTTGCCCCCGAATACCAAACCAAAGTACCGTTAATAGTATGGATGTCGCCAAGTTTTCAACAAACGAAAAATATTGACTATACCTGTTTAAAACAAGCAGCTAGCAAAACGGGCACCTACTCTCACGATAATATCTTTCATTCCATGCTGGGCGTGATGGATGTCAGTACCGAAGAGTATCAAGCAGAATTAGATATTTTCAGTCAATGCCGTGATAAATTTGCAACTGAAGTTGCGAAATATAACAATTAACTATCATCAATCTAACGAATAAAAGAAAAGAGAATAACTAACCTAACAACCTATTCTCTTTTCTCGTTACTTAGCGTGCTGATCAACCATCGAACTTAAATATAATGAAATTATTACTCATTGAAGATCACCAAGATATAGCCAATATCATCTTCGACTTTTTTGAAATTAAAAGTTATACGCTTGATTACGCTAACAATGGCATCCAAGGATACAAACTGGCAAAGCAACATCATTATGATTTGATCATACTTGATGTCATGCTGCCACGTATGGACGGCTACATGGTATGTCAACAATTACGTAAAGATGGCATCGATACTCCTATACTCATGCTTACAGCCCGAGATACTCGTGAAGATACATTAGAAGGTTTTGCAACGGGTGCTGATGATTACTTAATTAAGCCTTTTGATTTAGAGATCCTTGAAGCAAGGATTACCGCTTTAACCCGTCGCCGTAAAGGAAACACAGCGGCACAAATACTGCAATTTGGTGATTTGTTCCTTGATCTCAAAACTCACATTGCCACCCGTGAAAACAGACAGATACCACTTAACCCTACTCTATTTACTATTTTGAAATTAATGCTGTTACGAGCACCAGATACCCTCACAAAACAAGAATTAATTAATACCTTATGGGGCGATGATGAACCTGAAAACAATGTACTACGTAGCCACATCTATCAATTAAGAACTCAAATAGACAAAGGCTTTAATCATAGCTATATCAAAACTATCCCTAAAGTGGGCTACCAGCTCATCAAACAGATTAAAGAAGATAAGCAACAATGAAAAAACTACGCTCTGCACGCGAAATAACGTTTTTCTATTTTGCTGTTGTCGCTATAGCCATGATCACCATCCACTTCGCTTTAGTTGAGTCAACAGTGGATGAGCTCGAATTATTAAATGCACAAAATGCCCTAGAACACAAAACTGAAGATATTATAAATAAGCTACAAAACTCACCTTCAGAATTACAGTACATAACTCGCACCAGCCAAAGTTATGTGGGTTTAGCCAATGTTCCTAAACACTTTGATATTGATAAAGATCTCCCCTATAACGAGGCGATCGAAGTATACCAACCTAATGGATACTCAACAGACTATTTTGTAATGAAAAGTTTAATGACCAATAGTAACGGTCATCATGCTGATCTCTACACTTTTTACTTTGATGAAATCTATGAGCTTAGTGAAGATCAGATCTTTAAAGAGAATATCGAGCAAGCCGTAATTTCAGTCATACTTTTAATTATCACCTTGACGATTATGCTGCTAATTTCACGCCGCCTAAACCATCCTTTATCGGTTCTCACCCATCAGTTGCAACGTCGTTCAGCCAATGATTTAAGCCCAATAGTCATCCCCAAAGGTGTTAAAACACAAGAGTTAACCATGCTTGTTGATAGTTTAAACCAATACCAAGATCGTATTAAGCAATCCATCGAACGGGAGAGAGCATTTAATCGATATGCAAGTCATGAACTTCGCACACCACTCATGGTGATAAAGGGGTCAACCTCTTTATTAGCGCATTCTTTGGCCCCTGAGTTTATTGAAAAGCAACGGGATCGTTTATCTAGAGCCTGTGATGAAATGAATGACTTCGTTACAACGTTACTTTCTCTTACTCGTGAGGAAAATCTAGATGAGCTACAAAGCCGTGAGTTAACCAAAGACGAATTAGAAGAAATAGTACAAAGTCACTTACATTTGTTAAAGAATAAGCCCGTCGAATACCGTATTGAATTAAGCCACTCTATTGACATTAAAATTCCTAAAACCAGTTTAAAAATCCTAGTAGGAAATTTACTCAAAAACGCATTTTCTTGCACCGAGAAAGGTTCAGTCGTGATTAGTGTTACCCCATTACGTATATCGATTATTGATACTGGAATCGGATTAGAGAAAAAGCCAAGAGGTGTGGAAGGATATGGCTTAGGATTACTCATATCCCGTGATATATGCCATAAATACGGTTATGAATTCGAGCTTCTGAACAACCCATACGGTGGTTGTACCGCTCAAATAAGCATTCAGCCTACTCAGTAGTTTCACAGTATCAACAATAAAAAAGGCAGCCACTGTATTCGACAGCGCTGCCTTTATCTTATTCATAGGATTGTTGCTTTATTCCAACTCAAGTTGCATCAGTAACAAATCTTCGCCATCAATAACCTGTGTGCGATTACTCTGGCAATGGCTGCAAATAATACTGCGCTCGTTATGCGTGGTTTCTTGCCCACACTCGAAACACGATAATACTAAGGGTTGGATCTGCATTTCAAATATTGCGTCATGACAAACCCCTTCTAACTTAAAGGTTTGAAAGGCTGTTTCTAATAACGCTGGTTCAACACCGCTTAAAATACCGACTTTTATAGCAACACGAGTCACTTTGGTCGCGTCATTATCTTCGGCATGTTGTTCGCATTGTTCAATTAAAGCGCCAACAATGGAATATTCATGCATTAACAAATCCTCGGAAGTAACTCACCTTGTGGTAAATCAAGGTAACGACGGCTACCCCATCCGCTAGTTAGGATTACACGACCTGCATAATCATCACTGACTTCACCAATAATGGCAGCATCACCACACGCAGCAAATGCGCTTAATACTTCTAATGCTTTTTCTGCTTGTTCTTGTGGTAGTGCGATAATAAATGTTCCTTCGTTTGCAAGATCAAACGGTTCAAAACCGTATAACTCACAAAGCCCACGTACTTCTTCACTAACAGGCACATCATCTTCAACCACATTGATACCAATGTCAGACGCTTGAGCCCATTCGTTAAGTACTGCAGATAAACCACCACGTGTAGCATCACGCATTGCATGAATATCAAGATCTGCGGCAATTAACGCCTCAACCGCTGGCCATAAGGTATTACAATCACTAATAAGTTCAGATTCTAGCGTTAGCCCTTCACGTGCCATTAAAATAGCGGCGCCATGACGACCAATATCACGAGAAACAATGATTGCATCACCTTGTTTTAGATTACGTACCGAAATGCCCGATTTAGTAATAGTGCCAACACCGGTGGTATTGATGAACAAACCATCCGCACACCCTTTAGGCACAACTTTAGTATCGCCGCACACGATTTTAGCGCCAGAAATACTGAGCTCATTTGCCATGCTATCAACAATGGTCTTTAGATTAGCAACATCAAAGCCTTCTTCGATGATCACACTGCAACTCAAATACTGAGGTTTTGCGCCCATCATCGCAAGGTCGTTCACCGTACCTGCAATGGCTAATTTACCGATATTGCCACCAGCAAAAAACAATGGCGAAACCGTAAAGGAATCGGTAGTAAAAGCCGTGTTACCTTCCAGTGTTAAAACCGCAGCATCTTCTTCATTACGAAGGATATCGTTATCAAACGCTTTAAAGAATAAGCCTTTGATCAGCTTATTCATTTCCTGACCACCGCCACCATGACTTAATTGAATCGACTTGGTTGTAGATAAGGTTGTTAAATCAATATCAGTCATTATTAAACGCCTCGGTAACGGAAATAAGCATTACATGCACCTTCAGAGCTCACCATACAGCTACCTAATGGTGTTTGCGGTGTACAACCACGTCCAAAGACTTTGCAATCTTGAGGTTTCGCTAAGCCGCGAAGAATATCACCACATTGACATGCTTTATGATCATCAATCGGTGTCATGGGTAAGCAATCCGCAAAACGTATTTCAGCATCACGGTGTTGATAAGCAGCATTTAATTTCAACGCAGAATTAGCAATAGGTCCTAAACCACGCCAGCGAAAACTATCGCGCACATCAAAACAACGTTTTACGGCTTGTTGAGCAACCGTATTACCCTCTTCTGTTACTGCACGCGTATATTGCACGTCGAGTTCAGGTTCACCCGCGATTTTTTGTTTAGTGATACGTAGAATAGATTCCATCACATCAACAGGTTCAAAACCTGCAACGACTACGGGAGTATTGTATTTCTCAACCAACGGACGATAAATCTTCGCCCCTTCAATCACACTCACATGTGACGGGCCAATAAACGCATTCACTTTTACCGCTGGATCAGCCATTACCGCATCAACAGCAGGCGGCACTAAAACATGGTTAATGTGAAAGTAGAGATTATTGATTTGGCGTTGCTCTGCAAGCTCAACTAAAACGGCGGTCATAGGCGTTGAGGTTTCAAAACCAATGGCAAAGAAAACCACCTCTTTATCCGGGTTTTCTGTCGCAATGGTTAAGCAATCAAGCGGATCGTAAATAGGTCGAATATCACAACCCTTAGCACGATATTGCGCCAAACTACCTTTTGAACCCGGAACGCGGATCATATCGCCAAGGGTAACTAAAATAACATTGGGTTGGCATGCCAGTGCAGCGGCATGATCAATACGTTCTTTGGGCATAACGCAAACAGGACAACCAGGGCCATGAATAAAATCAATATTCTCAGGTAGTAACTGCTTTAAACCATACTTCATGATGGTATGTGTATGGCCGCCACACACTTCCATCACTTTTAAAAGCTCAGGTAATTGTGGCGCTATGGCTTTTATCTGCTCGGCTAAACTCAGTACAGTATCAGCATCACGAAAGCCTTGATATAACTGTTTTAAGTCAAAACTCATAATGCTAATGGCCCTGCTTCAGCCAACAGTAAACGGTACATTTCTAAACTTTCTTGGGCATCTTTATCATCAATTTTGCTCATCACAAAACCAATATGGATTAATACATAATCCCCTAACGCCAAGGGCTCAGTTAATAAATGACAGCTTACTGTTCGCTTAACTCCCATGGTATCAACCGTGACACTATTTTCTTCAGGATGTAACTCAACCACCTGTGAAGGAATAGATAAACACATGATAATTATCCTTCAATCAGATTGTTGTTAATCCATGATACAAGTGGTTGGAAGCTTTCAGGATCTTTGGTTGATAATGAAATAACTTCAACATTAGGATTAAGTTTTTGTAGTTGCGCTTTTGCTTCTTCAATACTGAAATCAAAATACGGCAATAAATCACACTTAGTAATAAGAACGACATCAGCGCGGCGGAACATCACTGGGTATTTTTCAATTTTATCATCGCCTTCTGGTACTGAGACCAATACGATATTTTTATGCGTGCCCACATCGTAACTCGCAGGGCAAACAAGATTACCGACGTTTTCAACGAAACAAATATCAAGATCATCTAATTCAATATGATGAAGCGCGGAATGCACCATGAACGCATCAAGATGGCAGGCCGAACCCGTTTGAATTTGGTAGGCATTAATCCCTTGCGCTTTTAATCGATCAGCA
Source organism: Photobacterium sp. GB-210 (assembly GCF_003026075.1). Classification (NCBI taxonomy): domain Bacteria; kingdom Pseudomonadati; phylum Pseudomonadota; class Gammaproteobacteria; order Vibrionales; family Vibrionaceae; genus Photobacterium; species Photobacterium sp. GB-210. The sequence goes on along the minus strand of NZ_PYNU01000002.1, from coordinate 698,827 downwards.
TCGCGTGATGTTTCTAAGTCACCTTCAACAACGGCATATTTCAGCGGCGTATACTGATGTAGATGTTCTAATAAGGTCGTTTTACCGCTACCAGGGCTACTCATTAAATTAAATGCAGTCACATTCTTAGCATTAAAATGCGCACGATTGTGTGCCGCTTCTACATCATTTTTATCCAGTATTTTGTGAATTACCGATAAGGTTTTTTTATCATTAAGCTGAGGGTTTGCTTGTAATTGGTGATGATGGTGATGATCACCACCAGCGAGTGAACAACCGCAATCTTGACACATAGGAGCTCCAACCGACATCAGTTTACCGACTCAACGAGATAAAGAGGTAAACCTTAACAGACTAAAAGGTATAAAGTGGTCATTTAATATGCAATAACCAAAAATTTAGCCTCAATTATCTATGCTACAAAAGAATATTGCAATTGTATGACGATTTATTTGCGTAGAACTATGATTTACGATATTAGTAATAAAAGTTAATACGCAGGCAATGCGAACAATTGTCAGACTATATTCAGGCTTACTGACTATCATCTGACAATACAAATTGAAACGCATCGTATATTAGCGATATCAACATAATTAAAGAGAAAGTCATATGCATACTAAAGCATCAAGCTTAAAATCAAAGCTACTAAAAGCAGCTGTTCCTCTAGCACTTGCATGCGTATTTACCGCAGCTCCTGCTATGGCTAAAGAGGCTACCGTTGTTCCAGCTGCTGCTCCTCAGATTACAGCTCAACAGCAAAATATCGCTAACCGTATTGGTGTGATTCAACAAGAGCTTGCGGGTATCCGTCATCAGACTCTTCAATCTCACCCTGAATTGGTGAAAGAGCTAAAAGCTTACGAAACAGCTTTTAATAACAAAGTAAAAGAAAAAGGTTACAACCCAGAGAAGCTAATCAAACGCGCTCAAGAAATTCAACTTGAAGCACGTAAAGACGATTTATCTAATGCGAAGCGTACTGAGCTTATCAAAGAGTTTACTAACATTCGTATGGAATTAGCGAAACAGCAGCAATCTATCCTGTCTGATCCTGCAATTAGCAAGCAAGACAAACAAGTACAAAAAGATGTACTTACAGCTATGAAAAAGCAAGATCCTAAAGCAGAGAAACTGCTTACTGAACTAGATAGCTTAGTGAAACAATTCAAAAAAAGTTAATTCCTTTTATTAACTTTTAGAAAAAAGGATAGCACTATCGCTATCCTTTTTTATAAACAAAATTTGCTATCAGCACTACTCGGCGTCAATCACCTCAAAAAAAAGAGCAGCCATATTAGCTACTCTTTCTTCTTAACTTAATGTTTCATTAAATGGCTAAGCTTATAAACACATTGGCTTATTTTCGCTTAGCATTCTCATGCCTTTAATAATTTTAAATAGCCAATAAAGTACAGCAACGATAGCAATGGCAGCGCCAACAAATGGTAGAACATTTAACACACTATTCATTACATCGTGAAGCATTGAACCTTGCACCCAATAATCAGCACCGGCAACCATACCCGTTGTTGTTGCCGCTGTTACACCCAATACCACAAAAAATGTAAAGAATAAAAAGAAGCTACGGATAATGGAGTAATAGTGGCTATATGTAAGCTCGTCAGTACCTTTGTTTAATTGGTACCCTGCATAAATGATTGCCACAATACCAGAGGTAAGCAGTGTAAACGGAGTAAGAAAGCTTGCTATATACGCAAACCAAACGCCTTTTTTATTATCCTGTGTCATAACGTTAATCCATATCTGCAATAAAGGTAATGATTTAGCTCTAATTATCACAGGTATTTCAGCGACTTCAAGTTTCGCTGCAAATTAGAATGATCAGGATCAAAACAGGCTGTTTACACTTCGCTAAAGTCTGCTATAACACCCTAAACAAACAAATGCCTGTACATTTCAGCACAGGCATTTATAAGAGAATAGTTTGAAATACTATAGCTTTTCTTCGGCTGACTCGATCTCACTCCCGTCTTTAACACGACGGTGACCTTCTTGTAGATGAACAAAATCTACTAAATCATCGCCACTGACTTGGAATGCCTGGCCAAACCCTTTAACAAATAAACCTTGAGTCGGTGCTAAGCGGAACAATGAAAAATCTTCTAACCCACTTAAGCCTTCTACAATTTCACCAAAACGCGTTTGCAGTGCAGCAATTCCTTGATGCCAACGATCTGATTTTCGTTCAATCACACTCACATCAGCTTCAAACGTTAGACGCTTGCGGGCGTAAAGCACTTTAGATGCAGATTCGTCTTCAATCATCATTAAAGAGACTTGCGGGTTTTCAAGTAGATTTCTGGCATGTTTAGCAATTTGGCTAATTAATACGTAATAACCATCATCAAGCAAAGCGAACGGTGCATAGCTCACATTGGGTTTACCGTTCGCATCTACCGTTGCTAATTGTAGCGTTTGGCATGCTTCGCGGAATTCTTTAATCTCAGGACCAAGGCGATTTTGCAAACGTTCCTGTTTTACTTCACTCATGATATTTCTTCCTCAATTTGACTAGCTTTTCTTTGGCCTAGTTCTTCGACTAGATTTATTTAATTTGTTTTAACAACTTAAATTTCTCAATTTGCTCTGGGAACAAGTTACGATGTTTATCTCTACCTAAATAGACTTTAAATACACACTCGCCTGTTACGGCAAAAAAACCGATGAAGTAACTTTCCTTCCCCATAAAAGGTTTACTGACGAGCGCAACGTCCGAAACATGATCTAAACGTAAGTGACCATGTAACTCGCCCTCTTTACCCATTAGATTATAATATCCACGCGCTTCTTTGCCTTTTGGGAACGCCGCTTTTACTTCAAAGATAGAGCCCATTGAATGCACAATCGTAGTAACAGGTCCCCATTCAGGTAACGACTCTACGATTGTTTTCGCTAAGTGGCCGGGCAATAAACACACCATTTCATCAGGGTAAGACATGACAACCTCACCTTCTGTTACGGCTAATTGCTCTGCGATTGAAACAGCATGAAGTTTTGGGTTATCAGTTAATAAATCAGCGACTTTCAATTTCAATTCTTCACGAGTGTATTGCTCAAACACCTTGGTTTTCCTTCTCTTTAGATATTTTTCTATACAACCAGCTTCCATAGAAAAAAAACTATTTATTGCGTCCATAAATTCTATGCATTTTTACTTTAGCCTTTGTTACTTAAACGTTCTCAATTGAGCAAGTCTAAGTCTTACATCATCGGCTAACTGTGCTCATGATATTAACGATCAAATAATATTGCAAATGATAATTGATATTATTCGTATTTCATGGATAATGATGTTTATACTGGTTATAAACATTAGTGTTACATCTGAAAAACAACTCTAATCTATTGAATAAACGGAATTATATTAAGAAATACACCATGCAAAAAACCGCAATTAAACATTTAGTTCACATTCCTTCATCTGTTCAATAAGGCGTACATTGTGAATATAAAACGTTATCTCATTGCTGGCTGTGCCTCTATTCTCTTCCACAGTCTTATTGTGTCAGCAATGCCAGAGAAGAAGATCATTACAGTCCCTCTTGAAAAGTCGACGAGTGTGGCTGTCAACTTAGTATCACTACCTAATATAAAACCAGAAACCATCGTTGCACCTGCTACGGCTCAGCCTTCAGCAATCGTGACTCCTCAACCGGTTGTTAAAAACACACCTGCACCAAAAACAACAATGAAAAAGTTGGTCAAAAAATCACAACCTGAAAAGAAAAAGAAAACAGTTAAAGCTCCGGTTCAACCCACGAAGAAAGCCCCAAAAAAAATAGAAAAGAAGCCAGTAGTAACGAAAAATATTCAGAAAAAAGTTGAGAAAAAAACAGCGACTAAAAACGTAACAAATGCCCAACGAAAAACTGAGAAATTTGAACTTAAACCAACAAATTCTAGCCAGCCTGTGTCATCACAACTAGCATTAAATAAGACAACTAAAGCTAAAAAAACAACCGTTGGAGCACATTCACCTCAATTGGTCTCAAAACCCACGTTTGCCACGAAACCTTCCGCTGTGAAGTATCCACAATTAGCAAAACGTCGTGGTATTGAAGGCACAGTCTTAGTTGAAGTACTGATTGCAAAAGATGGTCATCAAGTTAAACAAAAACTGGTTAAATCATCTGGTGCCAATGTGCTTGATGATGCGGCACTTAAAGCGATTAAAAAGTGGCGCTTCTCACCCCATATTGTTGACGGCATTGCTATTGCACACCGTGTTCAAATTCCCGTTCGTTTCAAATTGGATTAAATCATGCCTTTTATTGATAACCTCAACCAGCAACTTGGCCTAATGGCGTGGCCTCTTATTATTTGTTCTGTGCTCACTGTTATGATTTTAACTGAGCGTCTTATTCAAGTTTTGTTATGTACCGGTGTAGGCAAAACAAAAGTTACAGCACTCCTTGCTCAACAAAACCGTCACGACGAACACGCACTAGATAATTTAACCGAGGAGCTAAAACAGCAACGCCCTTTGCTTTATAAAGGAATTGCGATGTTAATTGCGCATCGCCATTTCACTAAACCATTACGTGAAGATGCTGCCGCTATTTGGTTAATACAAAAACGCACTGAATTACGTTCAGGTTTACGCTTATTAAGTCTGATTGGTGTTATTAGTCCGTTACTTGGTTTACTCGGTACAGTGCTTGGCTTAATTGATATGTTTACCGGTATTTCCCATTCAACAGGCTCTGTGACTCCCAGCGATCTTGCTGACGGTCTTGGTCTTGCTATGCGAACAACAGCTGCTGGTTTGATCATCGCACTTCCTGCCATTACTGGTGCACAACTACTTGGGCTATGGGCTGATAATGTTACGGCTAAACTAGAACACAGTTTAAACCGTTGTAATCTTTGGCTTGAAGGAATGAATGTTGACGCTGAAAACGGGAAAACATCAGCCTGTGATACCTGCGAACAAAACCCTGCCGTTAATGGGACTGCATCATGATCAAAGCCAACAGTAGCGTTTTCCAAACTGAGGAAATGAATCCAGACCTGACTCCATTACTGGATATTATTTTTATTGTCATGGTGTTTTTACTGTTAACAGCCACAGTGAAAATTAAAGCCCTCGATGTCGATTTACCACAAACAGCAACCAAAACATTACAGACAACCCAAGCCGATCCTATTGCTATTAATTTAGTATCAGAAGCACCTTATTGGGCACTGCAAGGTAAAAAAATCAATCAATGGGATGACTTCAAAACAGCCTTGTTACAAGAAGTGAAAACTAACCCAACGAAACCTGTTGTGATTGGTGCAGATAAAGCAGCCTCTGTTGAACAAATGCTCAAATTACTCGCCTTCTTGCAAGAAAATAATATCAAAGCGACTCAGCTACTTATGGAAGAATCAAACAATGCATAAACTCTCTCTATTAAAAACCTCTTTATTGACGCTGGTGTTAGGACTTAGTAGCTACGCGCAAGCAAGTACGGACTCAGCAACTGAGAAAAATAAAATCATCAGTGCTGGTGCTTCAGTTACTCAAATCATTAACGCCTTAGATGCTAATGATCAAGTCGTCGCCGTTGATCTAACAAGTAAAGGATTAGTGGATAAATCAACCCCTAAAGTGGGTTATCACCGCCAGCTTTCAGCTGAGAACTTAATGTCTTTATCCCCGACTCACCTTGTTGGTTCTAATGAAATGGGGCCACAAAGTACACTTAACCTACTTGAGCAATCAGGTGTTGAAGTTGATATTGTTAACTCAGGGGAAACCGTCAAAGATTTGCTTACACGTATTGATCAGATTGCTAAACTCACTAATCATCAAGATCGTGCTGAAAAGCTAAAACAAAAGCTTAATGTTCAGCTAGATAAAATTAATACTGCAACAGCCAATATTAAGACTCCTAAAAAAGTCTTGTTCTTAATGATCCATGATGGTCGCCCAATTAACATTGCAGGAAGTAATACTACTGCAGATAGCATCATTACACTTGCTGGTGCTAAAAACCCTGCTGCAACATCAATCAGTAACTACAAGCCTATTTCTGGTGAAGCGCTGGTTACCATGCAACCAGATATTATTTTGTTGAGCACACGTACAGCTAGCAAGATCAAAAACATGCAAGATCTTATTGCCCAAATGCCATTAATTGCCGCAACACCGGCTGCAACAAATAATGCATTACTCACAATAAAAAGTACTGCGCTCATTGGTGGTTTAGGACTCGAGAGTGTTAATGAAGCTTTAAAGCTTAATCAGGCTATTTATCCTTAAATTACGCCTCTATCTTCCCTATTTATTCGTGCGTAAGGTTGTTGTTACATGTATGCAAAACGCTTCTCAGCCCATCATATTTATATAATAAGTATCGCCTTACTTATTTTTACAGGGCTTTCTTCTATTGTTATAGGTCCTATGGCGATCAGTTATAAACAAAGTTTGTTAGCACTATTACCCGGTGATCATGAACTTGCTAAACATGTCAGCCTAGTGATCCATCAAATTCGTTTACCACGTACACTTCTCTGTTTTGCTATCGGTGCAATTTTAGCTGTATGTGGCGCTGTACTACAGGGACTGTTTCGCAACCCGCTTGCAGATCCTGGGATCATCGGAATCACTGGCGGTGCAGGCTTAGGTGCTGCATTGGCCATTGTCTTATTTGCCCCTCTCACCGCATCATTCCCTCAGCTTTTAAACTTCGCTATTGTGCCTATTTTTGCCTTTATTGGCGGCGCAATCAGCACCGTTTTAGTTTATCGCTTAGGCACAGATAAAAACGGCACATCGGTGATGATCATGCTACTCGCTGGTGTCGCGATAACCGCAATTTCAGGCGCAGGGCTTGGGTTACTCAATTATGTTGCCGACGATCAAGCCTTACGTGATTTATCATTGTGGTCAATGGGTTCACTGGCTGGTGCAACATGGACAGGCATTATTCTCGCCTATTGCACATTCGGGTTACTCTTTACCTATTTTTATCGTCATACCAGTAATTTAAACGCGTTGTTATTAGGCGAAGCTGAAGCTCGACATATGGGGGTTAACACCCAAAAACTAAAACGTAATTTAATTATTACATGTGCTGCGGGAGTGGGTATGACTGTTGCCGTTTGTGGCCCGATTGGCTTTATTGGCTTGGTTATTCCTCATGTGGGGAGAATGCTAACTGGTCCAAATCATAGAACCTTATTGCCAATTTCGGCTTTACTTGGCGGATTAATCCTCTTGGTTGCCGATATGATTGCTCGAAGCGCATTCTCGCCTCAAGAACTGCCGGTTGGGATCATCACCGCCATGTTAGGCGCGCCTTTCTTTATCTATTTATTAGTTAATCAAAAGAGTCAGATGTCATGACGTTAAATCATTCAGCAAAGGTCGATTTTACAGCAAGTAGCGACAAAGTCTGTGTTATTCAGGCTCGCGACTTATCATTACAATTCGGTGATAAAGTCCTGCTAAATCATCTTGATATTGATATTCACGCAGGAGAAGTCACCGCATTACTTGGGCCAAACGGTGCAGGTAAAAGTACCCTGTTAAAAGTATTATGTGGTGAGATTACGCCAAAATCAGGCACGGTTTCTTTCTTTGATCAACCGCTTAATAATTGGGCTCGGGAAGAATTGGCATGTCACTTAGGTGTCCTTCCACAACATAGCGCATTATCGTTTGCCTTTACCGCGAAAGAAGTTGTCGAGCTAGGCGCAATTCCATTGCAGCTCACTTCGCCTGAACTGAAAGATGCAACAGCATCAAGCATGCAATATGTTGATATTAACAATTTAGCTAAACGTCTCTACCCCACCTTATCGGGGGGTGAAAAACAGCGTGTACACCTTGCCCGGGTTTTAACACAACTCAGTAAAGCCGGTGATAAATGTATCTTGATGTTAGATGAACCCACCTCAGCACTCGATCTCGCCCACCAGCACCACACCTTACAAATTGCCCAAAATATGGCTATACAAGGCGCCGCTGTAATTGTGGTATTGCACGATTTAAACCTTGCAGCCCAATACACTGATCGGATGATTTTCCTTAACGAAGGAGAAATAAAAGCCGACGGAACGCCAACACAAGTTCTTACTCCTGAAGTAATAGATACCTTATATGGTTGGCCTGTCAGTGTTCATACTCATCCAAGTGGTGATTTTCCTTATCTTTTATCAGCCAATCATTCTGTTTTTTAACGTTTTATCTATTAATGACTAGATATACACAATAAATTGAAGCTATTAGCATGACAAACATCGAGTTTTTACGGTTAATGATCAATTAATTCAATCAAGTTGAATAGAAAGATTGCACAACGCAAAACACACAGTAAAATGTGATCGCAAGCGATTACATGTGTAATTAGTGTAAAAATAGTTTCTATCTTCTAATGCCGCATTTTACTGCGGCTTTAGTTGTTTATGATCCATGATAATTGCAACACCCTATAATTCGGTATCAAATTGAATAATTAAGTAGCTAATAACTAAAGGATCTTCATCTCTGCGAGTGAACTCGTAAGCCATAGACTACGTAATTAATCAATTTGGTATCAAAAACCTTTGTCAGATCCTAATCTGACCATGATAAGAAGAATAAATATGGCAACCATTAAAGACGTTGCACGTATGGCAGGTGTATCAACTACTACAGTGTCGCACGTGATTAATAAAACACGCTTTGTTGCAGAAGCAACGCAACAAAAAGTTTTGGCTGCAGTAGATGAACTTAACTACGCCCCAAGTGCAGTAGCGCGAAGCTTAAAATGTAATACAACACGTACTATCGGCATGTTAGTCACTAAATCGACTAACCCATTTTTTGCCGAAGTTGTGCATGGTGTTGAAGAATATTGTTATGGTGCAGGCTACACACTGATCTTATGTAACACCGAAGGTAACTTAGAAAAACAACGTGATTACTTACGTATGCTTTCTGAAAAGCGTGTTGATGGCCTATTGGTTATGTGCAGCGATCTGGATCAAATGCTGCTCGATTTACTTGAGCGTAAAAATGATCTTCCTATGGTTATCATGGACTGGGGCCCAGAAAGCCCACATACTGATAATATTCTAGATAACGCTGAAAACGGCGGTTATATTGCGACTAAGCACCTTATTGAAAATGGTCATAAGAAAATTGGCTGTTTATCTGGGCAAGTTGATAAGTCTACTTGTCAAGAGCGCCTAAAGGGCTTCCGTAAAGCGATGAAAGAAGCAGATCTCACTGTTAATGCTAATTGGCTACTTGACGGTGACTTTGAGTGTGAGTCAGCCGTTGAAGCTGCTGATAAGTTTATCGCAATGGAAGATCGCCCTACTGCTATCTTCTGCTTTAACGACATTATGGCCATGGCTCTGATCAGTACCTTTGAACAGGCAGGTCTGCGTGTTCCTGATGATATCTCAATCATTGGCTACGATAACATTGACCTTGCGCCCTACTTTGCGCCACCGCTAACAACTATCCACCAGCCTAAACGTCGTTTAGGTAAAAAGGCCATCGAAATCTTGCTAGAGCGTGTGAAAGACAAGAATCATGAGCGTCAAACCTTTGAAATGACGCCTAAACTTGTTGAGAGAAAATCGGTTAAAGATCTCAACTAATAAAATTTATCTTTCTATGTTAAGGAAAAGCCGATAAGTTAACCTTGTTGGCTTTTTTTTTACTTATAAAAAACAATCATGAGTATTTATAATTATAAAGCTTATTAAAATAAGCTAAGAACAAATACCTGAACCAATATCACATTTTTGAGAGCTTAGATTTAATATTAAAAGTATTATTTAATATAACTTTATATAGTCACGAACTGGCAAATTAATTGAAAGATTAAGACGCAAAACCACCGGCCTAAAAATTATGTTAATAATTCAAGGTAGCGGGGTTACCGAAGGATTATTATTGAACCGACAATATTATGACACAAACTTAACAATATATTGACAGTATCAATGTGTAGATTAATTAATCTATTTCCTCGCTCTTAATGTTTAGGTGACACTCATATTTTTTCACCGAGTAGAAGCATGGATAAACCAATATTAAAAGATTCATTAAAATTATTTGACCATTTTGGTTCAATAAAATCACGGTCGATGTTTGGCGGTTTTGGCATTTTTTCTGGTGATACAATGTTTGCATTAGTTGTGAACGATAAACTTCACTTACGTGCAAATGCTGAAACTGAAAAGGAATTCAAACAAGCTGGCTTGGAACCCTATGTTTATAAAAAACGTGGCTTCCCTGTTGTAACCAAGCACTATGCAATACCCGATCAATGGTGGGATGAACCCACAAAGATTGTAGCTCAAGGTAGGTATTCACTGGATGCAGCAGAAAAAGACAAGCAAGAAAAGGAGAGTTGCGTACCTGACCGAATTAAAGATTTACCTAATCTACGATTATCAAATGAAAGAATGCTGAAAAAAGCAGGCATAAACACTATTGAACAACTTCTAGCAGTGGGCTCTCTTGGCGCATATAAAGCACTTCAAGAATCACAAACAAGTCCATTGAGTATTGAATTGCTTTGGGCATTGGAAGGCGCAATTAGCGGTCAACATTGGTCAGTTATTCCTGAGCAACGTCGAAATGAACTATTATCTGCCTTATCTTAAAAATATAAGTTGTCTTAAATATAAAATACTTAGGAATAAAAGAGCCCCCATTCTTTTATTTCTAAGTATACCTTTCAAAAATAATTTCCGTATTATCCTTATCTTCCTTTATAAAATTCAATATTTATTTGGTTTAATTGCATATTAACAAACTTTTGCCATTAAATTAATTCCCTCCATTTTGCACTCCTTGATTTATATAAATGATAATTATCTTTATTTATATTCCATGCCTAATTATTTGCTAATACGACCAATAACCCATCTTCTCACTAATAAATAACGTGGCGCTTTAAACTGTCTTATCTCCTGCTGATTTTTTCACCAACCAATTGAAGAAAAAGAAATATTTATCATTAAATGAAATACAATGTCTGATCTTAAGGTCTACATGTTTACAACTGCTACTGAGTAAGATCGTATAAAACCCTACTTTTAGGGTGTTTTTTAAGGAATCACATGCGCATTTCGATCAAAAAAATTGACTCTTTATGGGTAAAGCCTTTGCTATGGCTTCAAGCTCGCCACTATGGTCAAGTATTAAACCCTGCAAAGCTATGGGGACGTAAACCTGTCTTATTTTGGTTAGTCGCAGGTTTTTTTGGTTTTCTCGACCGTAAGAAGTCACCGATTCAAGATGTCATGCGATCTTTGGTCTGTGTGCGTGTTTCACAATTAAACGATTGTGCCTTTTGTGTTGATGCCAATGGTATGAAGCTCGCCGAACGTTGTGATTCAGAAGATAAAATTAAAGCACTCGCCAACTGGCAACACTCTACGCTGTTTACAGATCAAGAACGCGCTGTGTTGGCCTACACTGAAGCGATGACAATAACAGGCAAACGAGTGACAGATGAAATGCTTGTCGCGCTACAAGAATGGTATAGCAGTGATGATATTATTGAACTCACTGCTTTAGTTAGCTTTCAGAACTTGTCGGCGAAATTTAACACTGCGCTCGATGTGCCAGCACAAGGCTTTTGTTCTCTTCCTATTACGCCTAACGATATTGCTCAAGATAACGTGCAAGCATCAGATAAAAACATAACGAAAAAGGATCAGGCAAATGAATAAGAAAAAAACGCTATTGCTGCTGGTCATTGTCAGCCTTATTGCGTTATGGCTACATTTTGATCTAGGCCAATACCTTACCCTTGAGTTCATCAAGCAAGAGCAATTAGCCCTACAAGCAAAGATTGAAAGTCAACTTTTCACTGCTTACTTGTTTTTCTTTGTACTCTATATTGCCGTGACAGCCCTTTCCTTACCCGGCGCTGCAATTTTAACGTTGCTTGGAGCGGCATTATTTGGTTTTTGGCCTAGCCTTATTATTATTTCTTTTGCCAGCACAATAGGTGCAACATTGGCTTTTCTATCAAGCCGCTATATTTTGCAAGACTGGGTACAACAGCGGTTTGGACAACGCCTCGCGACCATTAATCAAGGGATTGAAAACGAAGGCGCATTTTATCTATTAACGCTGCGTTTAATCCCTGTAGTGCCGTTTTTTCTGATCAACTTACTAATGGGTTTAACCCCGATTAAAACTCGTACCTTCTTCTTTGTCAGTCAGCTTGGCATGCTGGCTGGAACTGCTATTTATGTGAATGCCGGTACTCAACTGAGTAACATTAATAGTTTGAGCGAAATCATCTCATTTCCTGTATTGATATCTCTTGTATTACTCGGGATCTTCCCACTGCTCGCAAAAACAATTATTAATTACATCAAAAGCCAAAAGGTTTATAGCGGTTGGCAAAAACCTACTGTGTTTGATCAAAACCTAGTGGTAATTGGTGCTGGTGCTGGCGGTTTAGTCAGCTCCTATATCGCGGCAGCCGTAAAAGCGGAAGTCACATTAATTGAGCGTCATAAAATGGGCGGCGATTGCTTAAACACAGGTTGTGTGCCATCTAAAGCCTTAATCCGTGTCGCTCATAGCGCTTATGAGCTGCAACAAGCAAAACAATTTGGTATTGAAGCTAAAATTGAAAAAATCGACTTTAAAGCCGTTATGACTCGTGTTCACAACGTTATCAAAGATATCGAACCGCATGATTCGGTTGAACGTTACAGCAAGCTTGGTGTGAATTGTGTCCAAGGTGACGCGACGATTTTGTCGCCTTGGGAAGTAGAAGTTAACGACAAAGTGATCACCACACGTAACATTATTATCGCAACAGGGGCTTCCCCACTATTGCCCAATATTTCAGGCTTAAACACAGTTAATCCATTAACGTCCGATAACTTATGGCAACTAGATACTTTACCTAAAAAGTTATTGATTTTGGGTGGTGGTCCTATTGGTTGTGAATTGGCTCAAGCGTTTAATCGTCTTGGCGCATCTGTCACCTTAGTTGAAATGGCAGATCAGTTACTTAACCGTGAAGATAAAGATGCGGCCGATTTCATCTATCACACACTAACACATGAAGGTATTAGAGTACTTCTAAAACACAAAGCCGTTAGTTTTGTAGAGAAAGGATCTGCGCAATATCACCACGTTAAGCTTGATGATCTTACGACAGAGCAAACGGTCGACGTTGAATTTGATCAGGTTATTGTGGCGCTAGGTCGTGTTGCTAATACCAAAGGTTTTGGTTTAGAGCAGCTAAAATTAGCAACAAATCCACAAGGGACTATCAAAGTTAACCACTACCTACAAACACAATATCCTAATATATACGCTGTGGGTGATGTGGCAGGCCCTTTCCAATTAACTCATGCTGCAGCGCATCAAGCATGGTATGCCTCAGTAAATAGTTTGTTTGGTACATTCAAAAAGTTTAAAGCTGATTACTCGGTATTGCCTGCCGTTACCTATACTGCGCCAGAGTTAGCTCGAGTTGGTCTCAATGAAAAAGAAGCTATTTCACAAAATATCGATTATCGAACATATACTTACCCTATATCCGATTTAGATCGTGCGATTGCCGACAATGCTGCCGAAGGTTTCGTTAAAGTCCTAACCCCACCCAATAGCGATAAGATTTTAGGGGTCACAATTGTCGGCCATCATGGCGGTGAACTACTGGCAGAATTTACCTTAGCAATGCGCTACAAACTGGGACTGAATAAGATTTTATCGACGATTCACCCTTACCCCACCATGAGTGAAGCCACTAAATATACGGCTGGTGTATGGAAACAGGCCAATGCCCCACAAAAGTTATTGGCAATGGTTAAACGTTATCATCAATGGATGCGTAAATAGGTCATTCGATACAAGGAATTAAAAAGGACGAAACTCTGATGATGAAAAAAAATGTACTAAAAGCCTTGTCGAAAGGCATCGCGTTATCGTTAACAATTTCTAGCTTCGCTTACGCTGAAGAAACGAAAGCACCTGCAAATGAAAGTCAAAGCTGGCAACAAATTGAACAAAAAGCCAAAGGTCAAACGGTCTACTTCAATGCGTGGGGTGGCAGTCAAGAGATCAATGACTACTTAAAATGGGCCGATAAACAATTACAGAACAGTTACGGCGTAACCTTAAAGCAAGTCAAAGTCACCGATATCGCTGAAACGACCCAGCGCCTACTGGCAGAAAAAACAGCGGGAAAAAATACCAACGGTGGGGTTGATTTAGTTTGGATTAATGGCGAAAACTTCCGTTCAATGAAGCAACATCACCTTTTGTATGGTCCTTTTACTCAACAGCTGCCCAATTGGAAATATGTTGATACTAAGCTACCGATTGATCAAGATTTCAGCGAGCCAACAGAAGGCTATGAAGCGCCTTGGGGCGTCGGTCAACTCGTCTTTATTTACGATACCAGTGTGCTTAAACAACCACCTCAAAGCTTTAAAGAGCTATTAGCATTAGCGCAAAAGAATCCTGGTAAGATCAGCTACCCTCGCCCACCAGAGTTTCATGGTAGCAGCTTTTTAAAAGCAGCATTGCTAGAGCTCACTGACGATAAAAAAGCACTCTATCAGCCGTTATCATTACCCGCAGAAAAAACGCTATTTGATAACGTGACAGCACCGCTTTGGCACTATTTAGATCAGCTCCATAAAGTGGCATGGCGTGGTGGTAAACAGTTCCCAGCGGGCACTGCAGAAACCGTACAACTGCTTGACGATCAGCAATTATTATTAGCTATCACTTTTAATCCTAACGCTGCCTCAGCTGCAATTGAGAACGGTAATTTAACTGAAAATGCGAAAACCTATGCCTTTAAGCAAGGGGCATTAACCAATATTCACTTTTTAGCGATACCATGGAATGCATCAGCAAAAGAAGGGGCACTGGTTGCGATAAACTTTTTAATGAGCCCAGAAGCACAAGCGCGTAAATCAGACACCAAGATTTGGGGCGATCCAACAGTGCTAAAAGCCCAAGCCTTTAGCCAATTAGCTGAACCTTATAAGAGCCAGTCTTTTGAGCTTTATCCATCTATTGCCGAACCCAACCCTACATGGCTAATGGCTATTGAGCATGAATGGCAAAAGCGTTACGGACACTAAACTTTGTTATGTTGCTCTAACTGTTATTAAAACAGCCAGCCCATCACTGTGCTCTGCTCTTTCATCAGCAAGTTCAATGGCACGCTGGCTGTTTTTATTAAGCTTCTTCTAATTCGATTTGCACGTTAGGCTCAAACTCTTTACTGATCATCCAACATGCTATCCATGCCGTAATAGGTGCAACAATAATCAACGATAAACTACCAATTAATGTTCGTGCAATTTCGGCTGCCACGACTTTCATGTTGATAATTTGCATCACATCGTTACCACGACTCGCAAACAACATAATCATTGTTAAAAAACTGCCTGAATAGGCTAACAATAAAGTGGTTGTCATCGTCCCGATCACCGCATTGCCAACTCGAAAACCTGATCTCAACAAATCCATTTGATTCATGTCTGGCGCATTGATTTTTAGCTCTTCCATCGTTGCTGCCATTTCCATCGCAACATCCATTGCCGCCCCACTCGCCCCAATTAAAATCGCTGCATACAGAATATCTAGCATGTTTAAATACATGCCTGTTTCAAACAATAAGGGCTGAGCTAAAGGTTGTGTCATTCCATCTAAATGAAGTAACTTGCCGACCAACACACACAGAATCATGGTGACAATTAATCCAATAATCGTGCCTGCCAATGCCGCCTTTCCTTTTGCTGTCCAACCGGCAACGGACAAAATGATCAAACTACACAGCATTAATAAACACACGGCGGTGACTAACAAAGGAGAATAACCCGCCATAAGCCCAGGGATCAGAAGCTCTACGATGATCACAATAGATCCAATGAACGACATTAACGCTTTGGCACCGACTTTTCGTGCATACAGTAACAAGCCTAAACTAAAGGCGATTGCTAAGCCGATTAATGCAGGAAGACGATAACGAGATATCACCCTTGTACGTGTGTGATCATTCTTCGCTATCGCCACTAAGACGCGATCGCCAACCTGATAATATTCATCATATTCCATCGCACCATTCATCAAATTGTAGGCAACGACTTTTTTATTATTACTCAGCGTTAAATCTAACGCCTGCTCTCCCAGACGATTACTACCAATAATGGTGACCTTGCTGTTATTAACCGCAGTTACTTCACCGACTTTATAGTCAGATCCTGTTACACCTTGACTAAACATTTCACAACACGTCACTAGAAGAACGATAAAGGCTAAAATCACACCGCGCATGTTTGTTTCCAACTGCTTTAAAAACCACGAAAAAAGGCTGTCCAAGACAGCCTTTACCTAAAAATTAATCCCTAACTACCAATTTTTACGTTCATTAATGTCGCTAATGTTTTCGCCACTTGGGTGTTATCTTCAAAATTGCCAAATTTCTCAGCACCGACACCAACTGCAGAAAGCGGTAATTGTGTCGCGGTATGCGCATAGCTTGTCCAGTAAACACCTGCTCGTTGTGAAGTGATGTGCGCTACAGCAATGGCTACTGGATCATACCCACCATAAGTCGCATCATTATGCGTGCTGTAACCGTCAAAATCAGTGATATTTTTAGCACGAAGTTCGTCATCGATATCCATCGCATGATTTAGCGTTTGCTGCTCTTCCTTCGTCAGCAACTTCAAACCAAAATGCTCATCGATATGCTTCATAAAGGCTTTACGATCGCCGTTATATACACCTTGAAGCTTGTCTTCGATAGACTCATCAACATCTTTTAGCTTATCTAACTGTACAAAATAGTTCTCACCTAAGCCTAAGCCCATACCACCAGTTTCATGATCGCCCGCTACAATAATTAGTGTTTCATCTTTATGGTGCTCATAAAAATCAACAGCCGCTTTTACTGCTTGATCAAATGCGATGGTATCTTGAATCACCGTTGATACATCATTAGCATGTGCCGCGTGATCAATTCGACCACCTTCTACCAACATGAAGAAACCGTCAGGATCGTACTTCAATGTTTCGATGGCTTTTGACGTCATTTGCGCTAGAGATGGCGTACTAAGATCTTTCTTACGATCAATTTCATAAGGAAGGTGCGATGAGGCAAAAGAGGCGAAAACCTTTTGCGAGTTCGTTGGATGGAAGGCTAAGAAATCCGCCGAAGAATCAGCACCAATAAAAGTGTGGTAGCCTTTTTGTTTGAACCCATCAACAAGGTTCTTACCGTCTTTACGTTTACTGCCTTCGCCATTAATAAAGTGACGAGAGCCACCACCGGCAAAGAAATCGACATTCGATGCTAGGTAATCATTGGCAATTTCGTTTTCGTTATCGCGACTAATGTTTTTAGCAACAAAAGTGGCTGGTGTCGCATGGGTCAAACGTGTAGTGGTAACAATACCTGTTGCCATCCCCTTATCTTTCGCAGCATCCAATGTTGAGCGTAACTTATGCCCTTTTGGATCCATTGCAATAACGCCATTATCCGTTTTTACTCCGGTCGCTAATGCTGTACCTGCTGCTGCAGAATCGGTTACTAAAGTATTGGCTGAATGGGTGGTAATAATGCCTGCTACAGGCATTGCATTAATGGCTAAACGTTGTGTCTGATCCCCATTTTGTTGCTGCAAGTAGTATTCACTGATCTGACGTTGGGCTGTCCCCATACCGTCACCAATCATAAAGAATACATATTTCGGCGCATCTGCTGCATGAGCACTTAAAGAAAGAAGTAAAGATGATGCAATTAAAGTGGGTTTTAAAATAGACATTGTTAACTCGCTGTTTTTATTGAATGCGAGCAAGCTACATTGCATTTATTAAACAATTCTTACAAAACACACTATATGCCTTATGAGCATCCTCAATGGAATCAATATCACCTTATTAACGCATCCATTCATGATGAAGCTGCTCACTGTCGCCTAAATAATCGAGTAACCAACTGACAGCTGGGCTCAACGTTTCTGTATTCCATGCTAAACAACAAGGACTCATTGAAGGCTTCACCGCGAGCTCTTTTTCCACCAGCTCTCCTGATTCAATTTTACTGATCGCCATATGGCTAGGAACAACAGAAATACCCAGCCCTGCTTGTAAACATTGAAATGCACTGTGCCAACTTGGCACCATGATTCGACGTTGGTTATCCATTAGCCAAGTTGTTCGTTTAGGTAACGTTCGAGAGGTATCTTCTAAACAAATCGCAGGATATTGCGCTAATTCAGAAGGCTCTAACGGATGCGATGCCATTGCTAAAGGATGATCTGGCGATACCACAAACTTCCACGTTAAAACGCCCATATCACGATAATCAAAGCTGCCACCAATTGGCACTGCAGCAGTTGCGCCAATGGCAATATCAGCCCGCCCATCAGCTAAGGCATCCCATACCCCATTAAACACTTCCATTGTTAGGTGCAACTCTACATCTGGAAAATGTAAATAGAAATCTCGAACAAGGGTATTTACTCGACTTTGGCGTACCACGGTATCGAGCGCAACAGAGACATTTTCTGACCAACCATTCGCTACCCGTTGGGTTTGATATTTAATGGTATCCATCTGTTTAATAAGTTTGCGCGCTTCTTCGACGAAATACTCACCAGCGGGTGTCAATTTCACCTGCCTGTGCAATCGAACAAATAATTCGACAGCTAATCGCTCTTCTATTAATCGAACAGTATAACTAATCGCACTAGGGACCTTATGTAATTCTTCAGCCGCAGCAGAGAAGCTGCCACGACGGGCAACTACGTCAATAACTTGGAGATCGTTGTATGAAAACATATCAAATCAAATTTTTTGAAAGCAATGTTGAAATATTAGCGTTTCACAGCGATTTAAACCAGTATTACACTACACATATGTCATATAGATATAGTTATAATAAAAATGAATAAACAACACGCTAAACCATCAAAAATCACCCTATTTTGGTTCGCTTGCTTAAGCATGCTGGGCTTTTTAGCCACAGATATGTATTTACCTGCGTTTGAAACGATTCGTGCCGACTTTGCTACAACCCAATCTCTAATCGGCCTTTCGCTAAGTATCTTCTTACTTGGTATGGCATTAGGCCAACTGGTTTACGGCCCACTGTCTGATCGTATTGGACGTATTAAAGTACTACTTGGCGGTATTGCGCTATTTAGCCTTGGCTCTTTAGCCTCTGCTTTTGCGTCAAACATTGAAATGTTCTTATTAGCACGTTTCGCTCAAGCATTGGGTGCATGTAGCGCAACGGTTATTTGGCAGGCAGTGGTTGTTGACCGTTACGAGGGTAAAACTTCTGAGCGTGTATTCGCAACCATTATGCCGCTTGTCGCGTTATCTCCAGCATTAGCACCATTATTAGGCGCACTGCTTGAACATCACGTAGGCTGGCGCAGCATCTTTATTGCATTAGTCGGTTTTGGTGCTGTTTTAGCAATGCTAACGCTTAAAGAAAAAGAAAGTGCTGCATTAGATAAAGAGCAAGAAAGCGTAACGGTTCAACTACGTAAAGACTATAGCCAAATCCTACGCTCTAAAAAGTTCTGGGGTAACATGGTTATTTTCGCAGCATGTTCTGCGGCATTCTTTGCTTACTTAACAGGTTCGCCATTTGTTATGTCTGCAATGGGTTACTCAGGTGCAGATATTGGCCTAAGCTACGCACCACAAACTGTGGCATTTATTGTCGGTGGTTACGGTTGTCGTACTTTATTAAACCGTTACTCAGGTAAGCAACTTCTACCGTGGATTTTAGCGCTATTCTTTGCAAGCGTAGCAGTAATGTTCGTTATCTCTACGACAACAACAGTAACAACAATCTGGCCTATCTTAATCCCATTCTGCTTCCTAGCTGTTGCGAATGGTGCGATTTACCCGATTGTTATTAGCTCTGCACTGTCTGACTTTAAAAACTGTAGCGCAACCGCTGCTGGCCTGCTTAACTTTATGCAGACTATGGTATGTTTTGCAGCAAGTGGTTTAGTTTCTGCATTCGCTGCACACGGTCTGTTAACAGTAACAACTGGCATGTTCATTACTGGCTTTATTGCAATCGTTGGTTTTGTCCTAGTCGTTCAAGCTCGTAAAGATGAGCAAGATGTTGAACTACAAACTGCGTAATATGCTTTAACCCACATCTACATACTGGTTTAACACAAGGGGGAGCTGATAATTCAGCTCCCCCCTTTTTTGTTTCCAGTCTATTCAACGTGCTCGTCCACCTCAGCTAGACATGAAGCCACTCGCAAAATACAGAGCTTGAAATGAAATATCAGAATAAAAGCGTCGACAAAGACAGATTTTAACTAGCCAATAATTGCTTGGTATTAGATTTAACATTAGTAAAGTGATGTGACATTCATTCAAGCGTCAATCTATTGAGCAACTAAGGTATTTCCAATGCTAGATACGTACCTCTCTTACATCAAAATATTAACGAAAGACTTTGCGAAATATTTTCTCGCTACGGTGTTAGTGCTCAGCATAAAAGGTGAATTGTTCAATATCGGCTTGCGAATTTGGTCAGACAACGAGATGTCATTTTATGAAGATGGTTTGTGGCAAATCACTTTGATCTTATCATTCTTGATTACTTGTTGTGTGATGATAAATAAATATGCACCTGAGTAGTTGCTCTATAATGCGATTTCTTAATCAAATACAGCATTAGATAAAGAGCAAAAAAGCGTAACGCTCACTACGTAAAGAATGGAGCCAAATCCTACGCTATAAAAGTTCTGGGTAACATGGTAATTTTTCAGCGTGTTCTGAAGCATTCCTTGGTAGCTTATTTAACAGGCATGTTCATTACCAGCTTTACTACAATCGCTAGTTTTGTCCTAGTGGTTCAAAACCGTAAAGACGAACAAAGTGGCGAACGACAAACTGCATAATATGCTTTAACCAATCTACATACTGGTTTAACAAAAAGGGGGAGCTGAATTATCAGCCCCCCCTTTTTGTTTTTTGTCTATTCTACTGCCCTGCCATCCTCTTTAGATATGTTTACACTTCTATGACAAGATAGTTAGCGTATTAATAGAGTATCATTAGTACGCTTTACTCGTTTTTCAGACAAAAACGACCTGTAACATATCTACCAACATTAAAAGTCACCTCGTATGGCTTGTCTCAACAATCACGATTTATGACTAATAAAGGAAAATAATGTCGCTATTTATAGCAATGTTTTCATTCGCACTCGCAATGTCTATTTCACCCGGCCCTGTTAATATGATCATTGTATCTTCAGGGGCTTCTTACGGTGTCCGTAAAACAACACCTTTCGTTTCAGGTGCAACTATTGGTTTAGTTTCATTATTGTTATTTATTGGCTTAGGGTTCAGTAAAGTTATTGATTTATATCCAAACTTTTTAAGTTATCTAGAAGTCGCAGGTTCACTATTTATTATTTATATGGGCTATCTTATTGCGTCATCAAAGCCTGAGTTAGATATAAAAAAGCAAAAACAACCCACTTTCATCCAAGGGTGCTTATTACAATGGTTAAACCCTAAAGCTTGGATTGCATGTGTTGCTGGTGTGTCAATGTTTTCAGAAGCCAATAACAATCACATCTTTTTAAGTTTTGTATTTATTTACTTTATCGTTTGTTATCTATCATTATTTTCTTGGTCTCTCTTAGGCAGCAAGGTCACTCTCTTCCTTAATAACGAACTGAGACTAAAAGTATTCAATCTTTTTATGGGCTGTTTATTAATTCTCACCGCTTGTTATTTACTCTATACACAATTTAGTTAATGAATAAATCCACTTAATAGGGAGCTAATCATTAGCCCCTATTTTCATACCTCACATCTCGCTTTCAAATCACCTTAATTAATACCAAAAATTAAACTTTATATTAATCAATTACGTATTAGTTTTAATGTGTAAATGGAGAGTAATTGATGACAAGCAGACAAGAGTCAATATCACGTATCATAGAAATGGCGTGGGAAGATCGAACCCCTTTTGAAGCGATTGCAGCACAATATGGTCTTGATGAACAAGGTGTGATCAAGCTAATGCGACAACATCTTAAACCAAGTAGCTTCAAACTATGGCGAAAGCGTGTATCAGGTAGAAAAACCAAGCACTTAAAATTGCGTTCATCAGATGTCAGTCGTGGGTATTGTCCGACACAATACAAACAACGCTAAACGCGCAATTAAAAGCCAAATTAAAGCTGTACTCTTTCGCTAATAACTTCGATGGAGAAACAATAAAACGCGTAACAGCTTTCTCATGTTATCTCCACCTAAATGGTAAAAATGAAAGAATTGCAAGGTAACTTTAATTATCTCAATATTTCTATTTATCTAATTCAATACGTAAGCAAAAACCTATTATTTAAGTAAAAACTCTATTATCTAAATTCAAAAGTATAATGCCCCTAATATAGGGGCTTAATATAACTCGCATCAAATTTGAATAGTAATTATTCATAAAAAACATATTATCCAAGCCATTGACTAGAATGAATAATTACATATTATTCATCATTTTATTTTCCTTAGTAAAAAAAATTATTGACTGAAATAAGTATTCTTTTTATAAGTGCAATTGATAAGCGATATCATTTTCGCTAGTTAATTATTTTATCTATCAGTAATTGCTTGGAGAAATAAATAATGGCAAATACTATTGCCTTATTAGGTAACCCTAACTGTGGTAAAACAACACTGTTTAACGCCTTAACTGGCGCAAGACAACGCACAGGCAACTGGGCTGGAGTTACTGTAGATAAAAAAGAAGGAAACTATTCTTACCATAATAAGACTATAAATATAGTAGATTTGCCTGGTATTTATTCTATGTCTTCATCCGATGAACAAGGGTCACTCGATGAGCGCATCGCTTGTGAATATATTCTCTCTGATGAAGCGGATCTTGTCGTTAATATTGTCGACGCTGCCAATATTGAGCGAAATTTATATTTAACATTACAACTGCTTGAAATGAAAATCCCATGCATTATTGTACTTAACATGTTAGATATTGCTAAACAAAAAAATATAAATATCGATGCGAAAAAGTTGGAATCTGAACTCGGTTGCCCTGTTGTTTCATTAGTTGCAAATAAATCTAAAGGACTCGATGATTTAAAAGGCTCGATTGAAAAACATTTACAAATAAAATCACTGCCTCGACTATTTACTCAATTTCCTCTTGAATTAGACCAAACCATTTCTCAGCTTTCTGACATCTTCGATGATCAAATAATCGTTAGTAATAGAAAAAAATGGCTTGCTATACGCTTGCTTGAATCAGATTCATCAGCCCAAAAATATATAAACGGTACAGATATCGCCTCATTTGTCTCTCAATTACAAGCCGATTTTTCAAACAGACACAATGAAAATATTGACTTATTAATTGCTGATGCGCGCTACCAAACTGTCGCAGAAATCATTGTTCATTGCATCTCAAGTTACCATGCAGGACAGCATAATCTAACTCAATGGATAGATAAGGTTGTGCTTAACCGTTATTTGGGGATCCCGATTTTCCTCATCGTGATGTATTTGATGTTTTGGCTATCAATCAATATTGGTGGTGGGCTTCAACCTATTTTTGATGAAGGCTCTGCAGCAATATTCATTAATGGCACCGCATGGTTATGTTCATCACTCGGTTTTCCTAGCTGGCTAACTGCTATTTTATCGCAAGGGCTCGGTGGCGGTATAAATACCGTTATGCCCTTTATTCCTCAAATTGGCTTGATGTTCCTTTATCTATCAATATTAGAAGATAGCGGTTATATGGCGCGAGCAGCGTTTGTTATTGATCGCTTTATGTCTACGATTGGATTGCCAGGAAAGTCCTTTGTTCCACTTATTGTAGGGTTTGGTTGCAACATCCCTTCCATTATGGCGTCACGTACCCTAGATACCCCAAGAGATCGCATCTTAACATCTATGATGGCACCTTTTATGTCATGTGGCGCAAGATTAGCGATTTTCGGCGTTTTTTCAGCAGCGTTCTTCCATGGTATGGGTAGCTTTGTCGTCTTTTCTCTATATTTAGTTGGCATTTTTGTTGCTGTCATTACCGGCTTTGTACTAAAGAAAACCTTATTAACGGGTGAAGCATCACCTTACATAATGGAATTACCAACCTACCACCTCCCAAGCGCTAAAACGACGCTTATCCATAGCTGGAGTCGCTTACGTGGATTTTTAGTTAAAGCGTGTAAGATCATCATTCCAATTTGTATGCTGGTAATGGCGTTAAATAGTGTCAATTTTGAAGGACAAGTTATTGAAAGTAATAACCAACAGAATTCAGCCTTATCAGAAATTGGTCGTTGGGTAACACCTGTATTGTCTCCGCTTGGTGTGAATGAGCAAAATTGGCCAGCCAGTGTGGGGTTATTAACCGGATTTTTAGCAAAAGAAGTGGTTGTCGGCACTTTAAATACCCTATACAGCGCAGAGTTAAGTAACAATCAAGCCGCAGATGATGGGCAATCTTTCCACCTACTGCCTGAATTAAAGGTGGCCTGGCAAGATACCATTGATGGTGTTGCCAATAGTTTTTCTTTATCAACACTGAAAAATCCGATAAAAGCCAGTGAGGCTGATGGCGCTATGGGAACAACCGCAATGGGGCACATGCACCAAGAATTTGGTTCAATGGCGGGTGCCTATGCTTACTTAATCTTTGTTTTACTCTACGTACCTTGCGTCTCTACTATTGGTGTTATCGCCAAAGAAATTGGTCGAAATTGGGCTTGGTTATCGACAGCATGGGGAGTGGTTGTCGCCTACGCGCTTTCAATCGCCTTCTATCAAACCGCGACTTTCAAAGCACATCCATTAGAAAGTCTGCTGTGGTTATTTTTTGCTTTGAGTATCGTCACTGTATTTATTATAGGGATTAAGCGCTTATGCAATAAAGTCGATTGGCAAATGTCGATACCAGACACACCTGCGACACATAACTGCGGAGGATGCCATTAATGATATCGCTAATTACAGTAAGAAATACGGTACGTGATGCAAAAATCATTTCCTTTAGCCAGCTTACAAAGCATTTGAAGTGTGAGCCAAGATGGTTAAGTGCATTATTAGATGAATTAATTTTACGTGGGAAAGTTGAGAAATGTGATTCATCGCCTTCTTTAGCTTGCGGGAAACATTGCCAAAATTGCCAAGCGCAGACAACAGATCCTTTCTACAAATGGTGTGAAAATAAAATCGCTATTTCGCTATGCTAATAGCTAAAGCATAATGAAAAAAGACCAACATATGCGTGGTCTTTTTTTATGTCTTATCAACACCTAGCGTCTTAGGTAGAGCCTACATTCTCGAAACATCTTTGATTCACTTTAGCGCTTTTTTTGCTAGCTCAAACCATTGCAATGCTTTTTGCCTTTGTGATTCGCCATACAATTGAACGAATTTTTCGTCATGTAATCTTTAGAAGAGCTAAGAGCAGTAATACGCCCTTCAACATACGATAAGGTTAAAGGTTATTTGCAAAACAATAATGCAGTGATGTCACTCTTGAACTTTGCGGAATGATCGCCGTATTCATATAGCCCTACCTAATGATAATTGAAAATAGGATCAATCTTTGTATTGAATTTCTTTCATTTCCATCAGCGATTTTACGTCAGCACTGTACTCTGCAGTCGGTCTTATCAGTAACCGAGGAATACCTATTGGCTCACCGGACTCTAAGCAATAACCGTAGCTACCTAAACGAATTCGCTCTAACGCCAATTTGATTTTGGGCAAAAGTTTTTGTTCTCGTTCAACAATTCTTAAAGTAATGCCTGATTGCTCTTCTAACGTTGCGCGATCACTGACATCACTTAGATCACTCGCATCTGCCGTGTGCCCCATTTCCTCTCTCGCAGATTGAATGTGATGAGATGTCGACTCATAGAGAGCAATCAATCTTTGTTTAAAAAACGCCAATTGATAATCATTCATGTAATTATCTTCAGGCTCTTGCAATATTTGTTCTTCAGTTAGCATTCTAATTTCAGTGTTGTTCATGTTATTTCACTCATGTTATTAACAATCAAACAATCTAAAAGCTTGCCTTCCAATTCATCATCTAATGTATCTGCGATAATTTCGACACGGCTTTCAGCACACTCATCAAGCTCAACCTGTGTGATTCCATCTGCCGTTTTGTTATAACCAAAGATCCCATCAGAAGTAATAAACACGGCCTTCATTCGCTCAACATTCAATGTTTGAAAGAGCTGATGTAATGATTGACGATCAAAGACTTTTTCAGATGCAAAACGCCAGCCAATACTTTTGAAACCTTCACCTTGGTTAGTAGCTTTTATCATGCCACTTTCAGGTATCAGCTCTTCTGATAGTGCTTCTTCAGATACACTTGTCTGCCTATCACGATGGAGATAAGACGTCGGTAATTCTTCTATACGGGTCTCACCATCAAACTCATTAAATGGGATCACACCATGTTTAGCAAAAATCACTTTGGTTTTTAGGCTCGCAACTTGCGCGACAAAAGCTTTCAACTTTTCTTTATCTTCTGCTTGATAAAGATCGGTCTTGTTTCCTACCACCGTATCGGCAATTGCAATCTGTTGCCTAAAGGTATCATGTGAGGTATAGCGAGGATCGGATAACTTCCTTGCATCCACTAATGTGATATTTTTCTGTAACGATAAGACATCGCGATAGTATTCAGTAGAGAGCACTTGCATCACTTCTTTAGGATGACCAAGCCCTGTGGGTTCGATGATCAAACGATCCGGTTTTGCTTCTGAAAGTAGTTGATTAAGCGCAATTTGCATTGGTAACCCAGCGGTACAGCACATACAGCCACCAGGTACTTCGCGGATAAATATTTGTTGCTCGTTACCGCCTTGACCTTGCAGTAAACTACCATCGACACCAATTTCACCAAATTCATTCACCAGCACAGCCCAACGCTCGTTATCAGGTTTACTTTTCATTAAGTGAAGAATGGCTGAAGTTTTCCCGACGCCAAGAAACCCAGTAATAATGTTGGTTGGTACCGCTAAAATTGGCGATGATATCTTAAAGCTCATTAGCAATCCTCCTGTATCCCTGAACCAGTTCGTGGTTAGCAGATACAACCGATTCAGAAAAAGCGGAATATTCAGGTGGGACTTTCGAAATACTATTTAAGTCAAAACCTGTACCAATATTCGTCATTGGCGGGACATGAAAATTTTCAGGCAGATCTAATCCATCGACAACGCAGTTATGACGGATCACACACCCTTCACCAATAACGGCATTAAATACCACAGAGTTGAAACCAATAAACACATCATCACTCACCTCACACGGCCCATGAATAATTGAGCGGTGAGCAATAGAAGAACGCTCACCAATAGTGACTGCAGCCCCCGCTTTTGAGTGAATAACCACACCATCTTGAATATTGGTATCGCGTTTGATCACAATTGCATCCATTTCGCCCTGCTCATTTACTTCATCAGCACGTATTACGGCATAAGGCCCAATGAAAACGTTATCTTCTACAATCACTTTGCCACAAATAATCGCAGTAGGATCAATAAACGCAGTTTCAGATATTGTTGGCATATGCCCTGTAGGGTTTCTTCTTAGCATCTCTTTTTCTCTTCACTATTCGCGCAATCATTCGCAACTTTTAATTCCCCCCTTACAGCAAAGTCGTACAGGGAATAGTTCAGTCACTACTCACGCAGTAAATCAAACATTAATGAAACGTTATAACATAACAATAATGGGTTATCTAGATGCTACTCGTACGTAAATATCAATGGTGTTTATTCTAACTAAGCTTATTGTAAAACAATTGATCAACACCGCCACGATGTCGCTTTCAACACATCGTTTTACTCTCTTTAATACATCTCAGTAAATCCCGTTCTTTCTCTTACTATATTCTCATTTTCGCTACCCATAATTGCACAACCATAATCTGAATAATTATCCAAGTTGGGTTCTTCTTAAAAAACACACCACTTAGTCAATTGTTAACATGCTATTACATCAATTTTCGCCAGCTACATTTAAACGTTAACCCTTGGTTTTAATTAGAATATAAAACCAACAAAAGACTAAGAATTAAACAATAAATTAACAAATTAAATTATTTTCAATTTTTTATTGCATAGAATTACAACTTAAGTAATATAAACCACAAGTGAGAACAAATGCAGAATAAGCGCATGGGCATTCAAGTAAGAAACATTAATAAATTCTATGGTAAGCATCAGGTTTTACACGATGTAACCTTCGAATGTAATAAAGGTGAAACGCTGGTTTTACTTGGCCCAAGCGGTGCAGGTAAAAGCTCTTTACTACGGGTATTAAACCTATTGGAAGATGCTTCTGCTGGCGAGCTGAGTATTGCAGAAAATTATTTTGATTTTAAAAAAACAATCGTTGAAAAAGATGGTTTAAAACTGCGTCGTAAAGTTGGCATGGTATTCCAACAATACAATTTGTGGCCCCACAAAACTGTGTTGGAAAATTTAATAGAAGCACCAGTAAAAGTGCTCGGTATCGATAAAGCTCAAGCGAAAAAAGAAGCGTTAGAGCATTTATCAAAATTACAGTTAGCAGATAAAGCCGATGCATGGCCTTTGCAACTGTCTGGCGGCCAACAACAGCGTGTTGCAATTGCACGTGCGTTGATGATGAAGCCTGAAGTGTTGTTATTTGATGAGCCTACTGCGGCGCTTGATCCTGAGATCACAAGCCAAATTGTACAAATCATCAAAACATTAAGCGGCACAGGCATTACCCAAGTTGTGGTTACCCACGAAGTGGATTTTGCAAAAAAAATCGCCAGTCATGTGCTTTACATGGAAAACGGCAAAATTATTGAACACGGCAGTAACGAGGCGTTTAGTCACCCTAAAACCTCACAATTTGCTGACTACTTAAAACATTAACGAATTATATCCCCCTCTATATTCGTTCGTAACAGACGCATGGAGTATCGCGATGAACAAAATTTTATTAGCTAGCATTATCGGTTTGGTTTCTTCTCAAGCTATGGCGCAAGACATTAAGTTTGCGATGGAAGCAACCTA
Organism: Photobacterium sp. GB-210; assembly: GCF_003026075.1. NCBI lineage: Bacteria > Pseudomonadati > Pseudomonadota > Gammaproteobacteria > Vibrionales > Vibrionaceae > Photobacterium > Photobacterium sp. GB-210. Next base: position 669,779 of record NZ_PYNU01000002.1, on the reverse strand, counting down.
TGCCCCTTTTGAGTACATGGATGAGAATAATCAAATCCAAGGCTTTGACGTTGATATTGCTAAAGCCCTATGTAAAGAGATGGATGCTACCTGTACTTTTCATAACCAATCTTTCGATAGCTTAATTCCAGCTCTTAAATTCAAACGATACGATGCAGCTATTTCAGCAATGGACATTACTGAAGCGCGTCAACAGCAAGTCAGCTTTACTCAACCTTATTACGATAACGCTGCTGGCTTTATTTCAATCAAAGGTAAAGTCGCTGATGTTGCAGCCCTTAATGGTAAGCGTGTTGGGGTACAAAATGGTTCGACTCACCAGAGCTATTTAACCGATCAAATGTCAGGTGTAACTGCGGTTCCTTACACCAGTTACCAAGATGCCTTTATTGATATGAAAAATGGCCGTATTGATTCGGTATTTGGTGATACTGCTGTTATCGCTGAATGGTTGAAAAAAGACGATAACCTTGCGTATGTAGGTAAACCTGTGACAAACCCTAAATACTTCGGTAACGGTTTTGGTATCGCAGTAAACAAAGGCAACCAAGAATTGGTTACACAGTTGAATACGGCACTCGCTAAAATTAAGCAAGATGGCCAGTATCAAGTTATTTTTGATAAGTACTTTGGTAAGTAAATTATGATGTTATCGGGATATTCTCTTTCCCTGTTAGAAGCTAGCTGGATGACAGTCCAGCTCGCTTTTACCAGTTTAGCGGTTGGATTGGTGCTGGCTATGTTGTTTGCTGGCGGTGAGATGTCTCGATTTCGCTTCGTGGCATGGCCAACGACAGCCTTAGTGACAGTATTACGAGGCTTACCTGAACTACTGATTGTTTTATTCATCTTTTTTGGTTCAGGTCAGATTTTATTTTACATCACGGGTGATTATATCGAGATCAGCCCTTTTCTTTCAGGTGTTATTGCGCTTTCACTGATTTTTGCCTCTTATGCGGCGCAAACTATCCGTGGTGCCATTAAAGCTGTGCCTAAAGGACAAAGAGAAGCAGCCAGTGCGCTTGGGATCAGCAAAGCAAGAACATTTGTCGCTATTATTATTCCCCAAGCGATCCGTCATGCATTACCAGGGTTAACTAACCAATGGTTGGTGTTATTAAAAGATACCGCCTTAGTATCGCTCATCGGTGTGACGGATCTTCTAAAACAAGCACAGTTAAGCTCTGCAGCAACGCATGAAAGTTTTACTTGGTATGCAACAGCTGCGGCAGTGTATTTAGTGATCACTCTAATTACACAACAAATTATTAAACGGATTGATGCGAAATATAGCGCTCAAGAAGGTTCAAGCAACGACAAAAAAACGGTTGTTGAAGGAGCGATGGCATGAATGAACAACACTTCTGGCAATTAATGGATGGCCTTGCCACCAGCTTACAATTGACCGTTGCATCGTTATTAGTTGGCTGTACTCTCGCTCTCTTAATGACGATGACATTGATTTTAAGAACCCCTGTTTTGCATTGGTTAAGCCGTGGCATCATTACCCTATTTACGGGTACACCTTTGTTAGTTCAAATCTTTTTGATTTACTACGGACCGGGGCAATTTGAAGGTATTCGTGAAAGCTTTGTATGGCAATGGCTCAGCCAACCGTGGTTCTGTGCGATGTTGGCACTAGCATTAAATACTGCCGCTTACAGCACTCAACTGTTTAAAGGGGCGTTTGATGCAATTCCTAAAGGTCAATGGCAAGCATGTCGTGCGTTAGGCATGGAGACCAAAACGACATTACATACCTTGTTACCTTTTGCCATTCGTCGTTCTGTACCGGCTTACTCTAATGAAGTAATTTTAGTGTTTAAAGGTACATCGCTTGCCAGCACTATTACTATTATGGATATCATGGGTTACGCTCAACGTATTAATGCTCAAACCTACGATACGTTAACTGTGTTTGCCATTGCTGGTGCTATGTATCTTACCGTTAATGCCCTGCTTTCTATTGCGTTTAGACTAATAGAGAAAAAAGCCTTGGCGTTTGAAGTGGCGAATTAAATTTCATCTTTCACCGATTAAAAAGCCGATAATACACTTATCGGCTTTTTTTATTTTTAAAGGTTAAGCTGAAGCAAATATTTTATTTCTCAATGTTTGTTGCTCTTCTTTTCTATTTGGCACAGTGTCTTTTACTTTTAAGAAAATACAAGGTATACCCATCGCAGCCATAAACCAGAACATATTTATTTCAGAATGATGCATTAACCATCCGCAAAATACAGATACAAGCGCTAATACAAAACCTGCAGGAATAGCATGGTATAACGACTGTAAAGAAACATAATTATGTTTTCGATTTTCTTCCACATAACGAACCGAAGATAAAATCGTACCAGAGAACGTAATACCATGTAGAATCTGACAGAATATAAGCACATATATATCATTTGTCGCTGCGGTTAATCCCCAACGCACCACAACAGCAATTGCAGCAAGTCTAAATAATGTTGATACTTTCCAATTAGCGAACGCTTTACGACTAATTAAGTAAAAAACGATCACAGAAATTGTCGACAGGCTCCATAAATAACCAATCGTATCAGAGTTTAGCCCCTGTTCTTTCCAGTAGACGGTACTGAAGAAATAATAACCACCATGGCTTCCCTCTAACAAAGAAGCGACCAATAAAAATAATAGTGTCTCTTTACAACATAAGACTTTGAAAATATTCTTTCTTTTTTGCTCATCATGGTGGCATACCATAGGTACTGCTGGCTTCATTAGCGTACCTAGTAATGTTGCACCCAAGCCAATAGCTCCCATGATTGGTACAGAACTGACACCAAAGTTCTGAACAACCCATCCCATACAAGCTGACGCAACCGTTAATGCAACCGCTCCCCATAAGCGAGTGTAGCCATAATCGAGTCGATCATCTCGAGCATAGTGATTTGATATCGCATCCGAAATCGCTACCGCAGGACCAATTGCTAAATTAAATAACACGAGTAGTAATGCAAGTACCCAAAATGTTGGCGTAATCGTACCTATCCAGATAAACGCAATAAAGCCGAGCAAGCTTAAAAACATTGACCAACGAAGGAACGGTATGAGATGCCCAACCTTGTGAAATAAAGGTGTTAATGTAAAGTTGATCACACAGCGAGCGGCAAGTCCAAAACCGATCAGCATCCCGATATCGGCATCTGAAATCCCTAATTTTTCTAACCATAATCCTCTAAAGGGTAAATACACCCCATACGAGAACCAGAACATAAATTGATACGTGGACATCCATACTGATGGTCGACAATTAAGCATTCGTACGATTACTCCTTTCAATGTTTGAGTAACAGTAACGAAAATAGTTATCATTAACAATTTGAAGAAATACCAAAAAATAATTAAAAACAGCCACATTACATGACTGCTTTTAGAATAAACTGAAAAATATTTTGATTTATTCCTTTAATTTCTGATGTTTTCTCAAAACAGATGTTGCGAAAATGTAAAATAATCTATCTTTATAAATGTGCGTCTATATTACGACTTCTATAAATAAGATAAAAAGGGAGATGAGCATGTCTTTAATCCTATCCATTAAGCGGTTTTTGTTTGTGGTTTTAGTTGTAACTCCCCTCGTTTCATCAGCCGATGAAATGACACCGAAACAACAATTTGAGATCGGGAAACAAAAAGCCCTTGTTTGTATGACATGCCATGGTGTCGATGGTATTTCAGCAACGGATACCTATCCCAACTTACAAGGCCAAAAGCAGCAATATTTGGTCGCTGCACTTAAAGCATACAAACAGAATCAACGTGTTGATGGTTTAGCGATATTAATGCAGGGTTATGCTAAAGATTTAAGTGATCAAGATATGAAGGATCTCGCGTATTACTTTAGTAGCGTAAAAACAGATACCAGCCATCAATCACAATAAACGGCATTACTTGCTAAGGTTATGACGATGGATACTCAGTATAATTATAAAATCGTTAAGTACTTTATGATCGCGAGTGTTAGTTGGGCGTTCATAGCTATGTTAATTGGTGTTATTTTAGCTGCGCAACTTTATTGGCCTGCCCTTAACCTCGATTCTGAATACTTTCAATTTGGTCGTCTCCGTCCATTGCATACTAATGGCGTCATTTTTGGCTTTGTCGTCAATCTTTTAATGGGAACGTCCTTTTATATTGTTCAACGCACCTGTAAAACACCGCTATATAATAACACTGCTGCTTGGTCTGTCTTTTGGGGTTGGCAATTTATCCTTCTTCTTGCCCTTATTACCCTGCCATTAGGTTTTACTACCTCAAAAGAGTACGCCGAACTTGAATGGCCAATTGATGTCTTAATTGCTGTTATCTGGGTGATGTACGCCATTGTGTTTTTTATGACAGTCGCCAAACGTACCGTTCATCATATCTTTGTTGCTAACTGGTTTTACGGCGCGTTTATTATTGTTATTGCGATGATTTTTATTGCTAACAATCTCGAATTGCCTGTCACGATGTGGAAATCTTACTCTATTTACTCAGGGGCTGAAGATGCTATCGTGCAATGGTGGTGGGGACATAATGCGGTTGGTTTCTTATTAACCGCTGGCATCATTGGTATGAACTACTATTTCATTCCCAAAATTGCCGAGCGCCCTATTTACTCTTATCGCTTATCTGTTATTCATTTTTGGGGCTTAGTCGGCTTTTATACTTGGGCTGGTACGCACCATCTTATTTATTCTTCTGTGCCAGATTGGTTACAAAATCTCGGCATTGTGATGTCGTTAATTTTATGGCTTCCCTCATGGGGTGGCGCGTTTAATAGCATCATGACCTTGCTCAATAATAAGCAGAAACTTAAGCACGATTACATTATGTGGTTTTTCTTCTCTGCCATTGTTTACTACGCGCTAGCGACTTTTGAAGGGCCATTATTAGCCATTCGTTGGTTTAATATGATTGCGCATAATACCGATTGGATCATCGGTCATGTGCATTCAGGAGCCCTAGGTTGGGTTGGCATGTCTGCCATTGCCGTATTTTATTACTTTATTCCTCGTTTATATGGTCACGAGCAATTGTGGTCAAATCGTTTAGTTAAATGGCATTTCTGGTTTGCACATATTGGGATTGTACTTTATGCCGTTGCACTGTGGATAGCTGGGATCGGACAGGGCTACATGTGGCTAAAAGAAGATCCTAATGGCTCGCTTAGCTATAGTTTTGTCGAAGCGATGAACTTCAGTGCACCGTGGATGTTAGTTCGCTTTATCGGTGGTGCGTTGTTTGTGTTAGGTATAATTCTAATGATTTATAACCTATACAGAACGCTAAAACAGCCAAAGCCTAGATCAGTTAAGCATCAAAATGCGGCAACAGAAAAGGTAGATACTCATGATTAATAAAGATTTTACCTCATCTGTAGTGATCCTTATTGTTGCAACAACTTTGGTTGCTGCCTTTTCATTCTTAGTATGGGTACTTCCTGCTTTTTTTTACCAAGATAAGTTAATTGCACAATCAAGCGCGAAGCCATTAACCGCGTTAGAAGTTGCTGGTCGCGATATATATATCAGTGAAGGTTGCCATACTTGTCATACCATGATGGTTCGTCCATTAAATGCAGAAATTAAACGTTATGGACGATATAGCCGAGAAAGTGACGATATTTATGAGCATCCCAATTTATGGGGTTCAAAACGTACCGGACCTGATCTCACCAATTTAGGTCGAAAATATTCAGATCAATGGCACATCATCCACTTAAGAAATCCCCGCGATGTTGTACCAACGTCGATTATGCCCTCTTATCCTTGGCTGTTTGAGCAAGTACTCGATGGTGAAGACATTGATGCAAAGCTGATTGCGTTACGTACGCTTGGTGTTCCTTACACTGATAAGGAAATTAAACAGGCGCGCTTAGAAGTAAAAGGTAAAACTAAGGCACAGGCATTAATCGCCTATCTACAAAGTCTGGGACAAGATCAAGGAGTACGACCATGAGTACTTTTTGGAGTGGTTGGGTCATTACCCTAACCCTGATTTTTCTCGCAATAATGATCGTCGTTGTTGCCTACTACTGGAAGAAAAACAGTGCCGCCAATGCTAATCGGACCGTCGATAGCTTTGATGGTATTGATGAAAACGATGCCGCCGTACCTAACCTTCTACTCCTTTCTTATCTTCTTGCTTTCATTATTGCTGCCATTTTCTTGGTACTCTACCCAGGCATGGGAAACTGGCAAGGGCTTATGAAGTGGCAATCAAGTAGTGAAGCAGCTTCAACCTCTCCCACCTCGTTAGCCAAACAAATTAGCCAAATGTCTAATGGCGATACATCATTTCAAACTTTAAGTACCTCGCCTGAAATTGTGGTCGCGGGTCGTGCTTTATTTCAAACCCATTGTGCGGCTTGCCATTTAAATCAAGCACAAGGTCAACTTCATTTCCCTAATTTAAGTGATACCGTTTGGCTTTATGGTGGCAGTGATGAGGCGATCCATCATTCGATTGTTAAAGGTCGTAATGGGGTCATGGCTGGTTGGAAAGATATTCTGACTGAAGAAGAAATTGAGCATGTCTCATATTATGTCGCTTCACTTGAAAAAAACCGCATTATCGCAGAGCCAGCTATTAACCTTGAACTCGGTAAAACTGTATTTGATGCTAACTGTACGGCTTGTCATGGCAGTGATGCAAAAGGTAATACTGCGATTGGTGCGCCAAACCTAACCGATAATATCTGGCTTCACGATGGCAGTGTTGAAGGTATTATTGCAACGGTAAAATATGGCTTAAACAATCTCATGCCTGCTTTTGCAGAGCAGCTCAGCGATAGCGAAATTCAAGCATTAGGCGCTTATATTCGCCACCAAGGAAATAGACAAAACGAGAAACTCGCAGCGCTTGATCCGGATATGGTCAGTAAAGGGCAATATCTTGCCTACGCAGGTGATTGTATTGCTTGTCACACTGGTGAGGGTGGCGAACCATTTGGCGGCGGTTTAGGATTTTTAACGCCATTTGGTACGCTTTATTCAACCAACATTTCAGCGCATCCAACCTATGGTATTGGGGACTACACCTATGATGAATTTTACGATGCGCTACATAAAGGTAAAGGCAAGCATGGTTACCTTTATCCAGCGATGCCCTACTCGTCTTATCAGTATGTGACAGATGAAGACACACAAGCACTTTGGGCTTATATGCAATCGCTCAATTTTGTGAATACTCGTAATGAAGAAAATAAGATGATGTTCCCAAGTAATATCCGGTTAGGACTACTTGGGTGGAATATCGCCTTTCTTAATACCGATCCTTTGCAATACCCAGCCGATGCCACTGAACAATGGAAACGGGGTAAATATTTAACCATGGGGTTAGGTCACTGTTCTGAATGTCATACACCACGTAACATTGCACAAGCTTTGATAGAAAAAGAGTTATTCCAAGGCAATTTAATTGATGGCTGGAAGGCTCCGGATATTACCGCAACAGAGTTATACCAAGACCGTTGGGATGTAAAAACATTAACCGAGTTTTTAAAAACGGGTCATTCAGATAAAGGAACCGCATTTGGTGGTATGGCGGAAGTGGTACAAAACAGTACCCGCTTCTTAACAAAGCAAGACGTTGCAGCCATTGCGGAATACTTGATCACTGGTGATAAATATAACGAGTTAGATAGCTCGGTTCCTCAGCTTACCCCACCAGGCTTTGGTGATTTGGTACCTGCCACTGTTGATATTCAAACCGTAGAGCTAAAACCGTTAAGTAGCAACGATCCTGAAAACGAAGCCAAACTATATGGTGTGTATGTGCAAACCTGTGGTGCATGCCATGGTAAAGACGGTAAAGGTAGGAAAGGGATCGCCCCTACGCTGCTTAACAACGGGATAATTATGCACAGTGATCCTTACGATACCATTGCCGTTACCATTCGTGGTTTATCGCCAAACTTCATGGAACAAGACAGTAACTTTATGCCTATGAGTAGCTTTAACTCGGTGCTCAGTGATGCCAACCTTGCGAAATTAATTAGCTTTGTCCGAGATAAGTTAGGTGATAGAACTGTACCTGTTACACCACAAGAAGTGGCAGAGGTAAGAAAAGATTTAATTAAAGGTGGCTATGCTGGGAATATACACGCCATGACAACACCAGAACAAAATCAGCCTAATAGCATAACAGAATGAGCGATTATCTAAATGGAATATATCGCTACTAATTGGTTAACATGCCATCAACAGTAACAATATTTACAATTAATATGCATTTTCTGTCTGCTTTTTATTGCCTAAGCAAAATTAATAGGTATCATCAAATTTCAATCCTTTGAGTAGAGGCGCGCTGCCTAAAAGTATCCGGATGGAGGGTGACACCTTTGAAGTCTGGGGAAAGGAGTCGGCGCCGAAGTGTTTGTTGTGTCGTCAACAATCGCTGGGTCTGCATTAAATAAGTGCAGAACTGCCATAGTTATTTTGTCTATGGAGCGCTACCCTAAGGGATACGAAGAAGTATTTTTTCTCCTGAAATCTGTTTCTCTATCCTTTCGGTAGATCTCCACCTAATATAGGTGTTTAAGAGATCCATGAATCTAGTTCAATATTCTGACTCCCTGCTATCTGTTGTACCGCCCTTACTGGCGGTTGTTTTAGCAATCACTACACGACGTGTATTGTTATCACTTGGCCTTGGTATTGTTGCAGGCGCAATCCTTCTTAATGATTACAGCCCTTTAGCGGCGCTTCAATATATCATAAATAAAGTTGTAGGCCTTGTTTGGGCAGACGGTGCTGTAAATAGCGGTAACGTTAATATGATCATCTTTATGCTTTTGCTCGGTGGTTTGATCAGCTTAATGACAGCAACAGGTGCAACTAAAGCATTTGCTGAATGGGGTGTTCGTCGCTGTAAAGATCGCCGTAGCGCAAATATGCTAACGGGTTTAATGGTTTTTGCTTTCTTTATTGATGACTTTTTCCATAGCTTATCTGTGGGGCCTATTTGTCGTCCAGTAACAGATCGCTTCAATATCTCACGTGCAAAGCTTGCTTATTTACTTGATTCAACGGCTGCACCTGTTTGTGTTATCACGCCAATTTCTTCTTGGGGTGCTTACATTATTGCTATTCTTAGCGGTATTTTAGTAACAAACCATATTACCGATATCAGTGCTATTTCATTGTTTGTTCAGATGATCCCAATGAACTTGTATGCCGTGTTTACGCTATTAATGGTTATCGTTGTTATTTTCTTCCAACTTAACATTGGTCCAATGCGTCAACACGAAGCATGGGCAGAAGAAGGTAAGCTATGGGATGAATCTAAAGGCCACCCTAAAGGCTTAGAAATTACGACTGAGTCTGAAGGCCAAGGTACTATGATTGATATGGTATTGCCTATTCTGACACTGACAGTCTCAAGCGTTATCTTTATGATCATCAGTGGTGCTGAAGTATTAAGCGCAAAAGGCGAGGCTTTTAGCTTAATTGCTTCTTTAGAGCATACCGATCTAGGTGCTTCATTGGTTAATGCATCTTTATGTAGCCTAGCTGTTTCTATTCTTCTAGCTTTACGTTTAAAGCTGCCACGTAAGACTTGGTTAACTGCGGCACCTCAAGGTGTACAAGCGATGATCCCTGCAATCATTATTCTACTTTTTGCATGGACGATCGGTACTGTTGTGAGTGATATGTCTACAGGCCAATACCTAGCCTCTTTAACAAAAGGGGGGTTCCCAACGGAATTACTACCAGCATTAGTCTTCATCCTTTCATGTGCAATGTCATTTGCGACAGGTACAAGCTGGGGCACGTTCGGTATTATGTTGCCACTTGCTGGTGATATGGCGGTAGCAAGTGATGCTCACCTATTAATGCCGATGTTATCTGCAGTACTTGCAGGTTCGGTATTTGGTGATCACAGCTCACCTATTTCAAGCACAAGTATCTTGTCTGCAACAGGTGCAGGTAGTCACCATATGGATCACGTTATGACTCAGCTTCCTTATGCTATTACTGTCGCTTTTGGCGCACTATTAGGTTATTTGGCAATGGGTATCTTATCTTCAACAATTGCGGGTATTGCAGTAAGCTCTGTTTGGTTCCTTGCATGTTGTACGATTCACCTACGTCGTCATAAGAAACAACTGCAAGCGGTAACAGCATAAATAAATACATTAATATTAGATCATAAAATCTAATAATCCCCGTTCGTTTTAATACGCATTTGCTTTATGCTAAGTATTAGACAACGGGGATTTTTTTGTATAAAAGCTAGGAAATAGAATGGAATACTTACATACCATGGTACGAGTGAGCAACTTAGATGCTTCACTGGATTTTTACTGTAACAAGCTTGGTTTGGTAGAAATTCGACGAAAAGAAAGCGAACGTGGACGTTTTACTCTCGTATTTTTAGCTGCACCTAATCAGGCAGAAACGGCAAAAGAAACACAATCGCCTTTATTAGAACTAACTTATAACTGGGATCCAGAATCGTACACTGGTGGCCGTAATTTTGGTCACCTCGCTTTTGCCGTCGATAATATTTACGATTTATGTGCTCATTTACAAAATAATGGTGTTGTCATTAATCGCCCACCCCGTGATGGACATATGGCATTTGTTCGTTCACCTGATGGCATTTCGATTGAACTGCTACAAAAAGGTGACGCACTAGAACCCGCTGAACCTTGGGCTTCGATGCAAAACCAAGGTGAATGGTAAGAAATAGCTTTTTGTTTGTCGGTATTATTTTATTCAATAATACCGACAGTTTTAGAGCCTTTAAAGCACAATAATGCCAAGTTGACTTAGTAATTGCTCTTGTTGCCAGTCGCAAATTTTTACACCGTTCAAATTCACACGTCGAATATCAACCCCCTCTAAATCCACATGACAAAGATCTGCGTCTTCTACAACGCATTGACCCCACTGTTCAGAGGAAAACTCACCGCGACTTAAGTCAGATCCTTTAAACGATGTTGCCAACAAATTAGCCCCATTCCATCGGTTTTCAAACAGTTCGCACTGCTCTAATTTTATGTCTTCGAAATTGCTATAACGTAAATTGCAGCCAGTGATAAATGCCGAGCAAAAGAAAGTGTTATGGGTAATATAATTTGCAAAAGAAGCATATTGAAAATCAACGCCTTGGAGATTAGATTGTCGCATTTCTATGCCAAAACACTGCGCATTACGAAAACTAGCCATTGACAAATTACACTGCTTAAAACTCGCATCTTTGAGCTTTGAATAGGAAAAATCACAGCCTTTGTCATCCCCCACATCAATAAAATTACAGTTGATAAAACTCGCTTCAACTAAATTTGCACGTGAGAAATCACAACGATAAAACTGACAATTTTCAAAAATAGCTTCGGACAATTCTTGTTTAGAAAAGCTTTCATCTTGATAGCACTGACCTACAACATGCATACATTATCTCTTCTATTACTCTGCGACTGATCAAAAAAAAGCGCAATTACTGATTGCTCAATAATAGCGCTTTCTCAATCTATTAGAACTTATTATTTAATTACTTATGAACATCACAATTCGAAGCTACTGATGATACTTGTTTTACATCTTTAACATCATAAGTATTCTGTAGGCTATGGAAAACAGTCGCATTGTAGTAATCACCATTTTCAATACTAAATGTAATTGAGTAGTTCATACCTGCAACCACTTGCTGTGTTACATGATAGATTTTACCGAGCTGATGCTCACCATGGATTGCTTTAACGGCGTCTTTTGCTGCTTGTTCCACTTCAGGTGTTATGTCACCTTGTGCCCAACCACCAACGATTGCGTGAGAAAAATTACAACTTTCTTGCATATTCGCCTCATTCGAAGTTACGTCTTTTGCAGAATTACATGCAACTAATGTAACTGAGCTTAAAGCAATGAGTAAAACTTTCTTATTCATCATCAAATCCTAATTCACATTTTCTGCATATATATCAACAGAAAACATGATTAAGTGCAAATATACTTTATTCGAACGGTGATTTATTGCTATAAGTAATGATATAAAGCAATTATATTTGCATTTTTATATGACATACTTGCGATAAGATTGCTGATTAATATCTTCAATCTCGACTGTGACGCAAATATCATTCTGAAACATTGCTGCCACTTGGTGCAAGATGACTTCCGATAGATTATCTTTTTGCTTTGGATCTCTACCTGGAAGTACCCTTACGGTAATATGAACGAAAGGCTTTTCGGTTGTCCCTGTACGATATAACTCATAAGGTATGGCACGGGTTTTTATATCTTCTTCATCAAAAAGCCCTGAACTAAACGTCGCGTAATGCGTTGTTGCCATTAATTCATTTAAATTAATCTCTGTTTCAAGATCTTTGGCATATTCAATAATGCAATGCGGCACAGCTTATCTCCTGTATATGAATAGCTTATTTAATGACACTAGCATATATAAATAAGAGAACTCTTAGTTTGATCAGCTTTTTGATAATAAATACATTTAATATCTGAGTTCTTTTGCTTTCTGTGATTCCTGTACAAAAATAGCTCTTTTCTGTTACGTTAAATCACTGAGCATAACAATTAAAATGTTAGTACTTTTTCCGCCTTTAGTGTCCAACTTGCTAAATCATCTAACGAGCCTATTTCACAATCTTCAATGAGCAATGACTCAGACAGCCCTCGCGCACAACAACAGGTTTTACACAATTTGACCTTGCTTCCTTGTGCAATAAGGATTTCAAGCATTTGTTGAATATCATAGCCTTCTACCGGATTTTGCTGTTTCATCGCGCACATCACAGCATCAGACATTAAAAACAATTTGAGACTTACAGGTTGTTCTTCCTGTTCATTAAGTTTAATGGCTAAGCGTAATGCATTAAAAGGACGCTCAGAGCCATAAGGAGCGTCATTGATAACGATTAAAATAGTTTGCATTTAATACCCATCTAAAAAATAAAATCAATTGCCTTTATTGTCACACAAAATGAGATTAAATATATAAAAACCCCAAACACTACTGATCAATAATAGCAATAGTCAATTAATATCACAGTTCACATTTCTAATGTCTTTACGTCACTGTACGTCTACAAAACATTCAGTTAGTACACATTATTATCTCAAATTCACGTTATATGCATATTCTACTATTCTCAACTCGAATAATTTGGCACATTACCGCCTCAGTTGATTTAACACGTTTATTCATAGCAGCTGAAGTGTACTTAACCTCTAGAATGAGAACATAAAATGAGTCATCGTCTTCAACTAACCGATGCACCATCGGTCCTATTTTTATTTGGTCTTTCTGGTGCCGGTAAATCTTTTGTCGGTGATGTCATTGGTGCTCATGACGATTGGTTTGTTTACCATGCAGATGACGATTTAACTGATGAAATGCGTGAAGTTATTGCTGCGAACAAGCCTTTTACGGATGAAATGAGAGATGATTTTTTTATTCGTATCAGTCAAAAAGTTAATCACTTCCGGACTCTTTATCCCCGTGTAGTGGTTACACAAGGTGCTTATAAAAAACAACACCGTGATTTCCTACGTCAAAGTATCACAGACATAGATATGATTTATGTCACTGCAACGGACTCGTTAATTCACCAACGTTTAGAGTATCGTATCAATGGTATTTCTAACGAAAGTGCAGACGCTATAAAGCATATTTTTGAAACACCTGATGATACTGTAAAAACAATTTTTAATTGTGAAGGCAAGGCTTCTATCATTGCGCAATTAAACCGTTTTTATAACAATATGCAATAAAAACATGATAGATAAGATCATTAAATTTTATGTTTATAAATTTAACCTTGATGCTACCTTGTTACTTTTATAACTTCCTTGAAATATTTACCCGTCACGTTTCTCATTATTTCCCCTTAACTATATGAACACTTTAGCATAGACTTATACATTGTATGTCTATGGATTCATATTAAGGTGTCTGTGTGAATGGGTTAAAACAGTATCTTCTTGCCATTTTAGTACCATTAGTTGCTATGGTGACTATTTTAAGTCTCTATTTTTACCAGAAAGACAGTGTTCAGCTTGCAGAACATATCAAAGAAAATGAACTGCGCCAGTTAGATTCTCTTATACAAATTAGTTACTTACATCTAAACACTATCACTGAAGATTTAAACCGTCTCACTTATCAATTACAGCAAGAACCTCTTCATGAACCATTACGGGTCTTGGAAAAGGCAAATGTACTAAAACAATTTAAGAGCATCCTTATTACCTCAGAGCTCTATGACTCCATTCGATTAATTGACTATAAAAACAGCCAAGTTCTTCTCCTGGACAAGGTGAAAGATGGCTTTCATATTGATTACAGTAAAGTCATTGAAGAACCACAAGAATTAAAAAATATAGATCATACATTTTCTCTTAATAATAAAATAAGCTACATTTATAAACATCAAAATAAAGTATCATTTTATCAACATTTAAAATTAGAACACAGCAATTGGGTTGTGCAGCTAAGTTACCACCAAATCCCTGTTAGTAATATTGCAAGCAATAAAGAGCGTACAAATTTTATTATTAACAATGATGCAAAATGGATCACACAGCCATACTTAAACAAATCACTGACCCCATCAAGAGATGATAATACAAGTTCTGATGACGTACTTTTCTCTGTTACCTATCCTTATTTATGGAACGCTGTAAAACGATTAAACAAAGGACAAACGATCATTGGTGACTATCTCTACACCTATACCCCACTGATATTTAAAGATAAAAAATTAAATAAAAATATAGATAAAAACACATCTGAGTGGGTGTTAATTTCCTCACTAAATTTTGATAAAGAACTGAACAATCTGTATTTTTCTAATTTTACACGAATACGTTTAACCGCCATTTATATTACGTTTTTTATTTTAATTATTAGCTCAGCAATGTTGATACGACGATTAATTAAGAATCGTAAAAATGAACAGATATTACGTAAGCAACGAGATCAAAATCTAAAAAGATATACGGCGGTTATTAAAAATAGCGAAGATGGTATTGTAGCACTCAATAAAAATAGAGAAATTACAGCGATTAATGACGCTGCTTTTAAAATACTTAATATTCATTCTCGCGCTTTACAAAAACCATTAATAGGTCTCTTCTATTCAAAACAAATTCAAGATGAACTCACAACCTTACTTAATACTATTGATCAATTACCTAACACAGAGCATTTAAAGACTCATATAAAACTTAAATATAAACGTTCAAAACACCTTGAAGTTATTGCAACTAAGCAAGTTGATAATGTTGAAGATAACATTTTACTTCATATTGCTGATATAACTTATTGGGTTAATCGTGAGAAGAAATTACAAGCCTTATCTCGCGCAGCAGAACAAAGCGCAGAATCCGTTATCATTACCGATAAAAATGGCTTTATTCAGTATGTAAATACGGCTTATGTAAAAATGAGTAACAAGCCTTTAAATCAGCTTATTGGTAGCCACAGCTCAATTTGTATTAATGACTATATCGATAATAAGCATGAACAAGATGAACTCATTAGCAAATTAGTCTCAGGACAATCCATTCGCCATGTTATTACCAAAAAAACGGATAACGATATAATTTATATGGATTATACCATTTCACCTATTCGCGGTGATGATGGCAATATTTGTAACTACATAGCAACAAGCAAAGACATAACAGACAGAGTCAGTTATGAAAATAGATTACACCGTCTTGCACACTATGATGCATTAACCCAGTTACCGAATAGAACAATGTTTACTCAAGATATTGCACACAGCATGCAAGAAGCAATTCGACATAAGGCTCAAATTGCTATCATCGTGATCGATTTAGAATTAACAAAACAGCTTCATGAATCCATGAGTAATGAAGACATTGAAAAAATCCTTTTAATTGTCTCAAAACGGATAAAATCTAATTTACGTGAGACAGATGTTTTAGCCCGTATTGATACTAATGAATTTGGCATTTTAATCAGATCATTTCACGATTTACAAACAATCACGCAAGTGGCTGAACGATTACTACAAAATACTAATGCGCCGTTATCTATCGATAGCCAAGTACTTTCTATCTCAACTAACATTGGTATTGCATTAAGCTCAGACACCGAATCAGACCCAAAGCTGATACAAAAATACGCTCACATGGCCTTATATCGCGCTAAAGGATTATCCGGTAGCAACTACTGCTATTTCACTGAATCGATGGAAGCGGAAAACATTCAGCGTTTAATACTTGAGTCTGACCTTCGGAAATCCGTTGGTAGTGAACAATATGAATACTTCTATCAACCTAAGGTGAATGCCAATACACACACACTGTGCGGTGTTGAAGCCCTACTACGTTGGAAAAACAGCAAAGGAGAATACCGTTCACCTATTGATGTTATCCCTGTTTTAGAATCATCCGAGCTTATTATCGATGCTGGGCGTTACCTGATAAATCAAGCATGCCTTCAATTAAAATCTTGGCAAGACAAAGAGTATTACTTTGATATTGCAATCAATATTTCTGCAAGACAGTTATTAGAAGCCGACTTAGTAGAAACAATAACACAAGCGATTAACAATACGGGTTGTAACCCTCATTTTCTCGAACTTGAATTAACAGAAAGCGTGCTCATGTGTGATGTTAATTTTGCTTTAAAACAGCTTAAATCTTTACGTAAACTAGGCATTAAAATCGCTATTGATGATTTCGGAACTGGTTACTCTTCCCTCGCTTATCTTTCGCGCTTTCCTATAAACATTCTAAAAGTCGATAGAGAATTCATCAAAGATCTGCCTTTTAACAAAGACAGTATTACGATTTGTCGTTCTATCATAGAACTTGCTCATAATTTAAATTTAACAATTGTCGCTGAAGGTGTTGAAACAGAAGTTCAACTTAAGTTCTTAGAATCTCTCGGCGTGGAAGAATTACAAGGCTTTTATTTTGATAAACCATTACCATTATCCGATTTTGAGAGGAAATATTTAAACACAAATGAAATAAGGTCAACTTTAAGTTGAAAACAAGGTTCTCATCATTCTTAATGTGTCTTATTATTATGGTAATGAAATTGTTATGTAGGATGCTTTGATGAGCTTTGATGACCACTTAAATAACTTTATCAAGCAGCGCGATCAATTTGGTGGCACAGCCCAACAACGGCAGCAGAAACGTAATAGCTATGTCGTTGTCGATGCAACGGATCAAAGTAAAGCCCGTGAGTCGATGGCTCGTGAACAAGAATTAGCTGCAAAACGTGCTGAATTTGAAACCAAACAACACCATGAACGCGTGAGTGGGCGTTGTGTTTTACCAGATGAAGCACAAACATTGGAAAACAATAAATTACAAGCAAGACCGGCAGATCCTAGTCGTATCGCATATATACAGCAGCTTAAAAAAGATCTAAAACTCAAAAAATACAGTAACTGATTTTATCTTCATTCATCAAAAGGAAGCTATCGCAATAGCTTCCTTTTTTATTATAAATAACCAAATAAAATTACAATAAGTTTTAATCACAATAAATAGAACACAAAAAACAAGCACAAATTACAGCATTGAATACTCTTAAAGTGTAAATCGCTCAATTTTTTTAATTTTTTATCCAAATAAATCAAAAAATATCTGTGCAAAAAACAACCAATCTTATATTGTGAGAAATTTCCGTTTTTTTTCAATTGCATTCATAATAACTAAAATTTCATTTTAACCTTCGTATTACAGTGCACATTTCGTTATAAATATGACTCAACTTACTGATTTAGGCAAAAACAATAAGATAAGCATATGTTTTATAATAAAAATTAAATTTAAAAGATGACATTTATGTAATTTTTATTTGCAGTTTTAACCTTCGAAAAATAACAACCGTCAACGCATAAAAATAAAACAATTCAATAACATCAAGAGCACCAGAAAGTAACTTCATTTACTTTTTAAAGTAGGTATATTCGATATTTTATACAATATCACCACTTAAAGCTTAATTGACTACTACATTATAATTTGAATAGCAATATGGTAAGAATACCTTTTAAACGTTAAAATTAGCGTCAAAGAAGTACAATAGAAGATTATCGATGAACACAACTATTCAAATTAATGAGCTCGAATCATTGCTCATAGCAATAATCGTGCTTTTTCTAGGTTACTTTATTAATAGTAAAGTTGCGATTTTAAGAAAGTATAACATTCCAGAGCCGATTGTTGGTGGCTTGGTTGTTGCTGTTATTATAACAATTTTTCATTTCCAAGGGTTTGATATTAGCTTCAAGCTAAGTATGAAAAATGCATTAATGGAAATGTTCTTCGCAACAGTTGGCCTTGCTGCTAGCTATAAACTCTTAGCGAAAGGTGGATCACGTGTCTTCTTATTCCTAGCCTTAGCAACGGTATTTATTGTTATTCAAAATGCTGTTGGCGTTGGCTTAAGTAAGCTACTTGGTCTAGATCCATTACTGGGTCTTGTTGTTGGCTCGATTACATTATCAGGCGGTCATGGTACAGGCGCCGCTTGGGCACAAACCTTCTCGACTGACTATGGCTTAAATACGCTTGAATTATCGATGGCATGTGCAACATTTGGGTTAGTCATGGGTGGTATTATTGGCGGACCTGTCGCACAGCGTCTTATTAATAAATACAACCTAAAATCAGATTTTGGTGAAAGTGGTAATCACCATATTGATCACCCTGATCTTGTAACATACAGCGACAAAGAAGAAGATCGTATTACCTCAAAGAATACAATTGAAGTGTTATTTATTCTTCTTGTCTGTGTTGCTGGTGCATCACATGCTAAAGAGTTTGTTGATAGCTTTGGTATTAGCGCACTTCGGATTCCTGAATTTGTTTACGCACTTTTCATTGGTGTCTTCATTACTAACTTTTGTGAAGGCACTAAGTGCTACAAAATCAATAAGGAAACCGTTGATGCTTTAGGTACTATCTCGTTATCCCTATTCCTTGCAATGGCCTTGATGAGCCTGCATTTATGGGAATTAATGGATCTCGCATTACCTATGTTGGCGATTCTTATCGTACAGACCATCGTGCTCGCGCTATTTGCTTACTTCGTAACTTTCCGCGTAATGGGTAAAAATTACGATGCCGCAATTATTGCTGGCGGCCACTGTGGCTTTGGTATGGGTGCAACACCAACAGCTGTAATGAACATGGGGGCACTTGTATCTCGAAATGGGCCATCACCACAGGCATTTATGGTTGTACCTATTGTTGGTGCTTTCTTTATTGATATTACTAACCTACTTGTACTACAGGGCTATATAAGTTTCCTTGGTCACTAATAGTAATCACACTTCATAGTTCATAAAGGGGAAAGAGATGCACTCTTTCCCCTTTTGTTATTCCTTTTGAAATACTCAATAACGCCACAAATAAATAACACCCCCATTACATTCACCTCTCAATTAAAACGCTATTCAAATTCAGTTACACTCTAACTTTCATACTTTCAGCTCATTTGTAACAAACAATTTCTAGCCAATTTTAAATTTAAATAATCTTGATAAGATTCGCGCACTTTAAAAAACCCATTTAGATATAACATTATCTTTGTTGGCAAAGTGATCTGCTGACATCGCCTTAATTGAGAAAAGTATGAAAAAATTTGATAGAGCAATGCAGATCTTACTTGCTGGATTCTGCATTAATTTGTGTATGGGTATTCTTTACGCATGGAGTGTTTTCAAAAAAGCACTTGTTGTTGATTTAGGCTGGTCAAATGCCGACGCTTCGCTACCTTATACGGTTGCCATTATTACCTTCTCATTATCATTATTGGTGGCAGGTATTCTGCAAGACCGTATGGGTCCACGTCGAGTACTCATCCTAGGCACAGTGATGGTTGGTCTAGGTATGATCATTTCAAGCTTTGCTACCACGCCTACGTTACTGATCGTAACATTCGGTATCTTAACAGGTAGTGGTATCGGTTTTGGCTACGCGTGTCTTAGCCCATCTGCAATGAAATGGTTCCACCCTTCGAAGAAAGGTCTTGTTAATGGCTTAATTGCAGCAGGCTTTGGTTTAGCTGCTGTATACTTAGCCCCGCTAACATCTTTCCTGATTAAAGAAGTTGGAATAAATACAAGTTTCTTAGTATTAGGTATTGCTGTACTTATTATTGCAGTGCCTCTTGCTTGTACCATTAACAATCCACCAGCAGGCTATACACCAGAAGTCCCTTCTGGCTACGATGTAAATAATAAATCAGGTAATGCAGCAGATCTAAACTGGCGTGCAATGCTAAAAACACCACAGTTTTACTCTCTTTGGGTAATGTATGCATTTGCTTCTGCATCAGGTTTGATGATCATTGGTAACATCACCTCTATTGCAGCAACACAAGCAAATATCGCAGATGCTGCATATTTAGTTGTAATTTTAGCAATATTCAACTCTGGTGGCCGTGTAGTTGCAGGTATCCTATCTGACAAGATCGGTGGCATTAAAACCCTCATGATTGCCTTTATTATGCAAGCAATCAACATGGTAATGTTCGCAACGTTTAAGTCTGATTTTACGTTAATTATTGGTGCAGCCGTTGCAGGTATTGGTTACGGAACACTGCTTGCAGTATTCCCATCAATCATTGCTGATTTCTATGGTTTGAAAAACTATGGTGCAAACTATGGTGTACTTTATACCGCTTGGGGTGTGAGTGGTTTCATTGGCCCTGTCGTAGCGGCGTTCGCTGTTGATACTACAGGTACTTACACACTGGCATATACCGTGTGTTCTATCATGCTTGGTGTCGCGGTTGTGCTTTCTTTTGTGACTAAAAAAGTAGATTCAGTCGCACTGGCAGCAAAAGCGACAAACGCATAACGAACTAAAATATAAGTAAGAAAGACTCAATTTTTATTGAGTCTTTCTTTATAAGACAATATTCCCCAACTCGAAAAAATTCAAAACACTAATTCGAATAATAGAAAAAAATCAGACTTAAATACTTAACATATCGACTAAATATGATATTTAAGTTTAATCTACGACAAAATACCAAACAATTTAACTACAAAGCAGAACTCCCACCAAACCGCATAAAAAATCATAATTATGCAAATTGAACATCTTTGAAGATATCAAGATACAACTTAACCTCTGCGTTCACCAACTTAAAACACCCGTTTAAATAAGGCCACAGCGCAATAATCACGCCAATATACTCATTATTTTCAATCCCTAACCTCACACTATTCAAAGCACCCAGCATGAATAATTAGTCACATATGGTAATGATTATTATTTTATTCTAATTTTCATCTTGTTAGCTTTTCGTGATCTATATCTTTTCGTTCACTAGACCTTTTATTTTCTCTTCCTATAATTAACAACTGTTAACATGTTGTTAAAATTATTAACGATCTATTTTTAATTTCACATCAAGACCAACAAAGGAAGGTACAAATGGCTAATAAATTATCAGTGGTATTTGCGGCGTTAGCCTCTTCAACTGCCCTTTTTGCTGCAAACGCCAATGCTGAAACTACGTTAGACAAAGTGATGAAACAAGGTTATGTCCAATGTGGCGTAAGTGCTGGTCTACCTGGCTTTTCAAACCCTAATGCAAAAGGTCAATGGGAAGGCCTTGATGTAGAATTCTGTCAAGCTATTGCGGCAGCAACTATTGGCGATAAATCGAAAGTTAAATACATCCCACTGACAGCAAAAGAGCGTTTCACTGCACTACAGTCTGGTGAAATTGATGTTTTATCGCGAAATACTACATGGACACTCCACCGTGATACCTCTTTAGGCCTCAACTTTACCGGTATTAACTATTACGACGGTCAAGGCTTTATGGTTAAAAAAGACATGGGCATAAAAAGCGCTAAAGAATTAGATGGTGCGGCAGTTTGTGTCCAATCAGGAACGACTACGGAGCTAAACCTTGCTGATTACTTCCGTGTTAATGGTATGACTTATAAGCCAGTTGTATTTGATACAGCACCTCAAACATCTAAAGGCTTTGATTCTGGTCGTTGTGACGTATTAACAACGGATCAATCTGGTCTATATGCTCTGCGTTTAAACTTAAAAGATCCTAATTCAGCTGTTGTACTACCAGAAATTATTTCTAAAGAGCCTTTAGGCCCTGTAGTCCGTCAAGGTGATGACCAATGGTTCAACGTCGTTCGCTGGACGCTCTTCACTATGATCAATGCTGAAGAATTCAATGTAACTTCTGCTAACATTGATAAATTAGCGAAAGAATCAAAAGATCCAAATATCCGTCGTCTTATTGGCTTAGATGGACCAAAAGGTAAAGGCTTAGGACTTAAAGATGATTGGGGCTACCAGATTATCAAACAAGTAGGTAACTACGGTGAGAGCTTTGAGCGTACTGTCGGTGAAGGCTCACCACTTAAAATTAAACGTGGTTTAAACGCGCTTTGGACGAACGGTGGTATCCAATACGCACCACCAATTCGTTAATCACACGCATAGATATTTATTGAAAGAAACATAGTACAACGTAGCACTATATAGGGATTCGGCAACGGGTCCCTACTTTTACATCTCAATAGGAACTGAGGTTGTTGTATGGCTCCTACACCACATACATCGGATGTATCGAATCCAAAGTCCAAACAGAACATTTTTTATAACCCAACTTTCAGAGCGGTTATTTTTCAACTTATTGCTGTTATTGGGCTAGTGTTCTTTTTTTACTCCATCGTAAATAATGCCCTTACCAATTTAGAATCACGAGGTATCTCGACAGGATTTGACTTTCTTAACCAAGAAGCAGGATTTGGTATTGGCTTAACACTGATTGATTACGATGAAACTTACACTTATGGGCGAACCTTTGTTATTGGATTACTAAATACTGCGTTAGTTGCAGGATTAGGTATTATCCTTGCCACAATTATTGGCTTTATCATGGGCATTGCTCGACTCTCTTCAAATTGGTTAATCAGCCGTTTAGCTGCTGTTTATATTGAAGTCTTTCGTAATATTCCTTTATTACTGCAAATCTTTTTTTGGTACTTTGCAGTACTCCAGGCACTTCCCTCTCCTCGACAAAGTATCAGCTTAGGCGAAGCTATATTTTTAAATATTCGCGGACTATCTATTCCTAGCCCTATCTATGGCTCGGGCTCTGAAATTGTTGGATGGTGTTTAGCCATTGCTGTTGTTATTTCTTTGTTCTTTTATCAATATGCTAAGAAAAAACAACAACAAACAGGTCAACAACTTCCCGTACTATTAACCGTAACAGGATTAGTTTTAGGCTTGCCGTTAATCGCCTTTTTTGTCACAGGTATGCCCATTGATTTGGAATATCCAGAACTTAAAGGTTTTAACTTTAAAGGTGGAATAACCATCCTTCCTGAACTTGCAGCCCTTTTACTGGCACTAAGCATCTATACCGCTTCATTTATTGCTGAAATTGTTCGTTCAGGTATCAATGCTGTTAGTCATGGTCAAACCGAAGCTGCTGAAGCATTAGGGTTATCGAGAAATAAAACCTTACGCCTTGTCGTTGTACCGCAAGCACTGCGTATTATTATTCCGCCGCTCACCAGCCAATATTTAAATTTAACCAAAAACTCATCGCTTGCGATGGCCATTGGCTATCCCGATCTTATTTCTGTCTTTGCAGGAACAACCTTAAACCAAACAGGTCAAGCTATTGAAATCATAGCAATGACTATGGCTGTCTATCTCACATTAAGCCTATTCACCTCTTTGGTGATGAATATCTATAACAAGAAAGTCGCGTTGGTAGAGAGGTAATCACTATGAATAAACATCAATTTCAACCCGATCTACCGCCACCAGCTAATACCGTCGGGATTATAGGCTGGTTACGTACCAACTTATTTTCCTCTTTGACCAATAGTATCGCGACATTTCTCTTAGGCTATTTTGCTATTTTAGGCATTTGGTACATCGTTGAATGGGCATTTATTAATGCTGACTGGACAGGTGATAGTCGTGATGCATGTACCAGTAGTGGTGCATGCTGGACATTTATTAACGTCCGTTTTGATCAGTTTATGTTTGGCTTTTATCCAACAGAAGAGCTGTGGCGACCTAAACTTTTTTACGCAACATTAGCCCTGTTCATTGGACTATTAGCTTACGAAAAAACACCTTATCGTGGATGGATATGGCTATTTTTCGTCAACATTTATCCATTCATTGCCGGCTTCCTGCTTTATGGTGGCGTATTTGGTTTACCGATTGTTGAAACGCACTTATGGGGCGGCCTATTAATTACCTTAGTAATTGCGATTGTTGGTATTGTGGTTTCTTTACCCATCGGCGTCGTACTCGCCTTAGGGCGACGTTCAGAAATGCCTATAATTCGTAGTATTTGTACGGTTTATATTGAGTTATGGCGAGGTGTTCCACTGATCACCGTACTCTTTATGGCATCGGTAATGCTCCCTCTTTTCCTTTCCGCCGAAATGGAAACCAATAAATTATTCCGCGCACTTATTGGTGTGGTGATGTTTAGTGCCGCTTATATGGCAGAGGTTATTCGTGGAGGCTTACAAGCAATCCCTAAAGGGCAATATGAAGCAGCGGATGCATTAGGTTTAACGTATTGGAAGAAGATGTACCTTATCGTTTTACCTCAAGCGTTAAAGATTACCATTCCCTCTATCGTAAATACGTTTATCGGCTTGTTTAAAGATACCAGCTTAGTCCTCATTATCGGTATGTTTGATGTATTAGGTATAGGGCAAGCAGCCACCAGCGATCCTGAATGGTTAGGCTTTGCAACTGAAAGCTATGTCTTCGTTGCTTTAGTCTTCTGGATTTTCTGTTTTGGGATGTCACGTTACAGTATTTATTTAGAAAACAAATTACACACTGGGCACAAACGTTAGCAAGGACAGCATTATGACGAGTAGTACTTCAAAACCTAACACGGATAACACCAGCTCTGATCTTATGATCCAGCTAACTGATGTGAATAAGTGGTATGGTCAATTCCATGTTCTGAAAAATATTAACTTACAAGTGAAGAAAGGCGAGAAGATCGTGATTTGTGGTCCTTCAGGATCAGGTAAATCAACCATGATCAGATGTATTAACAGCTTAGAAGAACACCAAAAAGGACAAATTATTGTTGGCGGTACAGAGCTAACTGATGATTTGAAAAATATCGAATTAGTACGTAAAGAAGTCGGCATGTGTTTCCAGCACTTCAACCTCTTCCCTCACCTAACGGTATTAGAAAATTGTACTCTTGCTCCTATTTGGGTAAAGAAAATGCCAAAGAAAGAAGCAGAAGCGTTAGCGATGAAGTACCTTGAGCGGGTACAAATTACCGATCAGGCGAATAAATTCCCAGGACAACTTTCTGGTGGTCAGCAACAACGTGTTGCCATCGCCCGTTCACTTTGTATGAATCCGCAAGTTATGCTTTTTGATGAGCCTACATCAGCACTCGATCCTGAAATGGTTAGAGAAGTGCTTGATGTTATGGTTGAATTGGCAAATGAAGGCATGACGATGCTTTGTGTGACTCACGAAATGGGGTTTGCACGACAAGTTGCTGATCGGGTTATATTCATGGATCAAGGGGAAATCATTGAAGAAAATAATCCTCATGATTTCTTTGATAATCCAAAATCTGATCGTACCCAATTGTTCTTAAGCCAAATATTACATTAAGCCGTATAATTTAAATGTTTCAAAGAAAACAAGTGATTAGTAGCGCTAACCATAGTTACTTTGAAACATTTACTTACACATTTGTCTGATTTTCATCGCCGCGGTTAAGTAATATACGAGCTAAGTGATGATAACGTGCTTCAGTACAAATATTTTAATGTTGAGTGCTTAGTTAAACTTGCTTTTATGGTAATTTAGCCTCATATATAAATTAATAGTCTCAATATAACTACCCTAAGGGGATTTTTATGAACGATCGTATAGTTAATCGTGACGGCGGTTACGAAGGCTTACTATCTACCAACAAGGTTCTACGTAACACCTACTTCCTACTTTCGTTAACTTTGTTATTTTCTGCAGGTATTGCAGGTGTAGCGATGGCAATGAATGTACCGCCTGTACACTGGATTGTATTACTTGTAGGTTTCTATGGTTTAATTTTCTTAACCGAACGTAACCGAGATAGCAGCTTAGGCTTAGTTTTCGTCTTCGCACTGACTGGATTTATGGGTTATACCTTAGGTCCAATTCTAAACATGTATGTTGGCGCGGGTATGGGCGATGTTGTAATGACTGCCCTAGGTGGTACAGCAGTAACTTTCCTTGGCTGTTCAGCTTACGCACTAACAACTAAACGTGACCTATCGTTCTTAAACGGTATGTTAATGGCAGGCTTTATCGCAATTCTTGTTGCAGTGGTTGCTAATATCTTCTTGAAGATGCCAATGCTGTCACTTGCTATTAGCGGTATGTTTGTTCTGTTCTCATCAGCTGCAATTCTATTGACTACACAGTCAATTGTTCGTGGTGGTGAAACAAACTACATTTCAGCGACAGTAACGTTGTACGTTTCTATCTACAACCTGTTCCTAAGCTTGTTGCAAATTCTTGGTGTTATCAACAGCGATAATAACTAATAGCAACCGCTATTCTTAATACTAAATGCCCGCTATCTTGCGGGCATTTTTATATCAGAAATAGTCAAATACATGAACATAGTGAACAGTTTTACTTGCAGCGCCGTACCACACTAACTATGCTTTGAGCCGTAATGAATACCGAGGCTCACCATGCTTGAATTTAATAAAAAAGAAATCGAAACAGATGCACAAGGCTATCTGAAAAATGTTAGTGACTGGTGTGAAGAACTTGTCCCTTTACTTGCAGAAGAAGAAGGGATTGATCTTTCTGCTGCGCACTGGGAAGTGATCCATTTTGTACGCGAATTTTATTTAGAATTTAATACATCACCGGCTGTCCGTATGTTGGTTAAAGCAATGGCGAAAAAATACGGCGAAGAAAAAGGAAATTCTCGTTATCTTTATCGCCTATTCCCTAAAGGACCAGCAAAACAAGCAACAAAATTAGCCGGGTTACCGAAACCAGTAAAATGCATTTAATTCACTACTGTTACTAACCCTCTGTGGTCACAGGATACGCATTGACTTGCTATTTTGTGACCCTCTGTTATTGACAACAATGTCTACTTAATCGTAAATCCATCAACATGCCGCCATTCCAACTCTTCCGTTGTTATTGACTTAACATCAGCGAGCTTTACCCCGCTCCCTAACCAAAGTAATAACGCATCTATATTTTCTTTTTCACCACAAGCTAAAATTTCCACACTGCCATCAGGTAGGTTTTTCGCATAGCCTTTTAAACTGTATTTCAACCCTTCATGAGCAGTGTGAAAACGAAAACCCACCCCTTGCACACGGCCTGTAATATTCGCTCTTATACATAACTGTGACATTCATCACCTCAAGTTCTAAGTAATTTTGTCGATGTATATGTAGTTACACCATCAATGTTATCTCGCAACCACTTATCTATGCTCATTAGGATGTAAGTATGAAAGAAGTCGCTTTTCGATGGATCGATAAATACCTTATACATTTAAAAATTACAGAAAAATTTTACTTACTTTTTCTTCTTCCGTTTGCCGCTATTATCTTTGTTAGTGCTATTTTAGTTGATGCCGCCTCTCAACAACGCTTAGAAATAACACAGCAACAACTAAAGCTGACCGCTAACATCCTCCAACAACAAAATATTTCTTCTACTGATGCTGCCATTTTACTGCAAAATAGCGCAATAAAAGTGACAAATTCATCATCAGATTCTGTATTAGTGAATGGTCAAAATTATAGTTTACAAGCTGTCACACAGACTGGATTATTTGATTATTTATCAACAACTCAGTTTATAGTCACTGGCATTTTATTGGTTATTATTCTTGCTTCTGTGTACTACATCATGACCTTCATTGGCGGTGCGATGTTTAATATGCAAAAAGCGCTACAAAGTTTAGCCGATGGGGATCTCACCCACCGATTAAATTTCTTTCCTGTTCGAGATGAATTTAGCCTGATTGCTATCACAATAGATAAAGTCGCAGAACGTGAACAACAGTTAGTACTCGCAACGCAACAAGCTGTCGCGCTTATGCAACAAATAAGTGTGGATTTACATCGTCGCAGTGATAACAGTGGTGATTTATCACAATCTCAACAAAGCCATTTAGATTCACTCGCAAGTGCGACTGAAGAAATGGCAAGCTCAATTCGTGAAGTTGCTACCCACGCCCACGAAACATCACTGCAAACTCAAGAAGCACAATCGGTGAGTGAAAATGGTCGTGTAAAAGTAAGCGAAACAAAAAATGCCATTTCGATTCTTTCTAATGAAATTAATTCCGCCGCTCAAGCAGTATCTGCGTTAGATAGCAATGCGGCAAAAATTGATGACGTTGTCACAACCATTAATGGTATTTCAGAACAAACTAACCTACTTGCACTAAACGCAGCAATTGAAGCGGCACGTGCGGGTGAACAAGGGCGTGGGTTTGCCGTGGTTGCAGATGAAGTACGTACCCTTGCTGGGCGTACCCAAAGTGCTACTGTTGAAATTCAGCAAATGATTGAATCACTGCAACAAAATAGCCAACAGCTCATTGCTGTTATGAAAAATACCGTTGATAACGCCATTAACAGTGAACAATTAATGGATTCTGTTGATAGCGAAATTGGCCAAATTAACGAACGAAACCAAGGGATATCTGATCGTAGTTCCGAGATTGCAGCAGCTGCAGAACAACAAGGTGCTGTTGCTGAAAATATCGCAAGCAGCGTTGAACAGGTTCGCACCCAATCCAGTCAGATAGCACAGATGATCAGTGAATCTAGTAATGAGATTGAACAACTGAGCCAGCAAGCACAAACCCTTGAACACTTAATGAGTGGTTTAAAAGCCTCATAACCAGTTCCATTGCTTAAATCCTCTTTTATGCCGCTATCTTGTTTGTATCCGATAAGATAGCGGCTTTTTCATTTGATTTTATATGCCTAGAGAAAGATAATACGCCCCCACTCGAATTCCATACTGGGCATGTTCATGACAGCTTCTATTTATTTGGTAAAAGGCCGCGAAAAATCACTACGTCGTCGCCACCCTTGGGTTTTCTCTCGCGGTATTGATCGCATTGAAGGTAAACCAGGCTTAGGCGAAACCGTCGATATTTACGACAACAAAGGCGAATGGTTAGCAAAAGGCGCTTATTCACCACAATCACAAATTCGCGTTCGCGTATGGAGTTTTGAGAAAAACGAAAATATCGACGTTAACTTCTTTATTAAACGTCTAAACCAAGCACAAGGTTTGCGCGATATTTTAGCTCAGCGTGATGGCTTAACAGGTTATCGTTTAATTGCAGCAGAATCTGATGGCCTACCGGGCATTACGATTGACCGTTACCAAAACTTTTTAGTTTGTCAGTTACTCAGTGCTGGTGCTGAAGCACAACGTGATGTGCTGATTGAAGCGCTTCAACACTGCTACCCAGAATGTAGCATCTACGAACGTTCTGATGTTTCTGTGCGTAAAAAAGAAGGCTTGAAACAACGTACAGGCGTTCTTCATGGTGAAGAGCCACCTAAATTTGTAATGATTGAAGAAAACGGCGTTAAAATTAACGTTGATATTGTTGGTGGTCATAAAACAGGTTTCTATCTTGACCAACGTGACAGCCGTGAAGCTTCTGTTAAATACGTTAACGGCAAACGTGTACTTAACTGTTTCTGCTACACCGGTGGTTTCGGTCTTTATGCACTGAAAGGTGGCGCTAAAGAAGTAGTTAACGTTGATGTGTCTCAGCACGCGCTTGATACTGCATTACAAAATGCACAAGACAACGGCTTTCCTGTTGAAAATGCGCAATTCTTAAATGCTGATGTATTCAAATTACTACGTGAGTACCGTGATCGTGGCGAGTTATTTGATGTTGTGATTATGGATCCACCAAAGTTTGCTGAATCTAAATCTCAGCTTGTTGGTGCATGCCGTGGTTACAAAGATATCAATATGCTAGCAATGCAAATTCTTAAACCTGGTGGTACGTTACTGACTTACTCTTGCTCAGGTTTAATGGATAACGGCTTATTCCAAAAAATCATTGCCGATGCCGCTCTTGATGCGAAGCGTGATGTTCAATTTATTGAGCGTTTTAGCCAAGCGGCGGATCATCCATTAGATAGCGCCTACCCTGAGGGTTTCTACCTAAAAGGATTTGCGTGTTACGTTAAGTAATCATCAAATTAGCTTTAATTAGTGCCTAATGTAACGAAAGCCCAATGAGCATAACTCATTGGGCTTTTTATTTTCTAACTGTTTATAAGCTTAATTACAAATAGACATTATTTGTCATTGGTATTAATAAAAGAATACAATAAGAAAATACCAATAGCGCATTTAGCTATCAACAAATACAAGGAATTAACATGAAATTACGTACAGCACTTTTAACCTTAGCCGTTTGTGGTGTGAGCTTCTCTTCTTTTGCTAACGTTTCGCTTACACTACCCGACTCAGCTGATCTTGTGCTTGTTAATGGTACAAAAGCGCAAGGTAACGGCCCACTGTCATTAAAAGATGGTGATAATCAAATCGCTTTTCGCTATGAAACTAATTACCGTGAAAACGGCGATACTCACCTATTCAAATCTGAAGTTGTGATCGTCACATTTGATGGTACAGACGCACACTACACATTGAATCTACCTAAAATTCATAGCCAATATGAAGCTAGAGCATTTAACAAGCAGCCAAATGTTGTAATTACAGACAAACAAAATAATGATATCGCCATTAAGCAGGATGTATTAATCAAAAATGGCGTGCAAATTGGACGAAATTTTCAGCAAGAAATCGCTAAGTATAATTTAAGTAACGCACCAGCAGCTCTAACCACTGCTATTTCTGTTTCTGTACCTCAAGTACAACAAATTGCTGTTGAAAAAAGTGGAAAAGTCGATCAAGCCTACGTAACCAAGATGCTAAATTACTGGTACAAAAAAGCAGACAAGGCTACGCAAGAACAATTCAAATCTGCTATTAACAAATAAGTAATTTATAAAACTTTTTCTAATCAATAGGATAGCTTACAACTTGTGGCTATCCTACATATTGCATTATAAAAACACTGCGCCAAAAAAGCATTTAACCAGCACTCCTCCGACCACAAAAAAGCCCTAAATACTGTTGAAGACTTGCTTTTAATTCAATAACAGCAAGTTTATTTACATTTTTTTTACACCTTTCCGAGAGCATGTCTGAAGATCAGTACATCGCATCGTGCAAATTTAGCTATCAGCATTATAGTTTTTTTACGGCACTCAAAAAGATTCACAAAAGAATAACGGACAAACTGAGTGTTGCTTATTTTACTGAAACTAAAAGGATACCTAATGGATAATGGTAAACATGGAACGATGAGGAAAGGGATTTTCACTCTTAGTACTCTAACTATGTCATGCTTATTTGCATTCAACGCACAAGCTGCTGTTGATTGTACTGACCTTACAGAATGGAAAAGTGACAGCGTTTATACTGGCGGCGATCAAGTTAAACAAGCGGGTGTTGCTTATAAAGCAAATTACTGGACACAGAATAATTCTCCGAAAGACAACAACGGTCCGTATTCACAATGGGTTCAACTCGATCTTTGTTCTGGTGGCGAGCCACCTATCGACCCACCAGTTGATCCAGTAGAAAATGCAGCACCTACAGCAAGCCTTACAGCACCAACAGCAACAACGGCTATCACAACCGGTGAAACTGTTCTCATCAAAGCAAATGCAACCGACACTGACGGTACTATTGCGAAAGTTGACTTCCTAGTCGACGGACAAGTTGTTGGTTCAACAACAACAGCTCCATACGAGTTTGCATGGACCGCAACAGAAGGCGTACATAGCCTTTCAGTTATGGCTTTTGATGATAAAAATGCAGCAAGTAGCCAAGCAAGTGTTAGCGTCGATGTTGCACCTGAAGGACCTGTTAACGAAGCGCCTACCGTTTCTGTTGCTGTTTCAGCGACAAGTGTGGAATTAGGTGAAGTTATTACCATTACTGCTGATGCTGCAGATACTGATGGCACGGTAGAAAAAGTTGATTTCTACGTAAATGGCGCACTGGTTGGCACCGCAGCTACAGCCCCTTATGCTCTTGAATACACAACGGTTCAAGCTGGCAATGCAAAAATCTTTGCTCGTGCAACTGATGACCAAAACAAAACTTCTGATTCTGCCGTAAGTTCTGTTGCAGTTAATGGCGCTGTTGTATCAAATGGTTGTCGTCCTGACGGTTTATACCAAACTGAAGGCGTAAATGTGCCTTACTGTTCTATCTATGATGAAGATGGCCGTGAAATGATGGGGGTTGATCACCCTCGTCGTGTTATTGGTTACTTCACTAGCTGGCGTGCAGGCGATGATCCTCAAAGTAGCTACTTAGTTAACGATATTCCATGGGAACAACTAACTCACATTAACTACGCATTCGTTAGTATTGGTGAAGACGGTAAAGTTAATATCGGTGACACATCAGATCCAAGTAATGCCGCTGTAGGTATGGAATGGGATGGCGTTGAAATCGACCCAGCACTTGGCTTTAAAGGTCACTTCGGTGCACTTGCAACAGCAAAAGCGAAACACGATGTTAAAACATTAATCTCTATCGGTGGCTGGGCTGAAACAGGCGGCCACTTCGGCACAGATGGTGGTCGTGCAGCTGATGGTGGATTCTACACGATGACAACAAATGCTGATGGTTCTATTAACCATGCAGGCATTGAGAAATTCGCCACATCTGCTGTTGAAATGTTACGTAAGTACAAGTTCGATGGCCTTGATATTGATTACGAATACCCAACGTCTATGGCGGGTGCAGGTAATCCATACGATAAAGAGTTCATGGAACCGCGTCGTCCATACCTATGGGCTTCTTACCAAGAACTGATGAAAGTACTTCGTGAAAAACTGGATGTTGCTTCAGCAGAAGATGGCATTCACTACATGCTAACGATTGCAGCACCATCATCTGGTTACCTACTACGTGGTATGGAAACATTTGATGTAACGAAATACTTAGATTATGTAAACATCATGTCTTACGACTTACACGGTGCTTGGAACGACCACGTTGGTCATAATGCTGCGCTATTTGATACAGGTAAAGATTCAGAGTTAGCACAGTGGAACGTATACGGCACTGCAGCATACGGTGGTATTGGTTACCTTAATACTGACTGGGCTTACCACTACTTCCGTGGTTCAATGCCTGCTGGTCGTATCAATATCGGTGTTCCATACTACACCCGTGGTTGGCAAGATGTTAAAGGTGGGGATAACGGTCTATGGGGTCGTGCAGCACTACCTAACCAGTCTGAGTGTCAGGCTGGTACTGGTGAAGGCGAGAAGAACAACTGTGGTTACGGTGCTATCGGTATCGACAACATGTGGCACGATCTTGATCCAAATGGTAAAGAAATGGGTGCCGGTTCTAACCCAATGTGGCACGCGAAAAACCTTGAGCAAGGTATCTTCGGTTCGTACACAGCCGCTTATGGCTTAGATCCTGTTAATGATCCACAAGATAAACTTGTTGGTTCGTATACCCGTAATTACGATGATGTCGCTGTTGCACCATGGCTATGGAATGCAGAGAAGAGCGTATTTATCTCTACAGAGGATAAAGCATCGGTTGGCGTGAAAGCTGACTACGTAATTGATAAAGAAATCGGTGGTATCATGTTCTGGGAGCTTGCAGGCGACTACAACTGTTACTTATTCGATGCAAACGGTAAGCGTACTAACACTATTGACGCAACTGAAAAGGCATGTGCTTCTGGTAACGGTGAGTACCACATGGGTAATGCTATGACGAAAGCTATCTACGATAAGTTTAAGTCAGCAACTCCATATGGTAATACAATCGCAACAGGTGCAATCCCAACTCAAGCAATTGATATTGCAGTTAACGTTAGCGGCTTCAAAGTTGGTGACCAAAACTACCCTATCAACCCAACCGTAACCTTTACCAATAACACAGGTACTGATTTACCGGGTGGAACTGAATTCCAGTTTGATATTCCAGTATCTGCACCCGATAACGCGAAAGATCAATCTGGTGGTGGTCTGAAAGTCATCTCTTCTGGTCATACTCGTGGTGATAACATTGGTGGCTTAGACGGAACAATGCACCGTGTTGCCTTTACTCTGCCTAAGTGGAAAACATTACCAGCGGGTGAAAGCTACGAGCTAGACTTTATTTACTACCTACCAATCTCAGGCCCTGCTAACTACTCAGTGAATGTAGATGGTAATGAGTATGCGTTTAAGTTTGAGCAACCAAACCTACCTATCGGTGATTTAAATGCCGGTGGTGGTAATAATGGTGGCGGCGATACGGGTGGTAATAATGGCAACTGTGATTCAGATGGCCTAAATACTTACCCTAACTGGCCTCAGACTGATTGGCAAGGTACGCCAACTCATGCTGGTAGCGGCGATGAAATCATCCATGATGGTGCTGTATACAAAGCTAACTGGTGGACATCATCAGTACCAGGAAGTGACGGTAGTTGGACGAAAGTTTGTAACATCTAAATCAACGTCTAAGTAAAGTGCTACAAGCAGGTAGTTCGCTACCTGCTTTTTTAGTCACTGAAATCTAGAAAATAGGCTTTTATATAAATAAGATCGTTTACGCGGTTATTTTTCAACGCAATTTCATTTTTTCCAATAAAAAGAATTATTTTTACTTTAGTGAGCACCATTATATTTTTAACTTTTAAAACAATCGCTTAGCAACCTATCAACGACTAAGCGTGTGATTTACACATCCCAGATAAACTGATATCTATAAATATAATTAAATGCTGTTCTTTTTTATAACTCACTGTTATTTAATGTTTATCTTTAATCCTTTATGAAATAAACATCACTCAACACATTCCCTCAAGGCATAGCACTACATTCACACTACCTATTAATTCGTTATTTTTATGCTAAAGTTTAGCCCGCAAAACATCCACGTAAGCATTGTTCGATGGTAGTACTGACTTAATGAAAAAAGCAATATGTCTAATAATTTTGATCATGTGTTCTTTGTCATTCCAAACATCAGCACATGCTCTTCATACTGAAAGAAAGAATACTGATATCGTAGTAGATTATGTTTACCAAAAAGCACATCTTAAAAACAAAATTAACTACGACGTATTTAAACAAGCCTTTATTGCGTATAACAAAACCAAAGGCAAAAAAAAGTCATTACTGACAATCATTGATTATAGTAAACCATCAACACAAAAAAGATTTTATGTGATTGATTTAAAACAAAACAAATTACTTTACAAAACATACGTATCGCATGGCATGAATAGCGGTTTGCTTAAAGCCGATAAGTTTTCGAATCAAGTAAATTCGCACAAAACGTCACTGGGTACATTTTTAACCGAATCGACTTATATAGGTGGTAATGGTTATTCTCTTAAACTAAATGGCTTAACCCGTGGTAAAAATGACAACGCACTAAAACGCTATATTGTTATTCATGGTGCAAAATATGTTTCTGAAAAGTTTATTAAACGTAATGGCTATTTAGGTCGTAGTTGGGGCTGTCCAGCCCTACCTGAAGCAATTGCAAAGAAAATTATTGATACTATCAAAGGCGGTAGTGTTATTTTTGCTTACGCTTAATTTATTCATTGAAACGGGCTGTTAGTATTTAGCTAAAATAAGTTAAATGATAACAGCTTTTTTGTACCTCTATTTTCAATCAAGCCTTTTACTCCCTATAACTCATCCGTTAAGTTGTGATTTACTGTGTAATGTTAGAATGGTTTTAATTTTGCGAGGTTTAGTATGAATAAAGCACTTGTTGTTATTGATTTTATTAATGATATCGTTGATTTAAACGGGAAAATACCTAGTTGTGCTCAACAAGTTATTGATAATAATACAATTGAAAATGCAAACCGCTCAATTCTATGGGCACAAAGCCAACATATTCCTTGTATTTATGTCAAAGTAGGTTTTCATAATCACTATCTCGATCTCCCCCTACACTCGCCAATGTTTGGTAAAGCGCAATCTATCAATGCATTAAACTTGAACGATTGGGGAACACAATTTCATCAAAATTTACGGATAAGTAAAGACGATATTGTGATCACTAAACCAAGAGTCAATCCTTTCCATAACACACAGTTAGATAGCGTATTAAGTGCAAATAAGGTCACTGATATTTATTTTTGTGGGGTAAGCACAACATGGGCGATTCAATCTGCGGCTAGAGATGCTCATGATAGAGATTATCAGGTGCATATTATTGCAGATGCTTGTACAGCGGCAACAGAAGAAGAACACAATATTTCACTTGCAACCTTGGCTCGCATAGCAACAATACACCAATCAACGGATATTAAATAAAAGCGATGTGAGTTTCATACTGGTATGAATGGTTGAAATAAATAAACCGCATAATCTTTTTTATAGCAACAAGATATTATGCGGTTTTATTATGATTTAAATATCATCTTCCCAAGGCATATCAGGAAGCGCTGCTAAGTTTTCGCTATAACGCTTGAGATCAAATTTACCATCATTTTTCATAACATCAAAAACTTCAATGGATAATGCGCACGCTATCATTTGAATTGCTTCATCTCGTGGTGTACCTGTCATTACAAGACGCATTAGCGTTTCTTTAACAACTAACGGCTCACCGTCAGCAAGTTGATTTTCAACCGTCTCAACAAGCATATCGCCTGTCATGATATCTTCGTTTTCCATTTATAACAGCCTATCTAAAATTTGACATATTCTAACTTAACTCGTTAGGTAATAGCTAACCTAGACCAATAAGCTAAACAATATGTTTAATCATTAACCTTAAGCAATGATAACAACGCAGGTGTTGCCTCTTTCATTGATGTAAACGAATGCTGAGCCTGAGCAGTTAATTCTATATTATGACTATTTACAAAAACCGCATAGGTATTAGCATTCAGTGCTGACATTAAGCCAGTACGGCTATCTTCTACTGCAACCGCCTTTTCAGGCAGCACACGCATTGTTTTACAGGCCTGTAAATATACATCTGGCGCAGGTTTATTATTTGCCACTTCATATCCACTGAATACATGCTCAAAGAGTGCTAACCAGCCATGTTGCGCTAAAACACCTTGCACGTAATCTTTTGGAGCTCCGGTGACGACAGCCATCGGCACTTTACCCGATAAGGTTTTGAGCAATTCATCCACACCAGGCATCGGTGGTATGCCTTTTTCAACGATCATCTTCTCTGTTAATGCTTCCATCTCTTCAATCATTACCGTTTCCGTTAGCGGTATATTGTATTGATAGATAAAGTGCTCTGCGATCTGAGGCCAAGTTACGCCAGCGTACTGAGACATGAACGTCTCAGAATTTAGTTCAACGCCATAGCTAGCTAAATACTGACTCCAATTCACAGCATGAAAGCGCTCAGAGTCAACGAGTGTGCCATCAAAATCAAAAAATATCGTTTGCATGTACTACCTGAAAAATACGAATAATTCTTACTTTATAGCACGACTATGATTATCCATGTAGCTTGTTAGTTAAACATTTGTAGGGATCGTACAAGCTGCATTCTGTTCAAGTAATCTAATTACCTGTTTGATTTCAACGGCAGGGCTAAAATAGAAACCTTGAATATAGTGGCAGCCCATTTTAGATAAAATACGCACTTGAGCTTCAGATTCAACACCTTCAGCAACAACATCTAGGTTTAGCTTTCGGCTCATATCCATCACGAGAGAAACTAAAATTTGGCTTTCAACACTATGTTCTATATCAATAATGAAACTTCTATCAATTTTAATGACATTTGGTTTATTGGCGATAATAGCTGACATTGAGGAATAACCTGTGCCAAAATCATCAATCGCAATAGATATCCCTTTTTGAGAAAATTCAGATAATAATTCCAAAATATTATTACCTTCATCTAATGCTGCAGATTCGGTTATTTCAATCATGATTTTATCAAACGGTAAGTTATATCGTTCAATAACATCGTAGATATATTTTTGATCACAGCTTGAGAACTCACGAACAGAACGATTTATAGATATACAAATATCAGTAAAACCCTGCTGACGAATATCTGCAAGATCACAACACGCTTTATCAAAAACTATTTTCCCAAGATCACCAATCAGGCCATATTTCTCTGCCATCTCAACGAAAATAACAGGTGATATATACCCTTCTTCTTCATCAAACCAACGCGTAAGAGCTTCAAACTTACATATTTTACCTGTTTCAATGTCAATAATTGGCTGATAATAAACTTGTATTTTATATTCTGAAATAGCTTTAATTAGACGATCTTTCAATCTTAATTGACGTATATATTCCGCTTGTAATTTTCCATCATAAATAGAAATACCATTGCACCCATTACGCTTTTGTTCATACATTGCATAATCAGCATTCTTTAATAAATCTAGATGTGTAAAACCACTTTCTGGATATGAAGAAATACCAATACTAATTGTAATATCCAATTTAATAGTGTCGATATAAATAGGTTGAAGCAATACGCCTATTAAATCTTCAGCATATTTTTTAGCTTCAGAAGATGAGTAGCCTTTGAGTAAAATAGCAAATTCATCACCACCATATCTACAGACTAAACTGTCATCACTACAATGTTTTAATAACGTTTCAGCAATATATTTTAGAAGTTTGTCACCTACAGCGTGACCGTATAAATCATTGATTGCTTTAAAGTCATCAAGATCAATAAATAGAATGGAAAACGCCTGATAACAACGATCGTCTGCTTTGTTGTCTTTAACAAATACGAGTTCTTTTTCTACCATTTCACTAAAACAACGGCGATTCATAAGTGTGGTTAGCGCATCATTATTCGCATAAAAACGTAATTTTTTTTCTGTTTGTTGGCGTACGCTAACGTCATGAAAAACTCCAAGATAGTTAACGACTTCATGATTATCATCTTCAATTTTATTTATTGTCATTTCTTCAGGATAAACATGACCATTTTCCCGGCGATTATAGAGCAGTCCTTTCCATTGGCCTGTCGTTTCCACACTATGCCACATGTTTTCATAGAACCGTTTATCATGCATGCCAGACGCTAATATGTTTGGATTTTTTCCGATCACATCCTCTTTTTTATATCCTGTCACTTGCTCAAATGACTTATTTACCGTAACAATATTATTGCAGTGATCAGTAATAACAATACACTCTGAAGTATTATCAAAGACAGTTTTTGCTAAATTCAATTGCTGAACAGTTGATATTGATTCTGTGATATCAGTTAACACACCAGCTATTTTTTCATTTTTACCAAAAGCATCAACTTCAACAACACGACCTTCACACTTAAACCAACGATCAGTTAAATTGCTATCATTATTAACTGAAGAAGGATTTGTTCTAAATTCAAAACTAAATAACTGACACTTATTTTTTTTAATTTTTTTGAAAGCATTAATTGCAGCTCTTCGCTCATCTTTATGAATGATTGATATCCAATCATGAAGCGAATTAACTTTACCACTTTCAACTTGCAAAAGATCCCATATTTTAGGTGATGTTATTGTCTGATTATTTGAAAAATCATACTCCCATACACCTTCTATAATTGCATTATAAGTAACATGTAATTTATTTGATGTTATAGAGAGCTCTGATGATAAATGATAAAACTCAGTTATATCTTGAACAATGCCACGTACTAGGTTTGTATTTCCATTATCATCTTTAAATATATTCGATTCATTTCTAACATATTTAATTTTCCCACTCGGCAATAATAAACGATATATAATATTATAGCTTGAATGTGATGATATTATTATATTATTCATAAAATGAATAACACGATCTCTATCTTCAGGATGGATGTATTCCTGAACTAATTTCAAATTTGGCGTTAGCTGCTTATCGACTTCATAAATATGGTATACTTCTTGACTCCAAGTAAATGTGTTTGTCTGTACATCCCATTGCCAATTACCCAACTTAGCAACACGTTGAGATGACTCCATCTCACTTAACAACAGCTTTTGCTCAGCTAGTAATGCTAAGTAATGAAGCTCTGAACCTAATTGTTGACCAATACCCTCACACCAATTAAATTGTAAAGGTGTTAAAGTAGTGGGTTGTTCAAACAAGCAAACGAGGATACCTATCACATCATCATATTTTGAAAAAATAGGAATACCTAAATATGCTTCAAAACCATACTCAACCAGTAATTTATCTTTAGGATAAACAAGATACGCTTGCGAGCTCAGCAAGTATATTGCACCGCTTTCTAACACTTTACGACAAGGTATATCATCTAGCATATAGCTAATATTACTGACTTTTTTGTTACCATTGACGTAATAAGCTAATGACGTTGCTTTTGTACCAGTTTTATTAAAATAGGCTATATAAAAATGATCTGGCTTTAATTCATCATATACCGATTGCATGGTTTTACAGATAAAATCTTTACCATATTGGTTTCGTTTTAAAGCTTTTAGTTCAGTAACCATTAAATGCTCTAACCTAGCTGTTCTGAATTTGATTTATTTATAAAGTTTATGATTTGAATATACAGTATCATTTAATTGAAAAAAAGTTTCTAGACATAGATGCCTAGATTTGTCATGCCTATTTTGATTTAAATCAGATTACGTATTAGCTTTTAAGCAATAATTCTATGTTTTATTGCATTTTGAAAATAAACATATGAAACTTATTCTATAAAACTTTAGCCTTTAAGGCTTTTATCATATAAGAAATACTATCTTACTGAT
The DNA here is from genome assembly GCF_003026075.1 of Photobacterium sp. GB-210. Lineage (NCBI taxonomy): Bacteria > Pseudomonadati > Pseudomonadota > Gammaproteobacteria > Vibrionales > Vibrionaceae > Photobacterium > Photobacterium sp. GB-210. Next base: position 628,967 of record NZ_PYNU01000002.1, on the reverse strand, counting down.
TGAAATATCTTACTATTTTCAATAATTGATATAATCAATATTAATAGCATCGTGTTTAATTTAATATTTAATTCAAATATATTACATATTAAAAAGATAAAAAGGAGCCAAAAGCTCCTTTTTTATCATTAATTAACGAGAGATATCTAATTGATTACCTGTAACCCCATTAGTTCGGAACCAACCAGCGATACTAAAACGACGTTGTGTTGCTGGCAACACTTCATGAGGGAAGAATTCAGATAAGAATACAACTAAACGCCCCGCTTTTGGGTCTAATGTTGCTAATTCATTATCATCTAAATCATACATTTTTAAACGACCACCGTGTTCGGGTAGCCAATCATCATTAAGGTAAAATACCGTTGTTAATTTACGATTTTCTTGACCACGAAAACAATCTAAATGCTTTTGATAGAAATCACCGTGCTCATATTTGGCAAAATGTGCTTCATATTCAAATAAGCCAAGAAAAAAGTGACGATTCACCTCTAGGCGAATTTCATTCATTTGTTTTAAAAAATTGGCAACAGGCTCTCCCATCTCAGCCGAGAGCCATTGAATTTTATCGCTTCGAATAGATTTTTGGGTGGTATATTCATCTTTTCGGCCAATTCCCGCTTGGCTCCAATCATCGGGAATGCAAGCTTTAAGTGCTTTAACCTCATCCTGAGCTAAAAAGTCATCCCAGACAAACCAACCTTGCGTGAATAAAGCATCAATAAGTTTGTCGTAATTCATATTCGTTCCAATCGAGATAAAAAAAGATTTATATCGCCTGTTGGTGTTGAGAGCAAATCAGAAAATTTATACTCAAATGCAATTTTTCTACTGCTGTGATGTTTTGTTACACCATTAATAAAAACCACATTATGATTAAAATAAATGATATTGTGTTTGCTGGTTTTTACTTAATTCATCAATCGACTTTACCCCATGGAAATGCTCAATCCATGCAATATTACTTCTCGGAAACTCTATTTTAATAGCTTTTTTAATGTGTTTTTTCAACGCACTAGACTCAGATACAATATTCTGCTCAATGTAGCCAAACTGCTTAAACACATAATCTGTTGATGACTGTTTCAATACTTTAAAACCACGATCTTTTTTAAAAGTCAGTACTTCAAATGCATCACCAACCTGCATCGACTTTAAAAAACGTTCACAACCGGATTCAACCTGAGAAATATGTAACTTTGACATTAGCAACCTCTTAATCAAGTAAATCTGTTTTTGCTATCAATTTACAAAAATGTGCTTTTATGAGTACTTCACTAATAAAAATCACTGTCAGTACTTCATCTTTCACTGTAAACGCAACCCTAAATGCAACATCAGGTTTCACAATAATCTTATATTCTAAGACTCTCAATTTAGAAAAAAAAGCATGAGGTACTGATTTAATTTTACCATTATGTAACGTTAATAAGAGCGGTAATCGTTCACGAAGATCACACATGATTGCTTCTTCGTAACAGGCATGTTGATGGAAAAACTTACGTAAATGTCGATTGTTATCTATACAAATATTCATGCTTTTTTCTTTTCATATAAGAATTTTAAAAAGCATACGCTGCAGACTAATAGTTAGAAATATAAATATTTTTAAGGGAGGGTTAAGTGATAGTTAATCTCTAGAAGCTAAATGATAGCCCTTAAGATAGGGCGTACCATTAAGTTTTTATTTTTGCTATACGTTATTTAGCCGTTACACGCAGATTATTTTTATTATCTCTATTTTGGCGAATATGTTCATCACTTTGAACAATATTCTCCTGCTTTGCTAGGCGATCATATAGCACAACATTGACGGAGGCAGCTAAATTCATGCACCCGACAGTAGGAACATACACAACATGATCGGCTTTGTCTGCAACATCTTGTGCGATTGAACCATCTTCAGGGCCAAAGATGTAAATCGCTTTTTCTGGATGCGTAAAATGAGGAAGTAATGTTGCGCCTTCTGCAAAATCGACACACACAATCTTCATATCTACGGGTAGATCATCAATCATTGATGCTACCCCAGTCAAAGGAATTGTCTGTTGCATTTGTTTCGTGTCAGTTTGAAACTTTGCCGCTTTATCATATCGGGTTCCTGTATATAAAACCGCATCCGCCTGATAACACCCTGCAGCTCTTAGTACCGCTCCAACATTTGTAGGGCTTTTAGGGTTAGTTAACCCAATAATGACTGACGCCTCTTTCATTGCTAGATGTACCTTTTCATTGTAATAAAAACGAAGATTAGAGCTTTATTTTACCAAAGCTCTAATAATGACGATATCGATCGTTGTGCTCAACAATCAACGGAATTAATGAGGAGTTAGTCTATTTCTTCGTGTTCTGCGATGCGAGCACGACGAAGTGCAGCTTCTTCCATCACAGCATTTATTTCCGCCATCACGCTATCAATATCTGCGTCGGCATCAGTTTCAACATAAATACCGGTTAGTTCAGTCTCTGGCTTTAATGTTCCAGCTTCAAATAATGCCCACATTTCTTTTGCGTATTGTGTATTAAGCAACTCAGGTACATATTGACCATAATAGTTAGCCATATTTTTAACATCACGCTCAAGCATCCATTTGGCATTATTATTGGCTGAGGCATCTACTGCTTGCGGTAAATCAATAATAACAGGGCCATTAGCATCCACTAACACATTAAACTCTGATAGATCGCCATGAATAAGGCCGATGCATAGCATACGTTTAACATAGTTAATCATTAGCTCATGGTGGTGTAATGCCTGATCTTTAGTTAGCGTGATATCGTTGAGTCGAGGTGCAACATTACCATCTGCATCGGTGATCAACTCCATCAATAATACGCCATCAAAGCAGCCATAAGGCACAGGCGCTCGTATGTCAGCTTTGGCTAACAACGACAACGCATCAACCTCAGCTTGCTGCCACACTTTTTCTTGTTCATCACGGCCAAACTTAGAGCCTTTTTCCATCGCTCGAGCACGACGACTATTGCGCACCTTTCGCCCCTCTCGATATGAGACGGCTTTTTTAAAACTACGTTGATCTATTTCTTTGTAAACTTTAGCGCAACAGATTTTTCCACCACTGCGAACAACATATACGGAAGCTTCTTTGCCACTCATTAATTGTGATAAAACATCATCAATAAGGCCATCCTCTACAAGAGGTTGTAATCGTGGGGGTATCTTCATTGCACCTACATAAATTAATTACAAAACAAACTTTCAATTTATCGCATTATCACTTGCTTTGAATTTTTAACAAGCATCGAAATCAATTTATTCTTATTCTCTTCAAATCGCTCTTATATTTACTAAGAAATCGTTCAATTTGGTGAGTAAAAGTAAGCTTCTAGTACTAGTAAATAATTGAACTAACATCAAATCGTCAAATGTAATATACCGTGTATCTATAGTGAAGTATTTCGGCTATCACAATACCTCTACTAAACTTACCGAAGTTATGCTTACTTGCCTTCCTCACGCTAATCTTTAACAAAAAAATAACAACTATTAATGATCAGCAACGCTTTTAGCCAAGGAATGCATATGAACAAAAGAATTAAATATCTTCCCTTCTTATTACCCCTATTTAGCTTTAATGCTCAGGCAAACTCAATCGAGTGGGTTAATGGTAAAACCAAGGTCGTTAATGGCGATACCGTTATATACAATGAACAATGTTATATCGCACAAAATAATCCAGGCTCATGGGAAACACCTTCACCATCGTCTAATTGGTTTTGGCAACCGACCGAATGCGGTGGTTCTCCCCCTCCAACATGCAAGGATAATCAAGAGTTAATCGATGACATTTGTGTCGATATTGTTGAACCTGTGGTCTGTCCAAATGGTCAAATATTGGTTGATAATATCTGTGTCGATGAAACAACACCTCCGGTATCTGATATCACGTTATGGATTGCGGGAGAAACAAAAGTTAATAACGGTGATATTGTTAGCTACCAGTCTCAATGCTTTGAAGCTAAAAATGGTCCTGGATTATGGGAAACACCTAAGTCATCATCATGGTTTTGGAATGAAACAAGTTGCCCAGATACGCCCCTAGAACCGATTGAGTGCCCTGACGGCTCTACCGCACCAACGATTGCAGAATGTCCTACTGAACCACCAACAGAAGTTACTTGCCCTGACGGCACTATCGCCGAAAACTACGATAGCTGCCCTGCAACACAAGCTATTTTTGTTAGCCCTAATGGCAACGATAATAATAACGGCTCATTCACTAAGCCTTACAAAACCCTAAAGAAAGCTTTATCTCAAGCTAAAGCAGGCAGCATTATTGAACTGGCAGAAGGTCGTTATAAAACAGCAGAAGTCATTGATAAGGCTAACGGGATCAGCGAAGCACCCATAGTGATCAGAGGAAATAACAGCGTCTTTGATGGCACCATAGATATTACGACACCATGGCAACAACACGACGGTAATATTTACAAAACGCAAATCAATCAAGATATTTGGCAACTGTTTATTGACGATAAAATGGTGATGTCAGCGCGTTGGCCTAATGCTCAATTAAGTGATGGCTCACTGTGGGATATGAAGTCGACATGGCGTCATCAAGCCCCTGAAAGTCGTTTCGGTGAAATGATTGATGAACGCCCGTATGAAAAGATCACTGTTAAAAACAGTGGTAATGAATATCAACCTCTTCCTAGTGATGTAAACACACAATCACTAGCTGATTCAGGTATTGATGCAACAGGTGCCATTGCCATCATGAACATTGGTTCTTGGTTGAACTGGGCACAAGTGATTGATAGTCACACGGTTGGTAGTGATCGCTTTACCTATAGTACCGATTTTTCTCAATCAGGCAGTGCGATGAAAAAAGCCGCTACTAATATGCTCTCTAAAGGCAATTTTTGGGCAAATAAAAACGGCAAATATGAAGAAGGCCACTATTACCTTGAAGGTAAACTCGCGCTATTAGATAGTCCCAATGAGTGGTTCTTTGATAAGCAAACGAAAACCGTTTATTTATGGGCACCCGATAATGCTGATCCTAACCAACTTCATGTGCGTGGTAAGCAACAGACCTATGGCTTAACCATCCGAAATTCTAGCCACCTTATTTTCGATAATGTCGACTTTTTTGCGACAGCATTTACAGTGATAAGCTCACAGTCTATTACCTTTAATGATCTTGATGCGAAATATTACGCGTATTCAAAGCGCATGTTAGGTGACTTAACTCGCCCTCAAACCATTAAGTTTATTAATAACAATAAAGCCATCACAGAAACACACAACAAGATCACCAATAGTTACCTTGCTTACACTGATGGACCTGCGTTTGAGATGATCAAAGAAAACAGTAACGTGGTAGATAATAACCTTATCCATGATATTGACTATTCAAATCTAGGTACAGGTGGTGAAGGCTCCATTAACATGGCTTCACAAAACCAGAATATCACTTTTAGCAATAACACTTTTCATACCGCAGGTAACTCTGAAGGTGTACGCGTTGGCGCTCGCTCTAAAGTCATTGGTAACCATGTATACAACACCAGTCTATTACAACATGATGGCGCAGCAATCAATGTGGGGATTGATGAACAAGCAGGCACAGAGATCGCTTATAACTGGGTACACGATACACCAAAAGCAGGTATTCGTTTTGATGGTGTCGAAGGTGCGGCTAAAACAGGTAAAGATGGCTTAGTTCATCACAACGTTGTGTGGAATAGCGCCTTCAATATTATTAAAGGTGATACGCAAGGTACCTACAATAACTTGATGTTTAATAACATCATCACAGATCTAATCATCTTTAATAAAGCGTCAGCTGGTGGATTGAATGACAGCTCTGAAACGCTAAACAACTTAGTAGGGACACTTCAAGGGCGTAAATCGGGTACTAGCGAGCAATTAACTGTGCCGGGTATGGTAGCGAATAATATAACAGGTAATACATCTGAGATCTTAAGCCACTTAAGGGGCGCTTATTGGGGTGACTTTAGACCGAAAGATAACGCAATGACCATTGATATGGGAACAACTAACAGTAGCTTAATGGCGATTGATTATCTTGGCTCTTTCCCTGATATTGGCGCTTATGAATATGGAGCCCCTAACACTTGGATTCCAGGTCATAGGCATTCAATCGCCTCTAACCCTGTCCCTTTTGATAAGGCTGCCAATGTTGATCTGAATATTGAATTAATGTTCTCACAGGATCTCAACCGATTTAGTTATGATGTCTACTTAGGTAAGAATATCGACGCCTTATTGCCCATTGATAAAGTAGATAATAAGTATAGCTTGAATGATCTTTTGCCAAATACTCAATATTACTGGCGTGTCGATGTTACCGATGATAGCAAAGTAACGACTGGAAATATTTGGTCATTTCATACTAAGTAACCAAAAGAAAGCCTCAGTCTCTTTGATTGAGGCCTTCTTAATATCACCGCTGTTATTACAGCGGTTTATATTATCTAATAAGCCACTATCACATTGATATATATATCATATTTATAACATCAACAAGCTTAAAAAAATAAAAGATCACCGAAATAAGTAAAAATATTTGATAATGAATAGCATATTAAAAGTATACTCTTATCTAGATCTTTCGCTAATATACTAAATAATTATATTTTCATTTGTTATATAAATAGGATTATCTCATTGAACTTTATTTTGGATAATATTGTAGCAATAACATTATCTTTATTACTCTTTAACTTTGTTATTAGTTGGTTATTTCGTTCTAAAGCGTTTGCCATTATTCGAGGCGTTATTTTAACTTTTTATAGTTTAGTTTTTCTTAGCTTATTTAGTACGTTAGTGAGTGTTATACCTCCCTTCATTATATTACTATTATGCAGTTTAGTATTTATAGACACCTTTCTTCTTCTACGACCAAAGATGCAACCTTTTTGGGTTAGAATATTAATTAATTGGCCTGGGCAATGGTTTTTAGGATCAACGATAATCGCCTTCCCTTGGGCAATATGGTTACTTTTTTTCAAAAGTGCCGACTTCTTATATGTTCCCTATATACTCGGTCTGATAGGTGTCTTACAAAATTTTCGCATAAACGAAGAGAATATATTTATTGACCTTAATAATAAGGCTCAGCCATCAGATTTGAGTCGATTAGATTTAGCAAATCCGACTTCAAATAGTGATGAAAATCTACATATTATACAATTAACAGATCCTCATTTAGGTCCATATATGTCTGTTGCTAGGCTCGAGCGCATTTGCAAAAGTGCAGTAGCGAAAAAGCCGGATCTCATTTTGTTAACGGGTGATTTTTTAACCATGGAATCAAAAGGATCAACACAAGTACTGTCACAATCACTGAGCCCACTTAAAGAATATAGTGGAAAAGTATTTGCATGTATGGGTAACCATGATTACGAAGCGCCTGAAATAGTAAAAGAAGCATTAGCTAACAATAATATTCATTTATTAATTGACGAGGCTCAGATAGTACGAACTCGTCTAGGCCCTGTTCAAATTATTGGTTTTGATTTTCATTTTAAAGATAGAGCGTCAAAACTTCTTAGAGCAATTGGTAACTTACCTAATAAAAGCAAAGTCATTGCAAGTATTGCAATGTTACATGATCCAACACATATCCGAGATATTCCGACAAAGAGCCACTCTATAGATTTATTTTTAAGTGGTCATACCCATGGTGGGCTTATAGGGTTAGTGAGCCTCGGTTTTAAAACGACGGTGATCAGTTTATTGTCCAAATCCCCTGATCATGGGCTATGGGGAATGGAAAACACAAAATTATATGTACATCGTGGCACTGGTCATTATGGTTTTCCTTTTCGGTTAGGTGTTCCGACTGAACATAGTGTTATCAACGTTATCTTAAATAAATCAAAATAACATTAACTGAGTAGTACAGTGAACAACTCACTGTACTACCTTCTTTTAGTGACCAATGCTCTCAAATAAGCTTTAAGTACAAGTATGCGTAATAACGGCGGTTTAAAACAAAATAGGAAAGCAACCAGAAAAAGACAGGGCTAAGTTTTTGATTAGTCTAGAAACAACAAAGCCCCAGCGTGAGCTGAGGCTTTATTGTTTGTACTGGTGCCCGAGGACGGACTTGAACCGTCACTCCCGAAGGAAACGGATTTTGAATCCGTCGTGTATACCAATTTCACCACTCGGGCTTAATTCTTAGAGAATGGAGGCGCGTCCCGGAGTCGAACCGAGGTCCACGGATTTGCAATCCGCTGCATAGCCACTCTGCCAACGCGCCATTTTTACTTCTCAATTAGATGGTGCCCCGGGCCGGACTTGAACCGGCACAGCGCGAACGCCGAGGGATTTTAAATCCCTTGTGTCTACCAATTCCACCACCAGGGCACGCAATTTCTTGCGATGATTAGACACCATCTGTGATTACCGCTTTCGCCATAATCTTTAATTTGGAGCGACACACGAGGTTCGAACTCGTGACCTCAACCTTGGCAAGGTTGCGCTCTACCAGCTGAGCTAGTGTCGCATAGATTCTCATAAGAGAATGGAGGCGCGTCCCGGAGTCGAACCGAGGTCCACGGATTTGCAATCCGCTGCATAGCCACTCTGCCAACGCGCCATTTTACTTCTCAATTAGATGGTGCCCCGGGCCGGACTTGAACCGGCACAGCGCGAACGCCGAGGGATTTTAAATCCCTTGTGTCTACCAATTCCACCACCAGGGCACGCAATTTCTTGCGATGGTTAGACACCATCTGTGATTACCGCTTTCGCCATAATCTTTAATTTGGAGCGACACACGAGGTTCGAACTCGTGACCTCAACCTTGGCAAGGTTGCGCTCTACCAGCTGAGCTAGTGTCGCATAGATTCTCATAAGAGAATGGAGGCGCGTCCCGGAGTCGAACCGAGGTCCACGGATTTGCAATCCGCTGCATAGCCACTCTGCCAACGCGCCGCAAAATTCCTAAAGAAGTTATCTTCTCCAGAATTTTTTGCCCTCAACGAGTCACCTCGCTGCGGTACGTGGTGTAATTTACTGATTTTACAGAATCAGTCAACGAAAAATTATGACTTTTTATTTAACTGGTTAAATTCCATAACATCGAACCATAAATCAGCCCATAAATGATCAAAAACCAGACAATCTTATTATTTGAATTTAGTTTGCTTATAAGATTGCAGATCGCGATAACGATGCAGCAAAATCCTCATAACTAAATTCATTAAGTTTTTCGATACTGCCATTACTGCGACGGCAATAAATACTTGGCATACGCAAACCATTAAACCAATTTAATTTCACCATGGTATAACCTGCGCTGTCTGCAATATGTAATTTCTGTCCAATCGTTAATGGCTGTTCAAAACTGGCAACACAGAATTGATCGCCTGCTAAACAAGAACAGCTGCCAATCACGTATTGATGGCTCCCCTCTTTTGACGATTCTGTGATTGTTGCGGGTTCATTATAAATTAAGGTATCAAGCCGATGTGCTTCTGTCGCACTGTCTACAATGGCAGTTTTCATACCGTTCTCGACAATATCAACCACAGTCACCACTAAGTCAGTCGTTTGGGTAATAATAGCTTCACCCGGCTCAAGATATAACTGAACACTAAAACGCTCTGAAAATGCTTTTAATGCAATAGCTAACTTTTCTAGCTCGTAATCCGGCCAAGTAAAGAAAACACCGCCACCTAAACTCACCCAATCAAGTTTTTCAAGATAACGCCCGAAACGTTCTGATATAGAGTCTAATAACGCAATAAACGCATCTGCACTTTTATTTTCACAGTTCATATGAAACATCGCGCCATCGAGTTCATCAAACAGTTCATCTGTTAATAGGTTTTCTTGCACCCCTAGACGCGAATATTGACGAGCAGGATCAGCTAAATCTTGCCCTGCACAACTTATCCCCGGATTTAAACGTAGACCAACAGACGCTTTACCGTCAGCCAAATGGCGATGAGCTTGCAATTGAGAAACAGAGTTGAAAATGATTTTATTACAGTACTGTAGAACATCTTCTACGTCTTCTTGACTATATCCCACACTATAAGCATGCGTTTCACCACCAAACTTTTCAGCACCTAATCTAACCTCAAACGGCCCACTGCTGGTAGTACCATCAAGATAAGGCTTCATGACATCAAACACGCCCCACGTGGAAAAACATTTCAATGCAAGGACGAGTTTTACTCCGGATAATTGTTTTAACTTTTTAGCTTGTTCTAAATTGTTGATCAGCTTCTGCTCATCAATCATGAAATATGGCGTTTTCAATACGGCTTTCTCTTTTATATAAGTAAGAAAGCGAGCCTGCTTCTATATACAAGCTCGCTTAAATAGCTGTGTCTTATTTCAAGATGTGAATATCAGGTTGACCAACAGGCAATTCTTGAACATGCCAATCTAAACCAATGGTTGGCATTGTTGCTAAAAATGGATCTGGGTCGAGCTGCTCCATATTGAACACACCTTTATCAGCCCACTTACCATTAAAGAACTGTAATGCGGCAGTAATAGCAGGAACACCTGTTGTGTATGAAATTGCTTGATGCTCTACATCTTCATACGCCACTTCATGATCAGCGTTGTTGTAGATAAACACACTGCGCTCTTTGCCCTCTTTTTTTCCTTGTACCCAAGTACCGATACAGGTTTTTCCTGTATAGCCAGGAGCAAGCGATGTTGGATCCGGTAATAACGCTTTAAGAACGTGCAGTGGTTGTACAACAGTACCATCATGCAGCGTGAGTGGATCTGGGCTTAATAAGCCAATATCACGCATACAATTGAAATAATTGAGATATTTATCACCAAAGCCCATCCAAAATTCAATACGTTTCGCTGGAATAAATTCCTGCATTGAACGCACTTCATCATGTGCCATGGAATAAACTTTATGCTTACCGACTAACGGGAAATCAAATTCAAGCATACGGCTATGACAACCGACTTGTTTCCATTCACCGTTTTCCCAATAGAATGAGTCACCTTGAATTTCTAACATATTGGTTTCTGGATCAAAGTTAGTCGCAAATTTCTTACCGTGATCCCCTGCATTCACATCCATGACATCAATGGTGTCGATTTCATCAAACAAATGCTTTACGGCATAGGCTGCAAACACACTAACAACACCCGGATCAAAACCTGCCCCTAAAATGCCAGTGATCCCCGCTTGCTTGAACTTCTCACGGTAACCCCATTGCCAATCATAAGCTTGAGGCACTTGCTGACCTTCAGAGCATAAATCAACAGCAACAGATGTATCGAGGTAAGAAACTTTCGCTTGATAGCACGCTTCCATGATTGACATATTTACCCACGGAGGCCCTGCATTAATAACCAAATCAGGTTTCACGTCTTCAATTAAAGCAACTAATGCATCAACATCGTCTGCATTGACGGCACGTGCTTGAATTGTCTTTGTCGGATCTTTTAGATTACTTTTCTTATCAATCGAGCTAATGATCTTTTCACATTTGCTGATTGTACGGGAAGCTAATGTAATATCACCCAATACATCATTATTCTGCGCCGCTTTATGTGCGACAACCCAGCCCACACCACCAGCACCAATTTGTAAAATAGCCATTATTTCTTTCCTTTTAAATTCATTTATCTGTGTGGTTGTCTTACTGAGTTGAAGACAATAGCGATTGACCTAATTGAGAGACTTTATTCAATAAGGTTTTAAAATCGTTAATAGTTAAACACGGGTTTAAAATTGTGAACTTCAATGCCACTTTATCGTCAACAACAGTTTCACCCAGTACAGCTTGTCCTTGTACTAATGCATCTATACGCAATTGTTTATTCAATTGGTTAAGCTGCTGCTCACTTACGTTTGCTCCTTCACCTACAAAACGTAAAAGCACGGTAGATAAAGCAGGATCGGCCAATAACTCAAATTGCGGTTGTTGATTAACTAAATCGGCGACATGCTGCGTTTGATTAATAAGATGGTCGTACATTTCACCTAATGCATCAGCGCCAACGCTTTGCATAGTCATTAACACTTTTAAAGCATCAAAACGCTTAGTTGTTGCTATTGATTTATCCACTAAATTTGGCAGTAAATCATCTTCACGATTAAGATAATCAGCATGGTGGAGCAGGTATTTAAAGTGCGCTTTATCTTTCACTAACACTGCACCACAGCTAATCGGTTGAAAGAAAAGCTTATGAAAATCAACGCTTAAAGAATCCGCTTTTTCAATGCCATGTAATCGACTTTGATGACGACTTAAAATCAGTGCGCCACCGTATGCGCCATCAACATGGAACCAAAGATTGTGACGAGCGGAAATATCTGCCAATCCGGTAAGATCATCAATTGCACCGTGATCTGTTGTTCCTGCGGTGCCAACGACGGCAAATGGAATAAGATCATCGGCTTTTAATTCTTCAATCGTGGTAATCAATGATGCTAATTGAATAGTGCCATCAGGATTGGTATCAACACAGACTACAGATTGTTCACCAAGCCCCATCAACGACGCTGATTTTTGCACCGTGAAATGGGATTTTTTCGAGCATAATATACGTAGTTTATCCGCGTATGATGGCAAACCTTGTTGCTGAATATTATGACCAGAGATTGTGTCGGCCGCCCAATCACGTGCTAACAATAATCCCATCAGATTGCTTTGTGTTCCCCCACTGGTAAACACACCATCTGCTTGTTGGCCTAATTGATAAACATCGCACAACCAGTCAACAATTTTCTGTTCAACAAACGTTGCTGCACTGGCCTGATCCCATGAATCCATTGACTGATTCAATGCAGCAATAAAAGCTTCTGCTGCAATAGCAGGGATAAGTGGCGGGGTATGCAAATGCGCTATACAGTGTGGATGTTGCACCATAATTGAGTGCTTCGCGATAAGATCGCCTGTTTGATCAATCACGGCATCAAGTGAGGATTGTGGCTGATTTAAATCAATGCCATTAATTAGCGTTTTTAATAATTGAGGATCCATCCCCGAATAAGGCTGATTGGTTTGTTCAAAGACTTTTTTCAGTACTTGAGTCGTTTGATTCAGTGCCGTTTCAAAGCTCTCAGATCCGCCTTTACCCGTTTGAATAAAGTACTCTTTCCAATTAGCTTTATTATCCGACTCTAACACCAATCCTTGTTCAATCGGTTCAACATGGACCTCAATAGCCTCTTTAACCGTATTAATCACAAAATCAAGTTGTTCAAAGCTAATGATAAGAGGCGGTAAAAAGCGTAGTACCGAGCCTTGACGCCCACCTTTTTCAATAATCAAACCGCGCTCTAATGCAGAGCGTTGAATTGCAGCGGTTAACTCAGGATCGGCGATCGGCTCACCAAACTTATTCTTACTACCATCAGATTGGACAATTTCGATGCCCAACATTAAGCCTTTACCGCGCACTTCAGCAATACAGCTAGTTTGTGCTGCCACTTTTTCTAAACCGCGACGCAGATACATACCGGCTTTTTGAGCATGCTCAACTAAACCATCTCGTTCAATTATTTCTAACGTTTTAGCCCCTGTTGCCATCGCTAACTGGTTGCCACGAAATGTGCCGGTATGCTCTCCAGGGTTCCAACTATCAATCTCTTTATTAAAAACAAGGACAGACATGGGTAAACCACCGCCTACTGCTTTTGATAAACAAAGAATATCGGGTGTGATCCCTGATTCTTCAAACGCAAAATTGTGACCCGTTTTACCAATACCACATTGGATCTCATCAAAGATAAGTAAAATGCCATGCTCTTGCGTTATTCGACGTAATTCTCGCAGCCAAAAAGCAGGCGCAGGAATAACCCCACCCTCACCTTGTACAGGCTCTACAATAATGGCAGCAGGTTTTTGAATGCCGCTTTCATCGTCACTCAGCATACGTTCGATATAACGTAAGCTTTGTTTTGCGCCTTCATCGCCAGACAAACCATACGGACAACGTAATGAATAGGGGAATGGCAGGAAATGTACATCAGCCATTAACCCTTGACGGCGAGATTTAGTGTTTAAATTTCCCATCATCGCCATCGTGCCATTGGTCATTCCATGATAAGCACCATGAAAAGCGGCCAGGGTATTTCTACCTGTCGTTTGTTTGGCAAGTTTAATCGCAGCTTCTACCGCATCAGCCCCTGTTGGGCCACAAAATTGTACACAAGCATTATTCGCAAACGATTCGGGGAGGAAGTTCAACAATTGCTTAATGAATTTATCTTTAGCAACCGTTGTGATATCGAGAGTTTGATATGGTAGACCTGATTCTAATTGGTCAACAATTGACTTATTAATTTCTGGGTGATTATAGCCAAGTGCTAGTGTTCCTGCCCCAGCTAAGCAATCAATAAATAATTGCCCACGGGTATCTTCAACTAATACTCCTGCTGCTTTCGCTATTGCTAAAGGTAAACGTCTTGGGTATGAACGTACATCCGATTCATAATGCTCTTGGCTTAATAGCAATTCATCAAGCGTTAAGTCATATAAACCATTAACAACAGGCACTGTTGTTGATAGATCAGTGTCGCCAAAATTAAAAAGTGTAGACATATTTCGTTCCTGTCATCACTTAGCTTTTGCACAAAAAACGTAACAAAAGATAAGCAAAAACCATATTAATAACGATATAAATACCGAGTTAAGATTTTTAAAGATGAAACCACACTCAAAATACAAATATGCAGAAGCAATAAGCACCTGCAGTAATATGCAACTCTATGTTTAGTGTGATTTTTGATCAGGAACGATCAAGGCTCCGTAATAATACGGTATTTCGGTAAATGAAAACCAAAATGAAATGAAAGTGATAATAGATCCACTGTTGGGTCCCTTAAATATGTGTCAGCTATTACAAAGCTGAACATCGTATAAATTCCCTTCTATTTATGCTGATAAGCATAAATACCTACTGCGTAATTGCTAGATGAACTACGTTATTATCTTACTCAAGCTAAGACTGGGCAAAAATACCACAACCCATTAATAAAAAACAATATTGAAAAATAAAAAGATACAAACTTTTACAAATTGCCGCGCGCGAAAATTTAGCCATAATTCCACTGTTACTAGAGCTAAAACAACCTTTAACATTACAAGTTAAAAAGCCCAATAAATATAAATGTCATTATAATTCAATAAGGTAAAATCATTTACAGTATACTAACGAAAAGAAGTGAGGAGGCCGTGTTATAGAACTGCAAATCTAATGCATTGATTTTGTTTGAGTACCACTAAAGTGGTATTTAGAATACCACTTGATTTAAATCATATTTCTTCACATTTTGTCTTAATACACTACAACCAATTTAAGGTATGGTGAAGTAGGTTTTATGAGCAAAATTAAATTGGCAATTATCGGCAACGGTATGGTCGGCCACCGTTACATCGAAGAATTAATAGATAGATCGAATATCGAAAACTACGAAGTAACCGTGTTTTGTGAAGAACCCCGTGTCGCATACGACAGAGTACATTTATCTTCTTATTTCTCTCACCATACAGCTGATGAGCTTTCTCTTGTTAAGCAAGGACTTTACGAAAAACATGGAATCAATGTTTTGCTCGGCGAACGCGCCATTAACATTAACCGTGAACAAAAGCTTATTCTCTCTAATTCGGGTCGTGAACTTCGCTACGATAAACTCATCATGGCAACCGGATCTTACCCTTGGGTTCCACCCATTAGAGGTAGCGAAAACAAAGACTGTTTTGTATACCGCACGATCGAAGATCTTAAAGCGATTGAATTAACCGCTAAACGCAGTAAAAGTGGCGTTGTCATCGGTGGCGGTCTACTTGGCTTAGAAGCCGCTGGCGCACTAAAAGCACTGGGCGTTGAAACTCATGTTATTGAGTTTGCTAATGTCCTTATGGCTGAGCAACTTGATCCTCAAGGTGGTCAACAACTACGAAACAAAATAGAACAACTCGGCGTAAATGTTCACACCGGTAAAAATACCCAAGAGATCATCCCTTCCGGTGAAAATGCACGTAATACCCTGCAATTTGCAGATGGCACTTCTCTTGAAGTTGATTTCATCGTGTTCTCTACCGGCATTCGCCCACAAGATAAATTAGCTACACAATGTGGACTAACAACAGGTCAACGTGGTGGTATTGCCATTAATAACGTTTGCCAAACATCAGATGCCGATGTTTACGCCATCGGTGAATGTGCTTCTTGGAATAACATGTTCTTTGGTTTAGTGGCGCCAGGTTACAAAATGGCACAAATCGCGGTTGGTCACTTATTAGGAGAAAAGCAGCAATTTGAAGGTGCTGACATGAGCGCCAAATTGAAGCTACTCGGAGTAAAAGTTGGCAGTATTGGAGATGCTAATGGCCGTACTAAAAACTGTAAAAGCTATGTTTATTTAAACGAACAAGAAGAAGTGTATAAGCGCATTATTGTTTCTGAAGATGGGAAATATCTTCTAGGAGCCGTACTTGTTGGTGATACATCAGATTACGGTAACCTTTTGCAGTTATCGCTAAATAATATTGAGCTACCAGAAAACCCTGACAGTTTAATCTTACCTGCTCATGCGGGTGCAGCAAAACCAGCCATGGGCGTGGAATCCCTACCAGAAAGCGCCGTGATGTGTTCATGTTTTGATGTGACTAAAGGTAAGATTGCAGCAGCGGTTGCTGAAGGACATACGACATTAGGCGAAATCAAAGCCGTTACCAAAGCGGGTACAGGCTGTGGCGGTTGTTTACCTCTTATCACGCAAGTGCTAAACAGCGAACTCGCAAAAGCCGGTATTGAAGTGAATAATCACCTATGTGAACACTTCGCTTATTCTCGCCAAGAGTTATTCCACTTGATCCGTATTGAAGAGATCAAGTCATTTGATGAACTTCTATCGAAATACGGTAAAGGTTACGGCTGTGAAACCTGTAAGCCAACCGTTGGCTCTATTTTGGCTTCTTGCTGGAATGATTATGTACTAACGCCTCAAAATACCCCACTGCAAGATACCAACGACATTTTCCTTGGCAACATGCAAAAAGATGGCACTTATTCAGTGATCCCTCGTATGGCAGGTGGTGAAGTAACACCTGCTGGATTACTCGCCGTTGCACAAGTCGCTAATGATTATAATTTATATACCAAAATCACAGGTGCACAACGTATCGGTTTATTTGGTGCACAAAAAGATGATTTACCAGCCATTTGGCAACGTTTAATTGAAGCTGGATTTGAAACAGGCCAAGCCTATGCCAAAGCGCTACGTATGGCCAAAACCTGTGTCGGAAGCACATGGTGCCGCTTTGGTGTACAAGACAGTGTCGGCTTAGGTGTTGAACTAGAAAACCGCTACAAAGGTATTCGTACTCCTCACAAAATGAAGTTTGGTGTATCAGGTTGTACCCGCGAATGTGCTGAAGCACAGGGCAAAGACTTAGGTCTTATTGCAACAGATGCTGGCTGGAATATGTATGTTGGTGGTAACGGTGGTATGAAACCTCGCCACGGTGATTTACTGGCAGCCGATCTCGACCACGACACCTTAATCAAATATGTTGACCGCTACCTCATGTTCTACGTACGTACAGCTGACAAACTTCAGCGAACATCAACATGGTTAGAAAGCCTTGATGGTGGTGTTGAATACCTTCGTGAAGTGATCATTAACGACAAACTGGGTATTAACGATCAACTTGAAGCTGATATTGAAAAGCTGATTAGCTCTTACCATTGTGAATGGTCAAATACGTTAGATAACGAACAGCAACTAAAACGCTTTAGTCACTTTATTAACAGCGATAAGCGTGATGATAATGTCGTGTTTGTACCTAGCCGTGACCAACATCGTCCTGCATCTAACGAAGAAAAAGCCAACACTTACACCATTTCATTGGAGGAGAATGTATGAGTTCTTGGATCACTGCATGCCAATTAGACGATTTAATCCCTGGTACTGGCGTGTGCGCCCTTATTGAAGACAAGCAAGTTGCCATCTTTCGTCCCGATCATAGCGAACAACTGTTTGCGATAAATAATATGGATCCGTTTTCAAAGTCCAATGTGTTATCTCGCGGGCTTATTTGCCAGCACCAAGATGAATTATGGGTCGCTAGCCCATTAAAAAAACAACGCTTTTCACTGCTTGACGGTCGTTGCTTAGAAAATTCTGCAATGAACATTGAAAGCTACAAAGTCACAGTCAAAGACGGCAATGTGTTAGTCCAACTGTAACGATAAGAATGGGAACTAGCCTCAGTGCTACTTCCCACTTTTTGGCATAAGTAACAAGCCCAGTACCGAACTTATTTATGCCAAAGAGTTTAATTTTATACAGGGACAAAACTATGTACGCAGACACAATTAAAAAATGTTCAGCCAATGCCGCACGTATCGTTGAATTTGCAGATAAGGAAAAATTCGGGTTTTGGTTAAGCTCAGCCATGGCGGGGGCTTATGTTGGTCTTGGCATCATTCTGATTTTCACTTTAGGCAATATGGTTGATCCCTCTATTCGCCCACTTGTTATGGGAGCGACCTTTGGTATTGCTCTTACCCTCGTAATTATTGCGGGCTCTGAGTTATTTACCGGACACACTATGTTTTTAACTTTTGGTGTTAAAACAGGCCAAATCACTGTCGCTGATACACTTCGCGTTTTACCACAAACATGGATGGGAAACTTACTGGGCTCAGTTAGCGTCGCGTTACTGTTTTTCTACGCAGGTGGCGGAAAACTATTACCTGATGCAAATAGCTTATTAAATAACGTCGCTCTTGCAAAAACAGACGCTTCAGCATCGGTACTTTTATTTAAAGGTATTTTATGTAACTGGCTTGTGTGTTTAGCCATTTGGATGTGCCAGCGTGTTGAAGGCTCAGCTAAATTTATTGCCATTTGGTGGTGCTTACTGGCCTTCATCGCATCAGGATATGAGCACTCTATTGCTAACATGACCATCTTTGCTCTTTCATGGTTTGGTCAACATAAGGAAGCATTCACTCTAGCGGGAATTGGTCATAACTTATTCTGGGTAACGCTAGGTAATACAATTTCAGGTGTTGTATTTATGGGCTTAGGCTACTGGTTCATCACACCACGTAGCGAACGTCCACATTTAGGCTCTGCAAAGCAAGTTGAACAACAGAAACAAACAGCTTAATTGACGAAATAAAATAAAAATCAGCCTGGAGCAAATAGAATGACAACAAATGAAACTGTGTTTTCACTGCTAACCTTAGAAGAAAAACCTTCTGCTACTATCGGTAAAGTAATACTTGTTGGTGCTGGACCGGGTGACCCTGATTTGTTAACAGTAAAAGCATTACGTTGTATTCAACAGGCTGATGTCATTGTCTATGATCGTCTTGTGTCTAACGACATTGTTGAACTATTCCCTCAACATTGCGAACGCCTTTTTGTGGGAAAAGAAGCGGGTAATCACTGTGTACCACAAGGTGACATAAACCAAATTCTGGTAACGCAGGCACTCAGCGGAAAATTAGTGGTTAGACTTAAAGGCGGTGACCCGTTTATTTTTGGTCGAGGTGGCGAAGAACTAGAAGCCTTATTGCCGTTTAATATTCCCTTTGAAGTGGTACCTGGTATTACAGCAGCATCCGGTTGTGCGGCTTATTCTGGTATTCCATTAACCCATCGCGATCATGCACAAAGTGTTCAATTTATTACCGGACATTTAAAAGAAGGTAAAGATCAAATTGACTGGTCATCACTGGCTTGCGCTAACCACACTTTAGTCTTTTATATGGGGTTAAACCAGAGCCATGTTATTCGCCATAAACTCAGTGCGTATGGCATGTCGCTGGCAACACCTATTGCTATCATTGAACGTGGTACCAGTTCACAACAACAAGTACATACTGGTGATTTAGCACACTTAGAGATATTAGCCAAAGAGGCAGAAAGCCCAGCTCTTATTGTGATAGGCAGTGTTACGACCCTCACTCATCGCTTAAATTGGTTTAAAGCAAAACAAGAGATAGAAACACAAAGCTATCCAAAAGTTTATCAATATCAAGTAAACCGTAAGGTAAGCTAACACAATCAAATAAAAAGGCACTAAAGTTTATTACTAGTGCCTTTGTTAATGCGTTTGTGACGAGCATTTTTACAATCAAAATAACTCAATTTACAGCCAAGCCATAACTGCAGTAACAAATAGTCCAATAAGCCCCAGTAAACTCACCGCGAAAAAAATACTGCGTAATACTTTTAAATTAAAGTAATAACACAACATATGCCCTATTCGTCCGAATAAATAAACCACAGCGAAGCCATTAATCCAGTGAGCAATGGGCTGAGAAAATAATGCAAACAGAACGAATACAATAAAGATCCCAAGGCTTTCATTGCTATTAGCTAATGCTCTATTAGCACGAAATAAAAAATGTTCATGGTTAGCTTCAATAGTAAAACCGGGGATATGCTTTTGACTAAGAATAGCAATATCTAATACGACTAATTGCAATAGTAACAACAATCCCAAAGAGCCAATAACCCAAATTGTCATTTTATAGGGAAGCAAAAACTCCATTGAATTATCCTTTTCTATTCGTTCTCGGTTTGCCACACCTCATAATGGCGTTCAACATTTGAAGTGACTCTCCCCCATTCAGATGCTTTGACTCGCCTTTGGTGATGTTCGAACGCAGTATTACTAGAAAACTCTTCATAAACATCAAAATAACAAGGAGAATGTGAACGTTGATAAACATTAAACACTAAACAACCAGATTCTTGCTTCGTTAATTCGACGTGCTTCTCAAGTGCTTTGCTAACAAGATTAAGTTCTTCTTCAGGAACGACAATAAATCCTTTTAATATCACTTTTCCCATATTTTCAATTTCCTCAATAATCTGGAATGTTCTGCTTAATATCTACTTTAAAAAGAGATTCAATCGGCTTATCAACAAAATAGGCCCATACATGATCAAAAACACGGTGCTGATTGGGAAATGGCGTTAGTGCTTTTGCTTCTTCTAGTGTGCACCATTGATAATCTGTATGTTCGTGATTAAGTGTTACGGCTTGATTTGGAGGGCACATCACCACAAAAACCGGAATAATTTGTAGCACATTAACGTTGGCTTCAAAAAACTGCTGCAAATACTGAGCGTTATAAAGATCTACCACTTCAATTTTGGTCTCTTCTTTAAACTCACGGACAATAGCTTGCCAACCCGTTTCATTACCTTCGATAGACCCACCAACATGGCACCAATATCCACCTTTCACGCGCTTCATGAGTAGCATTTTCATCACGCCATCAATTTCTGATAACGCAACGCCCGCTACAATCGAAGAATCAATCGGGATCATCATCACTCCTTAATTTGTTGATCACTACCCTTTTCTAGTTATACACGAATAGTTATAAAAAAACGGCTGCACATTGAGCCGTTTGGTCATTATAGAAAATTAACGTGATGAACTAATAAGTAAAACTTAGAAGCTCACTTTATCTGCATCAAAGTAATAGCGTGCTGGCGCGATATTCATACCACCCGTAACCGGCAAACAAACACCTGTAATAAAACCTGCCAGATCACTTGCTAAGAAACTCACCGCATTAGCAATATCTTCAGGCTCCCCCATACGTTTAATGGGCTGCGTTGCTAAGAAATTATCAATAAACTCTTGGTTTAAATTATTTTTCACAGCATCTGTCGCAATCATTCCTGGTAGTACTGCATTACAACGAATACCAAAACTCGCGTATTGAATCGCGATTTGACGTGTCATATGGTTAATGGCATTTTTAGCCGTGCCGTAAGAGATGCTCGACATTTCAGCACTTAAAGAAGACAGTGATGAGATGTTTACAATGCTACCACCACCATGTTTAACCATCGTTGGAATAACTGCTTTTGATGGAATAAATACGCTATTTATATTAGCAAGCATATTCTTTTCCCAATCAACCACTTCAGTATGGGCTAAGTCACGATCTTTACGTAAATCTACACCGCCAAAGTTGTTAACCAGCACATCAATCTTTCCTTCTTTTTCAAGAATAGAATCAATCAACGGCGCGTAAGAATCATTATCGTACGCATTAAAAAACATCCCCGTTGCTTTACCGTTATTTTTGGTAATTTCATTAGCCGTCGCTGTTGCCTCATCAATATTCCAATCAGCAACATAGACATTGGCACCTTGAGAGGCCAATAACTTACTACATGCCTTACCAATTCCTTGTGCGCCAGCTAGTACTAGCACTGTTTTATTTTTAAACATAAACCACCCAATATCGAACAATGTTTTTATTTATTATATCTGTCACTTACAGGGAATAAATATAGATATTCGTTCAAATAATTACTGTTATCCATCTACGTAAAAAATAGTAAATAAAATATCTTATTGCACAGAGCCTTGTTAATATAAATAAAAACCATTCTCAATTGGTGAAACATGAATAACGAAGTAAAAGTAATACACAGCAAAACTATCACAACCAATATGCAACGAATCACCTTACAAGGAGAGTGCTTATCAGCATTTTCTAAGAATAGTGCAGGAAACTACATAAAATTACTTTTTGCTGAAAATGGCAGTACTGATATTAGTCTTGTGCCGAAAGGGCAACGACCAGTGATGCGTACCTATACGATTAGAAAATATATTCCGGAACAAAATAGTATTGAAGTCGATTTTGTTCGTCATAATACAGATCAAGGCGATCACAGCTATGCGGCTAAATGGGCGAAGCAAGCATCATTAGGTGATAAAATTAGTCTATTAGGCCCGGGGGAAATAAAAGACCTCAATCCTGATGCAGATTGGTTTTTTATGGTTGCCGATATGACTGCACTACCATCATTAACGACAAAAATACAAAGGCTACCAATAGATGCGAAGGGATACGCCGTTATTCAAGTTATTGATAAAGAGGATATACAGGAATTATCTAAGCCTGAAGATATTAAAGTGATATGGATAACAGCCTCTGAATCGCTAGCAGATACTGTCACATCATTACCTTGGAAAGATGGCAAGGTTTCTGTTTGGTCAGCCTGTGAATTCGATACCATGCGTGAACTACGACAATATTTTCGTAATGAAAAAAACGTTGAAAGAGAGTTCATTTACATTAGCAGTTATTGGAAAAACGGTGTGTCAGAAGATGGTCACAAAGACATTAAACGCCGAGATGCTATGAGCATATGAAAAATATTTAACACTTATATAAGCAGCAAATGTACCGACGTTTTTAAAGTTATGAACTAGACTAATAAACGAAATCTACTGATAACAGAGGCATTTATGGCTACTCAAAAAACTAAAAGTTCAACGCATGAAAAAATGGAACACCGTTACGATGATGATGTAGAGCATAAACATAATAAAGATCATGAAGAATATCGCGGCCATGAACCCTCTCATGGACATCATATTCACGGTGGAACAGGAGCTGCACATAAAGGTACACATCACCACCATTATACCACTCACCACCACCATCATTATTATGGTCCTGTCACCATTATTAATAGTAACGATGAAGATTAGCTTGCCATTAAGACAAGAAATCAACATGCAGATTATATAATTTCAACAAGAAAGAGTGATAAATCTGCATGTTGAACATTAATGAGCATTATCTTTTATACACAGGTTAGGATCTAACGCTTGCTTATCAAAAGTAGGAAAATGAGGAGCTTGTAGATACCCCCAAGCAGCAAGTAATAAAAGTAAGAAGGGAATTGATAAGTGCATAGCTGATACTAACCCAGCCAAAAATCCTGTTTTTACTTTCGTTGGTCGATAGACTTTTACGGCTTTAGGTGGAAAGCGCCCTTCACGAATTCCAGCGATAGCTCGCGGTATCAATATCCAACTCATCGTAAAAGCAAATAGTGGCACACCAACCATCACTAAATACCAAAAATAATCAGCGAGATTAAACCCCAACCATTCAAAGCAATGTGGACGAGATAAACATCGTTAATAATAGGTATCAGCCAGATTGTATGAAGAAAGTAAATGACGCTCCCAACGAATACTCCAGCCAAGATCCGAACCGCTTTTTCTTTCTTTGAGTATTCTTGAGCATATTCCACTGCGCTGATCCCTCATCCTTAATCGTTTAATTTTCACTCAATATAACTAAGAGAGGGTGTATTAACAAATACTCGAGATATAAAAAAGGCCTGATTAATCAGGCCTTTTTCAAAAATAGGACTTACTAGTGATTTTCTGCGTTAAGCAAATCACCTTTGGCTGCTTTTAAATATTGCACCATTGACCAGTACGTTAATACCATTGCAACATACAAAGATACATAACCTAACCATACAACGTATTCATGCGGATGCCATAACAACAATAATAGAGCAAACATCTGAGAGGCAGTCTTCACTTTCCCTACCCAAGAAACGGCAACACTTGCACGTTTACCAATTTCTGCCATCCATTCGCGTAATGCTGAAATAATAATCTCACGACCAATCATAGTGACAGCAGGGATCGTAACCCATACTGAATGATAATGCTCAACCACGAGTACTAAGGCCGTTGCTACCATGAGTTTATCAGCAACAGGATCAATAAAAGCACCAAACCGAGTTGTTTGATTTAATTTACGAGCAAGGTAGCCATCGAACCAATCGGTGACACCCGCAACCCAAAAAATTAACGCTGTTGCAAAAGCAGACCACTCGTACGGCACATAAAAGGCAATAACAAAAAATGGGATAAGCATGAGCCGAACGAAACTTAAGATGTTAGGTATTGATAAACGCATAATATTATTCTTATGTTCAAAATCAGAGTTCAATCTACTTCCCTAGCCTACTCCAAAGTCTGCTTAGGTGCGAATTTATCAGTAAATTAAACCAAAAAAGTGCAGCGAACTAATTATGTTGCAATGCATCGACTATTTTTTCTGCTAAAGCAGGACTAATACCAGGTACTTTAGCAATTTCTTCTTTACTTGCTTTCTTCAGTTCTTGCATACCACCCATATATTTGAGCAACGCTTGACGTCGTTTAGGCCCAATACCTTCTACATCTTCAAGGCTACTACGCTTACGAACTTTTGCACGTTGGGCGCGGTGACCACTAATAGCATGGTTATGGCTTTCATCACGAATATGCTGGATCAAATGCAACGCTGGTGAATCACTTGGCATAGAAAACTCTTCGCCTGTAACAAAGATGAGCGTTTCTAAACCAGGCTTACGTGTCGTACCTTTTGCCACACCGACAAACAAAGGTCGTTTTGGCCAATCAGCAATATACGGCTTCACTACATCATACGCTGTTGATAACTGACCTCTACCGCCATCTATGAAAATTATGTCTGGAATTTTATCTAATTCCATATTTTTGCTGTAACGACGCTCCAAAACTTGTGCCATTGCTGCGTAATCATCACCACCCGTAATACCCGTTATATTATAACGACGATACTCTTGCTTTAATGGCCCTTCCTGATTGAATACAACACATGAGGCAACCGTTTTTTCACCCATAGTATGGCTAATATCAAAACATTCCATACGTGAAATCGGCTTTAAGTTTAAAGCTTGTTGCAGAGCAAAGAAACGCTCTTGTATCGTTAAACGGTGATTAATTTTGCTTGTCAGTGCGGTTTCTGCATTCGTCTTTGCCAATTTTAAATACTGAGCACGAGTTCCTCGTGGATTGTATTTAAAAATGATAGTACGCCCAGCCATTTCCGTTAACGCTTTAGCAATAGTTTCACCTTCTTCTCCCAGTGTTTCACTTAATAAAATGACACTCGGGATCACTCGACCTTCAACTTGGTTGAAATAGTATTGAGTAACAAACCCTGAGAGAATTTCTGTTAACGTTGCATCAATTGGCACTTTAGGAAAATAACTGCGACTACCTAAGATCTTACCTTGACGAATATATAAACCATGGATACATGCAAGCCCATTACTGTGCGCAATACCAATGACATCAATATCATCTTCATTGTCTTGGCTTACAAACTGCTGCTCTTGAATACGCCTTAGTGCTTGGATTTGATCGCGATATCGTGCCGCTTGCTCAAACTCTAACGCTTGGCTTGCTTGCTCCATTTTCTCAACCATAATGCTAATCACTTGGCGATCTTTACCCTGTAAAAATAATCGTACCAATTGCACTTGCTGTTGATAGTCATCATCGCTGATCAACCCTTCGACACATGGCCCAGAGCAACGCCCAATTTGATACATCAAACATGGACGACTTCGATTAGCATATACTGAGTCTTCACACTGACGAACCGGAAAGATTCTTTGCATAAGATGCAAGCTTTCGCGTACTGCACCTGCATCAGGATATGGGCCAAAGTATTCACCTTTGCGACGCTTAACACCACGGTGAATCGACAAGCGCGGATGCTTGCTTGCACTTAGAAGAATATAAGGATAAGACTTATCATCACGCAGTAATACATTATATTTAGGTAAATACTGCTTGATATAGTTATGTTCAAGGATAAGTGCTTCAGTTTCAGTATGGGTTACCGTCACATCCACATTGCAGATATTTTTAACTAAAGCACGTGTTTTTTCACCCGCAACATTAGTTCGAAAATAACTAGAGAGACGTTTTTTTAAATCTTTTGCTTTACCGACATAAATAACCACACCAGTAGCGTCATACATACGATAGACGCCTGGCTGGTGTGTTACTGTTTTCAGAAAAGCTTGAGGATCAAAACTTTTTTCGTTTGGAACATCTGACACTATAACGTCTCTGTATCAAGCATTCCATGTCGAATGGCAAGATGCGTTAATTCAACATCACCACTAATATCCAGTTTGTTAAACAAACGATAGCGATAGCTATTAACGGTTTTCGGACTCAAATTTAATTGCTCCGAAATATCTGTTACCTTTTGTCCTTTCGTTATCATCATCATTATCTGAAGTTCGCGCTCAGAAAGCTCTTTAAAAGGATTCTCAGAATTTGAAGCAAATTGGCTTAACGCCATCTGCTGCGCAATTTCAGGTGAAATGTAACGCTGGCCACTATTTACCATTCTTATCGCATTAACCATTTCATCAGGTCCCGCTCCCTTCGTTAAGTAGCCCGCAGCACCGGCTTGCATGACTTTTGTTGGAAATGGGTTTTCGGTATGAATTGTTAAAACAATAATTTTTACATCGGGATTGAATCGTAAAATCTTACGGGTTGCTTCAAGTCCACCAATACCAGGCATATTCATATCCATAAGAATAATGTCGGCATGATTGCTACGGCACCATTTTACGGCTTCCTCACCACTGATGGCTTCTCCTACCACTTTAATACCACGGACATCTTCAAGAAGACGTCTAATCCCTGTGCGAACCAGTTCGTGATCATCTACAAGGAATACATTAATCAAGCTGTATCTCCAATGATTTGGCTCTGCACCCAGCCAGAATGGCAGGATAGCTACTACATAATTCTACCTTAACTTAACACTTCGCCAATTGCTGATTCTGTGTATCAGAGCAAAGTTTAGTATTAAGTTAAAGCTTGACAATAAGTTGTTTTATTACACGCTTCAAAATAAAGTGTGCACATTGATTATTTCCTATTTGGAAAAAAAAATAAAGCGGAAAATATAATATTTCCAATTAGTTATAATTATCAATCAAATAACAGTTTGTTACATCATTTATGATTTATAAAATTTAGAACTAATGCTAATTTCGAAATGACTTTTGCTCTCTCCACTCCATTGAGTGTAATTGATTATGTGATTTTTTTTAACTCGAATAGAAAAATAAGCGCAAAAAAACACCAATAACGAATGTACATCAACCTCTTAAATCTCTATGACTCCAGTTTTTACATCAAGATCCATAACCTATACAAACAACGAACACATTGTAAAAATCGCGTTTTATCTACTCTATAACGTATTGAAACATTGAATAAAATAACAGCAAATACTGACTAAATTTTAGTTTTGAATATTTATTTAAATAAAGTCGTTCATTCTTTAGACGTCTAGATGTAAAGCATTCCCATCGCTTACTTAATAGAGTATTATGTGCGCCGCTTTTGGTTCTACTCTTTTTTCGATATCTCGAACTCAGAAATTAGGCCGACACCGCTCTTGTTTTATAATGGATTATTCGCGTTGAGTGACAACATTTAGCATAACTTGCTATTGATTATCACCAACTTTGGCATGGCTGCTGAACCGGTGACATTTACTTAACCATAAAGCATACGCGAATCCAGTTTTTATATGTGTTGTTCAATATTCGTTGAATAATTATCAAGAGTTTACAAGGTTTAGTTATGAGTCTTTCAGCCAAAACGGTTGTTCTGATTGCTATCGGTGCTGCACTTTACGGCATTGGGGGGTTACCTATGTTTGGTATTCCTGTTTTTGCAAACACAACTTTAAAGCCAGCTATGGCTGTACTGGCACTATTCGCTGTTCTATTTGGCCCATTAGTTGGCTTTCTTGTTGGTTTTATCGGCCACTGGGTAACAGATCTGTTTGCCGGATGGGGAGTTTGGTTCACTTGGGTTTTAGGCTCTGGAATCGTTGGTATGATCATTGGCTTATATCCTAAACTCACCCGCGAACGCTTGGAAAAAGGCCTTTTTTCTAAACTTGATTTCACTCTATTTGTAGTACTCGCATTCTTAGGTAATGTGATTGGTTATGGCTGCTCTGCCTTTTTAGACTCAATTCTCTATGCCGAACCTTTTGCCAAAGTCTTAGCGCAACTTGTCATTATTGCGGCAGGTAACACAACGTTAATTGCCGTTGTCGGACACTTTATTTTGACATCTGTTGCTAAACGTAAACAGCAAAGCTACAACCTCAAAGAGGCATATTAAGCATGGCTATTCAATTTACTGATTTTTCATTTAAATATTGGGCACTTGAAAAGCCAACATTAAAAAATATCAATCTCACCATTAACGCTGGTGAGAAAGTCGTGATTGTTGGCCCTAGTGGTAGTGGTAAATCAACATTGGGACAATGTCTTAATGGTCTCATTCCATATGCAATCAAAGGTGATTGTTCAGGTACACTCACTATTAATCAGCAAGATACTCAAAAAATGGGCCTCGACTACTGTACAAGTATGGTTGGTACAGTATTGCAAGATACTGATGGTCAGTTTGTAGGGTTAAGTGTCGGCGAAGACATTGCTTTTGCGCTCGAAAATCAAATGATCCCACAAAAAGAGATGCACGATATTGTGCAAGCAACGGCTGACATGATTGATTTGAACGCGATTATTGACCACTCTCCATTTGATTTAAGTGGAGGTCAAAAACAGCGTGTATCTTTAGCCGGTGTGATGGTTGATGATGTTGATATCCTGTTATTTGATGAACCTTTAGCAAGCCTTGATCCCAAAACAGGTAAAGCCGCAATAGAGATCATTGATAAGCTGCATAAAGATACAGGCAAAACAGTGATTATCATTGAACACCGTTTAGAGGATGTGCTCCATCGTCCCGTTGATCGCATCATTATGATGAATCGTGGTGAAATTGTTGCAGATATGACGCCTGACGAATTATTAGCAAGTACGGTGCTTGAGCAGCACGGTATACGTGAACCTTTATATATTTCTGCTATTAAAGCGGCGGGTTGTACACTTTCAAAAGACGATCACCCCGCTTATTTCTCTACCCTTTCGCTAGATAAATTTAAGCCACAACTAGAGCAATGGTTTCATCAGGTGGCGCCAGTACAAAAGCCTGAGCTTAGCGAAGTATTATTGAGCGTGAAAAACTTGTCTTACTCCTATGATGGCGTAAAAAACACCCTTAATGATGTTAGCTTTAATGTCCATAAAGGTGAATTTGTCTCTATTATGGGAAAAAATGGTTCGGGCAAGTCAACCATCACCCGTTTAATCATGGGAGTATTGGAGCAAGATAGCGGTACTATTTCGTTAAACGGTAATGATCTCGCCAGTTGTTCTATCTTTGAACGCAGCCATAAAATTGGCGTGGTATTACAAAACCCCAATCATATGATTTCACACCACATGATTTTCGATGAAGTCGCATCTGGGCTTCGTAACCGTGGTGTTGACGAAAATACAGTAAAAGACAAAGTTAATCACATGCTTGAGCTCTGTGGCTTAGGTCGTTACCGTGAATGGCCGATTGATGCACTGAGTTTTGGCCAAAAGAAACGTGTAACTATTGCGACTATGCTTGTGTTAGAGCCTGAACTGTTGATCCTTGACGAGCCAACAGCAGGACAAGACTACCACCACTACACCGCAATGATGGCATTCATTAAAGAGCTTAATGAAAAGCTTGGTATTACCATCATTATTATCTCGCATGATATGCATTTAGTACTGGAATACACACAGCGCGCCATTGTTATTGCTGACAGCCAATTGCTAGCAGATGACAGTGTCTACCGTATATTTAGCCAGCCAACCCTACTTGATAAAGCTAACTTAACAGTGACAAGCCTTTACACTTTAGCTGAGGCTATGGGCATTACACGTATCGACAACTTCATCCGTTGTTTTATTGAGCACGAAGCAAAAACGAAATAATCATGAAAACCAATAAATTCAAATTTGGTATTAGTTATATTAATACCCATTCATGGCTACACTCGCTAAACGGTATTACTAAACTCATTCTCTTTATGGCTTGGGTTACCATGGTATTATTGACGTTCGATCTACGTGTTATTTGTGGATTGATTATTTTAGGTCTGTTCTTACTTAAAGAAACCCAGATACCTTTTAAGGTTTACAAACCGTTACTCATGGGTACAGCTGTCGTTTTACTGATGAACGCATTATTTATGTTCTTGATTGCACCGCAGCAAGGCACCGATTATATGCACAGTAAAACCGTTCTGATCCATCTCTTTGGTCATTACGATATTACGCTTGAAACATTGTTTTACTTGTTAACAGTGACACTAAAATATTTCAGCATGTTCCCGATCGCATTGGTGTTTGTGTTCACCACTCATCCGACAGAGTTTTCAGCAAGTTTAAACAAACTGGGGGTACCTTATCGTGTTGCTTACGCTGTTAGCTTAACCTTACGTTATCTGCCAGAAGTGATGAAAGACTTCACTAATATTATGCATGCTCAACAAGCACGTGGGGTGGATATTTCAAAAAATGCACCAGTGATGACACGTATCCGTAATGTCGCAAAGATTCTTGGTCCATTAATTTTTTCAAGCTTAGATCGTGCAGATGTCATTTCCAATGCAATGACTTTACGTGGTTTTGGACGTAATAAAAAACGTACTTGGTATAGCTTAAAACCAATGACTAAAAATGATGTCATTGCTTTAGCAATTATTGTAGCAATACTTGGTTTTGGTATTTTCCACCGCGTTGAATCCACCAGCTTATTTTGGTATCCGTTCCACTGATTACTTTAGCTTTTCAGTATCAGTTAACAGCAACAAAAAAGCCGATCATGAGATCGGCTTTTTGATATCTTCAGTGCAAATCGTTTTAACTTTGTGATTCTCGCGCTAATCGACGCGCTTTTTGACCTCGAATCACCAAGATAATACCAGCAATAATAAATGGAATACTTAACAGTTGACCTGTATTAAGCACAATATCTGTAGAATAGTCAGCCTGATGGACTTTAATAAATTCTAATAAGAAACGTACTGTCATGACTAATACTAAGAACCAACCTAACAGTAGCCCCTTATACTTACCAATATCTGTTTTACGATAAAGCGCAAACAATAAAACAAAAATGGCTAAGTAAGAAAACCCTTCATACAACATAACAGGGTGACGCGGGATCATATCAACCCGTTCAAAAATAACAGCCCATGGAAGATTACTCGGTGTACCAAGAATTTCTGAATTAAAGAAATTACCCGTACGAACAAAGAAGCCGAACAATGCTGTCGCGATAGCTAAACGATCAAGTAACCACATGAAGTTAATTTTGTAGCGCTTAGTATAGAAGTAGACGGCTAGAATAACACCTAAACCACCACCGTGACTCGCTAACCCACCGTTCCATACCGCAATAATCTGGCCAGGGTTCGCCCAGTAATAGTCTGGATCGTAGAACACTACATGAAATAAACGCGCGCCAACAATAATACCAACGACGGCGTACATTAATAATGAATCTAAACTTTCTACCGGCTTATCTTCACGTTCATACACTGACTTCATAACTTGGAAACCAGCAGTAATTGCTAACGCAAATAACACACCATACCAATGAATCTTCAAGCCGAAGATTGACACCATAACGGGGTTTACATCCCAAACAAAATGTTCCAACGAGATTACCTTCTCAGTAATATAGTGTCCAAACAAGATGGACGACTTACAATAAGCACAGGTTATCAAGAAAAATCACTATGGTGAATAAACGTTAGCTTAATTTAAGTAAATTTAATCCTATCCGTCAGTTCATAACTATCTTTATGTCTGTTTAAAGCGAGATAGATAAACAAATTCGGCCTTTTTCTTACTCTTATAAAATGCATTGTCTGTCCGTGTCATTAATATTTCAACGTCATCATCATCGTGAGAAATAGCCGCACCAATAAAAAATGGTTATGCCGTTAACTCGTTAATTAAATTAATAATTATTGCGGCCACTCTTTTTCTAAATATAAACAACACATGAATATATCTGCTATAACTTATTAAGCGGCTCTTTTTATTACCATAAAAACAAGGACTGGTTATGATGAAGATTTTCGTTATCAGCTTATTTTTCTCATCCGCCTTACATGCTGCACCTTCATTACATCACCTCGATTACTCAATTGATTTCCATAATAAATACGGTACTGATGGCCTACTTATTTCAAGCCCGAACATTCAATTTATTTACAAAGAAATCGATAGACATTGCTATAAAATTGTCAGAGATCGTAGTGCTAGAATTTATTGGTCACAAGCTAATAATAAAAAGTGCTTATTGAAGTAGAGCTGCCTAAAATGCTTTAACTAAAAAACGTTTAAATCTTTAATCTAATAAACTACTGCTGTATACCGCAATGTTGATGCTTACTATCACATGCGTAAGATGATGCCTCAATTTGTACTGTCACATGTTCAATTTCAAAGTGATCATGAACATAATGTTTAATTTCATCAGGTAAACCTTGCCCCTCAACATACTCATCAACAACAAGGTGAACTGTCATGGCATTTTCAGTAGTACTCATCGGCCAAACATGTAAATCATGGAAAGTATTAACATGCGGCAACTCTGCTAAATAGGTTTTTAATGCTGATATATCAACGTTGTTCGGCACCGCATCTAATGAATAATTGATTGAGTCTTTTAGTAAGCTCCACGTACCGATTAAAATTATCACGACAATCGCTAAGCTCATCGTAGGATCTAACCAATCCCACCCAGTAATATTTATAATCAAAGCGGTAATAATCACACCAAGAGAGACTGCGGCATCACCCGCCATATGAAGGAAAGCCCCTTTCATATTTAAATCATGCTTTTGTCCTTTGGCAAATAACATCGCTGTCGCAGCATTGATGATCACACCAATAAAAGCCACCACCATCACCGTGGTACCAGCCACTGGACGGGGGTCAGAAAATCGTAGAACCGCTTCCCATGCAATTGCTCCAAGCGCAAACAATAATAATAACGCACTTGTTAATGAAGCTAATATTGTCACTTTACGGAACCCATAGGTTCGCTGCTCAGTTGCCGCTTTTTTTGCTAATGCAAAAGCTCCCCATGCCAAGACCAAAGTAACAACATCGCTAAGGTTATGCCCTGCATCGGCTAGTAATGCTAAAGAATCAGTAATAAAACCATAAGTCGCTTCTACAATGACATAAAGAAGGTTTAGTACAATCCCTATTGCAAAGGCGGAGTTGTAATTTGAAACATGGTGTTCATGTGAATGCGCCATTGGCCGTTTTCCATAAATTTAATTTCTATTAATTTTACTCTTTCTAATAAAAATCACATGCAACCTGATATTACAGATGTAAAAAAAGCAGCCAACGCTGCTTTTTATCACTTTCGATTTATTGTGTTATGTCTATAAAAACAACACGATTATTCGGCTTCAACCGTCGCAGATTCATCACCACGAAGGTTGATCTGTAATGCTTGTAAAAAGTTACGTAGCACCTGATCTTTACACTCACGGTAGTGTTTATGATCAAGCTTACGGAAAAACGCACTTAATTCATGCTTACTTAAACGGAAATCCACCAGCTTAAACAAATCTAATACATCATCTGCTTTTAGATTTAAGGCAATTTGCAGCTTACGGAAAATAATATTATTCGTTAGCTTTTGCTCTGGTACTGGTTGTGGACCTTCTTTCTTGCCACGCTTTTGATTGATAAGGCCGTTAAGAAACGTTGCAAATTCTTCATCTGAACAGCTTTTGTAATCGTCATTGTCTTCTGGCTTTAACCAGTTACATACTTGCTCACGAGTTACAGTTGCATCTGCTTGTGCAAAGATTTCAATTAGTTGGCTATCATTTAAATCAAAGATGTAGCGTACACGGCGTAAAATATCGTTATTAGTCACAGTTTTTCCAGTTTAGTAGGCTGCCCCTTCATGGGGATCACAGCTAAGTTTTGGCAGATACTAGCAGATGTTGCAGGGTTATTCACTTGCATTGATCAAAGATGACACATCTACCGTTGCTATCATTGCTTTAGTTAATGGGTTCTTCTCACTGGTAATTAAGAGTTTATTATCCTTATACCAATGCACAGCTTCCCACTGTGAATAAATTCTTAAACGCTTATATTTAGCCGTTGACCAATCCAATTGATTGTTTTTCACTTTGACTAACCAAATAAAGGAATAACCTAAAAAGATGTCTTTACGATAGCCTAATAACGCAAGTGTTGAGGTCTTGGCGTTATAATCAGCACTCGTAATGAGTCCTTCTGTTAAATAATCCCCAACCGGTGAGACCGTCTGGCTAGATTGAGTCGTACTGAGTCGGTATAGCTTGGTATGCTCATTTTGCCAGTTTTTGCTAAATAGCCATAATTGATCACCCACAACTGTTATCGCTTCACTATCGAAATTATGTTGATACGTTTTACCCGGTTTAAAATCTTTAAAACGGTATCGAATAGTTGAAACAGGCGTGACTGACGAGCCTTTTTCAAGCGAGGCGAGTGGTACTTTATAAATCACACCTCCATCACGGCGTGTTGAGTTATTTCCTGTATCACCAATGTATAAATAGCGTTTACTCTGCGCTAAATCTTCCCAATCATAATTTTTACTGCGTTTAACCGTCACCGTTTTTGTGACTGTTTGAAAATTAGAAGACAGTTGATAAATCTGATTTCGGCTGCCGCTGTCATTATGTGACCATACATGCCCATTAATAATCGCCAAACCTGATGATTCATTTAAAACTTCAGGCAAATTTGCCAGCACATCAACGTCTAAAGGCTTACGTACTGAATACGTAGACGCTGAACTACAACCTGATAAACCGAGTAACACTACCATCAGATAGATGTTTTTTTTAAATATATCCGCCACTGACACTAACCTATTAAATTTAAAATGCGTGATGACTTAGCATGTTTTTATTACCGTTAGCTTGTTATTGGAAACCACAAATATTGCCTCAAACTCGGCACAAATAGCACTTACCAACCATACTTAGAGAATTAGTTTTTAGTGTACGCTGACATTTAGCACTTAATATATTGATATGCGAGATATTATGCTGATACGACTATTAATGCTCAGTTTTCTTCTGGTGGTCTCTATTCCTACCTACAGTAGCAGTGATAAAAAGCCACCAGCACTCGTATTGCCTGAGATTTTACAACCAGAACAAACAAATAATAATAACACGCCCATACCTTTTACTCGTACAGGCCCCACAATTCAAGTCGCGATCTTACTCGATGCTAGTGGCTCTATGGGGGGATTAATTAATCAGGCAAGAGAGCAGATCTGGTCAATCATTAATGCCATCGCAACAGCCAATAAACATGATCGCCCTGTTACTTTACAAGTTGCATTGTTTGAATATGGTGTTGAACATCAATCAAAATATGATGGTTATTTACGTTTACTCTCACCACTCACCTCAGATCTTGACCAATTTTCAGAAGCACTATTTGCAATAAAGATTGGAGGGAGTAAAGAATATGCGCCACAAGTAATTCAAGAGGCAACAAACCGTTTACAGTGGAGCCCCCATAAAGACGATCTTCGTTTAATCATCATTGCAGGTAATGAAGAGTTTCAACAAGGTGATATTCCGATTAGCCATGCTATTCCTCTAGCAGTCAGTAAAGATATCATCATCAACACCTTATATTGCGGCCCCCATTTAAAAGGTCGTAAATTACAGTGGGCAACACCTGCACTGCTGAGCCATGGCAAATATTTGAATATCGACCATAAGAAGAAAGCCCCCCATATTGAGACCCCTTACGACGATGATATCATCCAACTGGGCCGTAAAATTAATGACACTTACATCGGTTATGGTACAAAAGGGGCAAGTAAGAAAAGCCAGCTAATCGCTCAAGATATGAATGCATCAAGCCTTTCTAAATCTAGTAGCACAGAGCGCAGTATTGCCAAAGCAGGAAAGCAGTATAAAACACAAGATTGGGATTTGATTTCGCTTGCCCAACAAAATTTAGAACAAGGTGTAGCGTTCGCGAAAAAAGATCAACAGCACTATCATGGATTAAATGAGCAACAAATCACCGAAAAGCTTAAACAACAAATCGCACAAAGAGTACAGCTGCAACAACAGATATCAACGTTAGAGCAAAAACGAAAACACTTCATAAAACAATCGAAAAATGAGAACACAAAGGCTAAGGATGATTTGGGAAATGCGATTATTTTAACCATACAGGATCAAGCTAAATCAAAAGGCTTTAGTTTCCTATGAACGTTCGACTAAAAAGGCTGTTATTACCTTTATGGGTATATCTGGCTTTACTCTTTACTTCCAGCACTACTTTAGGCTTAGCACTGTCCCCGCTCACAGGCCCAACTTACACTGGCGATCTTAGCGTCCTTGAAAAAAAAAGGGTGCTAAGAGTATTAGTTTCGGCTGACTTAGGTTTTTACTATATTGAAGATGGTCTTCCAAAAGGCATTATCGCTGAATTACTTCACCACTTTGAGTTAGATATTCATAAAACTTATCCAAAACTCAATATTCAAGTGATCCCTGTACATCGAGATCAACTCATCAAATTCTTAATTACTGGATATGGTGATCTTGCCGTCGCTAATTTAACCATTACTGAACAGCGCAAAAAGCAAGTCGCCTTTAGTGAGCCTGTACTTACCAATATTTCAGAAGTTATTATTAATAATATTGATTCACCTGAAATTACAAAAATAGAGCAACTCAGCGATCAAGATATCTGGGTAAGAAAAAGTTCGAGCTACTATCAAAGCCTACTTGAAGTCAATAATCGTCTATTACTCCAACGCCTAGCGCCAATGAAGATCCATTTTTTAGAAGAAACACTGCAAGATTATGAGTTGTTGGAAATGGTTAATCTCGGGTTGATGAATATGACCGTTTTAGATGATCATAAGATGAAAATATGGAACAAGATATTACCAAAATTACGCATGAATTCTGCTTTCGTTTTAAGGAAAAACGGTGAAATAGCCTGGGCAATGAGAAAAGATAGCCCTAAATTAATGAAATTAGTTAATAGGTATATTGAACAAATAAAATCAGGGTCATTATTAGGAAATGTTATTTATAACAAGTATTTAAATAATCAAGGCTGGATAACAAACCTATTGAACCATAGTAATATGGATAAAATGGAAAAACTTTCTGATCTGTTTTTTAAATATTCTACGGAATATGATTTTGATTATTTAATGATGATGGCTCAGGGTTTCCAAGAATCAGGGCTTAATCAGCATAAAGTCTCCAATAAAGGTGCCGTTGGCATCATGCAAGTACTACCAAGTACAGCAAGAGATCGATATATAAATATTCCTAACATTTATATAGCAAGTAATAATGTTCATGCGGGTATAAAGTATATGCGCTATATCCAAAATAATTACTTAGATGATAGCAGTCTAACCTATGATAATAGAATGTATATGACACTCGCCTCTTATAATGCAGGACCTGGCAATATTAGAAAAATGCGACGTTATGCAAAGGAAAAAGGCTATAACCCTGATATATGGTTTAATAATGTTGAAATTATTACCAGGAGATATATAGGCAAACAACCTGTTGTCTACGTTACAAATATAAATCGTTATTACATTGTCTATAAACAATTAATGCGTTTAAAAAAATACCGCCAGAAAGGTGTCCGACCTTTTGTTCCACCTTACCGGTTTAATGTCCCTACCATTCTTGAATAAGTATACTTACTTACGTTGAGCCGCCTTTCGTTTAGACGATCAACGTAAGTTAGCCATACATGCATTATTTAGCCTTTAAGCTTTTATTCAATCTTGTTTCATTACGCTGATCGTGTCGATGGAAGTACCATAGCTTACGATTTTTAGAGGATTTTTTCATCGTTTCTATTCCACTAAATTATCACGAATATAATATTTCATTTTGTAAGACAAATGAATATTAAGTGCAGCATTGAATCATATTTAAAAAATTCTGAAATTTATTTATCTAAAATATTATTTTCCATATTTATTAAACATAATAAAAAATAACATTTGATATACACAGAGACTACAATTGCCTATTTAATCATCGTGTTTTTACCGATTGGACTACTGCGATATTCCAAAACCACTAAAAAGTATTTTTCAATCATATTACAGGTGAGATTCAGTTCACAGTTATGCTCATTTGGCATGTTGATGATACAGTTATATGAGCGTATAACGACAACCCAGTAATGACAGGGCTCTTTCGAACTGCAATCGTTTGCCGCAATCGTAATTCATCTAAGCACGTAATAGTGACAGAAAATTACGCGACCCAAAAGTGAGACTTAAGTCACTTTTAGAGAGAAAGAAATATTTAAACATAAGTATATATCTTGATAAGAATCACACTGAGAGCAACCAAACATGGTCTATCTACATTTCGTTTTAGGGTTAATCGTTATCGCAGCCCTAGCACTTGTTGCAAGTAATAACCGTAAAAACATCAAGTACAGATATATTATTCAGCTACTGCTTATTGAAATGGGATTAGCCTACTTCTTGCTTAACTCCTCAATGGGTACAGGGATCGTTAAAGAGTTTGCTGATGGATTTAATGGATTACTCAATTTTGCCGCAGAAGGGACAAATTTCGTCTTTGGTAACCTATCTAACAATGATGGCTTTAACTTCTTCTTAAGTGTTCTAATGCCAATCGTATTCATTTCAGCACTGATTGGTATTCTTCAGCACATCAAAGTTTTGCCATATGTCATAAAAGGCCTTGGATATTTATTATCAAAAGTTAATGGCATGGGTAAACTTGAATCCTTTAACGCTATTAGTGCCTTAATGGTCGGTCAATCTGAAAACTTCATCACCTATAAAGATATTCTCGGTAGAATGTCTGAGCGTCGCATGTACACGTTAGCGGCAACAGCCATGTCAACCGTATCGATGTCTATTGTCGGTTCTTACATGAAGCTAATCGATCCTAAATACGTCGTGGCTGCCTTGTTTCTAAACATGTTTAGTACCTTCATTATTCTCTCTATCATTAACCCATATGACCACGAAGCAGAGATGAATATTGATGAGATGATGGCGGCTGAAAGTGGTGAGAAACTGACGTTCTTTGAAATGTTAGGAGAATATATTCTTACTGGTTTTAAAGTCGCGGTTATTGTAGCGGCAATGCTGATTGGTTTTATCGCGCTAATTTCAATGATTAATGCCGGCTTTGATGCTGCATTCGGTATTAGCTTCCAAGATGTTATTGGCTACGCTTTCTATCCATTTGCATGGATCATGGGTATCCCTGCTCATGAAGCCCTACAAGCAGGTAGTATTATGGCAACCAAGCTTGTTGCTAACGAATTTGTAGCAATGCTGTCACTACAAAAACAAGTAAGTGAATTAACACCGCACACCGTAGGTATTGTTTCTATCTTCCTTGTGTCATTCGCTAACTTTAGCTCTATCGGTATTATTGCTGGTGCTGTAAAAGGGGTGAACGAAGAAAAAGGTAATATGGTGGCACGTTTTGGTTTACGTTTGCTTTACGGTTCAACGCTCGTTAGTTTTCTATCAGCGTTAATTGCAGGCATCATGATTTAATCGTTGTCATTGCCATTCCTCCCTTAAAATGCCGGTCTTTTCTAATATGAAGGCTGGCATTTTTATTACATCGTAAATTCCCCCTCCCCTTATTTATCTGTAAATTGAGAATTTAACTTTCATTTTCAGTTATTTGATTTGTATGATGAATGTATAGAATTGTGCCACTCATCACATAAAATTCGAATTCACGAACAATGTCCTGAGCCTATTAACTTAATAAATATAATTTTGAGGCTTATATGTCGGATAAAACCGTCTCTGGTGCTGAACTGGTTGTTGAAACTTTAAATGCACATAACATTCCACACATTTTTGGTATTCCAGGTGCAAAGGTGGATGCTGTTTTCGATGCTGTTTGTGATAACGGACCTGAAATCATTATTTGTCATCATGAACAAAATGCAGCGTTTATGGCAGCAGCAACAGGGCGTTTAACGGGTAAAGCAGGCATTTGTTTAGCGACCTCTGGCCCGGGCGCATCAAACCTTGTCACAGGCGTTGCAACAGCGAACAGTGAAGGTGATCCTGTGGTTGCACTTGCAGGTGCTGTACCGCTTTCGATGTATTCTCACAATACTCACCAATCCATGGATACCCGTTCACTGTTTACTCCTATCACCAAATTTTCAGCAGAAGTGATGGATAGCGGCTCGGTATCTGATGTTGTACATAAAGCTTTTCGTATTGCAGAGCAACCTACCCAAGGTGCTAGCTTTGTTAGTCTACCGCAAGATATTCTAACTAATCGTATTCCTTACCAACCAGTACAACAGCCTAATCCAATTTTGTTCGGTGGTGCACACCCGCAAGCTATTCGTCAGGCTGCTGATCGCATTAATGCTGCAAAAAATCCGGTGTTATTACTGGGTATGGATGCAAGCCAGCCTTTTGTTACTGATGCCATTCGCCAACTACTCAAACAAACACCAATTGCCGTTGTGAATACGTTTGCCGCAGCTGGGGTTATTTCTCATGATTTATACAACTGCTTTTTAGGTCGAGTGGGCTTATTTAAAAACCAACCCGGTGATATTGCGTTAAACAGCGCAGACTTAATCATCACCATTGGTTATAGCCCCATTGAATACGATCCGATTCTTTGGAATAAAGATGCAAATACCCCAATTATTCATATTGGTTATCAACAAGCAGATTTAGAAATTAGCTATAACCCTGTTTGTGAAGTTGTGGGTGACTTAGCGGTGTCTGTTACGTCTATTGCTTCTGAATTAGATAAGCGAGAATCCTTAGAAAGTAACCAACAAATCCAATTATTACGCCACGATTTACAACATATTATGCAAATGGGGATAAATAAAACCTCATCAAACGGCGTTCACCCACTTCGTTTTGTTCATGATTTACGTCGCTTTGTCAGTGACGACACCACTGTATGTTGTGATGTAGGCTCTATCTATATTTGGATGGCACGTTACTTCCACAGCTTTGAACCTCGTCGTTTATTGTTCAGTAATGGTCAACAAACATTGGGCGTCGCTTTACCTTGGGCAATTGCAGCTTCCCTTCTTCACCCTAATGAAAAAGTCATTTCCATGTCTGGTGATGGTGGCTTCCTATTCTCATCAATGGAATTAGCCACGGCCGTGCGTCATAAATGTAATATCGTTCACTTTGTTTGGACTGATCACAGTTATGACATGGTTAAGATTCAACAGCTTAAAAAGTATGGTCGAGAGAGTGCTGTCAGCTTTATAGGTCCTGATATTGTTAAGTATGCAGAAAGTTTCGGCGCACATGGTTTAGCGATCAATACTGCCGATGATATTGAGCCTGTTATGCGAAAAGCTATGAGCTTAAGTGGCCCAGTATTGGTTAACGTCAATGTTGATTATAGCGATAACAGTCGCCTACTTGATCAACTTCATCCATGCCAACAAGATTAATAGGAGCATCACATGAGTGCCGAAACACATAACAAAACGTTCTACCAAACCTCAATGATGAGTGCATTAATTGCAGGCTTATATCAAGGTGATTTCACAATTGGTCAGTTATTAGATCATGGTAACTTTGGCATTGGTACCTTTAACGATCTTGACGGTGAAATGATTGTAATGGGTGATGACGTTTACCAACTTACAAGCACAGGCGATGTTCATCTTGTTGATCACGATATCACCACACCATTTGCTTCGGTTGTTAACTTTGAGCCAAAAGCAAAACTGAGTTTAATTGAACTAAGTAAAAAAGAATTTGAAACGTGCTTAGAGCAAGATCTACTCGCTCACAACGCGATTAATGCCATCCGTTTAACAGGTAAGTTCTCGTATGTTAAAACACGTACAGTGCCGGCTCAGCACCGTCCATATCCACCTATGGTTGAAGTTGTTAAACATCAACCTATTGCTGAAATGACGCATGTTTCAGGTGTGATGATTGGTTTTAAAATACCAGACTATATGATTGGTATTAATGTGCCGGGGTTCCACTTTCACTTTATTAGTGATGATCGTACTCAAGGTGGTCATGTGAGTGACTTTATTCTCACAGAAGGTAATGTTGAAGTTGAAATATTTAAAGATTTCCACCTTCGTATGCCCGCCTCACAAGAATTTGATCGCGCAGATCTTCACCCTGAAGATCTGCAAACTGCGATCCATGTAACTGAGAAATAAATATTGAAAAGATTAGGCATTTCTTAATGACAAAAGGAGCGTTTATTAACGCTCCTTTTCTTTTATCTGC
Organism: Photobacterium sp. GB-210; assembly: GCF_003026075.1. Lineage (NCBI taxonomy): Bacteria > Pseudomonadati > Pseudomonadota > Gammaproteobacteria > Vibrionales > Vibrionaceae > Photobacterium > Photobacterium sp. GB-210. The sequence continues at coordinate 586,106 of NZ_PYNU01000002.1, read as the reverse complement.
TACTTTTCGTACCACCTAAGATCACTCAGATCGAATACCAGTTTGTGTAGGATCACTCGGTAATGAAACGGTAATTTCTTTCTTATTAATAGCAAATAAAAATCCTAACTCATTCACCAAACGGCAATTCATCAGGTTATTCATTGTTAATTATAAATAGGTTTAGCTGACCATTAATCCATTTTGGGTCACCAGCTTCTGAGTTTCTACTTGGTACTCTTTCTCTTTTACCGTCGAAACAAAGTGCCACGTTGAAAACACTTGCTGATGATCAAGATCTAAACGAATAAAACCACGTTGTTTTAAATTAACCCATTGAAGATCTGAAACTAATTGAGGTAGGATAAATTCCATCTGCCCAATAGTTTGTAAATCTAACCCTAAATATTTTTCTAATCCGGGAGAGGTCACCGAGCTTGTTGCAAACTCAATCCCCACCCCATTTCCTTTATGATCACTTAATTCACTACACCAAGCATTGTGGCTATCGCCTGCTAGCGTGATAAGTTGTTTATTTAACGTTGTCGTCATGCCGTATAACCATTCACGCTCCATATAAAACCCGTCCCAAGCATCTAAATTATATGGAAGTAAATATGGGTCTGAACTTGGATCAGCTAAATAGGTATTAATTGCATTCTGTACCGCGATCATCGCAGCTGACTTGTTTGCATCACTTGCCTGAAATAATTGAAACAGCCCCATCATGACACTACTTGGCATTTCAATCTTACCCATTAACACTTGTTGGCCTAACAATGACCATTTTGCCGTATTCGTTGTCATACGCTCACTGAGCCATTGCTTTTGATCATTGCCGAGTAACTTGCGTTCAGGAGCACGTGCCTGTTGAATTAACCCAGAGATAGATTCAATCGATGTATCAGCCAGTGAAAAGTAATCAAGCGGTTCATCTCGTGCGACAACGCGGGTATCTAACATATATAAGTCAAACAAATCACCAAAGCTAAAGTCTCGATAGGTGATCATAGAAGAAACAGGATTTTCTCTAACGGGTAACCATTCTAGCCAAGCTAGAGCAGCTGCAGCTCGACGTTGAGCAAAGTCACCTTCTTGCTGTTGATGATTCTCAGCCCCTTCTCGCCATGTATCATTGGCTATTTCATGATCATCCCAAATAGCGATCATTGGTAATGCCGCATGTAACGCTTGAAGATCACTGTCGCTACGGTATTGCGCATAACGTTTGCGATAATCATCTAAAGTAAGGCATTCAGACTCTTTACTTGGAATGCGATTTAAACGTTGTGCATCTTCAGTGGCATACTGCCCAGCCCCATATTCATAAATATAATCGCCTAAATGTAGTACTGCATTAATAGGTGACATTTGGTGCTGCTTAACTATTTCTCGATACACATTAAAGTAACCAGCAGGAAAATTAGAACATGACACGACGGCAATAGACGCTTTATCTAATTCACCTTCTGCTAAAGTTTGAGTCTGCCCTATAGGACTTAACGTATCATTGGCTTCAAAACGATAATAATAATGTTGATTAGGTTGTAGACCGTTAACATCTACCTTTACTGTAAAATCTTTTACGCTATCGGTCGTCACCTCGCCTGAAGCAACAATCTGCATAAATTTCTCATCAGTCGCAACTTGCCATTGAACGTCAATTGAGCGTGCTTCTGTCGTAATACGCGTCCAAATAATAACGGCATGTTGTAAAGGATCACCACTCGCAACGCCGTGATTAAAGCCAACTTTAATTTTCGATTTTTGTTGCTGTTGATCATTACTATTACATCCTGTAAGCGAAGTAACCATCGCTGCTGATGATAGCGCTTTTACAAATCCTCGACGTGATAACGACATACCTATTCCTTTAAATATAATAACTGGTCAAACCAGAAGGAATATCGCATGTCTTTATGACGTTTTTATTTGAGTGGGATGTAATTTTTATTAACAAAACACTCAGAATGTGTAAAACAGCAACAAAAGATACCATTAAGGCATCCAATTATTACCTGTCAGTAAAAGTAATTTGACATTTATAATCATTGTTATCTTATCTGAAATAAATATAATACCTTCCATCGAAGAAAAGTACGGTTTTGAAAAAAAAATCCTGCTTTAGCTCACAAAACTTGAATTTTGGTGAATTTCATTGTCTTATATCAAAGAAATTGATCTTATAAATGATAGAGCATGCCATTCCATATAGGCATACTCACAAAAAATAGAGTAGCAACGGATTAGCTCATTAATTTAATGATGGTCAAACCATCCCCTGTGGAATGAAGCCCGGGGTGCCTTTGAGGAATTCGTATGTCACGAATCGTTATTGTAGGTGGCGGTGCCGCAGGCTTAGAGTTATCAACTCTATTAGCAAAAACCGTACGTAAAGAAGATGAAATTATTCTTGTAGAACCAGAAACGCATCACTTCTGGAAACCTCGCTTGCATGAAATTGCAGCAGGTACTTTTGATAGCGACTTAGATACAGTTTGTTATTTCACCCATGGTGCACGTCATGGCTATCAACATTACCAAGCCGCGATGACAGATATTGATCGTGATAATAAAATGCTTTCTGTTCGTCGTCCTGATGGTACAGAAGCGGCTTTAAAATACGATTACCTTGTTATTGCGATTGGTGCGGTAAGTAATGACTTTAATACCACTGGTGCAAAAGATCATTGCTTATTCCTAGATTCAGCAAGCCAAGCGCGTCAAGCATGGCATCAAGTTAGCCAGATCCTTCGTGCAAGTGAAGATCGCTCAGTAAATATTGTTGGCGCTGGCGCGACTGGTGTTGAGCTTGCAGCAGAGCTTGCTCGTGTTAGCCACAAACTTCAACGCTATAATGGTGCCCCACTGCATATCAACTTGATTGAAGCTGCAGGTCGTGTATTACCAAATAGCCCTGAAAAAATGTCAGAAAAAGTACAAAAAGAGCTTGAGCGTAATAACGTAAATGTTCTTCTTGATACACGTATTCGTGAAGTCACTGAAAAAGGTATGCTAACAGTTGATAACCGTGAGTTAGATGCTGACGTACAGTTCTGGGCTGCGGGTGTTAAAGCACCGGATTGGCTAAACGGTATTGGCGGTTTAAGTTATAACCGTATGAACCAAATTCAGGTGAATGCTAATTTAACAACAACCGTTGATGACAGCATCTTCTCTTTAGGTGATTGTGCATCAATCCCTCAGGCTGATGGCAGCTTTGTTCCACCTAAAGCACAAGCGGCTAACCGTGCAGCAGTACACCTAGCGAAAAGCTTAGGCGGTATGCTACGTGGTAAACCATTGACTGACTTCGAATTTAAAGATGGCGGTATGGTTGTTGCTGTTGGTCACCATTTTGCAGTCGGTTCATTTGCACCAGGCTCAAAGATGGAAGGTAAAATGGTACTACAAGGTCGCTTGATCCGTCGTTTATACGATACGATCTTCCGCCTGCACCAACGGACAGTGACAGGTATGTTCACCGTTTCACGTTTAATGATTGCTAAACGTCTAAAAGCGGTATTTAAGCCAAACGGTATTTAATCTGTAAATTGCCTTCTACTATGACGGTCAATATAACGACTATATTGACCGTTATTAATCTCTCTGAATTAAATTATAAATATCCAACATCTTACTATTTTCGTAAATAGTGAATCCGTACACCAAAATTAAATAAGTCTAATAATGCTAAATCTATTCGCTAAAATTTTTAATCGTAAAAACAAACCGACTATTATTAATATCCACCCTGCTGTTAATCGTGGTATTAATCCAACTAATAACACGTTAAATGGCGGTAAATTACAGTGTCATTGCCGACATAATAAAGTTGTTGTTAATTTAGAGTCACAAACAGCGCATAACCATATTTGTGGTTGTTCTAAATGTTGGAAACCTAAAGACGCGCTATTTTCACAAGTTGCTGTTATTCCTCGCGACAAAGTAACAGTAACAGCAAATGCAGATAAACTAAAAGTTGTTGATGACGCTGCTGTGATTAAGCGTTTTGCGTGTAAAGACTGTGGTGTTCATATGTATGGCCGTATTAAAGATACTAACCACCCATTCTACGGCTTAGATTTTGTCCATACTGAACTATCGCCAACACAAGGCTGGTCTGCACCAACATTTGCTGCTTTTGTTTCTTCAATCATTGAAACGGGCACAGATTTAAAAGACATGGCTGCTATCCGTGCTCGCATTGAAGAACTAGGTATGGAATCTTACGATTGCCTATCTCCAGACTTAATGGATGCCATTGCTACTCATATTGCACAGCAAAACAAGTAATAATTTAATTTTATTGTTTCTAATCAGTAATAATCATTTACTGTAAAACAGATTGTTTAAATCTAATTAAACTTTAGAATACTTCTATTCGCTAATTAATATTTAATTAACGAATAGAAAACTAAAAATAACACTCTAACTCTACATTTAATTATAAATAATATAAGAGCATCTTTATGTCTATTAAATTACACCCATCAATTGATAATGGCTTTATTGCAACTAAAGAAAACTTTGTTGGTGGCGTATTAAGCTGTAAATGTGACACAAATACAGTTCGAGTTAAACTTTCTGGTCAAACAGCACATAACCACGCTTGTGGTTGTTCTAAATGCTGGAAGCCTGAAGGCGCAGTTTTCTCTCAAATCGCTGTTATTTCTCGTGACAACGTTGAAGTGATTGCAAATGCAGACAAACTCGTTGTCGTTGACCAAAATGCAGCAATCAAACGTCACGCTTGTAAAGAATGTGGTGTTCACATGTACGGCCGTATCGAAGATACTAACCACCCATTCCACGGTTTAGACTTTGTTCACACTGAACTATCAACTGACGAAGGTTGGTCTGCTCCTGAATTTGCAGCATTTGTTTCTTCTATCATCGAAACGGGTACTGATCCAAAAGATATGGATGCAATCCGTGCGCGTCTAAACGAACTAGGCCTTAAGCCATACGATTGCCTATCTCCAGCACTAATGGATGCTATCGCAACTCACGTTTACGCACAAAACCATAAAAGTGCATAAGCGATAAAATAAATCCAATAACGTTTAAAGCACATGTAAACCATTCGGGTTGCATGTGCTTTTTTATTTACGTAAAATAAAATACATGAATGACACAATACTGCATTATTGCCGTCTTCCACACGATAACAATCACACCTATTGTTTTTTTAAATCCCATCCCAAACAGCAACTTCATAACGTTTTTAAAATAAACCGCTCTCCCATAGCGACAAATAACACTTATACCTTTTACTCATTCAACCTAATCACGCTGTTCAAGCACACTCAATAAACCCACTCTTAAAAGTCAAAATAAACTATAAAATCAGCAAGATACACTTTTCCTCTTGAGTGTTTATAACATTAAAAATGGAATACCTAAAAATTCCTTTAAAACATAAGCTACAATAGCGTATAGTTCTTTACTAATATTTAAAGTTAATTTTATGCTTTTAACGGAAATGATAATTTTTACTATTACTATTTGGTAATAATCATTTTCCATATCAAGGGATTATCATTTGCTAAGAAATAAATATAATAGTTCCATCAAGACGACATGAGTAATATCGTTTAATTGTCGTATTTTAATAATAATTATCGCCAATCAAGTTGGCTTAACAGAGTGATTTAACGATGACTGATAAATTTATCAAATCAAAAGCTGCGATTGCATGGGGTCCAAAACAACCACTTTCAATTGAAGAAGTAGATGTAATGTTACCTCGTGCAGGTGAAGTTCTCGTTCGCATCGTAGCAACAGGCGTATGTCACACTGATGCTTTCACACTATCAGGTGATGATCCAGAAGGTATCTTCCCTGCAATTCTTGGTCACGAAGGTGGTGGTATTGTTGAAATGGTTGGTGAAGGCGTTACCGATCTTCAAGTAGGCGACCACGTTATTCCACTTTACACTGCAGAATGTGGCAAGTGTAAATACTGTCTATCTGGCAAAACAAACCTATGTCAAGCAGTACGTGAGACACAAGGTAAAGGTCTAATGCCAGACGGTACAACACGTTTCTATAAAGATGGTCAACCTATCTTCCACTACATGGGTTGTTCAACATTCTCTGAATACACTGTTCTTCCTGAGATTTCACTAGCGAAAATCAACAAAGAAGCACCGCTAGAAGAAGTATGTCTACTAGGTTGTGGTGTTACTACAGGTATGGGTGCGGTACTTAATACAGCGAAAGTTGAAGAAGGTAGCACTGTTGCTGTATTCGGCCTTGGTGGTATCGGTCTAGCAGCTATCATTGGTGCAACAATGGCTAAAGCAAGCCGCATCATTGCTATCGACATCAACGAAGACAAGTTCGACCTTGCTCGTAAACTAGGTGCAACTGAGTGTGTTAACCCTACTAAGTTCGATAAGCCTATCCAAGAAGTGATCGTTGAGATGACTGACGGTGGTGTTGATTACTCTTTCGAATGTATCGGTAACGTAAACGTGATGCGTTCTGCGCTTGAGTGCTGTCACAAAGGCTGGGGTGAGTCTGTAATCATCGGTGTTGCAGGTGCAGGTCAAGAGATCTCAACTCGTCCATTCCAACTAGTAACAGGTCGCGTATGGCGTGGTTCTGCATTCGGTGGTGTTAAAGGCCGTTCAGAACTTCCAGGTATCGTAGATCGTTACATGGCAGGTGAGTTCCAGTTAGATGACTTCATCTCATTCAACATGGGCCTAGACAAGATCAACGAAGCATTCGATCTGCTGCACGAAGGTAAGAGCATTCGTACTATCATTCACTTTGATAAGTAATTTTCCTCTTATTTAAGCTACATCCTGTCTTCGTAACGACTACTGTCTGTTACGAAGACAGGCGAGATTTTATCTCACACCTTTGTTCAAAACCTGCTACGGATCAGCACTTCCTCTTTTAGCGAAAGTAATAATAAACCAAATTTTTCTGTCAGTCGTAAAGACAACCGACTTATCGTTAATTGAGAATTGGCATTTGCCACGCTCTGGTACTCTGTGTCAGAGCGCTTTTTCTTATAAAAAATTATAACAACGCTCATTTTTATTTTTTAATTTTATTCTCAACGAACGTTACAAGAGACTCTCATGCATCGCCGTTTATTAAAATCATTACCATTTCAATTACTTATTGCTGGCTTGTTAGCATGGGCGTTAGCAACACTGCTACCACTATCGTCAGGGTTTGAAACAAGCACAACCTTCAAGCTCCTTATGTTATTAAAAACCACTTATATTGGTTTACTAAAAATGCTTGTTGGTGCCGTAGTGCTATTTTCATTGCTACGTGGTATCACCAGTATCGGCTCAATAATTCGATTAAAAGAGCTTGGTTTAAAAACAGTTTCGTTTTATGCCTTTACTTCAACGCTTGCGATTGCATTAGCCTTAGGTGTTTCACTGTCACTGCCTAAATGGCCACAATTAGTCGATACTTCAAAAGTTCATGTCAGCAGCCATGTTCAATTAATCGATCAAACCTCCGCCTCCGGTGGCGCTATTGTTGAAAAGCTATTTAACATGGCATTGGTAAACCCTTTTCAAGCAATGGCAACAACTAACTTATTAGCGATTGTTGTATTTGCGCTATTACTTGGCATTGCACTGCTGGCAAGCTTACCGGAAAAGCACCCTGTATTTGAGGTTATCGATGGACTCAATACTGCCGTTAACCGTGTGGTATCGTGGATCATCAAACTAGCACCACTGGCTGTATTTGCGATTGTTTTCCAATTTACTCTTCAAAGCGGTAATGCCATTTTTGGTGAACTCGCCCGCTTTGCGTTACTGGTATTTACTCTAACCTTTATTCACGGTGGTTTTGTCTTACCTATCATCGCAAAAGTCGTGACAGGTATTAAGTTCAAAGACTTATTTAGAGCGCTATCAGCACCAATGGCCATGGCATTTGCAACATCATCAAGTTCAGCAACGCTACCACTTTCAATGCAAACAGCGGAAGAAGAGCTTAACATTTCACAATCAACCAGCAGTATGGTATTGCCGCTTGGCTCTATTATGAATATGGATGGTACAGCCCTTTTTGAAGGCGTAGCAGCTATCTTCCTAGCACAGCTTTACGGTATCGACTTAGGTACTGGTGGTCTAATCATGATTTTCATCATGGCAATGGTCTCTTCTATTGGCGCACCAGGTATGCCGTCAGGTTCTATGTCAGGTATGCAGTTAGTCATGCTGGCTGTCGGTATCCCTTTAGAGGCAATCGCAATTTTATTGGTTATTGAACGTCCGTTAGATACCTTTAGAACAGCCGTTAACGTTGAAGGTGATTTGATTGCAGCACTTGTTGTTGATAAATGGCAAAATAAGTAACCTTAACTTAAGCATGGAAATGCATCATAATTGCACAATATTATGATGCATTTTTCGATTTTGACAGGGTAACTCTCGTTACTTAACATAATCACTATTGATGTTAATCTCCCTTTATATTTATCATTCTTAACATTCTCTGTTGAATGAAGAAGTCAGCACCTATGTTATTTAATACAACGTAGGTTCAGAAACGGTTTGATATATTGAGTTGTATAGGGAAGCTGGAATACGATGTTTTTGAATAACTAACAAATCTTTTTATTGTGTAGCTAAAAAAACAAGTAGGTTTAGAATGTTAAAACAATTACTTCACTCTGTTTTTCATAGACGAAAAATTAATAAGTCGCAACAATTACGCTCTCGTCTTGAATTTGTTATTCAACAAAATTTAGGCCAACGCGAAGCTCGATATAATAGAGAACAACGTTATTTTGTTGATTAATGATAGATATAATAATGAAACGTTTATCATGTAAATATCATCAAATAAAAACAATACGATTGAAATAATTAAAATAGTAAATTAATTACGAGTTTCAACAAAAAATCGGTCCTAAAACAAGCCAAAGCCATAAATAGCATGTTGATAACGTGAAATTATGAATGACATATCTATTTAGCTATACCTTCTCGCTTTTGCTTTAGCGATTACGATAAGCCGATTCACCAATACTTTTTCTTTCGTCAAATCTGCTTTTTTTAATTCTCGTAAAATTCTATTTAACTCTGTTTCTAAATATTTTGCTGTTTTAGTTTTCACCATTGAACGAACAAGCTTTTCTGCATTATTTGGTAACGGTTGTTCAACTGCCCACAAAAAACTGTAGTTTAATTGTCCATCCTTACCAACTGCTGGCTGCTCTATTTCTACAGGCTCTGGCGCTGCTTGCATCTGCTCAAACCGTCCTAAGCGTTGGTAATACCCTTGAACAATCGGCGATTTATTAAAGGGTAACGTCCCTTCCAGATAAAGCTGAGGACCAATTTCTTGTGCAAGTGTCGCCTTCGATTCAAGAATAAACTGACTCGCGTTTTTATCTTTGCGAACATAAGTATCTTTTTTACTGTTCTCAACTGAATAGTAAATTTTAGCTTTATGTTTCGCACGCGTTATCGCGACATACGCCAAGCGTCGTTCTTCTTCAGTATCTGCTGAAATACCGACAGAAGATCGATTAACGTAAGGAAAAGCATCTTTATCCCAATACGGTAAATGTACTTGGCTATACTCACAACCTTTCGCTCTGAATATCGTGGTTAATTGCACATTGCTTGTGGTGGATTCTGATTGGCGTAACGAATCAGAACGTTGCGTATAATACTCAAAATACTGAAGTGCTTTTTCACAATCTTGATCCATCGAAGCCAATACCGTTTCAACACTATCAAGTCGTTCAACCGCTTCTTCTATTTCTGATGCAGTCGCTTCTGTTTTCCAAATCCAATTATCTAACTCGCTATCACGACGATACTGACGATAAACATCTAATGCTTTAAAGCCCCCTTTACGGCGAAGCATCATTAATAATTCTACTCGTGATGTAAAATTATCAAGATTTAATGCTGGCTGTAACTTTTCCGTTTTCTTCACAACCTCTAACCACTGCTCAATTGGCGTATTAGCAAGCTCATCACATAACGGTCGCAAACTGGCATTTGGCACATAACAGTGTGGAAAAGACATCATATTAAAGACGAGTGTCGCTTTCTCATATGGTTGAAACTGATTGTAGCGCCCAGTGGCAAATCGCATCACATCAAGCAATAATTTCACTTCTCGACTATTTGATAACACCGAGCCAACAGGCATATAAAAAGGAATATTTTTAGTTAAAAACGCTAATTCAAACAACATAGTTTGTGACCAACGACGAACTAAAATCGCAACATCAGAAGGTGTTCCACCTTGTTCGATATATTCAGCAATAGATTGTGCGATCTCGCCGACTTGGCGCGCAGTTCCTATCACTTCAACGGGGGTATCAGCAACTGACTGATGAGAGATCGTTTGAAAATCGTGGAAACGTTGCTTGTTATTGGCAATCAAGTGACTCGCAGCTAACGCTAAGCTGTGGCCAAAACGAAATGTATGTGACAGGCTATAGGTGGTTGCAGGCGTAAAATCTTGTTCAAAGTTCAGCATAAATTGGGGAGCGCTGCCACGCCATTTATAAATACACTGATCGACATCACCGACAGCCACTAATTGCGCTTGCTCCCCGAGTAACAGTTTTAACAATCGATATTGCGCGGTATTTATATCCTGAAATTCATCAACAACCATAAATTGGATTTGTTGATGATAATAAGCACGTAACGCCTCATTATCAGTCAGTAAATTAACCGTTTCTACCAACCAATCATCGAAGAATAACTGTTTACGCTCTTTACGAATAGTTTCAAAATTCCAATACGCTTCAATGATAAAATGGTATTCATCACTAATATCAGACAGCTCAAACACTTCCTTTGGCGGTAACATATGCGCTTTTACCAAGCCAATAAAACTCATCAATAATTCAATGGTGCGCGGATCTTTGAATGTTTGTTGCTTTTGATACGACTTCTCTTGCGCTGCCATTTGACGCAAAATTTGTTTCGCAATGATTTTATCACTTTCACCATTATTGAAATCAATTTGATAACCCGTCTCAGCTAAATAGCCTGATTGACGTAATAATTGATAACAAAAACTGTGAAATGTATGCACGGGAACATTCACCCCATGACTATTTCGCTCTAATTTAGCTTTAAAATCGGTGCGAATATCACGGTTAAACATCAACACCAACATATTTTGTGGTGCAATTGTCGCTAATTTTTTCTCAACTAGCCCTACCAAAGTGGTGGTTTTACCCGTCCCCGCTCCTGCAACACATAATGCATTACCAGATAGGTGATTAATAAAAGCCGTTTGTTCAGCTGTAAAGCTTGTCATGACAACACCACGTGATGATAGATAAGTGAATGCGCGAGTATAACAATTCCTTAATTAGGTTTACATTCATTGCTGGTGATATATACAGCAGTTGAGCATAACATATACCTAACGATTACCTATCAATCTGCTAATTGTGGCATTGCGCATAGTCTGTTGTTAAAATCGGTCCACAATAAGCCATAAAGACTTGGCTCACCTCTTTTAAAATTAGCTGTGTACTCCACACCGAGAATAACCCCGTATGAATAAAAGCTTACTCACCAACCTTATTTCACTTATCTTGCTAGCTATTGGTTACCTTACTAACCAGCAAGTCATCCTTTATTGTGGCTTATTCGCATTTTCTGGCGCATTAACAAACTGGCTTGCTATTCATATGCTATTTGAAAAGGTGCCAGGACTCTACGGCTCAGGGGTTATTCCTGCTCGTTTTGAAGAATTTAAAACAGCCATTAAAAATCTCATGATGGAGCAATTCTTTACTCAAGAAAACATTAGCCGCTTTCTTAATAAAGAAATGACAAGCTCAACCAATTTAAACTTGCAGCCTGTGATCCAAAAAATTGATTTTGCGCCAGCTTACGATTCGTTACTTGATGTGATTATGAATTCACAATTTGGTGGCATGCTAACCATGATGGGTGGCGTAGAAGCACTCCAACCACTACGCGAACCTTTCATTGAAAAAATGCAGGATTCTGTTAACGAAATTAGCCAACAAGATGACTTTAAAGCAGCACTTAAAGATCAACTAGCTAAGCCTGAATCACTCAATGATATCGAAGAGACGATTGAAGAAATTATCGATCAGCGCCTGAATGAATTAACCCCAAAAATGGTCAAAGAAATGGTGCAAAAGATGATCAGTGAACACTTAGGCTGGTTAGTCGTTTGGGGCGGTGTCTTTGGTGGTGTGATCGGCATTATCTCAGCATTTATCGCTGCATAACTTTTTCTCTCCCTGTGAATTAGCGCCTTAGTTAAGTTACTCCAACTTTACTAAGGCTTTTTTATCTCTTTTTCTCCCCATCAACGCTCTAACACACTTAACAGATAAATACTCCGTTTCGTTGTTTATTTATCCGAACAAACATAAAGTACATGCTAGAATTGTGATATTGGTTGAAATTTATGACCATATAATGATAAACACAACTGTATATAAACCCAGTTGGAACTTTCTTCTTGGCAAACTTTTCTACTCACTTTAGTGTTGCAGCCGTTGCTAGTGGTTTAACGGCCACCGCCTTCTTATCGGCTGATCATATTTCGCCTTCGGCGGCAATTTGGATGACATTTCTTGGCACTATTGGTGGCCTATTACCTGACATAGATTCAGATCATTCAACATCGATGAAAGCCTTGTTTAATATCTTGGCTGGTTTTTGCTGCTTCATTTTAATTAGTCATATTTATACTCAAGTGACGATGCTTGAGTTACTACTCTATAGCGCAGCACTGTTTATTACTATCCGCTATATGGGAAAAGCGGTTTTTGAACGCCGTACTGTCCACCGTGGTTGCTGCCATTCAATTGCGTTTGTTCTGCTCATTGCCCTATGTTGCGTTCATGTAAGCTCTATCATTGGACATACCGCCGAAACCAGCTGGCTAGCAGGTAGCTTTGTTCTTTTTGGTGGTTTTGTTCACTTGTTGTTAGATGAAATTTATAGTGTTGATCTTTCCAACCAACGTCTAAAAAAGTCATTTGGAACAGCATTAAAACCCTTTTCCGTTAGGAACCCTCTCATTAGCTTGGCGCAAATAGTGGCAATTGTTTTACTTTTTGCGACCGCACCGTCTTATCATAAGACATTGCATATTTTAACCAATTGGCACCACTTTCGGTTTAGTCCCGTATGGCTAAACTGGACTGATATTCAAGTATGGGTAACCCACTTCATCCATCAAACACCACAAAAATTAAGCAGTATCCACCAGCTATTTTAAACATAGCCAAGGCGATAAACATTCCAATGTCTATCGCCTTTTTTGTTTTAATCAAACCAAGGCAAACGTTTGCTATTTTACTGGCAGTGACTTACTTAACCTTGTATTATGCGATTACGATGATTGATAACGATGTGATTTTATTCATGTCATTATCCTTCTGCATTTCTGCGTAATCTTTGAATAGGACTTTCACGATGAGCCTTGCCGATCAAGTTTTAGCTGTTAATGATGATCTCCCTATCCGTACTGATAAACCCGTTCATAGCGGTAAGGTACGCTCTGTTTACTGGCTTACAGAAGCTGACAGTCAACGTTTGATTAAAGAAAAAGGCTATAACGTTCAACCCGACGCACCGCTCGCTATTATGGTGATCAGCGACCGTATTTCTGCTTTTGATTGTATCTGGCACGGTGAAGGAGGGCTTAAAGGAGTCCCAGGGAAAGGTGCTGCGTTAAATGCGATATCTAATCACTGGTTTCAATTATTTAAAGATAATGGATTAGCGGATAGCCATATCCTTGATATCCCCCACCCTTTTGTTTGGATTGTACAAAAAGCAAAACCTGTGATGGTTGAAGCTATTTGTCGCCAATACATTACCGGTTCAATGTGGCGTGCATACAGCAAAGGTGAACGTCATTTCTGCGGTATAGAATTACCTGAAGGGCTAGAAAAAGATCAAAAGCTCCCTGAACTACTCATGACACCATCAACCAAAGGGATTCTAAAAGGCATTCCGAATGTTCCTGAAGCAGATGATGTCAATGTCACTCGTGATGATCTCGTCAATAATTTCGCTGCATTCAACTTCCGCAATACTGATGACATTACCCAGTATGAAAAGTTATTGGCAGAAGGATTTAATGTTATCAGTAATGCACTCGCAAATATTGATCAAATCTTTGTTGATACCAAATTTGAGTTTGGCTATGTAACAGATGCTAGTGGTAACGAAAAACTCATTTATATGGATGAGGTGGGAACACCCGATTCTTCTCGTATCTGGGATGGCGCAGCTTACCGCGACGGTCAAATCGTCGAAAACTCAAAAGAAGATTTTCGCCAAGTACTACTTAACACTTTTCCAGAGCCCGATATTTTATTAAATAAAGATCGCATGGAAGAACGCTTTGCTCTTGCTCGTGACAACGAGTTACCACAAGAAGTACTCATGCAAATATCGCGTGTTTATACGAGTATTGCCGAAAAAATCACCGGAAAAAAGATCACATTAAGCAAAAACCCTAAAGCTGAAATTATTAATATTTTACGTAATCACTATCAGCTTATTGATTAAAGCTTAAGCGCTGTAATTATCAATAAAAAAATAGGCATTCATATAATGCCTATTTTTTCATCAGTAATGTTATTCATGCTATTCATATTTCAAGCAGCAATTAATTGCTATAACACAATTACACCTACACATTCAAATAACGATTAATACAACTTTACTTTTATTTTATTACAATCAAACAACCAATAATACAATCGCGAATAATCCCCCCTCCTTTAAATTAAAACATACTGTCATAAATTTTAATTTTTCTACTTATTATGTCTTTTATTATTACAGTATAGGGTCAAAATCAAAAAACACTGTAAAACATAGGGTTAACTCTAAAGTATTAATTGAACTGCATGTAGTGGTTAATTTATGATCGCAATATAAATAGATTTAATAAAAATATTTATAACTACTCATTTTTACAAATTAGGAGGTTGTATGAGCAGTGCGACTGATCAAGAAACCAAGCAAACTCGTAGCCGAGAATGGAAGATGTTCATTTTTATCGTCGTCTTTTTATTTCCAATTCTCAGCGTCATTTTTGTCGGGGGCTACGGCTTTACCGTTTGGATGCTTCAACTCTTCGTATTTGGTCCACCAGGACATGGCGGTTAATCCCTAATTAATCACCGTTAGCATCATATAAGAGAATCTATAATGAAATCATTTTTGCTTAAAGCTTGGCAGACCCTATCACGTCCAAGCGTTCATATTAGCCTAGGTGTACTAACCCTTGGTGGCTTTATTGCTGGCGTTATTTTCTGGGGTGGTTTTAATACTGCACTAGAAGCAACCAATACCGAAGAGTTCTGTGTTAGTTGCCACGCTGACAACGTTGCACCTGAATACGCCAACACTATTCATGACAAAAACCGTTCTGGTGTTCGTGCAACTTGTCCTGACTGTCACGTTCCACACGACTGGACAGATAAAATCGCGCGTAAAATTCAAGCAAGTAAAGAAGTCTTCGCTCACGTAGCTGGCTTCATTGATACCCCTGAAAAATTTGAAGACCGCCGTATTGTTCTGGCTCAACATGAGTGGGAACGCTTTAAAGCGAATGGCTCTCAGGAATGTCGAGACTGTCATGACTACAAAGGGATGGACTTTACTAAGATGTCTCCTGTTGCTCGCGTTCAAATGAAGAATGCAGCAGAGCGTGATCAAAGCTGTGTAGATTGTCACAAAGGTATTGCTCACCACTTACCGAAAGATATGGATACCAGTGGTGGCATGATATCTGAGTTAGTACAGCTATCTCACGATACTAAGTACAACAAAGGCGAAGAAGTTTATAGCGTGCGTTTCCTTCCTGTTTATGAAGATAAAGACATGAAGGTAGAAGCTGGCCTATTAAACCCTGCTTCTGGCGTAAAAGTTATCGATGAAACTGACAACGCAGTTGAAGTTGAAATTGCAGGTTGGCGTAAAGACAAGGGCTATGGCCGAGTTATTCAAGAAGACTTCGGTATGAATATCCCTGTTGCATCGCTCCTAAAAGAATCTGCGCAAAACGACAAGGTTGTCGATAAATACGAAGAGAAAGTTGATGACCTAACAGGTCTTCCTTGGCAACGTGTAACAGCAAAAGTCTGGATGCCAAAAGACTCGCTTGTTAATGACATCACGCCAGTTTGGGAAAAAGCGAAATCAGCTTACACCACTAACTGTTCAGTTTGTCACACTCAACCTGCTGAAAGTCACTTCGATGCCAATACTTGGCCTGGAATGTTTAACGGTATGTTGGCGTTTGTAAACTTTGACCGTGATAGTGAAGCGGTCGTGCGTAAATACCTTCAGAAGCACTCTTCTGATTTTTCTGACGCACAACACTAAGTATTGATGGAGTAAAAATAAATATGTCTGTATCAAGAAGAAGTTTTCTTAAAGGCCTTGCAACAACAAGTGCTGCTTCTGTTATCGGTCCTAGCCTACTCGCATCATCAAAAGTGTTTGCAGACGATCAAATTGGTCAAGGTACATGGCGTTACTCCGGCTCACACTGGGGCGCTTTCCGCGCTCATATCTATGCCGGTAAAGTACAAGAAATCGAAGCGATTGAAATAGATAAAAACCCAACCGAAATGCTAAAAGGCATTAAGGGCATAATCTACAATCCATCTCGTGTACGCTACCCTATGGTCCGTTTAGATTGGCTTAAGAAACATAAGTTTAGTGGTGAAACTCGCGGTAATAACCGTTTCATCCGTGTTACATGGGATGAAGCATTAGATTTGTTCTATCGTGAACTTGAACGTATTCAAAAAGATTACGGTCCATGGGCATTGCATGCAGGTCAAACGGGCTGGCGTCAAACAGGTCAATTCCATAGTTGTACTAGCCACATGCAACGTGCTGTAGGTATGCATGGTAACTACATCACTAAAGTAGGTGACTACTCAACAGGTGCAGGCCAAACCATCATGCCATATGTGCTTGGTTCAACTGAAGTTTACGCACAAGGTACTTCTTGGTCTGAGATCCTTGAACACAGTAAAAATGTGGTGCTATGGGCAAACGATCCGGTGAAAAACCTACAGGTGGGCTGGAACTGTGAAACCCACGAATCTTTCCCATACTTAGCGAAACTAAAAGAGAAAGTTGATAACGGTGAGATCAATGTGATCTCTGTCGATCCAGTTAAGAACAAGACCCAACGTTACCTAAACAACAAACACCTATACATTAATCCACAAACCGATGTGGCATTTATGTTAGGTGTGGCACATACCCTGTACAACGAGAACCTTTACGATAAAGAGTTCATCAAGATGTACTGCCTTGGTTTCGATGAGTTCATTGGGTACGTAAAAGGTGAAACCAAAGATCGCGTTGAGAAAACCCCTGAGTGGGCAGCTGAGATCTGTGGTGTACCAGCTGATCAAATTAAAGACTTTGCTCGTATGCTGGTTAAAGAGCGTACTCAAATTCTGTTTGGTTGGTGTATTCAACGTCAAGAGCACGGTGAGCAACCATACTGGATGGGAGCAGTTATTGCCGCTATGGTCGGTCAAATAGGTTTGCCTGGTGGTGGTATTTCGTATGGTCACCACTATTCTGGCATCGGTGTACCTTCAACAGGCTTTGCAGCACCAGGCGGCTTCCCTCGTAACGTCGATGAAGGTCAAAAACCGAAATGGGATAACAATGATTTTAACGGTTACAGCCGCACGATCCCTGTTGCACGTTTCGTTGACTGTATTTTAGAGCCGGGCAAAGAGATTAAATACAACGGTTCAAAAGTTATTCTTCCAGATTACAAAATGATGGTGATCAGTGGTAACAACCCTTGGCATCACCACCAAGATCGTAACCGCATGAAGAAAGCGTTCCAAAAGCTACAAACCGTTGTAACGATTGATTTTGCTTGGACGGCCACCTGTCGTTTCTCAGATATTGTGCTGCCAGCATGTACTCAGTTTGAACGAAATGATATTGATGTTATGGGTTCATACAGTGGTCGTGGTTTACTGGCTATGCATAAACTGGTTGATCCGCTTTACCAATCTAAAACTGACTTTGAGATCTTTACAGAGTTGACACGTCGCTTTGGTAAGAACAACGAATACACCCGTGGTATGGATGAAATGCAATGGGTTAGCATGCTTTATAACGATTGTCGTAAAGCGAACAAAGGCAAGTTTGATATGCCTGAGTTTGATGTATTCTGGCAACAAGGTTTCTTAGACTTTGGTACAGGTAAGCCTTGGGTACGTCATGCTGATTTCCGTCAAGATCCTGAAATTAATGCTCTAGGTACACCATCAGGCTTTATTGAAATCACCAGCCGTAAGATTGGCCGTTACAAATACGAACACTGTCAAGAACACCCAATGTGGTTTGAAAAAACCGAACGTTCTCACGGTGGTCCGGGCTCTGATAAACACCCGTTCTGGCTGCAATCTTGTCACCCTGACAAGCGTTTGCACTCACAAATGTGTGAATCAGAAGAGTTCCGTGCCACTTATACCGTACAAGGTCGTGAACCTATTTACATTAACCCTCAAGATGCAGCTGAAAAAGGTGTCAAAGATGGTGATGTCGTACGTGTATTCAACGACCGTGGACAGCTATTAGCTGGAGCGGTGCTGACTGACAGCTACCCTCGCGGTATTGTTCGTATCGAAGAAGGGGCATGGTATGGCCCTCTTAACGAAAAAATTGGTGCGATCGATACCTATGGTGATCCGAATACACTGACAATCGATATTCCAACATCAGAGTTGGCGCAAGCAACAAGCGCACAAACCTGTATTGTGAACTTCGAGAAGTTTAAAGGTGAACTGCCACCTGTCACCTCGTTCGGTGGTCCAATTGAAGTCAGCTAATTAAAATTAGTGTCTGAATAATATTAAGCCCTAACCTATCTGTTAGGGCTTTTTTTACTCTTAAATTTGGTAAAACTTTACTATTGGGGATACTTATTCTTGAAAGAGAAAAACAACGCAGTCATAGTTTATTCAATTCAGGTAGTATAACGGGCATTTTGAGAGGCTCTATCGGATAAAGCGGTAAATAAGTGACGTTGTTATTTTGTAATGAGTAATAGTAAAGAAGAAAAAAGGCAACACTACAAAAAGACCCGTCAGCTTAGGGCGGGTCATAGCAGCATCTTATCCAATAGAAGATTTCAGCTCTGTACACCATGCATTTGCAGGCCATATACCGTACGTCTGAACTTCTTTTTTACCTTTATTCCACTGATTAATAGGATCTTTCCAAACGACTTCACATCTATTACTTGAAAAAACACCGGGTAACTTAATAGATAACTGAACATCTACGGCATCTTTAGGCAAATAAACTGAAGCACTTTGTGGTGCAGGGAAGGCACCAGATTTGTGCTGAATATTTTTATTCGTTACTGTCTTATATGCTAATTGCCACTTGGTTATATACGTACTACCGGGCTTACTATTGATGATGAGTTCTAACTGATTAATTGGTTGAGTCCAATTATTGATTGGACGTTTACCGTCAATTGAAGTAAACGTAAAAGCAACAGGAACCAGATCACCGATTTCATCTCTTGTTGCTGGGAATTTAGTTGCAGTAACAGAATTACTGCCTTTTTCAGAAATTAATTTTGGAGTAAGACCTATTTGATCTTTCTTTGGTGAGGCCACATTCACCGAGGTTACGATACTGTACTGACCTTCGTCGTCGTTGCTTGCAATAGCAACACCACGACTTGCCCATTTTACCCCACTGATATAGCCAAACCCTTGAGATATATCTCCGGTGTCATGGTCAATATACGGTGTTTTTTCGGCTGCACTTTTTATAATATCCCATTTATCAGCAACTAAACCATAAGGGTTATTAGTATATGCTTCTACCGCAATAATATACGTCGCAGCTAAACTTTTCGCTTTTGAAAAAACCCAAGAGTGTTCCATTCCAACGTCTACTTTAACCCCTGAGTTTGGATCTAAGTACCCACCGTCAACTTTTACTTCACCACTATTTTTAGATGTATTTTTTGATGAGAACTCCCATTTTTCATCTTTACGTTTAGTCAGAAAATAAACAGGGTCATCAACCATATCTGTACTAACTAAAGTAAATTCACCGGTGAGATAGTTTAAATAACCAATAGCACCAACTTGAATGGAAGGATCGTTACTCCAGTTTGCAAACGTATTTTCTTTTGAGCTTCTCATCAAATTCGTGAGTTCTTGATTCCAAAATGATGAGTCATCAGCAGAAAATACAGAACCAGACGAGAGTAAAACAAAAAGAGTAAGTCCTGTTTTTTTTAATATTTTCATAGCGTCCTAGTCTCATAGCCATAAAAGTTTAAAGCTAAACTTTCAAGTTAAGTAGAACATAGACAGTCATCAGCAGCAGTGAACAGATAGCTTACTGTTTATTCCTGTCTATACTTTCTGAAACATATTCTTCAACACCCCCAATCTCTTTACTTGTTGTTTCGAGATGGTAAAAGTGATCCATATCCCCTTTCAATGAAATCCGATTTCAGACTAAGCTATCAATATCATTAGTTCAAATAAAAAAAGAACAAAAAAAACATACACTTAAAAATCAGATATAAAAAAACCACCGCGAACGGTGGTTTTTTTGCTTACGTTATTTAGGTATTAAACGTCGTAAGTAGTAGAGGCAGTGTTGCCGCCTGTACCAGTCCAGTTTGTGTGGAAGAACTCACCACGTGGACGATCAGTACGCTCATAAGTGTGAGCGCCGAAGTAGTCACGTTGAGCTTGAAGCAAGTTAGCAGGTAGACGAGCTGTTGTGTAACCGTCTAGGAAAGATAGCGCAGAAATCGTACATGGCATTGGGATGCCAGACTCTAGAGATTTCGCTGCTACTTTACGCCATGCTGCTAGGCTGCCTTGTAGGATGTTTTTGAAGTACTCGTCAGAACCTAGGAATGCGATATCTGGGTTCGCTTCATACGCATCACGAATGTTACCTAGGAACGCAGAGCGGATGATACAACCACCACGCCACATTAGTGCTACGTTACCGTAGTTTAGATCCCAACCGTTTTCGTTCGATGCTTCACGCATTAGCATGAAACCTTGCGCGTAAGAGATGATCTTAGATGCTAGTAGTGCTTGACGTAGTGCATCAACCCACTCTTGCTTATCACCTTCAACTGGCGTGATTGTCTTGCCGAATAAAGTTGCAGCTTCAACGCGTTGGTCTTTCAGTGCAGACAGGCAACGAGAGAATACAGACTCAGAGATAAGCGTTAGTGGAATACCTAGGTCTAGTGCGTTGATACCAGTCCACTTACCCGTACCTTTTTGGCCAGCAGTGTCTAGGATCTTCTCAACTAGTGCTTCACCATCTTCATCTTTGTAGCCAAGAATATCAGCTGTGATTTCAACTAGGTAGCTGTCTAGCTCAGTTTTGTTCCAGTCAGCGAATACTGCTTGCATCTCATCAGCACTCATACCTAGACCATCTTTCATGAACTGGTATGCTTCAGTGATAAGCTGCATGTCACCGTATTCAATGCCGTTATGAACCATCTTAACAAAGTGACCAGCACCGTCGTTACCAACCCAGTCACAACAAGGCTCACCAGCATCAGTTTTAGCAGAGATACCTTGGAAAATTGGCTTAACCGCTTCCCAAGCTTCAGCTGCGCCGCCAGGCATGATTGAAGGACCGAAACGAGCGCCCTCTTCACCACCAGATACACCAGTACCGATGAAGTAGATGCCTTTCTCACGGCAATGCGCTACGCGACGGTTAGTATCTGGGTAGTTAGTGTTACCACCGTCGATAATGATATCGCCTTCATCCAATAGTGGAATTAGTTGATCAATGAATGCATCAACAACATCACCAGCACGAACCATTAGCATCACTTTACGTGGTGCTTCTAACTTAGCAACAAGATCTTCAAGAGACGTTGCGCCAACGATGTTTGTGCCTTTTGCTGGGCCTTCAAGGAATTCTTCCACTTTTGCTACAGTACGGTTGTAAGCAACAACGTTAAAGCCGTGGTCATTCATGTTTAGGATCAGGTTTTGGCCCATTACTGCCAAGCCAATTACACCGATATCGCCTTTCATATTATTCTCCTTGCGCCAGCAGTTTTGCCGCTGCTGAATCTAAAAACCATTCTGTTTTGCCATTTACGGCTTTAATTTTCGCTGCAGGATAAGCAAGAGCTTCTGCAGGCGTATTATTAATTTCTTGCAATACTTCAGCTTTGCTTTCACCTAACACCAGGTAGGTAATACGATCCGCATTTTCAAGTAAGCGCGCTGTTTTTGAAATGCGTTTTTGACCGCTATCTGGATGTGTTGCAATCACAGAAAGCTCAGGATCGTCAAAGTCTGTTTGGTTCGGGAATAATGATGCTGTATGTCCATCGGTTCCCATACCCAATAAAATCCAATCAAATGCAGGTAAGCCATTTTTAAGTGGAATTTCTGCATCCATTTCCTCTGCAAATCGAACCACTTCTACAGCAGGATCATCTTCACCTTTAATACGGTGAATATTGCCAGCTGGAATATCGATTTGTTGGAACAATAACTCGTTTGCTTCACCGAAGTTACTTTCCGGGTCGGTTGGCTCAACACAACGCTCATCGCCCCACCAAAAGTGTAAGTTGCTCCAATTAACATCTTTCGCATAAGGTGCTTGCGCTAATGTTTTAAACAACAGTTTTGGTGTACTCCCACCAGAAAGCGATATATGGACAGGCTTCACCTGCTTGCTCATTGCCATCATAGTGTCAGCTAATGAAACGACAACATCCTGCGGTGTTTCAAATACGCGATAATTAATCATGCTTATAGCTCACAATAGTCAGTGTTTGCTAAGTTCTTACAAGGAAAACGCCACTCACGATTACTTGATGCAAGTAAGTCATCAGCTTGTTTTGGTCCCCACGTACCTGCGGCATAACCAAATAAGTGTTCTGGGTTTTCTTTGTATTCAAGAATTGGTTGAACAAATTTCCAACAAGCGCGAACAGCATCTGTACGTGCAAACAAGGTTGCATCTTGCTTCATACAATCAAGAAGTAAACGTTCGTACGCTGTCAGCATATGGGTTTCTTCAAGCTTGTCGTAATGGAAGTCCATTGATACTTCTTGAGATTCAAAACCTGCCCCTGGTTTTTTAAGACCAAAGCTCATTAGAATCCCTTCATCAGGCTGAATACGGATAATTAGCTTGTTCTCAGGTGCATTTTCACCAAACACTGGGTGCGGTGTTTTCTTAAAGTGAATAACCACTTCCGTCACACGTGTTGGTAGTCGTTTACCTGTACGAACGTAGAATGGCACACCATTCCAACGCCAGTTTTGAATAAACATTTTCATACCAACGTAAGTTTCAGTACGTGAGTCTTCCGCTACACCAGGCTCTTGGCGATAACCTAACAAATGCTTACCACGAGCATCTGATTCCGTGTACTGACCCAACACTAAGTTATTTTTAAGATCATCATCTGATAATGGTTTAAAGCTTTGCATCACTTTAACCACTTCATCACGGATAGAATCAGCATTAATTGCAGCAGGCGATTCCATACCAACCATTGCCAATACTTGCAGCAAATGGTTTTGGAACATATCTCGAACAGCACCAGCACCGTCGTAGTAGCCACCACGATCTTCAACGCCTAATGATTCAGACGCAGTGATTTCAACGTAATCAATAAAGTTACGATTCCAAAGCGGCTCAAACATGCCATTTGCAAAGCGGAATACAAGCAGGTTCTGTACCGTTTCTTTGCCTAAGTAGTGATCGATACGGTAGATTTGGTGCTCTTGAAAACAAGCATGAATTTGCTTGTCTAATGAGATCGCTGACGCTAGATCATAACCAAATGGTTTTTCAACAATCAGGTTTTTCCAACCTTCTGTCTCATCATTTAGGCCATGAGCGGCTAGACATTCTGGGATCACGCCGTAAAGGCTTGGTGGTGTCGCGAGGTAGAAAACAGCGTTACCTTGGGTATTGTGCGTTACTTTGAAAGTATCTAAGCGTTCTTTCAAGACTGCATATTCATCTTTATCAGACGTATTTAATGCTTGGTAGTAAAGATGCTGACAAAAATTAACCAATGTTTCGTCATCGGTTTTTTCATTTTCTGTCAAAGATTGCTTTAACTTATCACGAAATTCTTGATCGCTATATGATGTACGACTTACCCCTAAAATTGCAAAATCTTCAGGCAATAAACCATTAGCATAAAGGTGATAAAACGCAGGTATTAACTTTCGGTGTGTCAAATCACCTGACGCACCAAAAATTACAATTGAGTTATTTTCTGGTTGAACCATATCATTTTCCCATTAATTTCAGATCTTCAGACCTGCGACAGCAATCAATTGCTTGGTATAACGGGGCCTTATTATGCCGTATTTTTTTCATTCGTTACGAATAAATATGAAAAAAATAAAAAAATTTCGTTATACCTTATTATTTTTGTTAAAAAGTATAATGACTATTAACACCAACTCGATGCATAAATCGCTGACTAGACAGCGATAAATCACTAATACAGAAAATTATTACGGCTTATGTTAACAACATTTGTTATCAGTACCAGTCGAAATTTTCTATTATGCCAATAGGCTAAGCCTTTGAGCGCCGTTTCTTCTTGCGCTTTTCTTTAAAGTACTCATTATTAGAAACGATCGTCAATCTAAAAGATACCCAGACTGACGCAAACGTTTAAACGTTCACCAATTCACATTCTCAATCATACTTCATCTCTCACTTAGCCGTTCAAAATACCTTATACCGCATATGGGTTACTATTGATAAGCTCACTAATGGCGGTTATTATGCCCGCAATTTCAACCACCCACGCGGTGGTTTTTTATTCGTAACAATTAACCCACGATTATGGTTTGGGTTAATTCATGGTAAATAGGTTATCCCATGTCTAAATTCTTCTTCAAAGGTCGTATCGAAAAGAAACCAAAATATGAAAGCTTTGGTTACAACACGAAACGCGAAACCAAACTGGGCACGGAAACCAACCCACTCACATTGATTGTGAACAGCGAAGAACGTCAACAAGAAGTACAGCAGCAAGTTAATGACAACCAACTGTTTGCAAATATCACTATCAAGGCTGACATTGCAGAAGATATTGCAGAGCTAGACAGTGTTTTAAATAAACCTAAAACCACTGTGTTTGAAAAGACACCCAACCGTAATGACCCATGTTCATGCGGTAGTGGTAAAAAATACAAAAAGTGCTGTGGTAAGTAGTAACAAACAAAAAAGCAGGTATTCGTACCTGCTTTGTTTTTAGCTTCAAATACATGTCTAACTGACACCGGTTAAACATTTATTTATCTGTAATTTAAAGTAGATAGAAGTATGAGCAAAAAAAGCCAAGGCTATTCTTGTATTGGCCTATTTAATCCCAAAACACCGGAGAATGTTGGATCTGTTATGCGCGCAGCTGGCTGTTATGGTGTTAACTCGGTGTTTTATACGGGAACGCGTTATGATCATGCCGCACAGTTTTGTACTGATACAAAAAAAGCATCACTTGATATACCGCTAATAGGTGTTGAAGACTTAAAGAAAATCATTCCTATCGGCTGTGTACCCGTTGCTGTTGATTTAATCGAAGGTGCAAAAGCATTACCTGACTATAAGCACCCAAAACGTGCTTTCTATATCTTTGGCCCTGAAGACGGCACCTTAAAAAAAGAAATTACTGATTTTTGTCGTGAAACGATTTATGTACCAACGAATGGTTCAATGAATCTTGCCGCTGCCGTTAATGTGATTCTTTATGATCGTTTAGCTAAAGGCGATAACTTTTCAAATCACAAATAACGCGATTAATCATAAAAAGCCACGATAACTGAATCATCAGCTATCGTGGCTTAATTTTATGCATTTTCTGATGTTAGCTACCTTGGCATTTTACCAATTTGTTCGTAATATGCTTTTTTATCTAAATACATTGCTTTATCTGCTACTTGATAAAGTGCACGTGCATCAATATTTTCAGTGCTAGCACAGCCCATAGCAAAGTGAATAGCCACTTTCTCTCCTGAAGCTAGGCGTGCATAATGCTTATCTATAACTAACTGTTGTAAACGCAACGTTAACTTATCACAGCCTACATTATCACCACCTTTGATAATAATCGCATATTCATCTCCACCGAGACGATATACCTTGTCGGTACTACGACAAACACTTTGAATAAGCCTGCCCGTTTCGATTAACAGCTGATCACCCATATGATGCCCATATTCATCATTGGCTTGCTTTAAACCATTCACATCGATCATAAACAAGCCAAAGTATTGTTCTGGATATCGATGTGCAATTTTTATCCACTCATCAAGATCAACATCAAACGCTTTACGATTACTTAGCCCCGTTAATGGGTCTGTGATTGCGCTTCTTTCCAACTCTTCATTCAGTAATCGACCTTCAAGTTCTGCAGATAATTGACGAATAAATAATGAAATAATTTCATAGTCATCTCGTGCAATATTAGGGTGCTCCATCACAATAATCCCCAATAACACACCATGTGTATCGACAATTTTGAAACATTGAAGCACTTTATCGCCACTATTAATACGAAAGTAATCACTGCAATGCGCATCTGCATCAATACTCTCTAAATTAATGTTAGACAAGCCTTCACTAAACCAATTTGTATTCTTGTTTATAAATAACTGCATCCCCCATCCTGAATAAGGATACAGACTCACTAACTGCGTCATAACCGTAGAGTGAATATCACCATGTTGTAATTTATTACTAAATAACAAGAGTGACTGAAGCATGGTTCGACGTTTTTCTTCGCGCTGTAATGAGTGAGTTAACTCTAACGTCTTTTCATGTACTTTCTGCTCTAGTTGATCATTAAAAGTCATCAACTTTACATTTTTATCTTCTAAGTCACTAAGCTGGGCTTTTATTGTGGTCGACATTTTCTGAATAAGATTATTCACCATGATTAATTCAGAAAATCTTAAATCTTTATCTAATATATTATAATTGCCACCTAAACACCCCCTTACACTGTCCATAAGATAGGTTAAAGGTTTTGCGAACCAACGATACGATATTGTCGCCGTTAATAACGTAAACATAATTACAATAATAGCGACAATAGTTAATATCTTTAATGAATTAGTAAAGGGATTCTCTCCCAAATATTTATTCATGAAGACTTGAGCTTCATAAGACATTGGCTCTGCAATATATTTATTATCTA
This sequence comes from Photobacterium sp. GB-210, assembly GCF_003026075.1. NCBI lineage: Bacteria > Pseudomonadati > Pseudomonadota > Gammaproteobacteria > Vibrionales > Vibrionaceae > Photobacterium > Photobacterium sp. GB-210. Next base: position 558,896 of record NZ_PYNU01000002.1, on the reverse strand, counting down.
TCGTCACTTCAGCCGTTTTTGATACCGTCGGCATTAAGGGATCAAGTTTACCTTTATAAACCGCAATATTATCCATGCCATTATGATGAAAAATAACGTGCTCGCCATCTTTTAAATAAGGGCGAAGAACCTTAACAATATTTTCCACAGGCACTATAACAATTAAATAACCTAACGGTTTACGCTTTAGCCCTTCCGTCAGCGTTGACTGATATATAGGTACACCTATGGCAACGCCTTTATGACTAGGGTTAAATTTATCAGGCATCAAATGTTCATCACCATAATTAAACACCCATTGATTGCCTGTACTTTTACTCGTACCCACACTCTTACTCAACAAGGTTTTCAAACTGGAGAAGGATTTTACTCCATTAATACCATTATAATTTTCTACCTCATCCCAGTTAGCATCAACCAAATAAGCCGCTTGTGCTAATGGCGTGTTATCAACTAAATTTGCTAATGTGGCATCGACATGGCTAGTCAGAAAGAAGTCATCAATGCCCTGCACTAACAACCTATCTCGTGATAACACATCTAGCGCAGTAGATAATAGATAAAAGCGATAATTAAACTCTTGTGCTAACGTTGTGGATAAACGCTCTATGAGATCAATTCGGTAATTAGTTTCAACTTCTGTTTGCTGCTTTATTAATAAACCGCCAATAATAGATGCTGGTAAAACCGCAACGAAAACCATTAATAGCGCCAGTGATGACTTTAATTTTAGTTTCATTATTTACTCAACCGCTTCCATTGCTGAATAGCGATACGCTGCATAAATTCAGCCGTTTTTTCTGCTGATAGTCCATCTTCATAACGCTTAAAGCCAATAGCCATCGCTTGCCATGCTATCGACATTTTTATTGTTGATGGCATTGGTTTAGATAATTCAAATTGCTTAAACAATATTTGCTCATCACCTGTAGCCTGCTGCTGATAGCGATTCAATAATTTCTCTGACGTAGGTAATAAACGTGTCTCTTTATAGACCAATTGTTGAATACTTAAGCGTTGAATAAACTTAGCAAACTTTTTAATTAAGGCTTTTTTATGTACCGTGTGGTTATTGTAATTAGGTAATGACAGAAGAAATGTGCTACTCATTGGGTGCATTACATTACCATCAACAGTAGGTAATAAGGCTACGCCTAGAGCATTGCCCATTGCCTTCTTTAAGTCTTGATATGCCCAATCACCATTAATCGCATACGCCTCTTTACCTTGAATAAAATCACTTTGTGAACAAGTATAATTACATTCAGGATTTACAATTTTTTGCTCTGATAAATAACGATAATATTTTAAAGCCTTAACCATTTCTGGTGTATTAAGTGATATTTCACCATCAATAATGGGCCAACCATTAAACGCAGATAAAAATGGTATAAAGTAATACATATCGAGGTAATTCCACCCAATAGGCAAAATATTTTTATCAAGCCACTTTTGCTTGGTATCGATAATGTCATGCCAACTACTCACTGGCTGAGAAACTAGCTTTTTATTATAATATAACAATAGGTTATTCCCTTGAATAACAGGAACTCCCCAATATTTATCATCAACGTACGCTGTCATCATCGCCGTTCGAGAAAGCTCTGGTGATAACCAACTTTTAGGAATACTTGATAGTTTCATTAAACTATGTAGGCCAACAAAATCAGAGGGAAAAATGACAAGATCAGGTAAACCACCATATTGTGCGCCCAGTAAAATTTCAGCTTTTATCTTCTCAGGATCAAATTGAACAAGAGAGATATTTATATTATTTTCTTTTTGAAATTCACTTACCAATAATTCAATAAAACTATTATCTTGATGCGAATACCAAAGCGTTAATCTCTCTTCAGCTTTCGCAGATAAAGAAAGAAACATCATCAGAAAAAATACTACACTTCTTAACATAACCACACCAAATACCTTTTTAGGATATCGATAAAGCGCGAACAATATTATAAATATAATACACACCTATCGATATAATCGGTATGATAGAGTATTCCCAAAAAGAATCAAACACCTACCAGTAAAACCTTATGTGACATATCAATAACTTATAGTAACAAAACGGATTATGCATTTCGTTTTACTCCCTAAAAGCACTAATATTTATATAAAATACAATAAGTTACATAATTAATTTTTATTTTTTGTTGATCATCGATAACTTAATCACCTTAATGTGAAGGGATTCAAGTAAAAAATTAACACAACTTTCATCTAACCGTTATGATGAGCTATCTTTTCCTTTTTTAAACAGCAAGCGCACATAAAGTTATGACCTTACCTAAATCCTCAGTGGCACTTATCACCTGTTCTCTTTTTTTTCTTACTGCTTGTGAATCAACGGTAAATGCATCACCACAGCCCGAAGCGCTCTCAAAACAACCTGTGGTAGCTAAAACAGTTATTAAGCCATCCGTTACCCCTATCTCAAACACTGAGTTAAAAAAAGAACAAGACATGATCAACTTCGCACGTAAGTATCTTGGTACAAAGTATGTGTGGGGTGGGACAACGCCTAAAGGTTTTGATTGCTCAGGTTTCATTAAATATGTTTATAACAAGTACGATATTTCAATACCTCGTACAACAGCGGCTTACCCTAATCTTTATGATAAAAAAGTATCACTAAAAAATGCCAAAGTAGGTGATCTTATTGTTTTCACAGGAACAAATCCGAAGATTCGTAAACCAGGTCATGCTGGTATTATTACTGAAGTGGGTAAAAACACATTGAAATTTGTTCATAGCTCTTCATCTAAAAAGCATTTTGGTGTAACTGAAACCGACTATTACAAAAGTGGTTATCCAAAGCGTTACTTAACAGTAATCAAAATGTAGCACAGATAATCGAGCAATTTAGCGATAAAAGGAGCACCATGCTCCCTTTATCTGTAATTATTTCTTTACACTGTAAGATTTCCTAAAATTCTCATCATCTAGCCCTACTACCAGAAACTTTGTATTATTTGGAAAAATAACAGTGTGTGCTAGCGATACTCCTATCGCACTCCAATAGTCACTCTCTGTTTGGTATGTCTAAGTCGGTCACTTAATACATACCTAGAATAAGGGGCTGATAGATCGGTCAATCTATCAGCCCCACACTTTTACCATTACGCTTAGTTTAAATAACTTGCGCTCCAATCAAGAACAAACCAAAGCCAAAACAAACCATCATTGCAATTTGCCCACCTCCAACTTCGTAATACGCATCATTACTTATTGCTGTTTGTGTCTTACCCTCTGCTTTTCTTAAGTTAAGAGCCATCATCATAGGGATAAACACTGCAATAAACACCATAATTAAGCCCGCATAACTTAATACTGCTAAAAATTTATCTGCAGCAAATATGGCGCCTAATAATGGAAGAATAAAGGTTAAAACATACGTCACCGCACGATTTTGTTTAAATAAATCAATATTTTGGTCAAATAATGAAAGAGCCACACCAAAGAATGAAGTCAGCAACGCTAGTCCCGTAAATAATGAAAGAATGACATGGATTCCTTCAAATCGAGTGGCCAGCACATTAATTAGCTCGGAAACATTATTGAACTGTGTTAATTGCTCGTACGATAAACTTCCCACAACAGCGTAAAGCCACAATAAGTAGCACACAAGTGGAATAAACGAGCCTAGTAAAACCATATTGCGTAATTGCGCATGTGTCGCTTTGTCGTTATAAGACACTAATGATGGAATAACAGGAAAAAATCCAAAACTGGTAAATAACACAGCACTGGTTTTGATTAGATCAATACTACTGTCATTTGTTGCAGTGAAAAAGTGTGCTAGTGACATATTTGGCACTAAGGCAAAGAGCGTAATAATAAGCACTGCTAACATTAAGAGAAATAACACACGATTAAGCTTGTCAATCACACCAGTACCAGCCGCGACAATACCACCAGCAATAACAGCAAACAAAATTTGACTTTGAACTAACGAGATATCTAAATCTAAATTCAGTACCATTTTATGCACTAAGTCGCCGGCACCAATGATGTAAGCCATTAATAAACATATTAATAGTGCGTATAACAAGCCATTAGTGATTAACTGTCCACCCTTTCCTAATGATTGTTTCGCGATAGTGTTCATACCTAAACCACCGCGAACTTTAATACTGGCTTCAAGTAATAATAATGCTGAATACGTAGTACCACTCCAAATAATCAACATTAAAATTGTGCCTGACAATAAGCCAAACTGAGCCAATACCATTGGAATAGCGAGCATTCCTGCACCGAGTGCTGTACCCGCAATAATCAGCGAGCTACCTATTAATTTTAAATTCACACAATACCCTTACTTTATATATGCAACACAAAGCCTCAGCTTATGGCTGCGTATTATCAAATGATTTTAATCTTTAGATTGTCGGCTAATTAATAGCCGTGACTAAATCGAGATGAATATAAAGATAGGTTCGAAAAGACAGCCAACGAGCATTGTCGTTGAACTTGATGAATAGAAAAGTTACACAACATTAATCGTACTCCAAAAACGATATTAATAATGATGAGTGGTCATGATGTTTCATTTCGGTCAAAACGAACATCACTCATCTGTTGCAATACTAAAACACATTTCTAAAGAATGAAATAATAGATTATATCCTCAGACCAGCAATCTGCTTATATAAGCCTTCAGGGCTTGCCACCAATAGGCTTATAGAATGCTTTAACGAGAGCACTACTCAGAATAATGGGTTATCACCCCACGTGCTTTTCTGAAGCAAGGCTAACGAGAGTTAAGCGGTTAAATGAACCTGGTTTTACAGCAATTAAGCTACCGTCGCCAAACTGAATACCATCAAAGAACTGAGTACCCCATTTCACACGCTTAAAGTGTGCATAACGCGCTTTTGAATATACGGTTTCTAAAGCGTTCAACGCACCTTCACGCTTTACTTGCTCTTGAATTGCTTTACTTAATAATTTATCAGCAATAAGCATCGTTGCCTCCTACAAAAATAACCGCGCTTTCCATATTCGCTCATTTCTTTTTACCAAACACACTAAGATATGCAAGGGAACGTTTATCAATTTATACTTTTTTTCATTGGCTGCTTAAATTTTACACATAAAAAAGCCCAGAACTTTTGTCTGAGCTTTACGTTCAATATAATGATTAATTGGTATTTACACCGTGAATGAACCTTCATTTTGTTTTGGGTTGGGACCAAATCGGTTATCACCTGGCTTGCTGTCTTGTACCATAAAATAGATCAGCACTAAGATACCAACAATCGGAACAAACATGATCAGTGCCCACCAACCGGTACGATCTTGATCATGTAAACGACGGACAATCACGGCAATATTAGGGATAACAATAAACAGTGAATATAATGCCGCTAATACGCCATAGTCATCCCCAATGGTTGGTAAACCTAAAAGACTATCAGCAAACCCTAGTGCCATACTGATCAAAGCGCTAAAAAGCGTAAAAAACCAAAACTCTTTACGACGTGAACGACCATTAAACTGTGCATATTTTTTTAAAACAGCAAGATACCAATCCATTTTTCTTCCTTTAGTCCGATATTTCTAGGCTAATAAGCCTGTTACACAAAATGTATTCCTTTTTAGAATCATAGCCAAGCAATTTTAACTATCTCTTTGTTGTGAGACCGCTCAAAAATAAAAATGACATTCACTTTGTATTCTATTTACACTGTGAGTGACTTAATAAAGCTTAAAAGTTAAGCACCTTGTTTTTAACATTTATTCACTTTCTCTCGCATTATTATTCTACTCACTTTCGAGGAATTTTAACTGCAATAGGGATAGACAATGCAAAAGACACTTCTTACCTGTGCGTTAGCCGTCGCCTTTAGCACATCACATGCTTACGCGGCAGATTGTTCTAATATCGCCAAATGGCAAGCAAATATAGCCTATAATGGCGGTAGCCAAGTCCAACAAGACAACAACATCTATAATGCAAATTGGTGGTCTCAAGGCAATCAGCCAGCGAGCCACTCAGGGCCTTGGCAAGAATGGACATTCGTTGATAGCTGCATGAGCAGTGGAAATCAAGATCCATCCGTAACACTGATCTCACCGCTTAATAATGCACAATTAACCGCGCAAACAGATATTACGTTAGCTGCCAACGCAAGTGATAAAGACGGTTCTATTCAACATGTTGAGTTTTTCATAAACCAACAATCTATTGCAGTTGTCGATACAGCCCCATACCAAATTAATTGGACAACGGTGCTTGGTAACTACACCATTACAGCCACAGCAACGGATAATGAAAATGCCACTAAAACAGATGTTGTGAATATTAGTGTCGTTTCAGCGAGTGAAAACCTTGCGCCAAGTATTTCAATTAGTTCACCAACATCTGATACTCCTATTTCTGAAGGCGATACGGTAACGATCACAGCCAATGCCGAAGATAAAGATGGCTCCGTCACTCAGGTAGCGTTCTTTGTTGATAACCAACTAATCGCAACAAGTTCTTCAGCCCCATTCACTGCACAATGGACATCAACGGCGGGTAATCATCAAATTACAGCCAAAGCAACAGACAATGAAAATAGTACAACCACATCAAGTGCGATAACTCTTACTGTTGATGACGTTATTGTTGGTGGTGGTTGTGGTGATATTCCAACCTTTAAATCTGGTACTGATTATCTAGCAGGTGATTTGGTAGAAAGTAATAATCATAAATACCGTTGTGACATCGCAGGTTGGTGTTCATCATCATCTGATTGGGCTTATAAGCCTGGTGAGGGACAGTATTGGACAGATGCATGGACAGATTTAGGAATTTGCGCCATTGCTCCTGACGTTAAGATCACCTCTCTTAGTGATCAACAAACGGTATTAGCAGGAACGACTCTGACGATTGATGCTGATGCTACTGATGCCGATGGTACTATCGAACAAGTCAGTTTCTATGCTAACGAACAACTTATTGACACCGTTCTCACAGCTCCTTATAGCACACAGTGGTTAGCATCAGATTTAGGTAATACCACGATTAAAGCCGTTGCCACTGATAATGAAGCGAACACGAATGAAGCTAGCGCTACGGTTACTGTAAGCGATCAGGCTCTTGTTACTAGCTTAACATCTCCAAGTAGTGGCTCTGTTGTCACACTAGGTAAAGCACTCACCCTTTCAGCAACAGCGACAGCACTAACCGGTGATGTTCGACAAGTTGATTTCATTATTAACGGCAATGTTGTTGCAACCGATAAAACTGCACCTTATAGCAGTTCTTGGACGGCGCAATCTGCAGGTAATTACACTGTCACAGCCCTCGCTACGAATGGTAACGGTGAAACCGCACTATCAACCGCAGCCAGTGTAAAAGTTCAAGAACCGATTGAGACTCAACATAACTTAATTGGCTATTGGCATAACTTCGTTAATGGCTCTGGCTGTCCAATACGTCTTCGTGATATTTCACCCGCTTGGGATATTATCGATATCGCATTTGCTGATAATGATCGCAACAGCGACGGTACTGTTCACTTTAATTTATACAACGGTGACATTCGCAGTAGTTGTGAGCCGCTTGATCCACAACAATTTAAAGATGATGTTCGTGAATTACGCGCACAAGGTAAAATCATCGTTCTTTCACTGGGTGGTGCTGAGGGTACTATCACTTTAAATAACGATGCCGACCAAGCAAACTTTGTTTCAAGCTTGACTGATATTATTAATGAGTGGGGATTTGACGGACTCGATATTGACTTAGAAAGTGGGTCAAACTTACTCCATGGCACAGAGATCCAAGCCCGTTTACCCGTTGCGTTAAAACAAATCGAAGCCAACATTGGTGGTGATATGTATTTAACCATGGCACCAGAACACCCTTATGTTCAAGGCGGCATGATTGCTTACTCAGGAATTTGGGGCGCTTACATCCCGATGATAAATGAGTTACGTGACATGCTAAATCTGCTGCATGTACAACTATATAACAACGGTGGTTTAGCAAATCCATATACGTCAGGAGTCGCCCCTGAAGGATCGGTTGATATGATGGTGGCTTCAGTCAAAATGTTAGTAGAAGGGTTTGAACTGGCAGATGGCAGTCAATTTGCACCACTTCGCGATGATCAAGTTGCGATTGGCTTGCCGTCAGGACCAAGTTCCGCGAACTCTGGACAAGCACCAACACAAAATATTATTGATGCACTAGATTGTGTCACCAAAGGCAGTAGCTGTGGCTCGGTCGTACCGACTAAACTGTATCCTAACTTTGGCGGTGTAATGACGTGGTCAATTAACTGGGATGTTCATGATGGCTTTAATTTCTCAGGTCCTATCGGAGATAAGCTTCAACAAATGAATAGTCAACGTTAACCCGTATCCATATACGTGATAAAAAAACGCCAAGGTTGCTATTTATGCATCTTGGCGTTTTTCTTTGAAATAAGGAAAATCATTAATAGCGCTTAATTCGAACCACTTTCATCGTTTCAACTTCAAACCCTGCCACCATTATCACTTCAGGGTAATAGGTCATATTCACCTTACAGCCATTTAAACTTTGATATTTTTTCTTTCGTTTAAATTTAAATGGGACGTCGTAACCTTCAATCATCAACGTATGCAGGATCCACTCACCGTCTTCTCGCTGAGTATGTGAGCGAACTTTCAATCCATCGCTATGAATGAGTTCAGCATGTTTTGCTACAAGCTTATCCACATCAGATTTCATGATATTCGTTTCCTTTTTGTTATTTAATCGCGACTTGAAACACATATACAAAAACAGAGAGCCTCGGCTCTCTGTTTTTGTATTTTATTCTGCTTTCTATACTACAGTGAAAGAGGAATAAATAAACCTGCCAATGTCGCACTCATTAAATTAGCAAGTGTTGCAGCAAAAATAGCTTTCATACCTAAACGTGCAATCTCAGGACGACGTTGTGGGACAATACCACCTAAACCGCCCATTAACATTGCAATAGAGGTTAAGTTAGCAAAACCACACAATGCAAAGGTCACAATCGCTTGGGAGTGCTCACTTAATTTAGCGACAGTTTCTGGCTTCATTAAATCAGCGAATGCAATAAATTCATTAACGGCAATTTTAGTACCGATCAAACTTGCAGCGGTTGTTGCTTCTGACCATGGCACACCAATTAACCATGCAACAGGCGCAAATAGATAGCCAAAGATCATATCAAGGCTTAAATGATGTAAACCATCCCAGTTAAAGCCTAACCACTGACCCAAAGAGGCTAACCAGTTACCAATATGACCTAAGCCGCCATTCACAAGCGCGATTAAACTGATAACCGCCAGTAAACTTGCGCCGACTGCCATAGCTATTTGTAAACCACTTAACGCACCACGAGAAGCGGCATCAACCATATTAACTGGTTCGTCTTCTTCACCATCGTCTTCTTCTTCCATGGTGTGAACACCTTCAGTCTGAGGAACAAGCAACTTTGCCATCATCAAACCTGCAGGAGCAGACATAAAGCTTGCTGCGATAAGGTACTTAAGCTGAACACCTAATCCCGCATATCCCACCATGGTACCACCAGCAACAGATGCTAAACCGCCAACCATTACTGCGAATAATTCTGAACGTGTCATTCGAGCCAAAAATGGTCGAACAACTAAAGGCGCTTCCACTGAACCGACAAAAATATTAGCCGTTGCAGACATTGACTCTGTACGTGTTGTACCCAGTAGCTTTTGTAATATGCCACCAATCGTACTGATCACCCATTTCATAACGCCTAAGTAATACAGTACAGAAATTAGCGCAGAGAAAAACACAATTGAAGGCAAAACGTTAACAGCGAAAATGAAACCTAATTTAAATTGTGCTAATTGACCGAACAGAAATTCCGTACCTTCATGGCCATATTCAAGAATACCGGATACGGCACCAGATATGCTGTTTAAAACTACACGACCAATAGGAATGTATAAAATGAAGCCCGCAAAAATAACTTGAATACAAAATGCACCCAACACGCTACGCCAATTAATTGCACGACGATTTTCTGAAAATGAAAAACCAACGGCAAAAATAACAATAATGCCTAAGATGCCGACCAAATAATGCATGGTCAATCTCCAATGTGTAGTAGTAAACGATTGCGGGGGGATTCTATTGAGAAATAAAAACGTGACAAGGATCAAATTGTTATTACAATTAACAATCGAGAAACAAAAAACACAGGAAACGGCTACTTTTCAAGCTAAGCAAACGAAAAGCGTTTGATTGGTTCTTATATGGGATAGTATTGTTCCCATAATTTACAATTAGAAACATTTAAAACAGCGTTTAGCTAACCGTTTGCGTCACGCTGCTGTTTTTTACATCATATGATTGATGAAAATAAAGACTTACCAACATGAAAAGTTTAATGGCTCACTATACCTGACATGAGATATTCCCTAACGCGATATGTTCACGAATAAACTCAATAAAAAGATTCACCTTCGAGGGTAAATACTTATGGCGAGGATAAACTGCATACAATGGCATATGTTGTGTTAACTGCCAATCAGGCATTAACCGAATTAATTTACCTTGGCGGATTTCATCTTTTAATAAATACGTCGCTAAGTACCCTACTCCATTACCAGAAATGGTTGCATCGCGTATTGCATCAGCAGAATCCACTCGATAATTGCCCGTTACCTTCACCTGTTGTTCTTCATTACCTAAGCTGAAATTCCAAATATTGTCTTTACGCTCACGACTAAAATACGTAATACAATTGTGATGTTGTAAATCATCAGGATGATAAGGCACACCATATTTTGCTAAATAATCAGGGCTCGCGACTAAAACAAAATCACAATTAGTTAAGTGGCGAGCAACAAAACCTTGAGGAGGAGAATCCATAAAACCTATCCATAAGTCTAATTGCTCTGAGATCAAATCAACACGATGATCAAATAAGCTGAGTTCAAGATTAACTAATGGGTTTTGTTCATGAAATTCATTGATATAAGGCGCCACATGATTTGAAGCAAATGACTGGGCAATACCCACCCGTAATGATCCTTGCTGGCTATCACCAAAAATCAACAGCTCACTCTCAGCTTCATTAATTTCATCGACAACAACTTCGCAATGTTTCGCAAAAATTCGCCCTGATTCTGTTAACGCAAAAGAACGTGTTGTTCGCTGTACGAGTTGTACACCTAGACGTTCTTCTAATTGTTGAACCAGTTTACTCACTTGAGTACGCGAAATTTCCAGTAATTGAGCAGCCTTTGTAAAACTCTTCTGCTTGGTTAGAGCATTAAACACCACCATTTGCTGCGCTTTTTTTAACATCGATAGCCTTTATTAACATAAAAAGTCTGGTTAGGAAGTCATTACAATTTAACTATCCATTACAACCGTTCATTTTACTATAGATAAAGTGTCAAACAACTTTCTGATATAGAGGCTCATATTCATATCGTAAATAAGCTTTCATCTAACAACGATTAAATTCTACGCATCGTAACATTCAATCTTTGAGCATATAAATAGGTGAAAAATCGCTCACAAGCAGCTGTAACTATATAAATTACCCCATAAAAACAAGATACCAAATAGCGATAAAGCACACTTACCGCTTTAATGACATTCAATTAACGCCTCAATTAATCCCTATTAAGTATTTGTGACAACATTCATAGAGTGTTCAAAGTTCTGAAACATAAGTGTCACACAACTTTCCTAATCTTTGTCACGTTCATTTATATCTACAGTAATAAGCAACCACGAAGGACTAGGAAAATGAAAACAAAGATTATCGGTGCAATCGCTTTAGCAGGAACAATGGTAGCTAGCACTGCAGCAATTGCAGGTGAAACTATCTCTGTTGTAGGTTCAAGCTCAGTAACACCGCTTATGGAAGTTTTTGGTGAGACTTACGCGAAAGGAAACGATGTAACAGTAGAGGTTCAAGGCCCAGGTTCATCAGCTGGCATTCGTACTGCACACGATGGCTCAGCCGATTTTGGTATGTCTTCTCGTGCACTTAAAGCATCAGAAGAATCGCCTGAAGTACAAGAAGTGGTTATTGCTCGTGACGGTATCGCTGTTGTTGTTAATAACAACAACCCGGTTTCTGACCTAACAAAAGAGCAAGTTGCAAAAATCTATAAAGGTGAAGTAACTAACTGGAAACAAGTTGGCGGCGAAGATAAGCCAATCGTTGTTGCTACACGTGATACAGCATCAGGTACTCGTGGTGCTTTTGAAGACATCATGAAACTAAAGAAAAAAATCAATGGCGTTAAAGTTTCAGCTATTTCACAGAAAGCACAAGTTGCTAGTGGTAATGGTCAGCTGAAAACAACCGTTGCAAACAACCCATTTGCTATTGGTTATATCTCTTTAGGTTCAGTAGATAATACTGTTAAACCGCTAGCGATCGACGGTCACAAACCTTCTGTTGCTGCAATCAAGTCTGGTGACTACACAGTTCAACGTCCATTCCTTGTTGTGTTCAAAGAAGGCCGTCCATCTGCTGAAGCGCTAAAATTCCTATCTTGGATGAAATCAGCAGACGCACAGAAAATTGTTGAAAACAAAGGCTTCATTTCTACACATTAATTAGTATTTTACGCTCAGCTCATTAGGGCTGAGCGTTTTTTGTTTGTCAGTAACCGGTCACTTTTGTACTGGTTCTGGAGTAAGTAATGACCATCGCGAATATTGAAAAAACAGCAAAGAGCACTTCTTCGCTAAAATCAAAAAAACGAATTGATTGGCGAGAAATAGTCTTTAAAAATCTATTTATGCTAAGTGCCGCTATCGGCATTTTATCTCTTATTACCATTGGCTACTTTATTTTCCGCGAAGGTTATGCTGCCTTTGCGCAAGCTGGTGTAGCTGGTATCGTCCTTGGTACTGATTGGTTACCACCAGCGCTATACGGCATTGCACCAATGATCGTTGCATCACTGGTTTCAACGGCTGGTGCTGTTGTGTTAGGTGTACCCATTGGTGTTTTAACTGCTATTTTTATTGCAGAAGTAGCCCCAAAACGTCTAGCCGATTTAATTCGTCCAATGATCGAACTATTAGCTGGTATTCCTTCTGTCGTTTATGGTTTCTTTGGCTTAGTTATTATCGTGCCGCTTATCCAAGAAGTGTTTAATGTCCCTGCTGGTAACACTATTCTGGCGGGTATCATCGTGCTTGCCGTCATGATCTTACCAACAGTTATTACGGTATCTGAAACCTCTATTCGCGCTGTACCTCGTGCGTATAAAGAAGGGTCTTTAGCATTGGGAGCATCATCGATGTTCACCATTTTCAAACTACTGGTTCCGGCAGCTCGCTCAGGCATCATGACTGGCGTCATCTTAGGTGTTGCTCGTGCTCTAGGTGAAACGATGGCAATTATTATGGTGATGGGTAACTCCCCTGCTATGCCTGATGGTCTATTAGAGTCGGCACGTACACTAACGGCAAATATTGCTATCGAAATGTCTTACGCAACCGGTATTCACGCCAGTGCATTGTACGCTACAGGTATTGTCCTTCTGGTTTTCATCATGATGCTAAACGGCGCGCTTTTGTTTTTAAACCGTGAGCGTGCGAGGTAAAAGTTATGTCATTAACAGCAAATACATCGGTATTGGCCAAAGCCAACCCGCAAGCACAAAAACGTAAAGATCAGATCGCTTTATTTTTAATTTGGTTATCAGCAGGTATCACGGTTGGTTTTTTACTTTGGGTGATTTGGTACATTTTAAGTAATGGTCTAGCCCATGTTAATTGGTCCTTTATTACTTCTGGCTATACCACTATTGGTCAAGAGTCAGGAATTTGGCCAATGATCGTCTCAACTATCTATATGGTTATTGCTTCTATCTCAGTTGCAGCACCGTTAGGTATTATGACGGCTATCTACTTAACTGAATACGCAAAAGTAGGCAGTCGTTTAGTTAAAGTTATTCGATTCTGTACAGAATCACTCGCTGGTATTCCATCAATTATTTATGGTTTATTCGGTATGACATTCTTCGTGGTTGTTATGGGTTTTGGCTATTCAATTTTATCGGGTGCATTAACACTCAGTATTTTGATTCTGCCTGTTATTATTCGAACCACAGAAGAAGCACTAATGGCTGTTCCTCAAACCTACCGTGAAGGTTCTTATGGTTTAGGCGCATCTAAAATTTACACCATCTGGCGACTTATTCTTCCTAGTGCAATGCCAGGAATTGTAACAGCTATCATCCTCAGTGTCGGTCGTGTTATTGGCGAATCCGCACCGGTATTTATGACCGCAGGTATGGTTGCACGTATACCTGAAAGTGTTTTTGACTCTGGTCGAACGCTTACCGTGCACCTTTATAAGTTAACCCAAGAACTTTACACCGTTCATGAATGGAATCAGGCATACGGTACTGCCACTGTTCTTATTGTGATTGTTCTTATCATTAACTTAATTACCAAACTAATTGCGAGCCGTTTCAACACTGCGACTTACTAATTTTGAGGAAGATAAAATGAATAAATTTAATATTGAAAACCTAGATCTTTACTACGGTCAGAACCAAGCGCTAAAACAAATTAACTTACCGATTCCTAATCGTCAGGTAACGGCTCTTATTGGTCCATCAGGTTGTGGTAAATCTACCCTACTTCGTTGCCTTAACCGCATGAATGATCTTATTGAAGGCGTAAACATCAAAGGATCATTGACCATGGATAGTGAAGATGTTTATGGCAATATTGATGTCGCTCAGCTACGTATTAAAGTCGGCATGGTATTCCAAAAACCAAATCCATTCCCAATGAGCATTTACGAAAACGTTGCTTATGGTCTACGTGCACAAGGGGTTAAAGATAAAAAGACCCTTGATGAGATTGTCGAACAATCTCTTCGTGGTGCCGCATTATGGGACGAAGTAAAAGATCGTTTGAAATCACACGCATTTGGCCTATCAGGTGGTCAGCAGCAACGTTTATGTATTGCACGTACAATCGCAATGAAACCTGAAGTTATTTTGATGGATGAACCAACATCTGCACTTGATCCTATTGCGACCAAAAAAATTGAAGATTTAATGGAGTCACTGAAGAAAGATTTCACCATTGTTATCGTTACTCACTCAATGCAGCAAGCACGTCGTATCTCTGACCGTACTGCATTTTTCCTTATGGGTGAATTAGTAGAACATGATGAAACGCAAAACCTATTTAATAACCCTCAAGATGAACGCACTCGTGGTTATGTAAATGGTGATTTTGGTTAATTAATAGAAGTTAATTAACGTTCTTCCTCTTCGCATTTTTTAGAATAATAATAGCGATGGTACTTTTTGCCTCTTCCTTGTGAAGAGGCTTTTTTATATATGTTGCATTTTAAATACTTGTTTTAATAATTTAAACATGTATTATTAATACATGTTTAAGAAAGAGCGAGTAGTCCAATGTCAGATTTTGCTTTAACACACAGAGAAACCACTAAATTTTCTGAGCGCCTAGCGTATAAAATCACACAGCTTCTCAAGTATTCTCTTAATATTTTCTATGGCAAAAAATACGCTAAACGTGCTGTGATTTTAGAAACCATTGCTGCCGTACCAGGTATGGTTGCCGGTATGTTTAACCATTTAAAAGCCCTTCGCCGAATGAAAGATGATGAGGGGTGGATCAAAGAGTTATTAAGTGAAGCAGATAATGAACGTATGCACTTAATGATCTTTTTAGATATCGCTAAACCAAGCTGGGTTGAACGTGGACTTGTCTTATTAGGGCAAGCCGTTTTCATCTGTGTATACAGTATTATTTACCTCACTTCATCAAAGATTGCGCACCGTGTCGTGGGTTACTTTGAAGAGGAAGCTTGTAAAAGCTATACCGAATTTTTAGAAAAAATTGATAGTGGTGAACTTGAAAATGTCGCAGCGCAACAAATTGCAATTAACTACTATGAGTTACATGATGATGCAAAACTGCGAGATGTTGTATTAAGAATCAGAGAAGATGAAGCTAAACATCGCGATCGTAATCATAACTTTGCTGATTGTTATCAAAACAAGGATTTACCAGCTCACCAAGCCTAATCAAAAATAATATTGGAGAGAACTTATGGCATCTATTCCTAATAGCTTTATTAACTACAAATCAACCTCAGTATTTAATCGTGACACTGTGCCGAAAATGTTAGTTCATGAGCACAACACCCGTGAAGGTGTATACGGAAAAATTAGTGTTATATCTGGGACTCTGAAATTTTATGGCTTTACAGAAAGACGAGGAGAAATCGAACAAGAGGTTGTTATTCAGGCAAATGACTCACTCATCAGCCCGCCTCAATACTGGCATAAAGTTGAATTAATGACACCTGATACTCAATTTCAAGTCCATTTCTATGCAGACAAAGACAGTGAGATAGCGCGCCAAAACTTAAATGAACGTTCATAATAAAGTTACAATAAACCACGACAAGTCACTAAATTGTCGTGGTTTTCTATTTTTCATATCAACTTAAACGATTATTTGTACCACCCATTCTTCTTGTTGATTACTTGCAAATTTCTAACTTTCCGCTTTAAAACTAATATATAATCTGCGCCTATTTTCTCTAGCCAGCAAAAATATGCATTAATTGAATTGTATATATGGCTTTTCTTTGATTATGTTTACACCAGTAGGAGTTAACCGCATTATGCGCTTTCTGGTATTAATATTATTACTTATGTCTTCTCTTAGCTTTGCCGAGAGTAAGACCGATACGTCCAAGCAAACCGTTAATCCTAAAGTAGAGCAACTACTTCAACTCAATAGTGAAATAGTAACCTTATCTAAGGAGACAACTACATTAACGGGATCTTCTCTCGATGTAGTCCGCTTACAAATACTAAATAAAAATAACGAACTTCGTGATATTCTCGCGAGTATGATTAAAAGCAACGATGTCGATAAAAAGTTGCTGTTAACACAAGTAGATAAACAAGTTGTATTTGTTAGAGAAGCCAATAAATTTCTTGATGAAAAATTAACACGAGATCAGGAAGTTCTCGATAAAGCTAAAGATGCTGACAAACTTGTTGCTTTAAAAACAATAGCTGAAACACGTCAGTTTTCAACTTCAATTCTAAAAGAAGAATGGCAAAATTATCAGTGGCTAGAAAAGCTAGGAAAACCAGCCCCACAAGCTGTAAAAGAATTAACCGACAAAATTGAGCACCGCCTAGCATTTACTTCAACATCTCTAACTTTTGATAGCCAAGCATTAGATGTTGCTAATAAGCAATTAAAATCAGCCAGTGAAAGTGAAAAAAGTACACTTCAACTTTCCCAGATCCTAGCTCAACGTCAAGTTGATAATGATACGACTAACTTAGAAAATCTGATTGAGATTGCAGATACGGTAGGTATTGATACTGCTGAGTACAAAAAACAACTATTCGAACAAACCGGTAACGTTACTGATGATTTGCTAAATAGCAAAGTTATTTGGTCTATCGCATCGGGTTGGACAACAGATCTAAAAGATTGGTTACTAAGCAACCTGCCACAAATGCTATTTAAAGTGTTTATTTTTGTTTTGATCATCTTTGCATTCAAAACATTGAAAAACATTGTAAGAAAAATGGTAAAGCGTGCAGTTTCTACAAAGAACTTAAACATGTCTATCTTGATGCAAGAGTTCTTTATCTCTATGTCAGGGAAAGCCGTTTTTGCTATTGGTTTGCTTATTGCTTTATCTCAAATTGGCCTAAACCTAGCCCCTATTCTAACGGGTTTCGGTGTTGCCGGTATTATTGTTGGTTTCGCATTACAAGATACGCTATCAAACTTCGCTGCAGGTATGATGCTACTGATTTACCGTCCATTTGATGTCGGTGATCTGGTTGAAGCTGGTGGTATTACGGGTAAAGTAAGTCATATGAGTCTTGTAAACACCACAATCAAAACATTCAGTAACGAGATGCTAATGATCCCAAATAGTAAAATTTGGGGTGATATCATAAAGAACGTAACGCACGAAAAAGTCCGTCGTGTAGACATGATCTTTGGTATTGGTTACAGCGATGACATTGAAAAAACAGAACGTGTGTTAAATGACATTGTTTCTGAGCATCCGGCAGTACTACGTAGCCCAGAGCCAACAATTAAATTACACACTCTAAACTCTTCATCTGTTGATTTTATCGTGCGCCCTTGGGTGAAAACAGACGATTACTGGGATGTTTACTGGGATATCACACGCGAAGTAAAAATGCGCTTTGACCGTGAAAATATCTCAATCCCATTCCCACAGCAAGATGTGCATCTTCATATGGTTGAAAAAGCAATTGAATCTAAAAAAGCTTAAATAGACCAAATAAGTATGGGCAAGGTATTACCTCATCTCTGTAATACCTGCCCTTTTTAGCGCTAGCTATATTCGTCATTTTATAACCATCACGTTATATCCATGCCTTCTCTCTTAAAACATGATTCATCAGCAATAACACGTTACAATATGAGAGATTTGGAATAATTAAATCTTCAAATAATCTTATACTTAGCATAACGAATTACATTTGGTTACGTAAATAAATGTAAAGTAATACTCTGGTAGAGTTATGTAAGCTATAGTTATTTATATAATGAAACAGTGTACAATAACGCCGACTTAAAAATAGAATTTATTCAGGAATGATTATTATGAAAAAGCGTCTTTTATCAGTTTTGGTACTTCCTTTGATGCTAACCGCTTGTGCAGGTAACAGTGCTATGAACTCAGCGCCACATAAAGTCACTGCAAACGAAATTAGCAATGGCAATTGGGAATTAGTTCAAATCGATCACAAAGCTCTTGCATTACAAGCACCTTTCCAAGCCCCTAGTCTAGAACTATCTTCGGATCTTGCCGCTAACGGTAACGCAGGGTGCAACCGTTACTTTGGTCAAGCAGAGCTTAAAGATGGACAACTACGCATTGAAAAAATGGGGATGACAATGATGCTTTGTCCTGACGATGCAATGAAAGTTGAGCAAACATTTTCAAAATCATTATCAGACTGGAACAAAGTTGCTATTTCTGGCGACACGCTGACACTAACAAATGCAAAACACACATTAACGTTCACGAAAAAAGTTGCTGATACTAAATAAGCATTTACTTTAGAAAAACAGACAGGCAGCCTTGAAGCTGCCTTTTTTATTTCTCTCTTTTACTTATTTATCCTACTGTTTTAATAAACTATTGACGTAGTAATTTCTGTACTGACCATATTTTCAAGTGCTGCTTCCGTTTCAACCTAGTTATGTGTTTTCAAACCACAATCAGAGTTGCAAAATTTTTGATTTGCTTTCTGTTGTCTACACGTTGACATCCAAATATTCACTTTGATTATGAATATTTCTCATGTTGATAGTATGGCGATATAAACTCATCCACGCTAATATGGACGTGTAGCCATCTAGATGTTTGGGTTATAGCAAAAAACGATAAGTTGATAAAAGAACACGCTTTCACAAGGACGTAGACAAGCATGATTGAATTAAAACATCTTAGAACATTATCAGTATTACGAGATACTGGCTCATTAACCGCGACAGCTAATACATTGTGTTTGACCCAATCAGCTCTTTCTCATCAATTAAAAGATCTGGAACAACGTCTTGGTGGTCAGCTATTTTTACGAAAAACTCGACCTGTAAAATTTACTGCAGAAGGTGATATTTTATTAAACCTTGCAGATACAATTATTCCGCAAATCACTCATGCAGAACATGAACTTGCTAACATAAAACAAGATGCTAATGGTCGCTTACATATGGCGATTGAATGCCATTCCTGTTTTCAATGGCTAATGCCTGCATTGAAGGAATATCAGGTGCAGTGGCCGGCTGTAACACTAGACTTCTCTTCAGGCTTTGGCTTCGAACCATTACCTGCTCTTGCTTGCGGTGAGCTCGATTTAGTGATCACGTCTGATATTCAGCCACGAAGCGAGATCCATTATGAACCTTTATTTGATTTTGAAATGCGATTAATCGTTAGTGTTAATTCCCCTTTAGCAGAAAAGCCTTTTATCACACCGCAAGATATTGCCGCTCACACCATGCTGAGTTATCCCGTACAAAAAAATCGTTTAGATGTCGTGAAACATTTCCTACAACCTGCTGGCATAGAGCCGAAAGCTTGGAAACAGGCGGATAATACTTTGATGCTTGTGCAAATGGTGTCGGCTGGATTAGGCGTTGCCGTACTACCTAATTGGGCTATTCATGATTTTGCGCAACAGGGGTTAGTCGTAAGTAAGCCGTTAGAGCAAGGCTTATGGCGACGTTTATTTGCTGCGATTAGAGCATCAGAACAGCAACGTCACTATCTACAAGCTTTTTTCGCAACGGCAAGGCAACAATGCCAGCTCCATTTAGAAGGTATTAAGTCGGCATAATTTAGACAAAATAAAAGCCTCACTTATGAGGCTAATTTATAGATTAATGTATTATCGGAATTGATTGGTTATTGGATCATACTGATAGCCTAGCTGTGCCAACTTATCTGTCAATTCGCCTTCATCTAGTTCATAACGACTTAATAATTCAGACATGCTACTGCATTCTAAACGTAAGCGTTCATTCACTATCCCAATGACAATATTGCCATCCATACTCAGTAGATTATTAATTTCCATACACCTTCCAGCTCCCTACATAATGGCTTAATTAAAAAGTGTTCATGTTACTCATTAAGCATAGACGTAGATAACCAATACAAAAAAGCCGCTATAAAAGCGGCTCTATTTCATTGTTTTTAATATCGATAGTTTTAAAACAAAACTAACTGTAAGCCCGCAGAAAACATCAACACTACAAGCGCAATCACTAATTGCCAATTGTTCGCTTTTTTATTTAATAAGATGTGACCAGACCAAATCACCAAGCCAATCACCATTAATGCTAATGCCGTAATAATTTCTATCATATGGTGGCTTGTTGTTGCCTGACCGAGAGTCATGATCTGCCAGATCATAAATAAAATCGTTAATATTGCACTAATAAAACCGACAAACGGTAATATGCGGTGAAATGCCTGTAAACGCGTACGCGCAAAAGTCAGTAAAACATGGGCTAATGCACTACCATATAATGCGATAGCAACTAGGCTAATCGCAATTTCAGGCATATTTAAGGTGGGTAATAATACAAGCCAACAAATAAAGGCTAATACATCACTGCCATATAAAACTTTAATAGGCCCAGCATCACGTGTTTTCCCTGTTTTCACTTTCATCGTAAAGAACGCTAATGACAGTAAAGGTAACACGGCTAAAGGCTGTGCTATAGCGGCGAGTAACCAACCAACAAGCAATACTGGTAACATTTTATGAACACGACCACGTTGACCTGGGCAAATTTCGCCCTTCATCAAAACAATGGTAAGGATAAGTTGCGCACCAAGTAGCGCGGGCACAAGAAAGGTTAAGTAGCCTGCCATAATAAACGTCATTGAGTAGATAAAAAGTACAGCGATTATACCGAGTTATTCTGTGATGTGAATATATGGCTAGATTTTCTAAATTGAGGTTACATTTTAAAATAAACCAATAATGTCATTTATTCTATTTGAGACGCATTTTGCATATTTTATTAAAAACTTCTTAACTATAAGAATTTTTAATAATTAAGCCATCTTTCATAGTGAAAGCGATAAAATTAAAAAGAAGTTTAGCTATTTAGTCTTTAACTTCTAATCATCATAATTATTCAAACTGCAGGAGGTTTATATGAGAAAATCACAACTTCTCCCACTGTTATTGCTACTTAGCAGTTCACCCGTATTTTCCGCTATTTATTCTTGTGCTGACATACCATCAGGAAGAAATACCTTAGAAACCAATAACTCAGAAATTAATGCCTTTTATGTCATTAATTGTTCTGATCAAACCTTAACCTATAGTTACCAATATAACCCAGCTTCTTTTAACTCAGAACAGTTGCATGGTTTAGCGAAAGAAATGATAAAAAATATGCACTCAGATAAAGCGATTTTAAATAAACAATATCCTTTTGTTAATTTTCTCAGTTTTAAAATATATCATGGTTCAACATTATTAGATTCAGTCATTGAGAAAATAAAATGATCGTTTTTAATCTAACTCCATAAGCGCATCAAAAGCAGCATCATCATCAATCAATATATCAAGATTATATTCTGTTGCTGCGGCTCTAACTCGGCGATCAGGATCTGTCGATAAAATGTGAATAAATCGTCCTTGCTTAGCCAGTAGCAAGCGCTGCTTTACGGTTAGATCTTTTATTTTATTTTCCATTTTTAATGCACCATCCATATACACCATGTTTTATATAAGATACCTTAAATCACGTATAAAATATATATAAAACTTTAAATATCAGTATCACTGACTATGAATGGATTTATCATCATTCTAATAGCCTGATATACTAATAAAATAAGGTCTATCTCTCTTTACTTTACTGGACAAGGCTATGAAATTCTTTTCCCGCTTATCACTCACTATTTGTATTTTATGTATCAGCTTATTTTCATCTCTTGCTTTGGCTGCAAATAAAACACAGGACGTACATTTTCAAAAAGGTGCAACTAGCGCTGAATATCCTGCAAAAATAAAAGGTTACGATTTTAACGATTATGTTTTTTATGCAAAAAAAGGGCAGGCACTAACGGCAAAACTTCTGACAAAAAGTACGAAGTTGTGGATTAACCTATCTAATAAGCACTTAGAATCAGGCGTTGATCTCAGTGAATACTCTGAAGCACTCAATAAACAAGGCGCTTATATTCTGCCATACAGCGGTAAATACACCATTCGAGTTGGTCAATATCGTGCTTTTGCTCGTCGTGGTGAGCACAGTGATTTCACATTATTGATTGAAATAAAATAGTTAAAGTACGTTATAGATCCTGTCTATAACGTACTATCAATATCCACTAGATCATTATCCAAGTTGTTCTATTATTTGCGCTTTACTTTTTCCGGCTTCTCGGGCTAATAATCCACATAAAATAAACATTGCACTATAAAGTACCGTTCCACCAGCAACGACACTTTCCCATCGGCCATGCTGCCAACAGTAAATTAATAAGAAGCCCCCTACACTACCGCCCACATAGTAATGCACTAAATACATCGCTGTTGCTGTAGCTTTAGCAACTTGTGCGTGTTTACTGACCCATGCATAAGCAAGTGAATGAGTAAAGAAAGCGCCAGAACTAATCAGTAATAAGCTAATGATGATCATTGGACGTGATTCAATTAGACCTAACCACATTCCTAGAAAACTAATCACTCCACCTAATAATATGCCACTCACAGGACTAAATCTGTTAGCCCATTTACCGCTGAATCTTGATGTAAATGTGCCACTTAAATAGCAAAGGAAGATTAAAGCAGCCCAGCTCAATGGTAAATTAAACGGTGCCGCGACCAATCTAAAACCAGATACCGAATAAAGGTTAACAAATAGCGCAAAGTTAATACCGCCAATCAACATAGCGATCCATAATATAGGTTGCTTTATATGCTGTACCAAATGCTTGCCATGAACGCGAAAGCCTTGGCGATTAGGCTTAAAGTGTTGCTGTTTAGGTAATAACTTGATCACAATGATTGCACCAACCAAACTAAAACCAGCCAATCCTAATACGGCGAGATGCCAGCTATAGTGCTCACTGACAATACCGCCATATAATCGCCCAACGATCCCCCCTAGTGAATTCGCACTAATATAGCTTCCCACCGCAACCATAAGTGCTTTAGGTGTAAATTCTTCAGCCATATAAGCAACAGCAACAGCAATAAAGCCAGCAACAGAAATCCCCATTACAGCTCTTAAAATGGTAAGAGTGATTAAACTATTGCTAAAAGCCATGATGCTTCCAACGACGGGTAATAATGACAAACTCACTAACATAATCACACGCCGTCCGACAATTTCAGAAGCAATCGCCCAAGGGATCAAGCACACGGCTAACATTAATGTCGTTGCCGCTAGTATCCAATTAATAGCTGTCGCACTCACACCAAATTCTTGTGCCATAAGTGGCAGCATAGGCTGAAATAAATAAAGGTTACAAAACACAATAAAAGAACCTAATGCCAATGCAAAACAAGCTTTTTTATAATGAGACGAATGGAGTTCAATCATATATTCACCAGAAAATAATGCTCAATACATTACCCATATCATTGAGATAAGCATTAACGTGGGAAGAATTATCTATCAAAGAGCAGTTACGGTATCAATTGCCATGCAATAATGAAAATATATAATATATATAATCATAATAACTTTGGTTTATAGCTATGGATTCTCGACAACTTACCTATTTTGTCGCACTAGCAGAAACAAATAATTTTACGCGAGCAGCTGAAAAGTTACACATTGCTCAACCCGCGCTCAGCATGACAATCAAAAAACTAGAGCAACAACTGGGCTTGTGCTTATTTTCACGTAATGAACGCAAAGTAGAATTAACCGATGAAGGAAAAGTATTACTTCTTCACGCCAAAGCGATTATTCAGAAAATTAATGATGCACAAACCGCAATGGCTGAATTACGAGGATTAGAAAAAGGAGAAGTGCGTGTCGGTATTCCAAGCATGTTAGGCTCATATTTCTTTCCAGAAATCATTATGGGCTTTAAGAGTCAATATCCACATTTAAAACTGAGTATTGTAGAGGCTGGCACTCAATCAATCAGAAAGATGATCATTGATGGTGAGTTAGATTTTGGTGTGATCATTAATCATGAACTGCCTGATTCATTGCATCCAGAGCCGCTATTGAAATCACAAATGGTTGCTGTAGTTTCAGAGAATCATGAATTCTCAAAATATAAATCCCTTTCTTTTTCTGATTTTTTCAACCAAGAGCTAGTCATGTTTAAACATGGCTATTTTCATCGAGAAACAATCGATAGCATCTGTGAGAAATACCATTTCACACCTAACATTTCATTTGAAACTAACTTACTGGCGATGATTTTTAAAATCGTGAGACAAGATTTCGCCATCACTACATTACTAGAGATGGTGACAGAGTATGAACCAAAGCTTGTCCCAATTCCTTTTGAACAACCGATCTTACTTGATATCGTGATGGCATGGCGTAAAACAGGATATTTATCATTAGCTGATCAAGCATTTATTGATTATGTAAAGCAGCACTGCTGCCAACAATAATTGCATTCTATAAATATCATTCAACACTGCAATAGTTAAGTCGCTTTATCTTATTAATCGAGTTGATATTAAATCTTATTATCTCTTAATAGAAAACAATATGAATATTGTTATTTAACAGTTAGATAGTAATAACATTCAATTAATCACTATATTATTTATCATAAAATTAACAATCAACAGTAAATACTGTTTTAGATCATAACTTATCTGATTAAATCTCGTTAATAATTTTATTTTTAGTTACATTACTAGCAGCAAATACCACCACATAGTAACAACTTTTTACAATTAGATTTAAAATGAAATAAGGAGTCTTCATGACGGAGCTATTAATAGGCTTGGTGATCACCATCGCCGTTGGCTATTACATTGTTAAAGGATATAAAGCTGCAGGAGTATTACTCACCGCGGGAGTTTCGTTATTAATTATTGCAGGCTTATTAGGTCATTCTGTTTTACCTGCAAAAGTTGCATCAACAGGTAATTTATTCACCGATTCTCTTGAGTATGTAAAATACATGCTGCAGTACCGTGGTGGCGGCTTAGGTCTACAAATCATGTTGTTATGCGGTTTCGCATCATACATGACCCACATTGGTGCTAATAATGTCGTGGTAAAACAATTTTCAAAACCTTTGTCATTAATTAAATCGCCTTACGTACTATTAGTTGCTGCTTATATTGTTGCTTGTTTAATGTCTCTTGCCGTGAGCTCTGCAACTGGTCTTGGTGTGCTATTAATGGCGACACTATTCCCAATGATGACTGCTATGGGTATTTCTCGCCCAGCGGCAGCGGCAGTCTGTGCCTCCCCTGCTGCGATCATCCTATCGCCAACGTCAGGTGATGTGGTGGTTGCTGCGGAAAAAGCAGGTTTACCATTACACGTGTTTGCCGTTGAAACCGTATTACCAGTTTCTATCAGTGCCATTATTGTAATGGCGGTCGCTGCTTTCTTCTGGAACAAATATCTTGATAAGAAAAACAACACACCAATGGAGCGTGTTGATATTTCTGAAATGGAAGTGACAGCGCCTGGGTATTACTCAATTTTACCTTTCATGCCAATCATTGGGGTATTCCTATTTAATGGTGAAACTATCCCTGGCCTAAAAATCGATATTTACACCATTGTTGTGTTATCTATTACCATTGGTGCAATTGTCGATTTTCTGACTAATCGCTTAAACGGCAAAGTTACACTTGAAAATCTAGAATCTTGCTACGCAGGTATGGGTGATGCATTCAAAGGCGTAGTGATGCTATTGGTCGCAGCTGGTGTGTTTGCGCAAGGCTTAATGTCTGTTGGTGCCATTGATAACCTACTCGCATTGGCTGATAAAGCGGGTGCCGGTGGCGTCGCGCTAATGCTATTACTAACAGCACTAACGGTTGCCGCTGCTATTGCAACAGGCTCAGGTAATGCGCCTTTCTATGCCTTTGTTGAACTTGCACCTCAACTTGCGGGTAAGTTAGGTTTAAACCCTGCATTCCTTATCATCCCTATGCTTCAAGCATCAAACTTAGGTCGTACTATCTCACCGGTATCAGGTGTTATTGTTGCAACCTCTGGTATGGCGAAAATCAGCCCATTCGATGTGGTTAAACGTACTGTTGTACCTGTGGTGTGTGGCTTAATTACCGTCATTTTAGGTACTGTCGTGCTTGTACCTATGTACGCTTAATCGAAATTAATATGATAAATACTCAAGCCTGTAGAGCGCTCTACAGGCTTTTTTATTGCTTCTAAAACGGCAGAATAACCACTCAACCATCGATTAAAGTTAACTACAGTGGATAAACAACAAGCTATTTATCAAATTATGAGTTTTGGCCCTGAACGTGACAATGCCTTTTCTGTCTACCTTAATGCAGAGTCATCGGCTCAAGACACACCATTTATTGTTACTAAATCTTTGCTCATTCAAGTACTGAATAAATACTTAACGCAAGAGATTGATGATGACGATCTTGAACAATGGGCGAATTTGATCAATTTTCGTGACGATATTGATGGCGATGCGATTGAAGATTGGCTCTTTGCGTTAGGCAATCAAGAAATGATGGGAAATCACGGAAATAAAAAAGCGAACATTGAACGTATGCTCGCTTTACTCAACTATCAAGAATAATTTATCACCGATTTTAGCCCGCTCTTAGGGCTAAAATCACTTTAATATCTAAGGGTTGCTGATATAGCGAAAACGCAACCTCGCGCTCATCTACTGCGAGAATAGACATCCTATCAGCTAATTCATTGCCTTCGATGCCGACGTGTCCATTCACATGGTAAATTTGGATCATATCTTTAATTGTCTGATAGCGCTCAAACATTGGTTGGATCAAATCTAGATTTTTGATCTCCCCCCCTGCTTTTTTCCAACCATTCTTTTTCCACGATACCGCCCATTGAGTAATACACTGAATCGAATAACGTGAATCACAAAATATCGCGACACTTATGCCACCTGCAATATACTTTTCAGCTTGGAGTAAGGCTTGATATAACGCATTTAGCTCAGCGGTATTATTGGTGCCTTGCGGGTTATATAAACCAAACCACAATTCATTTAATTGGTTTTCTCGATACAGAGCTAAACCTGAACCTGCTTTACCGGGATTAGGATCACAACCGCCATCAGTAAAGATTTTAATCTCTGCTTTTACTGCAAGTACTTGCTCTGCGGTCAAAGAGCCTTTACTCGTTTTAACGGCTTTTGCGGTATTTTTTGTGGCAGCGGATGCTCTATATGTGGGAACTTTACCACCAAAAGCAACTTGCGCTTCTTCTTGGCTAGGAAATGACTTGTATTTAGCACCAGTGAACTTGTCCACTTGCTGTTTACAACTCGCCCAATCGGTATATATTCCCGGCTCTCGTCCTTGCCATACAACATAAAACTTTTTCGCCACGTCAATCTCCAACACACATCATTGAATATTCAGTTATATACTAACAGTCATTAGCTATTTTTTTCAGGTATGATGCGCTAATAGTTTATTATTAAATGTAATCAAATGGAGTGAGTCTGTGAGCAAAGAAGTTAGAGTTGATATCGCACACATTTTATCCGAAATTGGTGTCAATATTGAACCGCATGACAATATATCAACAGTATTTTTCTTAGTGTTATGTGTTGGAGTCGCTTTTTTTACTTATGTGATCGTTCGCTGGGGATTACTGAAAATTGTCAATACCATGCTCAGGCGATCAAAGGCCTCATGGGGTTCAGTAATCGTCAAACACGCGGTGTTTGAAAAACTGTCACTGATCATTCCTGCCGTTGTGCTTAACTTACTCATCCCACTAGTACTTGATAAACATATTATTCTTAGTGGATTAATAGACCGTCTTCTAAGTTTATGGCTTATTTTGGC
This sequence comes from Photobacterium sp. GB-210, assembly GCF_003026075.1. Lineage (NCBI taxonomy): Bacteria > Pseudomonadati > Pseudomonadota > Gammaproteobacteria > Vibrionales > Vibrionaceae > Photobacterium > Photobacterium sp. GB-210. Next base: position 530,363 of record NZ_PYNU01000002.1, on the reverse strand, counting down.
TCTTATTCGAAGTAGTTATGCTTTTTTAGATGCCAGCAATGATATTGCCGATATCAAATTAATGAGTCGTGATCTACCAATAAAAAGTTTTGTTCAATTATTTAAGTTAATCATCTTTTTAATTGGTTTTATCATTGCTATTTCAGTACTCGCCAATCGCTCTCCCGTTTATTTCTTAAGTGGTTTAGGCGTTGCGACAGGTTTAGTGTTATTAGTCTTCCGCGATACTATCTTAGGCTTTGTTGCTGGTATCCAGTTATCAGCAAACCAAATGGTAAAAGTAGGTGACTGGATCCAAATGGATAAATATGGTGCTAATGGCAGTATTGAAGAGGTCTCATTAACCACGGTAAAAGTGAAAAACTGGGATAACACCGTAACCAATGTTCCCGCTTATGCGCTGGTTCAAGATTCTTTTATTAACTGGCGCCAAATGCAAGAATCAGGTGGTCGTCGCATTAAGCGCTCTGTGTTAATCGATATTGATACCATCAAGTTTATCGACAGCAATGATGAAGCACAGTTAGCAACAATAAATTTTGTACCTGCAATTCTGACAAAGAAAAAACAAAACCTACCACCAAATACTGGCTTAACCAATGTTGCGATATTTCGTGGTTATCTTGATGTATATCTCAAACAACATCCTCAAATACGTCAAGATATGACTTTTCTTGTACGTGAATTAGAGCCGACCCCCAATGGATTACCAATCCAAATTTATGTTTTTGTGAATGATACGCGATGGGCTTTTTATGAAGATGTGCAATCAGATATTTTTGACCATATCTTTGCAATGATCCCTAAGTTCGGTCTAGCGGTTTACCAAAGCCCGGCAGCATCAGATGTTAGAAGTTTGCAACCACTTACGGCAATTGAACAACAGTCTATCGCTGAAAAACAAAACTTTTAATTATCGAACTTAGAAATGGCAAGCGATATAACGCTATACTCTCAGCGTTTATAGCTTGCTGTTTTACTCCGACAGTTACAAATACATTAAGGCGTTACCACACAGCGCCTAAATATATCCTGCATCGGCTTATAATTGCACACGACCCCTTGAATATTCGCATTAAGCCACTGCTCTGCGGTTACGCCACTAAAATTAATGTTATAGCCACAATTAATTACTATGTGTTCAAACAGTATTCGCTGTGTCCGCCCATTTCCCTCTCGAAAAGGATGTAATACATTGATATCGCAATAATATTGTGCCAATCGCTCAATCAACTCTTCAAAGGGTAACCCGACCAGGTAACGTTCAGCTTCAAGTTGGTTGAATAAACGAGTGGTTTCTTGCGGTAAACGACTCACGTGACAAAAACGTGTATCGTCTTTTGATATATCAATCGTACGGCACTGACCCGCCCACTCAAACAAATCATCAAAAAGCCATTTGTGTAGCTGACAAAAATACGCGAAATCATAAGGTGGTGAGTCAAATTCAATTCCCATCGCCGCCAATATATTAAATTGAGTTTCTGCCTCATCAAATAAAGCTTCATCTCTAATATTGAGCTTATTAATCAATACATAAGAATTTTCGTAAGTATAAGGATCTTGATCTGTACCGTACTTATAGTCCACATTCACACCTTTTCAGTGTTCTCTTGTTGATAATACCTAATCAGTTGCAGGCGCAATGCATTACGCTCTCGCGTATTTTTTATCGGTGAAGGCACACGAATGTCATAGCCTTCTAACCGCATACTTTGCGTAAAGTTAGCCATTTTAACTTGCTCACAATAGGCATGCTTATCTTCAAAGCTTGTTAATATCGGCAGCGATTTATTCTCCTGCTCATTAGTCTTCATCCATTTTCTCACTTCTCTTTTTTCGTCCATTGTAAACATTTTTATGTTTTATGATTCACAGTTCATTTAATACATCTAATTTAACGCTCTATATGAAATATTTTTAGCATAGTTAGCTATTATAAAAATGATGTTTCAGGAATGATTTATCCATAAAAATTCTCTGGTTTTATAGGGGCTAGTCAGTGATACCGCTAACCGTTATAATTCCCGCCTCAAAATATAGAGGTCAAAACATGCACACGAAAGTAACACCTATTGATAGCTATCCTAAGTATTGGGCTGAATGCTATGGCACAGCACCATTTTTACCGACATCTCGTAAAGAAATGGATGCGTTAGGTTGGGATAGCTGTGACATTATTATTGTTACTGGTGATGCCTATGTTGACCATCCTAGCTTTGGTATGGCGGTCATTGGTCGCCTATTAGAAGCCCAAGGTTTCCGCGTTGGTATTATTTCCCAACCTAAATGGGACAATAAAGATGAGTTCATGAAACTGGGTAAACCAAATCTCTTTTTTGGTATTACCGCCGGTAACATGGATTCGATGATCAACCGCTATACCGCCGATCGTAAGCTTCGTCATGATGATGCTTACACCCCGAACAATGAAGGGGGCAAACGTCCCGATCGCGCAGTACTCGTATATTCTCAGCGCTGCCGTGAAGCATTTAAAGACGTTCCTATTGTATTAGGTGGTATTGAAGCGAGCCTTCGCCGTCTTGCACACTATGATTACTGGTCTGACAAAGTCCGTCGTTCAGTATTAATGGATGCAAAAGCCGACATTTTATTGTTTGGTAACGCTGAACGTGCACTGGTTGAAGTTGCGCACCGTTTAGGCAATGGCGAAGATATTAAATCATTAACGCGTATCGCGGGTACTGCGGTAATGGTGAAAGAAGTTCCTGAAGAGTATAAAGAAATTGACTCTTCACGTATTGAAAAGCCCGGCCGCGCAATGGTAATGCCAAACCCATACGCAACCGAAGAAAACTGTGACACCAATAAACAAGAACAAAAAAACGAAGCCAAAGTAGTACGTGTACAGCCGTCACGTCACGATGCAAAAACAACAGTTGTTCGTTTACCGTCATATGAAAAATTAGCCAATGACCGTATTCTCTATGCCCACGCTAGCCGTGTGATGCATTTAGAAACCAACCCCTACTCTGGCCGTGCTCTAATTCAAAAACATGCTGATCGAGAGCTTTGGGTAAACCGTGCACCGATCCCACTCTCAACTGAAGAGATGGATTTTGTTTTCGGCTTACCGTTTGCACGTGTTCCACACCCAAGCTACGGCAAAGCAAAGATCCCAGCTTATGACATGATCAAAACCTCAGTGAATATCATGCGTGGTTGTTTTGGCGGTTGTTCTTTCTGTTCAATCACTGAGCATGAAGGTCGAATCATCCAAAACCGTTCAAAAGAATCGATTTTGAATGAAATTAAAGATATTCAAGAAAAAGTGCCGGGCTTTACGGGTACTATTTCGGATCTTGGTGGCCCAACAGCAAACATGTATCGTTTAGGCTGCTCTGATGAACGTGCAGAAGCCAACTGTCGTCGTCCATCATGTATCTTCCCTAAGATCTGTGAAAAGCTGAATACTGACCATAAACATACTATCGATCTGTATCGTGAAGCACGTAATCTAAAAGGCATTAAGAAGATTATGATTGCGTCAGGCGTGCGTTATGACTTAGCGGTTGAATCACCAGAGTATGTTCGAGAACTTGTGACTCACCATGTTGGTGGCTACTTAAAAATTGCCCCAGAGCATACCGAAAAAGGCACCCTTGATCTGATGATGAAGCCAGGCATGGGTACCTTTGATCGCTTTAAAGAAATGTTTGAACAATACAGTCAGGAAGCAGGTAAGAAGCAATACCTGATCCCTTACTTTATTTCAGCACACCCGGGCTCCACAGATGAAGACATGCTTAACCTTGCATTATGGTTAAAGCAAAATGATTACCAGTGTGATCAGGTTCAGAACTTCTATCCGTCACCAATGTGTAATGCAACGGCGATGTATCACTCTGAAACAAACCCACTGAAAAAAGTAAAATATAAAGGCCGCGAAGATTTATCTGTTGCTAAAGGTGAACGTCAACGTCGCTTACACAAAGCACTATTACGTTATCATGATCCAGCTAACTGGGCATTGATCCGTGATGCACTCATTTCGATGGGCAAAAAGCACTTAATCGGTAATCGTTCAAGCTGTTTAGTTCCACCACCAGGAACTGAAGCTGAGCTAACCCCAGCAGAGCGTCGTGGCTCAGGTCGCCATGGTTCTAAGCGATTTGCGACTAAGCATCCAAATCAACCAGATATCCGTAAAGATGGAAAGCGCAGCCCAACAACCCGTAACGGAAAGCCAACAGTAAAAGGTAAACCTTCAGCCAATGGAAGACCTACGGCTAATGGTAAACCTGAAGGGACAGGTAACCGAAGTGAGACAAACGGCAATAAGCGCCCAAATAACGGCAACAATGCAGGTGCCCGTAATGGCAAACCTGCAGGTAATAAAAATCGCAACGGAAAGGCAGGTCGACCAAATAAACCGACACGCAGTCGAGCTGGCGCTTAATATTCATTAACATAGACCGTTACAAAAAACGCCACTTCTATGTGGCGTTTTATTTAACCAAATATTGACATTTGGTATGTATAATAGATAGTAATTGATACAAAACAAACTGTTAAAATCAGCTTGCTTAACTGTTATGTAACTTGCCTGCACTTATAATTAGGGACGTCAATTACTTGTGAAACCAGTATATAATTTCTGTTTATTAGCGATGTTTACAGCCCCTTGTGTTGTGACAGCGGCACCTAATGACGACTATGAGGCATGCTTATTGGATGCTGTAAAAAATCAAAGCGGTGATTTAAAACTTAGCCAAATCCGTAGTCGTTGTGAAAAATTAATAGCTGAGGCTAAAAAAATCAGTAACGAGCCTATGATCTCACAGCGTTTACAACGTGAACGTGAGACTACGTTTGATCCGTTTGTTATTACACCTCACCGTATGAACTACTTCCTTCCTGTTACCCTCACTGACAGTATTAATCGTGATGCTTATAACGGTACAGAATGGGATAATCACTTAAAGAATGCTGAAGCTGAATTCCAGATAAGTTTTAAAACACCATTAAACTACGATGATTTACTCATTGATGGCGATGGCGTATTTCTTGCTTTCACATTAAATTCTTACTGGCAGGTATATGCTAGTGACATTTCACGCCCATTTAGAGAAACCAACTATCGCCCTGAAATGTTTTACTTAGCGCCTACACCATGGAAACCTCTTGGTGGTAATACATGGGCAACAATAGGTATCGAACATCAATCAAATGGTCGAACTCAAGGGTTATCTCGTAGTTGGAACCGTGTATATACCGACTTCATCTTTGAAAAGGGAAATTTTGCCTTCTCATTTAGACCATGGTGGCGTATTCCTGAAGATAAGAAAAAAGAACCCACCTCTCCATCTGGTGATGACAACCCTGATATCGAACATTACATGGGGCATTACCAAGTCGGTGTGGTTTACAAGTGGGATGACTATGAATTCAGCTTTGTTGGACGTGAAAACTTTGCCTCTCATAAAGGCTATGGTGAAGTTGGTTTAACTTTCCCGCTCTGGGGTAAACTGCGCGGCTATACTAAATACTCAACAGGCTACGGCGAAAATCTGATTGATTATAACCACAAGCAGCAACGTATTGGTGTGGGTATTGCTCTAACTGATATTTTGTAATTATTGGATCTATCATGACGCTTAGTGTTTTCATATTTAAATAAATAAGCGTCATGCTGCTCTAGCGGAACAGCTCGAACCCCATAAAGATAATTGCAGCGCTACCTAATATGGAAAAAAGACCAACAACAACCTTTCTTTGGTTCGTAGGCGACATATAGCGCATAACCCAATAAGCAAACAGTAACAGACCAATTATCACAGCAATCTTCAACATATTTATCCCCTATTGGTCAAAGTGCGTTATTTAATGATGTAAAAATCTTCCTTTAAATACACGATATTATTACTTATTTTCTCTTTTTAGCTTAACACATAGTTCATCTTTAGGACAAAAAACATACAAACAAAAATAGCGCAGAACTGCGCTATTTAAGTAAATAATAAAAAGAATTAAATCTCAAACATTGGAATGCCTTTCAATTGCGGTATCACCTGTTGAAGTTGTTTTTCTTGCTCAGCCAGACCTTCAATAGAACCACATAAACTATCTGCTTTTACTTTCATTTGCTGACTACGTTGGGCCATTTGTTCGCCTAAGCGTGCTTTTAATTCGGAAAATTTTGATTGAAGCTGCGTAAAATCTACATCACCGTTTTTCATTTCATCAGAAAGCGCCGCAAATAAACTCGCTATTGATTGAACACTGACTTGTTTCATTGCCGATTCAAACTCGGTTTTCCAATTAGTATCCATATTAGAAAACACATCAGCAGGCATAACAAACTCACCCTGCTGATTATAAAATTTCTCATTAGCCTGCTGACCAAACTGAGCAATTAACGTTTCAACGTTTTTAAAAGCATCTTGTGAATCAAAACTATTGGCTACTTCACCCAATACATCCGTTGCCATCCCAACGCCTTCTTGTGCTAGTTGTGCCATCTGCGGTAGGTAAGTCTGAACATTGTGGCTATAGGCCTCGACTGCTTTTTGCTGCATTGCCGTTAAATCAATTTTTTCACCATTAATATAAACTTCATTATTTTTATCAATCAGTAACTTAGGCTTACCTTGCTCATAAACAGAAATATTCCCCTTATCAATGTGAATTGGATGTGGCACATCTACAGGGCAACTCTGTGCCAATACTGAGCTTGAACTTAATAACAGTGTGCCGATCAATATCTTGTTCATCACTTTATCTCTTAAAATTATCTCTGCGAGTGATTGCCTTTTTATTAAGACCATAGTTTTCCAATTTTACTCCATATTCCATCGCGATTTGTTGCTTGTAACGACTCGTTATGTTTCTTTGAATAAAAAACCAACAATAACAACACATTGTTCAATAACAGTTGAATTATCCTCGTCATTTCTTCAACATAGCTTTTAAATTCAACCAATTTGGAATTCTCGTGGAAAAAGTGGCAATATTTGTTGATGTACAAAACATCTACTACACCGTCAAAGAAAAGTATCGTGCTAACTTCGACTACAATGCTTTTTGGGCGGAAGTTTCACAAGATAGAGAAATCATCGCAGCTTACGCTTATGCCATCCATAAAGGAGATGAAAAGCAAAGACAATTTCAAAATATTCTGCGAGCGATTGGCTTTGAAGTAAAACTAAAACCATTTATCCAACGCAGTGATGGCTCTGCTAAGGGAGATTGGGATGTGGGTATTACACTAGATGTTATCGAACATGCACAAGATGCTGATCGTATTATTTTACTTTCAGGCGATGGTGACTTTGATTTGTTAGTTGATAAAGTACAGACCAAATATAATACCAAGGTTGAAGTGTATGGCGTACCGGGCTTAACAGCAACATCACTTATCAATACCGCTACACATTACCGCGAAATTGAAGATACCCTTTTACTGGGACGTTAGTCGTTGTATAGCATAATAAATAAGGCCAGCTCTATCAAACAATAAAGCTGGCCTTATCTCGTTTACTCTCTTTATTTACTCATTACATGTGCCATTGGCTGACCATGAATTTCTAGTAGTTCGTGTACTGAAAGCCATACCATTTTTACAGGAACAATAATGAAATAAATCGACGCTAATACAACCATTGTTGGATCGGCATAGACTGCATATCCAGCATACTGCGTCATCATTAATAATTTAGCGATAAAGAAACCAGCAAGTACAGCAACACTGATCACCGTGTCCATAATCCACTGTTTTGCTTCAGCATCGGCTAACGCTGATTCAATATTCTCGCTCTTCAACTTAATATAACGGTAAGTCGCATAACAGCCAGTAACACTTACCATACCAAATGCAAGTGCAACGCCCGCATTAATATCACGACCACCCGCTAAAATTGCTTCAACGGCTGAATAAAAAGACCATAAACACATAATGGCAATAACAGAACCTTTAATCGCAATAACAGCAGGCTCAATCATCGCAAATTGAGGGGTTGTCTTATCCACTTCAGGCTTATGAATATAATGCGCAGCACCCAGTGATAACATGGTTAACGCTAAGCTGACGAGTGAATAGGCACCATCAAACACAATTACTAACGAGCCAACAATAGACCCTAAAACAATCCCTATTACTGCAAATGAAAATGATGATATTGTTGACAACAATAGCAATCCACGCTCTTGTTGTATCTTGCTAGACATATATACCTCAATCGACAAATTATTCGTCGTTTTTTGTTGTTGAATTATCCTAGGTACATAATACTGTGACTTAGATTAATAATATAATCTCTGAGCGACAAGTTATTCGTCGCTAATATGAGCATATAGGTTTGTATATTTAACGGGCAAAATTCTGCATGAGAACCAATCAAATTGAGATGTATTTGTATGCAATTAAGACAGGGTCTATTGCAGAAGCCGCACGAAAATTAGGAAAAAGCCGTACTACCGTCAGTGCCGCTTTAAGTGCGCTGGAAGATGAACTCGGTATTGCGCTTTTAAATCGAACAGGAAACCAAATAATTCCCACCAGTATCGGTGATGCAATTGCTAATGATTTCGAAAGAATGCTACTCATTGCCCGTGATATTGAAACCCGCTGTGATCAGCATTTAGCCGGTGTTGAATCCAGCATTCGTATCGCACGTGATGATTCATTACCAGAAGCTGTGTGGCGTAAACTACTGCGTGATATTCGTAAACAATTTCCCCAAACCAGTGTCTCTATTTATAGTGCTCCGCCACAAGAACTAGAAGAAATGGTGACCCAAAATCTTGTTGATGTCGCCTATGGATTATTACCAGATACCCATCAGCTGTCACGCGTCAATCAGATCGATTTAGGTCAAATTCGCATGATGTCCGTTGCCCATAAAGATCATCCGCTTAGTCAATTACGTAAAGTGACAGCAGCCGATCTTGAGCGTTTCACTGAAATTGCCGTAGCATACATCGACGAAGAAAACCTGAAAATTGTTACGCCGAAGGCTGGTAAATACATTGCATTATCATTTTACGAACACCTTCGTGATGCGGTGCTAGATCAAACCGGTTGGTCTTATTTACCTGCGATTCTAATTAATCATTACTTGCGCGACGGCACACTTAAAGTCATCAAGTATAACCGAGCAATGAACTGGCAAGCTTATGGTGAGGTTGTAGAAACCGAATCGCGCCGAACACCTGTCATTAAATGGCTTTCAGAGCAAATAGAAGCTTACTTGTTTGATGAAAGTGATTAGAAATTAATTAAATAGCCACTTAAAAGTCATAAAACCGCGATAGCGTTAAAATTCATCCTAAACAGAGTGTTGAGGAATCATGAATATCAATAGCTATCGCACCTTATGGCTATCTGATCTCCATTTGGTAACCGTGATTGTAAAATTGATTACCTCCTCAACTTTTTAAACATAACCAAGCTGAAACCATTATTTTAGTGGGTGATATTATTGATTTATGGCCTCAAAAAAATCGCTCTTATTGGCCATGCATTACTAAACCTATTACTCGATAAAGCACACCACGATTGTAAGATCATCTACATTCCAGCCAATCACGATGAAAAAATCCGTGACTTTCTTCACTACGATTTTGGTCATATACAACTCGAACGCCAATACACCCATACCACTGCGACTGGAAACAAAAGACTGGCGTTACACGGTGATGAATTTGATGATTTGATCACCATTCATCGCTTTCATAATTATTTAGGAGATAAAGGCTATGACTTCATGCTTTTTCTCAATCGCTGGCTACGCCATAGTCGCCGTCAATTAAATAAACCTTATTGGTCTTTAGCGACATATTTAAAGCAAAGGATCGATAAAGCGCACCAAGCTATTGCTCGTTTTCGTCAAGCTGCGATTAGTCACGCAATAAACAATCCGGTTGATAGAATTATATGCGGCCATATCCACCAGCCAGATCTTCAATATTGTGACGGTATTATGTATGCCCATTGCGGTGACTAAGGCGAAAATTCCCCCCCTTTTAACTGAAACTCATGATGGTGTAATTAAATCACGACACTGGACAGAGACCCATTGTGAATTAATTGCTGATAGTCGTAACTTATTTAATCAGAATAAAACACAGCCACTTAAAAAATACCGCATAGTAATCAATGCTACAACTCGCAATTAACTCATTGATTTATAATGTTTAATCACAAATCAATCACTACACTTAATTACACTTATAGTTAGTCATTCACTTCTGTGAATTCAGATAAATAATGATAATTTATCTTTAAATTAAATGGACACCGCTAGATAGAACGGTGTTTTTAATCCATTATGTGCGTCGTTTTTATAATATCTGGAACAGAAATATGATGAGAAAGTTGGTTGCCGAGTTTATCGGTACATTCTGGTTAGTGCTTGGTGGTTGTGGTAGTGCGGTTTTGGCTGCTGCTTATCCTGACTTAGGCATCGGTTTTCTCGGTGTAGCATTAGCATTCGGTTTGACTGTTGTAACTATGGCATACGCGATAGGTCATATTTCTGGCTGCCATTTAAACCCAGCAGTAACTGTTGGCCTATGGGCGGGTAATCGCTTCCCTGCAGGTGACGTTATCCCTTATATTATTTCTCAAGTACTTGGTGCTATCGCTGGTGCTGCTGTCCTTTACGTTATCGCAAGTGGCCACGCTGGTTTCAATCTCGCTGGCGGTTTCGCATCAAACGGTTATGGCGAGCATTCACCTGGTCACTACTCATTATTATCTTCTTTCGTTACTGAAGTAGTGATGACATTTATGTTCCTGTTTGTGATTTTAGGTGCGACCCACAAGCTAGCATCACCACAAATGTCAGGTTTAGTTATTGGTCTTGCGCTAACACTTATTCACCTAGTCAGTATTCCTGTAACAAACACATCGGTTAATCCTGCACGTAGTACAGGTCCTGCTTTGTTCGTTGGCGACTGGGCAACATCTCAACTTTGGATGTTTTGGGTTGCGCCTCTTATCGGTGCGGTTCTAGCTGGTTGGGTATACCGTTGGTTAGCACCAAATAACGACTAATATCATTATTACATCAGACACTAAAAAAGCGAGCATCAGCTCGCTTTTTTAGTGTCTTCGCTTTATCAATAATTAAGCTTCTTGCACCGTTTTTAATAACACTTGTACAGGGTGCTGAAATTTAATGTGCTCAAAGCGCTTCACTTGGCTTCGACAAGAGTATCCCGTAGCCAGACAACGTGAAGGATCTAATTTATCGATATTGGGTTTCCAACTTAGGTTATACACCCCTTTAGAGGTCTCTAACTTATCTTTTTCATGACCAAATGTGCCAGCCATACCACAACAACCCACCGCAACAGATTGAAGCGCTATACCAAAGTGACTAAATATCGTCTCCCATTGCTTTTCAGCATTAGGCATCTTGGTTTTTTCAGTACAATGAGCAAATAAATACCAAGGTTGTTCTTCTGTCGCTTTATATTGCTTTAACTCTGGCAATAAGGGTAATAACCACTCATGTGCGGTTAACACTTCAAAGTTACCACGGGTTTCTTTTAATACTTCAGCGTATTCATCGCGGTAACAAAGTACAAGCGCTGGATCGACACCCACCATTGGAATATTGAGCACGGCTAATTGATTCAAGAAATCAGCCGTGTTACGAGCGGTTTTCGCAAACTGACGCAAGAAACCTTTTACATGCTGCGCTTTACCATTTGGTTTAAATGGCACCAAAATTGGCTTTTTACCCAGTTTTTCAGCCAAAATAATGAAATCTTTTACCACTTCAGCATCATAGAAGCTGGTAAACGGATCTTGAACAATCAGCACATAATTCTGACGCTCTTGCTCTGACAGCGCTTGTAACCATTGCAGATCAAAACGCAGCGCATGGTGTCCATCAAGTTTCTCGGTTAATGTCGGCAAGGACAATAACGGCATATCAACATACCCAATCGCTTTTTCAGTGAGTTTTTTCGACCACTCCGGACGTGTTAAGGCATTCATCACCCCTGGCGCTTTAGCCATTAACGGTAAATAGTTTTCAACATACGCGACTAAATAATCTTTCGCTGGTCGTTGATAGCGACTGTAATAGATATTCATAAAGCGAGAGCGGAAGCTTGGAACATCCACTTTGATTGGACATTGGCTTGCACAAGCTTTACATGCCAAACAGCCATTCATCGCTTCCATCACTTCATGAGAGTAATCATATTGCTTACGACGTTCGCCATACGTATTTTTGAGACGATCGATGATCTGTTTAATCGTTGGTGTCGTGGTCAATAACTTATGTTCTAACTCGTCTGCATTAACGCCCTGCTCTGCTAATTGACGTAGCCATTCACGAACCAGTCCTGCTCTCCCTTTTGGAGAATGGCGACGATCTGCGGTGATCTTCATCGATGGGCACATAGGCGAGCTGGTGTCATAGTTAAAACACAAGCCATTACCATTACATTCCATCGCTTGTTTAAAGCTATCTCGCGTTGTTATAGGGATCTGACGATCAAAAAAACCTCGCTTTCGATCATCAACCTTCACTAATTGATCATCGCTCTCTAATGGCGTACAAATTTTTCCTGGGTTTAAACGATTGTGGGGATCAAACGCTGATTTTATTCGACGTAATTCTGTGAATAGCTCATCACCAAAGAAAGCCGGACCATATTCAGAGCGGAAGCCTTTACCGTGCTCGCCCCACATCAATCCGCCATATTTTGCCACCAGCTCAACAACTTGATCAGAGACTTCTTTCATCAAGCGCTCTTGCTCTGGATCGCACATATCAAGTGCCGGACGAACGTGTAAAACCCCCGCATCAACGTGACCAAACATGCCATAATTTAATTGTTTATCATCAAGCAACTGACGGAATTCAGCAATAAAATCAGCTAAGTTTTCAGGAGGTACACAGGTATCTTCAGCAAATGCGATAGGTTTTTGACTCCCTTTTGCCGCCCCCAATAAACCCACGGCTTTTTTACGCATGGTGTAAATTTTTTGGATGCTCGCCAACTCTTCACAAACTTGATAGCCAATAATGCCTGCTTCATTCGCCGTTATCATGGCATCAAGTCGTTCACACAGTGCTTTTACTTGTTGTTGGTTCTCGGCAATATCGTTGCTTGCATACTCAACCATATTAATCCCAAGCATTTCTTTGCCAGGGACATCGGTTAATAAATCACTAACAGTGTTCCAAACAATGTCTTGTTTTGCGAGATTCAATACTTTGGAATCGATGGTTTCTACCGATAGCGCTTTAGCTTCAACCATCATTGGCGCATTGCGTAGCGCTGAATCAAAACTATCGTATTTAATATTTACAAGCGTTCGTGATTTCGGGATCGGCGTAATATTCAGTTTCGCTTCTGCAATAAACGCAAGCGAACCTTCCGCCCCACACAACAAACGACCAATATCAAATTGTGTTAGTTCATCGTCATAAACATTTTTTAAATCATAACCCGTTAAAAAGCGATTCAAAGGTGGAAACTTATCGATAATTTGCTGGCGTTTTTCACGACATATTTGTGCTGAGGTTTTCACAACTTTTGCAGCGAGATCATCACCTGATATCGACTCTATTTGCGTTTCATCTAACGCTTCGGTTTTTAATACTGAACCATCAACAAGGACTGCCGTTAACGACAATACATGATCAGACGTTTTTCCGTATTTTAACGACCCTTGACCCGAGGCATCAGTGTTAATCATACCGCCCACGGTAGCGCGGTTACTGGTCGATAAATCAGGAGAGAAAAAATAACCGTGAGGACGTAGCGCATCGTTAAGTTGATCTTTTACGACACCTGTTTGTACTCGAACCCAACCTTGTTCAGGATTAACTTCCAGTACCTTATTCATATGGCGTGAAATATCGACAACCACACCAGGCGTTAATGATTGGCCATTGGTTCCCGTACCGCCCCCACGAGGAGAAAAGGTGATTTTTTGATAGTTTTTCTGTTGACCAATTTGACCAATTAACACCAGATCATCGATATCTTTAGGTAAGATAACCGCCTGAGGAATAACTTGATAAACGCTATTATCTGTTGCAACAGCGAGTCGACTCGCATAGGTTTTCTCTATCTCGCCTCGAAAACCGGCCGCGGATAAATCGTCAAGGAATGACAGCACCAGTTGCTCGATACTGTGCTGATGGGTTAATGCTGGTAACATTGTGCTCCTTCTCCAGTGTACGCTATCACTTATAGCGGAGTCGTGTCCTACGACTACTGGCCTTCTCTCATTTAATATTTATAGCCTGATCGTTATAAATTCGATCATCGGCACATCAATTGTAGATATTATTATCACTTTACTTTACCTTACAACGCGATAGAACAAAACAAACAATCCTTGCTTGTCACTTCCGCTTCCGCCTTGAAGGTGCTTATTTCAAACGATAGCTATGCGCAGTCATCAATACGCACGCCATAACCATGACGACAATAGCTAATGTTTTTATCAATAATATAGCGACTGTACTTATTACGATCTCTACCCATAATGAGCTCAAAAATCCAATCGCCAATACAGAACCAAGTAGCATCACTGCTAATTTCAATTTTTGAGTATAAGTAATTGTCTGTCGTGATCGACCTCTATCAATAAAGACAGCGGCACTCATTGCAAGCGTACAGGCTAATAAATACACTTGCTGAGGGACTTGAAAATAGCTCACACCCACAGCAATTATCACGCTAAGTAGCGCCCAAAACCGCCAATTACGCACATGCTGATAGGCTGAACCTGAACGTTGCCACCAAATAAACAAAGCTAAAAGCACTATCCCAACACTCAAGCCAAGTACGGTATCTGAGATAAAATGCACACCGAGCCAAACCCTTGCGATAGCTTGTAAACTAATCGCAATAATCAACAGCGGCAGTGTCTTAAAGCGAAACGTTGTTAGGTTTGAAGTCAAGTGGGGTCGATAGCGATGAATCAACAACGGCAAATTGTACCAAAGCAATCCCCATAGTACCGTTGCCATTAATGTATGGCCGCTCGGCAAACCAAAGCCACTGGCTGCTGTTTGTTGTAACTCTGGCCAAATATAAAATGGACGAGGTGATGCTAGCGCTAATTTCATTACCGAAGCAATAAAAGTGACAGTCACAAGAACGCTTGATAAATACAACATTGCTGTGACACCAAAACCGACGGTAACAACGAGCAATAACAAGCCAATAAACAGCTTTTCACCGGGTAAGTTAAACACAGATAGCACTCGTTGAAAAAGTGATTGGTAACTATCAGGCAGCGATTTGATTTCTTGTTGAAATGACTGAATCTGTGTCAGCTCCCATTGATGTAACCTACTCACCGCTTGGTAGTCTGCGGCATTGGTCGTAATTTCACTATTGGGTACTTGTGATAATAAGTGTTGGATCAGTGGAACATCATTAGGATAGCGATAATCTTTTGGCGTAATGTTTTCAGCTGACAGTAAATATGCACACTTCACCTCTTTGGTAAAATGCTTCGCTTGCCAAGTACTAATTAACAAATCATCATTTTCTGTCGTTGTTAACGGTTGGGTATAAGGCGAGATCACTGTTGTTGGAATGGGCTGCTTCGCTACACACGCAAATAACGTTGTGTTACCCCGTAATTTTAGCAACTTCACCGCGTCAACATGAATGCCAGTTTCTTCATAGACTTCACGTACAGCAGCCTGCTCAGGGCTATTCATAGGATCAATTCGACCGCCAGGTAAAGCCAATTTCCCTGATATTTCTTCTTTTATAACGACAACTTTATTACCGTGACGGATCAAACATGCTGAGCCAACCAATGGAACAGCCTGAGCTGGGAACGAAAAAAAGAGAATAAGAAATAAAGTGAAAATAATCCTGTAAGGCTTTATTGCAGACAATGAAGGCGTCGTACTAATACGTACCATGGAAAATAGTATCCAAGAAGAATAGAAAGAAGAAAGCTGAGAAACGCAGTGTAACTCAGCTCGCTAGACATAACGCTAAAAGAATAACAAAATGCTATAAGCCACCCATTAAGGTGTATTTCATCTCAGTATATTCTTCTAAACCTTGATGCGCACCTTCTCGGCCAATACCTGATTCTTTTACCCCACCAAATGGCGCGAGTTCAGTAGAAATTACCCCTTCATTAACTCCGACCATGCCATATTCCAGCGCTTCACTAACACGAAAAGCGCGTGATAATGATTGAGTATAAACGTAAGCTGCAAGCCCAGAATCGGTATTATTAGCGCGTGCAATAACATCTTGCTCATCCGTAAACTTAAACACAGCAGCTAACGGACCAAAGGTTTCTTCACTCGCCACTAACATATTATCGGTTACATTACTTAGCACCGTAGGCTGAACAAAGCAGTTTGTTGAAGGCTCTCGTGTACCTATAACTAAGTTTGCCCCTTTCATTATGGCGTCGTTAATGTGTTTTTCGACTTTCTCAACCGCAGCTCGGTTTATCAACGGGCCAATAGTTACGCCATTATCAACACCATTGCCAACCGTTAGTGCTGACACTTTTTCAGCTAGCTTTTCTACAAATTGCAGATACACATCACTATGAACATAAATACGGTTAGTGCACACACATGTCTGCCCTGCATTACGAAACTTAGAAACCATTACCCCATCAATCGCGCGAGATAAGTCAGCATCATCAAACACAATAAATGGCGCGTTCCCCCCTAACTCTAAAGACACTTTCTTAACAGTAGCGGCTGATTGTGCCATCAAAAGCTTACCTATTGCCGTTGAGCCTGTGAATGAAACTTTGCGAACTCGCTTATTGCTCATAAGCTCTGCGCCAATTTTAACGGCATCTCCCGTAATAACATTAAACAACCCAGCAGGAATGCCCGCCCGATGCGCGAGCTCTGCAAAGGCGAATGCAGTATAAGGGGTATCAGGGGCTGGTTTTAATACCACGGAGCAACCCGCAGCAAAAGCTGGACCACATTTACGTGTGATCATTGCTGCAGGAAAGTTCCAGGGTGTTATGGCAGCAACCACACCAACAGGCTGGCGAGAAACTAAAATACGGGCGTCTTCTTTATGGCTTGGAATGATCTCACCGTTTAGACGCTTAGCTTCTTCGGCATACCATTCAACAAAACTCGCCGCATAGGCAATTTCACCTTTCGCTTCAGCCAGTGGCTTACCTTGTTCGGCAGTAAGAATATGAGCTAATTCATCACGGTGTGAAACAATTAACTCATACCACTGACGTAAGATCATCGAACGGTGTTTCGCTGTTGTTTTTGACCACAATCGATACGCTTTATCTGCCGCATCAATCGCAATATTGGTTTCTTCTACACCCATAAGTGGAACATGACCAATAACTTCATTTGTCGCCGGATTAGTAATATTTACCGTTTTACCAGAAAAGGCGTCACTCCATTGGCCATTAATAAATGCTTGCTGTTTAAACAAGCCACCAAAAGAAAAAGTCATTCGTGTTTCCTATTATTTCGTCAATATTGAGTATCTATTTAATGTTGATTATTGTAATACAAATAAATGTTAAACGTTTAATATTCAACTTTCATTTTACCAGTAACCAAATTTTTGTTGCTAATAATGCGGCAGATCGGCGAGTAAGCAACTAGGCTAAAGAAGAGTTGAATATTAATTTGTAATGGCATGATACATAGGCTTGTTTTCTAGCCTTACGAAAACAGGTAACAATAGCAATGACTAGAAAAATTGCAGTAATTCGGCACGGCATAAAACACGGTGCCATCGTCACCTATATCGATACCCCGCATCTTCCTGATACCAACCCCTTTATCCTTTGGGATCATTATTTATCTACTAACCGAGCACATAATGAACTAGGTTTTCATGGCCACTCAGGTATCGATGCTGTCAGCTATCCCGTTATCGGATCAATCCAAAACGAAGACAGTATTAACGGTAAAAATCACATTCAAACGGGTGATATTCACCTCACCACCTGTGGTTATGGTATGGCACATAAATCACTGATGAAACCACACAATGGGATCGCAGAAGCGTTTCAAATGTGGACCGCTTCGCCTTCAGAGAAAGAAGGAGAAATGACTGCGCCATCAAGCACTCATATTGCCAGTAAAAAACTACCTCTCGTTGAAGGCACACACGCGACAACAAAAGTACTCATTGGTCACTACAATGGTGTTGAAAGCCCAATAAAACACAACTGCAATATTATCTATCTTGATATTATTGTCACGTCATACGGTAGTTGGACATTTACACCACCAGAGACCCATGTTGCAGGTTTTATTTATTTACGCTCAGGTCACGCCTATATCGCAAATAATCAACTACATCCGAATCAAATGGGAATTTTTGCTCACTCGCAATTACCCATTACCGTCACAACCACAAACCACAGTGCACGTTTTTTTATTGCGTTAGGCGAGCCATTAAACCAACCTTTAATAACAAAAGAAGGCTCGGTTCATTCTTCAAGCAATAATTTACACATCGCATTAAAAAATATTCAACAGATCATAAAACAATTACAGCCCATTGAAGAAAAAACATAAATAACAACGCCCTGTAATTTAAAAAAATAAATATTACAGGGCGTTAGAAAATTATGGGCGTAATGCTAACTGATAAGTACCATTGGATTGAAACCACAGCGCTTGTTTTTGTTTGCGACCCAATAGAATTGGACCATCATCAAAAAACAAAAAGTTTTTCCAGTTACGTTTAAATACACCCCATTTAGTTTCTACAATATTGTACTTTTCGTAGCAAAAATAAATCGTTGTATTATCTTCCCATTGCAAAGCTGTCAAAATAGCAGCTGGCAATGATGCATCATCATCGTTATCCCAAGCATCTTGCCAATCTTCAGGCTCTGACCAGTTTTTTGTATCTGCCGCCCAATCACCGTGCTCAAAGTGATCAGAATCCGGACTCTGTTTACTAATATGTTCCTGCCACAATTGCGAAGAACGCGCTTGGGTTAACGGTTTTATTTGCTCAAGATCTGTCGTAGGAACAGGCATCGAAGCATGGGTAAAAATCCACTTACGCGTGTAATTATCAAGTTCGGTGTAATTCATCAATTAGCCTAAATATATAATGACACCGCAATGTACATCAGACACAAAATTTGTTCCAGTTACAGGCTAAGAAAAAAGCATTCTTCATCGATGATCTCAATGTATCAAAAAAGCTACGAACATCATCGTACTTCATCCATCACTTCCCGTGATTATAATTATCCTGTTTTATTTTTCGTTACCCCATAAATTGCTTACCCAACCGCCCGCATTGTCATCATAATGACTATCATCAAATGTTGTTATTGGCTTTATGGGGTGTTCATTATTATGACTTTCTAGTAGCTGTGATATGTGCATCGCCATAGGATCACCTGTCGATTTCATTTGATGCCGAGTTGCAACTTCTTTGATAATTTGTAATCGATATGACGAGTTCATTTTTTTCATCACACACTCCTATTTCTTTAGACATAAACGTATAAAAAATAGGCGCGCTAACACTAAACGTCAAATAACTGTATTACTAGTGTCACAACAGACAGCTATAGACCTCGAAATAAAATTTCTTAAATAACAACACGTTATTTTTTAATTAAAAGATGATCTTTACGACCGTTTACAATCAAAATCATAACCACATGATTTAAAAGGAGTTAATAATAGATTAATTTTTTATTTCATTTCAGTCCTATTATTAATTATTACGATGAAAAAGACATTTGCAGAATGATCTATATAATCGAAGTGGCTTGGTGCATAAAACACATGCTACTTGATCATCTTGTTACCAAACCTGTTAAACTATAAAACGCTAATGTTCGTTATATCTAAATGTTTAGGAGTACCTGTGCGTTTATTGTCTTTATTTACTACGTCGGTTTTATCTTTATTGAGTGTAACAGCCATTGCAGCACCGACAAGTAATCCTTCAACAGCACTACAAAAAGTAAGTCATGCCACCTATTCTTTTCCGAACCAATTTCATCAATGTAAAAAGACATTAAATTACAATATCTTTTTTAAAGGTCAGAAAATTGGTCATTATCAACGTCACATTGTTTGGAAAGGTGATAACGCTGATATTTATACCAACAGTGAGGTTGATGTTTTAATCACTAAATCAAAAATGCACTCTCATACTCAATTACATTGGTCAGATGCTGCTCAACGCTTTATCACGGATAAATTTCAACGAACGATCACTGGACTAATGGCAGGAAATGTCAGTGTAACGTTTAGTAACGATGGCCATAACTCTACAGTGACTGATGATGGAAAAACGCAGAAATATACCAATGCTTTCGCGCCTATTCTTGATGGAGACACAATTGGTAGCCAAATGCGTCTTGATTTAATTGAAGGTAAAAAGAACTTTGATTTCATCATGCAAAATAGTGACGAAACTAGCCACTACTACTTTGCAGTCGTGGGTAATGAAACAATCGATACTAATTTTGGTACTCTAAATACCATTAGGGTTAATCAAACGAGAAAAAGCGATCGCCAACTTTCATTATGGTTTGCGCCATCACTTGATTATCAACTCGTAAAGGCAACTTATCACCGTAAAATTGTCGATTTAGAAGCGGTACTTATGAGTAAAAAGATTGATTGCCCACCAAAGCAGTTATTCAAAAAGTAATCCTCATTGGTAGCAAGAAGCCGAGTTGACTTATAACTCGGCTTCTTATTTATTTCATCGTCACTTTGCCACCAATGATTTTAAATGCAGGTGTACCTCTTACTAATGCATCTCGTGCGAATACCACACCACATTCAGGGCATGTTGCAGATTCAATCGTAAAATCTTTTACAATTCTTTCTTTAAAACATTTTACTAACGCCCCTTTTCCACCTTTTCGATATTTAAATAAGAGCGTTTTACATTTAGCACAAAAGATATCAACTGTTTTTGTCGGCCCTTTTTTATTCGGTTTTGCCACCGTAGATCTCGCTTAAATGATAACGATAAGCAGATCGTTAATTACCTGAAATCGTATTTTCAATGAGTATATCAATCTGCTTTCTATCAGTATCATAAACGCCAGCCAAGTTGCCGTATTTAGGCGAATGACGATCATTTTGATAAGGGTATTGCCAGCCTGTCGTCGTTGCGATAAACATCTCTGCAAATTGATGTGAAATAGATAAACATCCCGCTAAAACCGTATCAACATAGGTTTGTGTAATAGGAAACTGCTGACAAGGCGGTAAAGCACTATTATTGATATATACCCAAACTGGTTCTGATAATGTGAGCTTCGTATTTTCTAACAATTCAATTTGTTGTGCAGTAATTTGAATACGTTGATAGCCATGTTCTCTTTGGTCAAAGTCTCTCAAACCTTTTTCATCAACTTCAATTAACACGCCATTACAGACACCTTGTCCCGGCTTTACGACTAAAGGCGCGATAGGATAACTGCCATCAACATTACCCCATGAACGCTGTAAACCATGCACTAATGCAGGATAAGATTTACCAGTATTACCTGTACGGTTTCGCGAGTATTTATTGATCAGGCTTCCATAGCCGAAAATATACATCCAATCACCTTTCTTTCTTTTCGTTACCACAATTGAAAACATTAAAGAATCGACAGAAAGTAAACCATTTCTGTAACTCAAGTTCAAATCGCTCTGGGCTTAATGGTGAAAATCGGATTGAATCTCCCGGTTTTAATTGACTAACCAAATTAAGATCGCGCTGAGTAATGCAACCTAAAATAGGATATCCTCCCAACGTTTGTCGATCATTGAGTAAAATAATGGGCTCTCCTGATGCAGGAAATTGAACCGCTCCCTTTGCTATAGGTTGAGAGATCAATGTCGTCTTATTGGGGAGGATCTTTTCCCCTACAAGCCGATAGCCCATGCGATCACTATGTTGACTCACTTGATATTCTGACTGATAAAACTGCTGCTTTTGCTGTGAAGAAAACCACTCTGCTTGATATGATTCAATAATAGATACCGTTAACTTTTCGGCATAATGGGGTATATAGCGTGCGGGTACTGCTTGAAAATGATAAACGTTATTTCCACCATATTTAGAAAGTCGTTGCCCCTCTTTTAGTGACTGCCCCGTACCATCAAAACCGCCCAGATGATTCCTAGCGACTGTCGATACACTACCTAGACTTTCTTTAACACAAAATCCACCGTCAATGGCTAAATATGCTCTTAACCCCTGACGTGCATAGCCTAACTGCAATACTTGCCCACGCAATAAGCGTACTGTTTGCCAGGGCATAACCTTTTTCCCATCAATCTTGGCTTGCATATCAGCACCAGTGAGAGCGATAGTACAATCGGTAAGAACGTTAAAACTGACTTGCCCTAATGTGATCTCTATTTGAGCTGCATTAGGATCATTATTTAACAATAAATTCCCCCAGCAGAAAGCATGAAGATCCATTGCGCCACCTTGGCTTAATCCATGCTCTGCCACACCATATCGACCGAGATCTTGCAACTGCATTAGCATCCCTGATTCAATGATCTCTAACGCTTCCATAACTGCCCTCCTAGATCTAAAAATTCTTGTTTGGTGATCGCAAAAAATTGCACCTGATCGCCAATTGAAAAAATAGATAACGGGTACTGATCAGCTAAAAATAAGGATTGCGGACAATTACCAATAATATGCCAACCTCCTGGACTTTGATCGGGATATATTGCGGTTTGGTTATCGGCAATACCGACGCTTCCTGCTGGTATTTGAAGCCGAGGTGACAACAGTCTAGGCATTGCGATTTCAGCATCCACCGAAGATAAAAAAGCAAACCCAGCAGTAAAACCTATTGCACCTACCTGATAGATTTTATCACTATGTCGAGTAATGACTTGTTGCTCTGTTAACTGGCTATGAGCGGCGACAGTAGCTAAATCTGGCGCAACATCTGAATGATAATAAACAGGTAATTGATGCAGTTTTGATGTTAAATGGCGAGAGCCTTTATAACTTAGTCGATGATCAGCAAACCATTGCTCACTTGCCGCAACCAATAAAGAATAACAATTACAGTCCAGCCGAAAATGTAACATCACTTTAGTATACGAGGGAGTAACATCGATTAATTCACGACTATATTGTGTTTTAATAAACGTCACGTAATCAGCAATCATGGCTGTTGTTTCAGCGGTAATTTTCTGCCCAAATTCCACCATCATGGCTGATTCAGTTAACCGACTAATAAGCATAATAACGTCCTATTTATTATCATTTGCTGACTGCAATAACAGGGCGATCTCTTTAATTGTTGCAATTGATTCAGGGTTATCACCATGCACACAAATGGTATCAACCTGTAATGTTAATAATTTCCCACTCTGGGTTCTCACTTTACCTTGAGCGAGTTGTAATACTTGCGCTTTTATCAAATCAGGATGGTGATGTACTGCACCAGCTTCATGTCGTGGAACTAATAATCCACCGGCTGTGTAAGCTCTATCTGCAAACGCTTCAAAAAGTAAAGAAACACCTTTTTGTCTGGCTATTTGAATATATGCCTCATTATTTGCTCGTGACAGGACCATAAGAGAAAGAGGAAGAACACGGGAAGTATTAAGTTTTGCGATCGTTGAAACAATGACTTCGAAAATTTCAGGATCTTGCATCATTTGGTTATATAACGCGCCATGAGGCTTCACATACGTAATAGACACAGCATTCAGCCGACATAACGCATCTAGCGCCCCGACTTGGTAAGCCACACTATGACTGATTTCATCCAACGTATGGGGAATAGGCCGTCGTCCAAACCCTTCTTTATCATTATAGCCAGGGTGAGCACCTATGATCACATCATGATTTTTAGCTAAAGCAATCGTTCTTGCCATCACTGTCGGATCGGATGCATGAAAACCGCACGCAATATTCGCCATATTGATCCATGGCATCACTGCTGCATCATCCCCCATATTCCAAGCACCAAAACTTTCGCCCATATCACAATTTAATTTCATCATGCCCTCCTTACAATCATGCCAAATCACGGACTATCAATAATTATCTTAGCCCTCCGAAGCATCAGAGTATTGGTATTTAGCAAACCTGCCTTTTCCTTTGTTATTGAAATATTACATAATTATCACATAAAACACTTTTTTAAATTTGCTAATACGTGACCTTTCAGCCATTCTTACGACATTGTGAGTAATCGCAGAAATTTAACGCTGAAGCTGATAATTAATCAGTAATAAAGGATGTTTATGAAGAAGTTATTTATTTTATTAGGTGCTGTAACACTACTTTCTGCATGTACACCGGAAGTGGGCAGTGAAGATTGGTGTAACCAATTAAAAGAAAAACCAAAAGGTGATTGGACAGCGAACGAAGCAACCGAATTTGCTAAAAGTTGCATCATTCGTTTCGGCACTGATAGCGATAAATAACAAAAAAGAGCCTTTCGGCTCTTTTTTATTTGATGTACTCACATTACAGACGAAAAAAAAGCTCATCTAATGATGAGCTTTCTTTATAGATGGTGCCCCGGGCCGGACTTGAACCGGCACAGCGCGAACGCCGAGGGATTTTAAATCCCTTGTGTCTACCAATTCCACCACCAGGGCACGCAATTACTTGCGATGGGTAAGACACCATCTGTAGATATCGCTTATTCGCTATATCTTTTAATTCTATTTTTTCTTTTTTACCTAATAGGTAAAATAAAGATGGTGCCCCGGGCCGGACTTGAACCGGCACAGCGCGAACGCCGAGGGATTTTAAATCCCTTGTGTCTACCAATTCCACCACCAGGGCACGCAATTACTTGCGATGGGTAAGACACCATCTATAGATACCGCTTATTCGCCATATCTTTTAATTTGGAGCGACACACGAGGTTCGAACTCGTGACCTCAACCTTGGCAAGGTTGCGCTCTACCAGCTGAGCTAGTGTCGCATAATATTCTCAAAAGAGAATGGAGGCGCGTCCCGGAGTCGAACCGAGGTCCACGGATTTGCAATCCGCTGCATAGCCACTCTGCCAACGCGCCATTTTGTTCACACCGAGAAGTGAGTTGCTCTTCGGTATGGGGTGCATTCTACGTAATGTAGCTTTTGAGTCAATACTATTTTTTAAAAAATAATGCTAAGCGATTATTTTACAACCAAATTATATGATTCAGCCTGTGATTTGGTCATCATAAGATGTAAAAACATCATTGCGTTACATCATATCTCGCATTGCTGCAGCAGGGATCACTGCTTTAGAATGAGTCTGTACTTTTAAAGTCAGCTCTTTTCCAAGATTAAGTGAATGGCGAATGCTTTTACCGCTAATCCTTCCGGCCAGATATCCTGCAATAAACGCATTATCTGCAATATAATCCGTCGTCTGCCCTATTGGTTGGATCACAGATATCTTCATTTGAGTATGAAGGGCTTTAAGATCGCTTATCGGGTGGTCGCTATATTGTTTAATAACTAATTCACAGCAGTTCGAGTGACTATAGCGTTCAATAATGTCAAAGCTAGTGCCCCAGATTCGTTGTTCGTCTTTTATCTCAATGAAAGCAATGTCTATATATGGTAATAACTGACATATCCAGTATCTTGCTTGCTGTGGTGTCCACATATGAGGCCGATATCGATTATCAAAATAGACTTTGCCGCCATCTATTTTATATTTTTCTAACAGTACCAATAACGCTGCTTTTGCTTCATCGGTTAATAATGCAAAGCTTACTGCACTGATATAAATAGCATGATAGTTATAGTTACTTAATGCTATTTCAAGTGGTGATGACTCCCTTGAAAAGTAATAACGAGCAGCATTATCTTTATTCCAAAAATGGCGGTAACAGTGCCCTTCTCTATCTGTCTCGATATAACAAAGATCAGGGAATTTAGTCGAAAGATACCGGACTAAACTCGTATCAATGCCTTCTTGCTGCCAACACGATAATAATGATAGTGATAACTTATCAGTCCCTACGGCAGTCGCATAACTGACAGAAATAGCTCGAGATTGTCCAAGCCGAGACAAATACAAGGCTGTATTGGGTACATCTCCACCATACGTTGCATACTTAGTCGTGTTATTTATTTCAACAAGCGCTTCACCAAAGAAAACAATTCTCACACGGATACCCCATCGTCAGATATCTAAGATTATGCTTCCATTCATATTCATCGTTATGTTGTTTATTAAAGCCTAATACAAATACGACGAATATTGATAATACAATCATCTAGATTTAAAGTATTTTCAGTTCATTATATGGCATAAATGCAATCTCCATGATTAACGTTATTAATGACGTTTTATCAGCTCTCTTCGATGAAAATAGATAGCTACTACGAAGATACTTTTGTCTCATTATTTAAAAGAAACGACTTAAATACGGATGATTATCTATGCTATTTTTGTCGGCAAGATCTCATCATTATATATTATTACGTTATTTAACTAAGGTATGTAATGTACATGGATTCAAGCCTTTTTATTTGATCTTGCTGTTCTTCTTTTTGCAATTTCGGTAGGTTTTGCCGTTTCGTTTCTAACAGTAAAATATGATGAGATTGATGAGGTAACTGAAAGCAAAATTGAAGCGTGTTTTTTCTCTGGGGCGCGCCTATCGGTAGCGGCTGTATTGCTTATCTCTTGATGTAATTCAATTTTCAGAATAATTTGACCTATCTTTTACGCTTGTAGCCGTGACAAGCGTTTAATTCCTCTTCCGTATGCTTTAACCTCATTTATACGTTAAACTTTCATCTATCTATTACTTAATCGCTTTCTTAGCTTTAATAAGCAATAGATCATTGAATACCCAACGCCAACTAAATACTTGCCTTAAATAACGGAAGATGTAATGGAAGCGGAACAAATAGAAATTCTCAATTTTATCTCACAGTATCCGCCTTTTGATACTTTGCCAGAAGAGCAACTTCATCAACTTGCTCTTGAAGTCGAAGTCGCTTATTACCGTGCGAGCACCATGATATTGAATACTGGCGATAGCATTCATGATCTGTTTTTAATTCGAAGTGGTGCTGTTGAAATATACCGCCGTAAGGGCGAGCTCTACAATCGTCTTGATGAAGGTGATATTTTCGGCCAAATGGGCTTGTTGATGAACAACCGAGTCCGAATGCCAGCAAAAGCGCTAGAAGATACTCTACTCTACTGTATTCCCAATACTCTATTTATTGAACTTTGCGATAAATACGATAGCTTTGCGGATTTCGTTGAAGTTGAAGATGGGGCTCGTTTACGTCATGCCGTATCAAGCCAACATGATGAAAATGATCTGACGACATCAAAACTAAGAACTTTGATCACTCGTGATGCCGTCATCATTGATCAAAACGAAACCATTCAAACGGCAGCACAAACAATGGCTGAAGAAGGCGTTTCTGCATTATTACTCAGTGACAGTAATGCTACCGATGACGATGATGAAAACGATTATGTCACGGGAATTATTACTGATCGTGATTTATGTACCCGAGTATTAGCCGAAGGTATTTCAACCTCAAAGCCTGTTTCTTCAGTCATGACAGCAGAACCCATTACACTCGATCATAATGCCTATGTATTTGAAGCGATGCTGACTATGCTGCGTTATAACATTCACCATTTGCCTGTACTTAGAAACAAACAACCAATAGGTGTTATTAGCGTTTCTGATATTGTTCGCTATGAATCGCAAAATAGCTTACTTCTCGTTAGTAGTATTTATCAGCAGCAATCTGTAGAAGAGCTCATTCAATTATCAGCACAAGTTAAAGACTGCTTTGTGCGCATGGTTAATGAAGACGCTAACTCGCACATGATTGGCAGCGCAATGGCAGAAATTGGACGCAGCTTTAAACAGCGTTTATTAGAATTAGCAGAAGAAAAGCTCGGTCCACCACCTATTCAATACTGTTTCTTGGCCTTAGGCTCTATGGCACGAGATGAACAACTCATCGTCACAGACCAAGATAACGCCATTATTTTAGATAATTCCTTCGATCATGATAAACATAATGCGTACTTTGAAGCACTTGCGACTTTTGTTTGTGATGGCCTTGCTGCATGTGGTTATGCCTATTGTACTGGCGGCATTATGGCGACAAATCCAGAATGGCGAAAAACCCGACATGAATGGGAACAATGTTTTGCTGATTGGATTGATAATCCAAAACCTCAAGCGTTATTAAATAGCTCTATCTTTTTTGACTTAGGCGGTGTTTGGGGCAGATTACGTTGGGCTAAACAACTTAATGGTTTTATTGTTCGTCGTGCCCGTAACAGCCCTCGCTTTTTAGCTTGCCTTGCACGCAACGCAATCAATCGCACGCCACCATTAGGCTTCTTTAAAGATTTCGTAATGGAAAAAGATGGACGTCATAATAACTCGATTAATCTAAAACGTCGTGGTACAGCGCCATTAGCAGATTTGATTCGTGTCCATGCCCTTGCGGTAGGTTCACGTTCACAAAATTCGCTCGAACGTTTGGACGATATTATTGAAAGTGGAATTTTACCACCTGGACGGGCTCAAGATCTTCGCGATGCCATGGAATATATTTCATTAGTCCGTATTCGCCATCAAGCGTTGGATGTTGAAGAAGGACAAGAACCTGATAATAGTATTGAGCCTGAAAATATGTCCGATTTTGAACGCCGTAATCTTAAAGATGCTTTCCAAATTTTAAGTAAAGCCCAAAACTTCGTGAAATATCGCTATCAAGCAACACGATAAGGGTAACGAAGCATGTTTAGAGAAGTATTCAAAAAAACATCATCAACCCACTTCATTCGTAATACTCCGATAGTGGATTGGCAAACAAAGTTTGCGGAACTTGCCCATGATGCTAAAGACCAACGAATTAAACAATATTATCAACATGGTATTTTTAGTGGTGATACCCCATTAAAGGACATTGAATTTGTTGCTTTAGATTTTGAAACAACAGGGCTCAATGCTAACAAAGATGACATTATTAGTGTCGGGCTTGTTCCCTTCACCATCAATCGTATTTATTGCAGACAATCACAGCATTGGGTGGTAAAGCCAAAAGCAAAACTAGATGAAGACTCCGTCATCATTCATGGTATTACACACTCAGATGTACAAACGGCGCCAGATATACGTCGAATTTTAGAAGCGGTATTAGATTCTTTAGCAGGTAAAGTCGTAGTGGTGCATTACAAAGCCATCGAACGACAGTTTATGGATAAGGCATTACGAGTGCGATTAAACGAAGGTATCCAGTTTCCTGTTGTTGATACTTTAGCGCTTGAATCATTTATCCAAAACCAGCAATACAGTGGTATTTGGGCGAGATTAAAAGGGAAAAAGCCAGGTTCAGTTCGATTAGGGAAATGTAGAATTCGATATGGATTACCCGCTTACCAACCTCATCACGCGTTAACAGATGCCTTAGCGACAGCTGAGCTATTACAAGCTCAAATCGCATATCACTTCCCCCCCGATACGCCAATTGATCAAATTTGGGAATAAAAAAAAACCGCAGTATGAACACTGCGGTTTTTATTACCATTTTAGGCTAAATCACCCTTGATAATTACTTGTACTTTTCGGTTCTAAAGCCAAGCATTAAGCTGACACACATCAGCAACAATATAATGGTAAACGGAAGTGCCGTTGAAATGGTACCCGCTTGAAGCGCTTGAATTGCTTGGGTACCTCCTACCCACAACAATGCAATCGCAATTAAACCTTCTATAATAGCCCAAAATACACGTTGCGTTACTGGATTATCAACTTTACCACCTGCAGTAATACTATCGATAACCAGAGAACCTGAGTCTGAAGAAGTAATAAAGAAAACTAAAACTAAACAAATACCAATAAAAGATAAGATAGTACCGAGTGGTAAGGCATCAAACATTTGGAACATAGCAAGTGAAACTTCAGTAATACCATTTTTACCTAAAGATCCAATGCCATCCATCACTTGGTGAATTGCTTGACCGCCGAATACTGACATCCAAACAGTGGTAACCACGGTAGGCACAATCAAGACAGCAATTAAGAATTCACGGATAGTTCGACCTTTTGAGATACGAGCAATAAATGAACCTACAAATGGAGACCATGAAATCCACCACGCCCAGTACACTACAGTCCAACCATGAAGCCAAGCCTGATCTGTTCGACCAAATGGGTTACTTAATGGAATAAAGTTTTCTACGTAACCCACAATCGTCGTTGGGATCGTATGCATAGACACAGAGAAACCAACAGCACCGACAAACACTAATAAGGTCAGGGCGACTAACATGTTAATGTTACTTAATAACTTAACACCGGAATCAATGCCTTGAGCAACAGAATATATGGTAATGATTGTTACACCGATAATAATACCAATTTGTAACCCCAAGCCACCATGAGTACCAAATACATGGTTAATACCACTTGCTGCTTGCTGAGCCCCTAGTCCTAGTGATGTTGCTAAACCAAATAATGTTGCAAGCACAGCAAGGATATCAATGATATGCCCAGCCCAACCCCAAGTACGATCGCCAAGGATAGGATAAAACACCGAACGAATAGAAAGAGGTAAACCTTTATTATAAGCAAAAAATGCCATTGAAAGCGCAACAACACCGTAAATAGCCCATGGATGTAAACCCCAATGGTACATAGTTGCACCCATCGCGACTTTAAAGGCCTCTGGCGTTTCAGGGGTCACACTTAGCGGTGTTGAACCACCCCATCCGGTATAATACGCGGCAGGCTCAGCAACACTCCAAAACATTAAACCAATCCCCATACCCGCAGCAAAGAGCATCGCTAACCAAGACATGGTGGAATGTTCAGCTTCTGCGTCTTTCCCGCCCAAACGGATACGGCCGTAAGGAGAAATGATGAGTCCTAAACAAAAAATAACAAAAAAGTTTCCCGCCAAAAGAAACATGGTATCGAATTTATTTACGATAGCATTTTTAACACTATCTAACGCTGCTTTTGCTGTTGCAGGATCGCTGATAAGAATTGCTGCTAAAAAGAGAACAATTAATCCTGCACTAACACCAAATACCGCATTATGGACATCAAAGCCCCATTTTTGGACATTATCTTGTCCAATTGTATAGTCGGTATTATGAATACTATATTTATCGTGCTTACTCATTTATAAAGTCCCGTTATGATTACAACTCAAACCATCAATACTTAGTCCTGTAAATAAAATCTGAGCGGCAATATATAACCATTTCATCATAATAACTGTCAATAGATGGCTTAATCGTCTAAAAACAATTCATTTGTTATAAAAAACACCATATCCCATAAAAAATAATGATATCAGTGTGTAAAATTAATAATGCTTTTCATTGTACTCTAACTACTACCCTATCAACTTTAGACTGTTTTTTTATCGTTGGCTGATAAATATAATTTTATCATCGTAGTTATTTTTATACTTTAATTCATGATGTTATAACTTAAGCTTAAATTTATAAAATTATCAGCTATCAAAGTTATCTCACTTCCGTAAATAGCTTTTTATTATTAATCACTGCATTAACTAGCAATATAAAAATAGAAATTGAGAATGCCGATTTGCCAGAAATAGTGTGCAACTCCGTAACACTCGTTATCAGTAATGTGGGAATACTTATCTAAAAAAAACAATTCAATGGTGCTTTTTTATACACCCTACAATTAAAATATCCCCTTAACTAGGCGAAATCTAAATGAATATGAGTACAGCCTTTTTTACATGCAATCCCTGGTTGTTCGCTTTTTTCAGGTGGAACTAAGAATAATGATTGATCGCATTCTTTACAGTTAACTACTTTACCTTGCATCACTTTTTTAATAATAGCTTGTTGGTCACCAAACGATTGTTTGGCCTGTTTGTTTAATTGAGAAAAATCGAGTTTCATAAGGTCAGCTCATATATGTACTAGTAATAGATATAAAAAAGGGCTTTTCAGCCCATTTTTATAATTCAAAATCATCAAACTCAGTTGCTTCAACTTGACGCTCAAGAAAAGCGACTAAATCGTCATGACCGCCAATATATTTATCATCTAAAATAATTTGAGGTACAGTACGAACCGTTAGCCCTGCCTTTTGTTCGATGAAATCAACCATCACTAATTTTGATAAATTTAGCCCTAAAACAAGTGTTGTATACTCGATACCACGCTCATCAAGTAGTGCTTTTGCTTTCACACAAAACGGACAATTCGGCTGCGTAATTACTAAATTGTCGTATTGCTCAAGCTGTTCGATTGTTAGATTTTTTACTTCAGTCATCACAATGCCACTTCTTCTATAAGATAAGTTGGTCAAGATAATTGAAACTTGCTTAATAGTAAAACATCTACTTCACACCTGTTTACGATCTAAACAATATTTAATTTTAGTTGCACTGTTCACTTTCTATTCGCAATTACTCATTGATAGTCAATTAGTAACCCCCTCTTTTCAACAGATAAAATATAACAATTTGTTTTATAAGAAATTAAAATACAAATACTGAATAAAATAACGATAGAAAAGTTAACAAATTTTAACCTTTCACATGTTGAACATTCATCGAAAATAGATGATATTAATTACCTCACTACCGTTAACTGTTTCGTCAGTCCTTTTGCATTCAAACACTAACGGATAATCAAAAGCAGCCCAATGAACAATAATAAATCGCTTTTATCACGGAATTTAACTGCTCTGTCATTACAGAGTTAAGGAGAGAGTTGTGGATATAATAGCTACACCACAAACATATAATAAAGGTGAGTTAACTCAATTACTGGATATTGCACGCAATGCTATTCATGACCATTTTTCTGATCGTCCGATAAATGCACCTCGGCTTAATCATTACACGCGAAAGATGCAACAACATGCAGCATGTTTTGTTACCTTAGAGGTGAATAATGCATTGCAAGGCTCTATGGGGACAACTATTGCTTCGCGTCCATTAGTCATAGAAGTTCATAATAAAGCCGTGGCTAGTGCATACGAAGACCGTCGCTTTATGCCTCTTTCTGAAGAACAACTTGATGAATTAACAATCGAAATCGAAGTATTATCGCCACTTGAAACGTTGCCAATTCACTCTCATCAGGCCTTAGTCGAACACTTACAAATACCTAGCAATCGCCAAGGTATTGTATTAATTGATCGCTACACGCAAACAACAATGCTACCAAGTGCGTGGAGAAAAGGGATCACACCAGATCATTTTATTCAGCAATTGAAACAAAAAGCGGGGTGGTCACCAAGCTATTGGTCACCCAATATGGTTGTTAAAACCTTCACAACTAGCGCACTGAAAGAAAAATACGCCAAAATTCGTAGTAAATATTTCTAACAGCCTACGCAAGCTGCAGTAACTGCTGTTGCTTGCTTATTCAAACCTTTCCGGTACTTTGTCAAAATATTTAATTGATATTGTTTGATTCTCAATCAATTCTATTATGCGTAAATATACCTTTACCCTTCCTATGCTATTTTGCAATCAATCCATACGGTATATGCTTGAACATTTGAGGATGGTCGCTTAGCGTCGGCGCTAAATGCGTTTCTTTCCAATCGAGTAACATTATCGCAAGTACATTGCGGTGCTCACCAGAGACTAAATCTATATCACCCGTTACTGATGGGATCATTCCATGCTGAGGATTTATTGCTTGCTGAATCACCTTGCGGGTTTTCTCTACTACGGGATCTGCCTCTAACCCCGCCAATAAAAAGTTAATCCCGACCTCTGCAATAACATCCTCTTTCGTTTCAGCAATAATCTTATCGATATTTTTGCGGTAGTAATCAAAAATCCATTGATGATCTTTTTCATGGATCGGTAATTGATAGTATTTCGATGCCGCAAAAATAATATGCGTTAACCCATAAATTTTATTGCTGTATTGCAGAGAAGATAATTGATTGTCTTGACTATCAGGATAAGTTTCACGAAAAGCAATAATGAAATCATTCACCACATCTTGTTCACCCAGTTGTCTTAACCAATAGACTTGATTTGCAAGTTGTGCTGCCCACGCTTGGATCATTTCAGGATCAGTAACATATTTTTTAAAATCATAACGGCGAAGAACCTGCCTTAATTGCGCATCATTTTGATGCTTTAACCCATACTCATCGGCACGCGCCATTGAGCCGAGCAACCCAACGCCTAAATATACATATTCAGGCATCGTTTGAGTCGCTTTATATCGACGTTGGCTACGCTCTTTAGGTGATGTTTTATAATTCGCTAATCGCGCTAAACTGTATCGCTGTACTTGCTCAGGTGTCACAACTTCTGTTGAATAGCGATTTAAGTTACTCGCAACTCGCGCCATATCCTGCCATATCGCGGCTGCGTATTTAGGATCTAACGACTGCCGATACATACGTAAGCCATAATGCCCCGCTGTATAGGCTGGCAATGTATATAACTGAGGCTCAAAGGTTTGGCGGATCTGATTAGCGCTTTGTTGATATGTCGGATTAAGCTGTAAACTATTTGCCGCAACAGACCAACAAAATAAAAGACAGAAAAACCAATAGCGGCTAAGTACCAAACGCATAATGACTCCCCCCGAAAAATAACCAGGGTGAAGAGTAACATTAGGTATTACTATCTCTGTTAACTTTTATCTCTAAATAATTGTTATAATATAAATATGCCAACATGATCACATCGTCATTTAGTCCGCAATATTAATATCAACCCACACCATTCGATGATCTGATCCTGCAGAAGGCTTTTCTCTACCTTTACAATCTAAAATAAGTTCACGTAATAAATCATGTTTATCCGGCCAAAAAACCCCCGTTTTTATCACATCTAAATTTCTTGACGGCAACACATAATCTAACCGCAACCCAGCTAAATGCGTCCACTCATTTTTACGGCCAGTACGCTTTTGCCAAGGATAATAATGCCTTGCACCTTCACTTTTAGGCGTCTGCTTGCCACTACTAACCCTTGTATTTATTTTATCGAGTTTCAGTAGGTGTTTAATCGCGTCCTTAAATCCGTCGCCATCATCTAAATCAGCATTTAAATCCCCCATTACAATAAAGGCATCATCAGGTTTTAATCCACCAACTTGATCATTATCGTCAACTAAATAGGATTCATCATTAATGATGTCGATTAAAAGCTGGATTTCATCATGATTACGTTTTGCATTTCGACGTTCGTTACCGTCAAACACAGGAGGGGTTGGATGACAACACAGTAAATTAATTTCTTTATCTTCAACAACAATAGGCACAACAACATGATTTTTAGAAGATAAACGTAATATCTGCTGAGCTTCTTTTGAATAATAATCGACAGGCATTAAGTTATTCGGCATATCCTTCCAAAGAAAGTGCTGCCACGTTCGAATATTCTCTTGCTGCAGTGGACATTTAGATAAAATAACAAAACCAAAATGACCATGAAATTCACCGTAACCTTGGGCATCTTCTGGTAACGTGCAGAGACCATCACCGTTTAGATCTATTTCGGTTATTAGGCCGGTATTGGATGAAGGGCAATAGCGATAAGGGTAATCAATCGCAGATTGTTGATATTGAGAATGAGATAAATAATGCTGACAAAAATTATCAAGGCTACCATCATCGCCCCCATTACCAGGGTGATCAAATTCACACAGTAACAAAACATCAGCATTAACATGCTGGATAATAGCGGCGAGTCGCTGAAATCTTTTATTAGTTAAACCCGATGTTTGCTGAAAAATACGCCCTTGTTCTGGCTCAGACATCGCGACATTAAACATAGCCACACGTAAGGATTGTTTTGTTTCTAAAACGGTTGATAAAAACTCTGCCACACGTTATCTCGTTATCAATCATTGAAAACGGCATTGTAAACATCCAACCCATGTTTACAAATACAAACCTCGTAACTTAATTTTTCTAAAGATAAAATTTTAATTAAGATGACTTAACCAATGTATCTATCGCTAAGCGGATTTGTTTTGCATCATATCCTGCTTGATGCCTCATCGCCCCTAAGTTATCTAAAGCCAATTTAAAGTGTACCTGACCCAGTCCATTTTGATTTTTTAACCAATGGCTTACCTCTGTAAGCACAAAAGATGGACGCATATGTGCTGCATGGTATAAACGCCCCAGCCAGAATAGATCCCATTCACTGTCACATAAAACCAAATCATATTGACCTAAAGTCGTATTTAAATGTTGGCAAACATCCACTACTTGCATCCCAGTCTCTTCAATCATTGACCGAGATATCTTATGGATATTGTGTTGAACATCTTTATCCCAATGAGACCAGTTATCGGATGCAGATAGCGGATTAATTAACATGCTACTGTTTGTTCCATCTGGTAAAGAATACCCAACCTCAATCGGATATGAATGTTCAGATAAACCTGATGCCTCAAAATCAAGTATTGCCCACATTTCACACTCCCTGTATTTATAACTATGCTGTTAATCATCAATGTCCCTACTGTGACAACAACCCAATAACTATTTAAAGAATGCCCACACCTTTTAACTTTAGACCGTCACTCATAACACAACAAAACTTTCATAGATAAGGATTACTTTTAAGACACACTACACATAAGTAATAAAAGACTTACTTTAATTAATCGTTAGTAAATACAGCGCATTGCTGCATTTCCCCATCATTTAACGATATAATTACTGACACTGTATTTTGACCTAAAAATAGCTATGATTACTTCTCCCACTCCTCTGATTGGCTTTGCGGGCTTTAGTGGCTCAGGAAAAACAACGTTATTAGAAAAAGTAATCCCGTTACTCAAGCAACGTGGTATTCGATTAGGTTTAATAAAACATAGTCATCATGACATTGAACCTGATGTACCAGGTAAGGACTCTTATCGATTACGTCATGCGGGTTGCGGGCAAACATTACTGGCAACAAAATCACGCCACATGCTTTATTTTGAATACCCAGAAGATGAACGTAAAGATCCTGAACTTAACGACTGTTTAGAGCAACTCGATCACAGCAAACTCGATCTTGTATTAATTGAGGGGTTCAGAGAGCAAGCTTTTCCTAAAATCGAAATTCATCGTCCGTCTTACAATAAACCCTTATTGTATCCTAACGATCCTTACATTATCGCATTTGCTACTGACGCAGATACTCAACTATGTCCGCTACCGCAGCTAAATATCAATGATCCTGATGCTATTGCGCAATTTATTCTTACTTGGTTAGAAAAAGATGGTCACTAGAAAGATGGCCAGTATAGATACAGCCCGTTTTTGTCCGCAGTGTGGCAAATCAAGCTTAACCCGTTTAACCGATAAGCAATTTACTTGTAGCGCCTGTAATTTTACCTATTTTCACAACCCAGCGGCTGCTGTTATGGTTGCGCTGTCATATGAAGATGAGTTGCTGGTAGCAATAAGAGGTAGAAATCCAGGATTAGGATTATGGGATTTACCTGGCGGATTTGTTGACCCTAATGAATCCTTAGAGCAAGCAGCAATACGAGAAATACAGGAAGAACTCAACTTAACGCTGACTGATTTCACATACCAAGGCTCATTCAGTAATACGTATTGCTACAAAAATATTGAATATAAAACCTGTGATACTTTTTTTAGTCATCAATTATTAGATAAACCAACACTAACGGTACAGGATGATGTTGCTGATATTCTGTGGGTAAAAAAACAAGATATCAAACTAGAAAATTTTGCTTTTCCCTCAACGCAACGCGCTGTTGAGTTATGGTTGAATAATTAATAAGTTTAAGAATAAGAAGTATCAACGTCTATTGATACTTCTTATCAATGGGTTACAAAAGATTATTGATTATATGAGGATGGCTCTTTGGAGAAGATCATTACCCCCAACTGGCCGTTGACTTGATATGAAAGCGCTAATTTACCCGCGAAATAAGTGAATTGACTCACCCCACCTAATTGCTCTAAATATCGTTGTTGTTGTTCTGCAGCTAAAGGATTATTGCACTGTTTTTCAGTCACCAATGTATGCTGCTTTAATACATTAATAAAGCCCGGACGCGGCTCTGATGTAACGGAAACCGTATAATTATTACAGGCAACTGAACCAGTAAAATGTCCATTAATATAACGTAATCGAATATCGTTTTCGGCACTCACCGGATCGCCATAACGCCAGCTTTCTAGTCTCCATTCAGTATTAGATAAAATATCTGGGGTTAAACGAACAATTTTTCGTGTGTTCGGCTCTTCTATTAATTGATTATGACTATCTAAATGCCAGACATGTTGAACCACATCACCAGGACAACAAGCTGAATCGTTTTTACCCGGCTGAATAACATCTAAAATAATTTTCTTATTCAATATTTTTAGATCTTTAACTCGAAAACGATCGCCGACAAACTGAGTCGCAATATTTTTTAAATGGCCACTTTCTTTGTCAACAACAGCTATATACAAATATTGCCCTGTTCCACCCGGTGAGTAATTTAATAAAACCACTGCCATTTTGTTATTACTTTCCGTCAGTGAACCCACAGCTTTAATATCATCAAGCAGTATGACTTGTGGC
This sequence comes from Photobacterium sp. GB-210, assembly GCF_003026075.1. Classification (NCBI taxonomy): domain Bacteria; kingdom Pseudomonadati; phylum Pseudomonadota; class Gammaproteobacteria; order Vibrionales; family Vibrionaceae; genus Photobacterium; species Photobacterium sp. GB-210. The sequence goes on along the minus strand of NZ_PYNU01000002.1, from coordinate 491,900 downwards.
ATGACTGAACCACCAGGTTGATACGGTTCTCCTGCCCATAAACCATGCTGTAATTTAATCGGTGTACCAATATCTTCGATACCGTTATAGCGAGCATCTTTTAAATCGTGAAAACTATATGTGGCAAGTGGTGCCAGAACGGTGGCATTAATAGCGGTAAGATTATCTAAGCGAGAATGATAAGTTGACACTAAACAACGTTGAGCATCAGATTGATGTAAACAACCTTTTCTTGTTTCTAACCAGTTTTTCTGTGTTTCCTTTATCACAGAAGCTTCGCTTACCATCGACTGGGTTAAAACTTGCTGATACATGTCTACCATCAGCTTATGTAACAGTGATAATTTAGGATCTTTACAAATTAATATATCAACATTAGAGGTCACTAAATGGCAATCTGAGCCGGCATTATCGGCTGCCATGAGCGTTGTACTAAATGTTGCGATAGCTCCTACAAATAAGAGCACCAAACATCTCATTTTCATTCCTCTATTTTCCACTTACTGTTATCAGATAAACAGTTACTGGATTAATTCGACCGACATTTTATTAATTAGTTCCTTACTCTCAATAAGTTACTAAATAAATAATAACATCACGAATTGTTACATTAATTGTGAAATCAGTAACCTCATCGTCTATGCTTGCTTGCTAAAGTAAAAAAACTTTATTTTGCGGATAATTATAAGGAAATTATATGTTTAAACGCTCTTATCTCAGCTTGGCAATCCCAGCTATTTTGGCACTTTCTGGATGCGACCAAAAAACTAAAACTGAAAGTATTGAACCACAGCAAGTTACTAAACCTACCTCTGCTGCTGTAACCACTTTACCAGCAAAATTAGTGCATCATGCCGATACGATTTACTCCGGCGGCGATATTATTACAATCAATGATAAACAGCCTGAAGTTGAAGCCGTTGCAGTTAAAAATGGAAAAATACTGGCGACAGGTAGTCTTTCTGATATTGAAAAGCACAAGAATGCAGAAACAAATATTGTTGATTTAAAGGGTAATACACTAATTCCAGGGTTTGTTGATGCACACGGTCATGTCTTCAATGTAGGCTTACAAGCATTATCCGCTAACTTACTACCCCCACCAGATGGTGAAGGTCGTGACATTAATAGCCTGATTGAATTAACCAATCAATGGCATAAAGACTTTCCTGAGCGTAGTGATAAAGTAGGCTGGATTATTGGCTTTGGCTATGATGATTCACAACTAACCGAAAAACGTCACCCTACAGCTGAAGATTTAGATAAAATCTCAACAGAATTACCCGTTATTCTGATCCACCAATCAGGCCACCTTGCAGCAGTAAATAATAAAGCGCTGGAAGTTGCTGGTGTCACGGATAAAACTGAAGATCCTGAAGGTGGTGTTTTTGTACGTAAAAAAGGATCTCAACAACCTAATGGGACGTTAGAAGAAAATGCGTTCTATTATGTATTAGGTAAAGTACTTGCTAATATGAGTAATGAAGATAATGAAAAAATCTTCAAAGCGGGAATGGAACTCTATAGTCAATTTGGCTATACCACAGGCCAAGAAGGACGTGCATTTCCTAACATTATGCCGATCATGCAAAAAGTCTCGGAAGAAGGTAATTCCCCAATTGATGTCGTTGCCTATCCTGATATCGTGATCGCAAGCCAAACCATTTCTGGCCCTTACCTAAGTAATGACTACAAGAATAACTTCCGTATCGGTGGTGCAAAACTCACGATTGATGGATCACCACAAGGTAAAACAGCATGGTTAACTCAGCCTTACTTTGAGCCTCCTAAAGGCAAAGATGGCTCTTACGTCGGTTATTCTGCTATTTCAAATAACGATACCTTCAAATACGTCGATCAAGCCTTTGAAAATAACTGGCAAATACTTGCTCACGCCAATGGCGATGCTGCCATTGATGTTTTTATCGCCGCAGTAAAACAAGCTGAAGATAAATACGGCAAGAAAGATCGTCGCCCAGTCCTAATCCATGGACAAACCATTCGTCCAGATCAAATCAATAGCTTAAAAGAGCTAGGAATTTTCCCATCGTTATTCCCAATGCATACTTATTACTGGGGAGACTGGCACCGAGATTCTGTTTTAGGTCCTGAGCGCGCTGAATTTATTTCACCGACAAAAACGGTCTACGATAAAGGAATTAAATTCTCGTCACATCATGACGCGCCAGTCGCTCTGCCTGATTCAATGCGCGTATTATCTGCAACAGTTAATCGTCGTTCTCGTACAGGCGATATTATTGGTCCTACAGAACGTGTAAGCCCATTAATTGGATTGAAAGCGATGACAATTTGGCCTGCATACCAACACTTTGAAGAAGATAAAAAAGGCTCAATTGAAGTAGGGAAAGAAGCTGATTTCGTTATATTATCAGATAATCCGCTGAAAATAGATCCATTAAAAATCGAAGATATTAAAATCCAAGCTACGATTAACGATGGCAAAACAGTGTACCAAATAACTCAGTAATTCATGCACACCAGCTTTAATTGAAACTAGAACTGGTGTCTTCGCTTTGTTCTATATTCCACTTACTTTTTATCCCATCATCATCTATTTTTATAATCAGATGATGATTTAATTAATCGCCATCAATTGTCTTACAAATTATTTTCGCTAGAATGTCGCCTCGTTTGCCCTGATGGCAGATCAAACAGGTTCTCTATGCGCTCTTTAAATCAAATTTTTATTACGTGCCTTTTTGTGATTAGCATGCCATGTTTAGCGGCAGCAAACACTGTCACACCTCCTATTCAAACCTTTGAGCAACTAGCTCAAGCTCAGCAGACGAAACAAGCAATACAAATTATTGATTGTCGAGACAGCAATTACTTCAACGGTTGGCCAAAGGGAGATGCTACCCGAGGTGGTCATATCCCTCATGCCGTCAATATTGATAGTCAATGGCTCACTCTTTTAACGCCGCCCCAGCTATCAAGCTTACTTAAAAATCGTCAGCTATCTCCGAAAGTACCAACCGTACTGTATGGTGATAAAACCTCAACGACGGCAATGAGTGAAGCACTCAAGCAACAAGGTTTTAGTACTATATCGACAATTAATCAGCCCGTTACAGACTATGTAGGCAAACTTAAAACACTTAAAAACTTTAAACATTTAGTATCTGCACAATGGTTAGATCAGCTAATCAATCACCAGCAACCATTATATGCACCACAACACGGTTATAAAATTGTTGAAGTTGAATGGGGTCCACCGTCAACTTATTTGCTTTCACATATCCCCAGCTCGCTATACGTCAATACTAATGATATTGAAAGCAAGCCTTGGTGGAATAAAGTCAGTGATAATGATCTTAAAAAAGTAATTACTGATTTAGGTATTCGTTATAACACCACTGTTATTGTTTATGCTCGTAATAATATGTCAGCAGCACGCTTTGCTAACTTTCTAATGTATGCCGGCGTTGAAGATGTACGACTACTCAATGGTGGCTGGAATGCGTGGGAAAACGCGCATTACCCTACCCAAGCTTTCATTAATGAAAACCACGACGATGTGAGTTTTGGTAAAACGATTCCAGTAAACCCTCAATACCTGACGGATCTCCAGCAAGCAAAAACAATACTACAAGAATCCCAAAGTACCCATTCACTCGTGAGTATTCGTACTTGGCAAGAGTACATTGGAAAAACCAGTGGCTATGATTACATCAAGCCTAAAGGTCGTATCGAAGGGGCAAAATGGGGACACGCTGGAAGTGACTCTTACCATATGCAAGATTTTAATAACCCTGATGGCACAATGAAAAGTGGTTACCTCATCGCGAAACAATGGGCGAAATGGAATATTAAACCAAACCAACAAGTCGCCTTTTTCTGTGGTACTGGTTGGCGAGCATCTGAGGCATTTTTCTATGCTTATGTTATGGGATGGAAAGATATCAGTGTCTTTGATGGCGGGTGGTATCAATGGAGTGCAGATAAAAACAATCCTATTGCAGAAGGCTTACCTAAATAACATTGTTAAAGCTCTGACATAAAAAGCTCTGTCATAAAACGGTAGCTCTTAGCTGCCGTTTACTTCTTCAAGCTTTAATGACATTCACAAAGTTAAACTAATTTACTTAAAGAACAAGAAGCTAACATTCCTCTGACCAACAAATGACCATATCCTAACAGCCACTACGTTGAATGACATCTAACCACCTATTAACCTTGTACATCTTAAATAAAACTAAGTTGTGGAGGCCATATGTCAACGTTTACTATCGCTCCCGTATATTTAGTAAATAATAACGCAAAAAAAATGCGTTATGCGCAAGCCGAAATACCGCCGACCCAACCTCGGGTTAACCAAGAAAACTCAGAGAAAAAAATCTCTACCATTATAACTTTCAGTAGTTACGATAATCGTGGAGAAATACAGCCTAAAGCACCAACTAAAGGCTGCACGATTAATATTAACGTTTAACACAAATCTCTGAACGCAAAGGGACTTGCTCAATCTGCGCCATAACCTTACTTGGGTTCGCCTGATACGCTTTACTTATCGAAGACACACCCAGCTTATGTTTCAGGTAATTAGTGTAATCATTAAACTTATACTGGCTATAGGCTTTGGGGTACATACGACTACAACTGTTATACCACTCAACATAACGTTTAAAGAACAGTGTTGCTTGCTGTGCTGTCATCTGCGACATCATTACTGCCATATCTTTAGATAATTGGAAATGCTGATAATCAATTGGCGAATTCCAAAAACCACCCCAATATAAAAAGCCATTACGTGCAAAAATATCGACGACTGTTTCAGCCATCCCTTTTCTATCTGGTTTACCATAACGATAAATTTCACGATTAGCATATTTTGTCCCTTCTACGGGGCTATATTTTGCCTGACCTGCACGTGCAAAAGTCACAAATGGATTTTGCACCGGATTTAAATCAATCGCTGCACCATAGGCGTGAAGCGATAAACTACTCGTCCCTTCTACTGGGCGATAGTTAAAAGCAGAAGTATTATTATCTGTCATCGATACCGTGTCATCACCGCGATATTTTTCAATCGGAACCGCTTTATGAATTGGAAATCCTTGTTGATATAATTCATCGAAAATTTTACCCACATAAGGCGCTGTTGCATCCATTACAATAATTTGACCATTAGTGTGAACACGATTAGAAAAATCACGATATTTAAATGTCACTTTTTTCAAACGTTGGCACTGTACTGGTGCCGAGCTCGACATCACGCCAACTTTTGACATTGCCTGACATTCAGCTGTTGTTAGCGATGAAACAGTTGCAGCCAACACACTTCCACTAAAACAGCTAAAACTAATCACTAGACCTAGTGTAATAAATTGTTTATTCATCATCCCTTCTCATTAATCAGGCAAGAAAAAGACGCGTCATTGCGCGCCTTGTTTATAAGAATGTTTTAGTTTAAAAACTAATTGGCTTACGACCAGTCGCTGTATCTGGTTTTACATCAGCAGCTTTGTTAGCCGCTTTTTTGGTAACAGAACGATTTCCTGCAATATTCGGTTTGCTAGTACTCTTTTTCTTATCAGCAGCTTTATTTGCTTTTTTTGACGCCGCTTTAGGAGATGCTTTTGGTTTTTCCTCTGCAACACGCATCATTTTTTCTTGTACTGGCTGGTCGCACAACACAACGTAAAACTCACCATTAAACTCAATCACATCACCGTCATATATCTTGCAACGTTTACGTAATTCAAGCTCACCGTTTACTGCAACATAACCTTCAGAGATGGCATATTTTGCTTCACCGCCACCACTGACTAAGTTGGCTATCTTTAACACTTTATATAATTCGATAGGTTGAGCTGAAACTTCAACACCAATTGCTTCAACTTCAATTTCTTCAGACATGTCGATAACTCAAATAAGAGAACAAAAAGGAATATATTTCTAATTCTACCCCACATTACAATATGAAGGAAAAAAATGAGCGAATAGAACAGTACTTCGTAAAAAAGTGATAAAAATCATTGATAGTAAAGATCTAAATGTTCACAAATTCTGAAAGAAAAGAAAATAAAGAATAAGAATCTCATCCCAAAAAACATGACAAAAATATAACTTTAGCAACTTACAATTCCTAAAAACCTGAACTAACCTTGTTTTTTGTAGCTTGATTTGCTGTGTAAATGGGCAACAAGCCTAACAGCTAGAGTAAAAAGCAAGCGAATAACGATTTTATTACGCATAGCTATGTTCTGGTTGATATAAGTAGTGCTATAATCCGCGACCTCACATGTGACCGTAATTGTTGATAGAGAAAAACAATGACAGATTTATCTAAATACAGAAACATTGGTATTTTCGCCCACGTTGATGCGGGTAAAACTACTACTACCGAGCGTATCCTTAAGCTAACTGGTCAAATCCATAAAACTGGTGAGGTTCACGATGGTGAATCTACTACTGACTTCATGGAACAGGAAGCTGAGCGCGGTATTACTATCCAGTCAGCAGCTGTAAGTTGTTTCTGGAAAGATCACCGTTTCAACGTTATCGATACTCCTGGACACGTTGACTTCACAGTTGAAGTTTACCGTTCTCTTAAAGTACTTGATGGTGGTATCGGTGTATTCTGTGGTTCTGGTGGTGTTGAGCCTCAGTCTGAAACAAACTGGCGTTACGCTAACGAATCTGAAGTTGCACGTATCATCTTCGTTAACAAACTAGACCGTATGGGCGCAGATTTCTTCCGCGTTACAGACCAAGTTAAAAGTGTACTTGGCGCAACGCCGCTAATCATGACACTTCCAATCGGTCGTGAAGATGATTTCGTTGGTGTTGTTGACGTTCTAAACCGTCAAGCGTACGTTTGGGATGACACTGGTCTTCCAGAAAACTACGAAATCACAGACGTCCCAGCTGACATGGTTGATGATGTTGAAGCTTACCGTGAAGAGCTTGTTGAAACTGCTGTTGAGCAAGATGACGACCTAATGGAAGCTTACATGGAAGGTGAAGAGCCTTCTATCGAAGACATCAAGCGTTGTATCCGTAAAGGTACTCGTACTTGTGATTTCTTCCCAACATTCTGTGGTTCTGCATTCAAAAACAAAGGTATGCAGCTTGTACTAGATGCTGTTGTTGATTACCTACCTTCTCCAACAGAAGTAGATCCACAGCCACTAACAGATCCAGAAACTGGTGAGCCAACTGGTGAAGTTGCAACAGTTTCTGTTGACGAACCATTCAAAGCGCTAGCATTCAAAATCATGGATGACCGTTTTGGTGCCCTAACTTTCGTTCGTATTTACTCAGGTAAACTGAACAAAGGTGACACAGTTCTTAACAGTGCAACTGGTAAGACTGAGCGTATCGGCCGTATGGTTGAGATGCAAGCTAACGATCGTAACGAACTTACTTACGCGCAAGCTGGTGACATCATCGCTATCGTTGGTATGAAGAACGTTCAAACTGGTCACACTCTATGTGATGTTAAGCACGAGTGTACTCTTGAGCCAATGATCTTCCCAACACCAGTTATCTCAATCGCTGTATCTCCAAAAGATAAAGGCGGTTCTGAGAAAATGGGTATCGCGATCGGTAAGATGGTTGCAGAAGATCCATCATTCCAAGTTGAGACTGATGAAGATTCAGGTGAAACAATCCTTAAAGGTATGGGTGAGCTTCACCTAGACATTAAGGTTGATATCCTTAAGCGTACATACGGTGTAGACCTTATCGTTGGTCAACCTCAGGTTGCTTACCGTGAAACTATCACTAAACCTGTTGAAGATAGCTACACGCATAAGAAACAGTCTGGTGGTTCTGGTCAGTTCGGTAAGATCGACTACATCATGAAGCCAGGTGAAGTAGGTTCAGGCTTTACGTTCTCATCATCTGTAATCGGTGGTAACGTTCCTAAAGAATTCTGGCCTGCAATCGAAAAAGGCTTCAAAGGCATGATGGATACTGGTGTTCTTGCTGGTTTCCCTGTTCTTGATGTTGAAGTTGAGCTTGTTGATGGTGCATTCCACGCAGTTGACTCATCTGCTGTAGCATTTGAAATCGCAGCGAAAGGCGCATTCCGTCAATCTATGCCTAAAGCTGGTGCACAGCTTCTTGAGCCAATCATGCACGTTGACGTGTTCACTCCTGAAGATCACGTTGGTGATGTTATCGGTGACCTTAACCGTCGTCGTGGTATGATCAAAGACCAAATGGCTGGTACAACTGGCGTTCGTATCAAGGCTGATGTACCTCTTTCAGAAATGTTTGGTTACATCGGTTCTCTACGTACAATGACTTCTGGTCGTGGTCAGTTCTCTATGGAGTTCGCACACTACGCACCATGTCCTGCAAACGTTGCTGAAAAAGTAATCGCTGAGCAGAAAGAAAAGAACGCTAAGAAGTAATTTTTAATTACTCTAAGTAATCTTTTTAACCCCGAGGGCTTTGCTCTCGGGGTTATTTTTTATCACGTAAAAATCATTCCACATCACTATACACCTCCTATCATTTCATCTTTCCTCGTCTTTAAAGGTTGAGCATCTTGCACACCTTGTAACGCTATTGATAACAATCACAAGTAATCGTGTATGAAAAACAGCAAGGCTATAACTTTACTCTAATTAGAATAGTTACGATTATTCTCTCAACACCACCTATCGCGATCTCTCACTATTGTCGGTGTCGCAATAACCGCTGTTTCCGCTACAGGTATAACATTCTGTCTGACCTTGTTGAAGATGCTGATCAGCTAGCGCTGCTATCTCTTCTGATCTAGATATCGTTTCAAATAGGAACTAAATAGTACTGAACGTTTCATAGACATTAAAAAAGGGCACTGTATATGCCCTTTTCTCATCTAAATAGCTTTGATTATGCACTGATAAAGGTGGTTTCTAATATCGCGACAGATTGATCAAAGACTTTTTGTAGCGAGCTCAGATCTAAACTTTTAATTGAACCTTCTTTCGCATTTTTTTCAAATTCAGAGCAAATATGATGAAGTTGCATTAGCCCCATGGTTCCAGCTGCACCTTTTAAGGTATGCGCTTGTTTAGCCACTTCAGATAAATTCTTATCATCAATAGCCTGATGTAGTTTTGATAACGTTAAGCTCGATGATTCTCCAAATAAGTGAATAAGCTGCTTCACTTGCGCTTCGCCCAATACTTGAAGATCACTGCCTAATACGGACTCTTTTAATAGTGGAATCGTATTCTCTGTTGGCTTCACTTCCACGCTCTCTTCTCCAATACCTTTTTCGATAATCACGCGTTTCTCACCTTTTAAGATACTGCTCATTGTATCAATCAACTGCTTTTCAACTAACGGTTTAGGTAAGAATCCTGCAAAACCAGCATTTAAATATAACTCCACTTCTTCACGAAAAACATGAGCAGAAAACGCAACCATCGGCGTCGGCTCTTCCCATGCTTCATGGCTATTATCTTCTAAGCGGCGTAAACGACTGAGTAACTGAACACCGTCAGTATCAGGTAAGTTAATATCTAATAACGCGATATCAAAACGTTGTTTTTTGTATATTTCTTCAGCTTCAGCACCATCAGCAGCCGTGACAACAGTATGGCCTAAACGAGTTAAGAAACCTTCAGCAACCATACTGTTTACTGGGTTATCTTCTACCAGCAAAATATGAGCAGAACGCATAATCACTCTTTTATCATCGGTTTCTAAATTCCCTTCGCCATGCTCAAGAGGCAATGCAAACCAAAAACAACTCCCTTCACCAACTACTGATTCTAAACCAATTTCACCATCCATTGCCGCTACAATGTGTTTGCTAATTGCTAAGCCTAGACCTGTACCTTCAATGGATTTTCGTCCTGCTTCTGCTTGCTGGAAAGCACTAAATAAAAGGTTTTGCTCTTCTTCATCAATACCAATACCCGTATCTTTTACAGAAAACAGCAATTCATCTGGCATGTCGGGATGAGGCTCGACAAAAATTGAAACTTTGCCCGTATCTGTAAACTTAATCGCATTACCTACGAGATTTACTAGCACTTGACGTATGCGACTCTCGTCACCAAACCATATTCCTTCAACTTGTGGTGAAATATGGCACTCAAGACCAATACGTTTTGCAAACGCTCGCCCTTCTAACATATTAGACACATCAGTAACCATCCGAACAACGGAAAAGTTACTTGGCCTTATATCTAAATGCCCAGCTTCAATTTTCGAGTAATCAAGAATGTCATTTAAAATATCAAGTAAGGTTTCACCACTGCGGTTTATCACATCGAGATAGCGTTTCTGTTGTGATGTTAATTGTGTATCTGCTAATAACGATGCAGTACCTAAGACACCATTCATTGGTGTTCGGATCTCATGGCTCATAGTTGCAAGAAATGAAGACTTCGCGCGGTTTGCTTTTTCGGCTTCATCGCGCGCTTTATAATGATTATAAACTTCTTCATTTAAGCGACTGTTTATTTTCTCAAGCTCGCCAGTACGTTTTGCAACTAATCGTTCAAGGCTAGCTTTATGCTCTTGTAATTCTTGCCGAGCTTTTGACTCTGCTTGCGCCAAACGATATCGCTCATTAGCGGTGTCACGAGCCACTAAAATAGCTCGCCCCATTTGCGCTAATTCATCATCCCCTTTGACGTTAATTCTGACCCCTAAATCCCCTCGGGTTAAAGCTGATAACGCACGGCTATATTCGTTAATACGGCAAATCACCCTTGCATAAACAAATCGCCACATAATGAGTACTAACGCCAATAAACCAATTGCAGAGATCACTATTAACGTATTTCGGGCAAGTGTTAAAGTATGATCAACACGTTTAACCGCTTGCTGAGTATTCACATTAGCAACATCAATAATGTCATCAACGGTATTATTTAACTGCTGGAATAACACCAAATTTTGTTGATCAAGGCGCTCGACATCTTGCTTTGCATAAATTAGTTGCTCAATAACCCCAAACAACAAACGGCCACGATTAAGCTGAGTAGTTAGCTCAACTAATTGTTCTGAACGGCTAGGATCTTCTACGGATTTAACTCGCTGACTCATGATACCTACCGCGTCGTTATAGCGTTTTTTAAGCGCCACGAGAGATTTAATATCAACAATACGACTAGAATCATCCAGCATATTGATCACTTGTAACGATAAAAATCGCAGTTCAAATAAACGTTCAGATAAGTCCATATCCACTTCAACGAGACTATCTAATGCTTTATAGACAGCAGGTTTATTTCCATCTGCAACTAAATCATAGATGCGAGACACGTTAGCCACTGCAATGGTATTGGCATTTGAAACCTGAGATTGAGATAAATTATCAATTTGATGGGTGGCTTTCGTCATCTCTGTTGTTAGCTTATCTAACTGACTTTGAAGATCGATCTGACGCCCTACTAGTAAACCTAATAATGCTAAATTATCAACAATGCGCTTTACATCTTCTTCTAATTTCACCATTAACGGTTGATCAAAAGAAAATTGTTCAAGTGAATGCAAGCTTCGATTTAATGCTTCAATATGAATGGTTAACGCACGCCCTTGTCGCATACGTTCAGATTCTGCTTTAGATTTTGCCAATACTTGTGCATTAAAAATAATACGAGAACTTAAATCTGATAACTGACGCGCTTCTGCTAATGCAGGCACGGCAGAATTAATTACCGTACGCTCAGTTTTAGCCACTAATGAAAAACCTGCGACACCAATCATTACTGCAATAATCATCAAGCTAGCCATTGCTGAAAAGGCTATTAACAATTTCGTTCCGATACCTTTTAGGGTAAACGTCATAAATAATCTCTACATCAAAATGTTTGCAACCCATATATACCAAAGTGACTTCAAGCATTTAATGCCGCGTGTTGTCACTCAATTGAACATCTCAAGGTTACTTAGGTATATAATATCGTATATCTGTCGTTGCTCAGTATGCTCGCTATTTCACAAGAGAAAATAAAGCGCTACTATTTTGCCAGCGATATGACTTTAAACCTAAAATAATGTTGGTATAAATGCGCATTTTTTGTTTTGTTTTGTTTTTACTTTCCATCCAAACAGCTTCTGCACAAGAAGTGATCTCCTATCAACCTCCTTTTCAGGCAGATAAAAAAGCAACTGAAGTCCAATATAATTTTTTAACTTCCGTTACTAAGCCATGGAAGATCTGTGCAGTTTACCCGCATTTAAAAGATTCATATTGGTTATCGATCAATTATGGAATGGTTAAACAAGCAAAAAAATTAGGCATTACATTAAAAGTGATGGAAGCTGGCGGTTATCCCAATTTAGATAAGCAAACATTGCAGCTACAAAAATGCCATCAATGGGGTGCAGATGCGATTATTCTAGGCACTGTAGATGACGAAGCCTATAACGGAATACTCTCTAAACTTATTGGTAATACGCCTGTATTTTTAATGACGAACAATATTGATTTTACCGATCCTGATATTCGCCAACATGTGAAAGCCAAAGTAGGCGTAAATTGGTATGACATGGGTAAAGTTGCAGGTGAATACCTGGCTAAACGTCACCCGAAAGGTTCAGGTGTGGTAAAAGTCGCTTGGCTACCAGGCCCTCAACTCCAAGGTGGTACCAAACCTGTATCTCGTGGTTTTAAAGACGCGATTAAAAACAGCGATGTAGAAATTGTGACAACCTTATGGGCCGATAACAGTAAAGAATTACAACGAAATTTGATTCAGCAAATCCTCGCATCGAAAGAAGATATTAACTACATTGTTGGTGGCGCTGTGGCGGCAGAAGTAGCAATAAGTGAGTTACGTACTCACGATATTCACAACATAAAAATTGTATCAACTTACCTCAGTCATGGTGTTTATCGAGGCTTAAGACGTCATCGCATATTATTTGCCCCTACCGATAAAATGGCGGAACAAGCCATGCTATCTATCGACCAAGCTGTTCGTTATCTTGAACATAAGCCAGTCGTACTCGATATTGCACCTTCAATTGTCAATCTCACACCAGAATATTTACCTAAAAAAGTGATTGCAGAGTCGTTATCACCCGCTGAGTTCCGCCCTTCTTTTTATGTTAAAGACCACCATGTAAAACAATAATGCTTTGTCCTGCGTCCTAGGTTCTTTGACGCAGGATATTTTGTTCTCAAATATAATATTTGTATCACCGCTAAGAATTAGATTATTGTGTTTTACTCATTTATAAGGTTCTGATATCTATTTATTTCATCATTACGATCAGAACATCTTAGCAAGGAAATATGATGCACAGAACAACCCGCACAATGGCATCCTCTAAACATATCGCCCTCGTTGCACACGATAACTGTAAAGTTGATCTACTTCGTTGGGTTAAAGAACATAAAGATAAACTGGCATCTCACGAGCTATACGCTACAGGTACAACAGGACACCTCTTATCAAAAGAAATAGGTTTACCGATCACTTGCTTAATCAGTGGTCCAATGGGAGGAGACCAACAATTAGGCGCACTGATTTCTGAAGGAAAAATCGATATGATGATTTTCTTTTGGGACCCACTCAATTCCGTTCCTCATGACCCAGATGTAAAAGCGTTACTCCGTATTTCAGCAGTATGGAATATCCCTGTTGCGACTAACCGTGCTAGCGCAAACTTCATGATCACCTCACCGCTTCTCGATCAAGAAGTCAGTATTGAAGTTCCTGATTACGATGCTTACCTAGCAGAGCGTATCAATTAATCCTTGGTTACTTTTAGCCTTTTGCCTTCATCGTAAAAGGCTCAATTAGCCTCACCTTTGCGAGAAAGTAACAATTAATTGAAATCCCTTCCGTTTTGGCACAATTGCTTCAACTAAATGACGAAAATACATGTAATGCGTTATATTGTTAAATAGATTATATGTAGTAGAGGAAGTTGCCAATGCAAGCGTGGATGTTAAAACAGCCAAATGGAATAAGCGCACTATCTCTCGAAGAAACCGATAAGCCTACTCCTAGCGCAGACGAAATTTGCATAAAAGTCGCGGCTGTAGGGTTAAACCCCATGGATTACAAATTAACAGAATGGGGTTACGCAACATGGAATTATCCTCAGATAATCGGATTAGATGTTGCGGGAACGGTTGAAAGTATAGGCGAGAATGTGAAACAATTTTCAATCGGTGACAGGGTCATCTTCTTTGCCGATCCTCGAACTGCAGGTGGATTTGCCGAATATGCCTGCATCAAAGCCTCTGCCGCAAGTCGTATTCCTATTACCTTATCTTTCACTGACGCCGCCGCTTTACCCTGTGCTGGATATAGTGCATGGATAGCCGTTCACGACAAATTACAAGTCCAGAAAGGCCAACGTATTGCTATTACAGGAGCCGGTGGCGGAGTCGGTGGATTTGCAGCGCAACTTGCAAAAAAAGCAGGGGCGACAGTTTATGCGATTGCTGAACGTCAACACCACCAACGCTTATTAAGCTATGGACTTGATGCAGTACTCTCGCCAGAGCAAAATATTGCCCTCGAGATAATCAATCTAACTGAAGATCAAATGCTGCATGGTGTCATCGACTGTGTCTCTGCACGTTCCGGTAGCCTTATGAGCGCGCTAATCCGTTATAACGGACATATTGTGATGGTCGCCGATCAGTTTACTCAAGTGCCGCTATTAGCGACGACTAAAGCATTAAGTATCCATGAAGTGGCTTTACATGGCACCTATGCCCACGGAGCACCAGAACATATTGCTCATCTTGCAGATATTGGTAATAAACTCAGTGAACTTGTTGCTGACGGTGAGCTTAAAAGTATGGTAGAAAAAATCGTCCCTTTTCCCAAACTTCCTGACGCACTCACTAATATTCAAAATAAAAAACATAGCGGTAAAGTGATTGTGTATGTTAATCCCTAACTAAGCTTTCAAATAGAACAAAAACGAAGGACTCATATGAGTCCTTTTTTATGACGACAACTCATCAATACTCGCCACTTCATACCTTCATAAAAGATATAAATACGCATAACACCTTTCGTTTTATATTTTTATATGGATTTATTCGTTTAAAAAATATGAGCCATTTAACAAAACAAATACATTTTATTTTCATTTAATGCTCGAACGCTCACTTTTAATGTTTCTTTGTTTTCGAAATGTCGAATATTGTAGAAGATATGCCGTGCTCCCAGACAATAATATTCGATGTGAATAATAAGGATAATTAAAATGACAATAACGAAAGCCCCCTCACTACTCGGCGAATGTATCGCTGAATTTATCGGTACAGGCTTGTTAATCTTTTTTGGTGTCGGCTGTGTCGCCGCTTTAGTATTAACAGGCGCTGATTTTGGTCAATGGGAAGCCAGTATTATCTGGGGATTAGGTGTCACTATAGCCATATATTGTACTGCAGGCGTGTCTGGCGCTCACATTAACCCAGCCGTTACTATTGCTCTTGCTGCATTTCACGGTTTTGATAAAAAGAAAGTCGCACCTTACATTATTAGTCAACTTCTTGGTGCTTTCTGCTCTGCTGCGCTTATCTATGCCCTATATAGCAACCTCTTTACCCAATATGAAATTACCCATCAATTTGTACGAAGCAGTAATGAAGCATTGGCAACCGCAGGGATCTTCTCGACTTACCCACATGCCAGTCTGTCATTTTTCGGCGCATTTGCTGTCGAGTTTGTGATCACAGCAGTATTGATGTTCGCCATCTTAGCCCTTGGTGATGAAAATAATGGCGCATCCCGTGGTGCTTTAAATCCATTACTTATCGGAATTTTAATTGCCGTAATTGGTAGCTCTTTAGGTCCATTAACAGGTTTTGCTATGAATCCAGCGCGTGATTTTGGCCCTAAGTTGTTCGCCTATTTCGCCGGTTGGGATAAAGCACTGACAGGTGGCCTTGATATTCCTTACTTTATTGTGCCGATTTTAGCTCCCATTGCTGGCGCCTGTTTTGGTGGCTGGTTATACCCTAAAGTTGTTGCAGCGCATCTGCCTCAACAAGGACAAGGTTGTACAATTCCAAATCAATGTGACAAAAACACAGAAGAAGAAGCTCGCACGCAAGCTTAACCTCTACTACCTAGTATAATTATAATAGTTTGAAACAAAGGACAAAAACATGAACGATCCAAAATACATCGTAGCGTTAGACCAAGGCACAACAAGCTCTCGTGCAGTTATTCTTGACCACGATGCCAATATCGTAAGTGTCGCACAAAGAGAATTTACCCAAATTTATCCTCAAGCGGGTTGGGTTGAACATGATCCACTAGAGATCTATGCCACCCAAAGTTCAACCTTAGTCGAAGTATTAGGCCAGTCAGGTATTCGTAGCGATCAAATTGCAGCGATCGGTATTACAAACCAACGTGAAACTACTATTGTTTGGAATAAAGAAACAGGTAAGCCAGTTTATAACGCCATTGTATGGCAGTGTCGTCGTACCGCAGAGATCTGTGAAGAATTAAAGCAACGTGGATTAGAAGAATATGTACGCGAGAATACAGGTCTTGTCCTTGACCCTTATTTCTCTGGTACCAAAGTAAAATGGATTTTAGATAATGTTGATGGCGCGCGAGAAGATGCTGAGGCTGGTAAATTACTGTTTGGTACTGTTGATACTTGGCTAGTATGGAAAATGACTCAAGGCCGCGTTCACGTAACAGATTACACCAACGCCTCTCGTACCATGTTATTTAATATCAATACCCTTGAGTGGGATCAAAAGCTGCTCGATGAGTTAGGTATTCCTGCCTCTATGATGCCAGAAGTAAAACGCTCATCGGAAGTCTACGGTAAAACCAATATTGGTGGTAAAGGCGGCACACGTATTCCAATTGCGGGTATTGCCGGAGATCAACAAGCCGCTCTCTACGGTCAGATGTGTGTTGAGCCAGGGCAAGCTAAAAACACCTACGGAACGGGCTGTTTCTTGTTAATGAATACAGGACAAGAAAAAGTATCATCAACTCATGGTCTACTCACTACATTAGCCTGTGGCCCATCAGGTGAAGCATCCTACGCACTTGAAGGTGCTGTATTTATGGGGGGCGCATCCATTCAATGGCTACGTGATGAAATGAAACTATTAGCTGATGCCAAAGACTCCGAGTACTTTGCCACTAAGGTTGATACTTCAAACGGTGTTTATGTCGTACCGGCCTTTACGGGGTTAGGTGCGCCATATTGGGATGCTTACGCACGCGGCACAATTGTTGGCTTAACCCGAGGTGTGAACTCAAACCATATTATTCGTGCGACGCTTGAAAGTATTGCTTATCAAACCCGTGATGTTATTGACGCCATGAAAGCGGATTCAGGTATTCAGCTTGCCACATTGAAAGTTGACGGTGGCGCCGTAGCCAATAACTTCCTAATGCAATTCCAGTCTGATGTATTAGATACCGAAGTTCAGCGCCCAGAAGTCACCGAAGTCACTGCATTAGGTGCCGCTTATCTTGCAGGCTTAGCTGTCGGATTCTGGAGTAATATTGATGAGCTTAAAGATAAAGCCGTAATTAACCGCACTTTCAGTCCCCACGCTTGTGATGATAAGCGTGAGCGACGCTATAAAGGTTGGAAACGCGCAGTTAAATGCGCGCAAACATGGGCAGAAATGCATGATTGCGAAGATTAATTATTCATAAAACGAATAAAAGAGAAAAAGAGCGTTCTTTGTAACGCTCTTTTTTATTTGAATACAGATAAGAGAATTGAATCACTTCTATGGAAAGGAAAATTAAAGCACAATAGATAACATTATATTTAAATGTATATCTGGCAATGCCAAGTAAGACAGGGAAATTTTTAGTGAAACAAATACCAAGACACCAAGAAATTATAGAGTTGGTGAAAAAACAAGGCTATGTCAGTACAGAAGAGTTAGTCGAACGTTTTAACGTCAGCCCTCAAACGATTCGCCGCGATCTGAACGAACTCGCCGACGCTAATAAAATTCGTCGCTATCACGGTGGAGCTACGACGCCACTTAGCTCTGAAAATACCTCTTACATTACCCGTAAATCACTTAATTTCAGCGAGAAAGACTTAATCGCTGCAAGTCTTGTTAAACATATCCCTGATGGTGCATCGCTGTTTATTGATATCGGCACTACACCTGAAGCTGTCGCACGTGCGTTGTGTGTCCAACACAAACAACTACGTGTTGTAACCAACAACTTAAATGCTGCCACGATTTTGTTATCAAACCCAGAAATTAAAGTGATTCTCGCCGGCGGTGAAGTTCGTGATCATGATGGCGGTATCATTGGAGAAGCCACGCTCGATTTCATCCAACAATTTCGCTTAGATTTCGGCATCTTAGGCATAAGTGGTATCGATAATGACGGCTCGTTACTTGATTTTGATTATCATGAAGTGCGCGTAAAGCAAGCCATTATTGAAAATAGCCGCCGAGTATTTCTTGCTGTGGATCACTCTAAATTTGGACGTAATGCGATGGTCAAACTGGGCTGTATTTCGCAAGTGGATGCACTCTTTACCGATCAGCAACCACCTGAAAATATTCTTTCAATTATTAATGAACATCAATTACAAATTGAGGTGGTTTCAGAGCATGACCATAATGAGTAAAACATGCTAACAATCGCAAAACTCATTCAATATAAAAGCGCATTTTTTTATACAAATCACATAAACGAGCAAAAACGAACAACAAACGAAAACAATAAATGATCACAAACGAAACTTAAGTTATGCTTACATTATGCTCTCTTATGTTCGTTTGCTCATTTTTTAAGGTCGTTTTATGGATATCACTAAAAACAATAGCGCAACCCCTCTTCTCGATATCATCGTCATCGGTGGCGGTATTAATGGTGCTGGTATTGCAGCAGATGCGGCTGGTCGAGGCTTAAATGTTGCTTTATACGAAGCAAATGATTTTGCCTCTGCCACATCATCTGCAAGTTCAAAGCTCATCCATGGTGGTCTACGCTACCTTGAACATTATGAATTTCGCCTTGTTTCCGAAGCACTCGCTGAACGTGAGGTGCTCTTAAAAAAAGCGCCTCATGTTGCCGAGCCGATGCGATTCCGCCTTCCTCACCGTCCTTTTTTACGCCCAGCTTGGATGATCCGCAGTGGTCTATTTCTTTATGATAATTTAGGCAAACGAACCACCTTACCTGCGAGTAAAAAAATTAATCTGGCACAATCTGGTTTACTTAAACCAGAAATGAAAGTGGGGTTTGAGTACTCTGATTGCTGGGTTGATGACGCGCGTTTAGTGCTATTAAACATTATGGCTATTGAAGAAAATGGCGGCGAGGTTGCTAACTACTGCAAAGTTGAAAGTGCGGTACGAGAAGGGGATATTTGGCGCGTTACCATGGTTGATCAACGTACAGGTGAGCGCTTTGAGCGACGAACCAAAGCGCTTGTTAATGCGGCAGGACCTTGGGTTAAACAATTTTTTGATAACGGTTTAGAAACGCCATCGCCTCGTAACATTCGTTTGATCAAAGGCTCTCACATTGTCGTGCCAAAAATTCATAATGAAGAGCAAGCCTATATTCTTCAGAACAAAGATAACCGAATTGTTTTTGTTATTCCCTACCTTGATGACTTTTCAATCATTGGCACTACTGATCTGGAATACAAAGGCGATCCTCGTCATGTCGCGATTGATGAGACTGAAATCGACTACCTCATTGATATTGTAAACCAACACTTTGTTGATCAACTCGACCGAGAAGATGTGGTGTGGACGTTTAGTGGCGTTCGCCCGCTATGTGATGATGAATCAAATTCACCACAAGCAATCACACGTGATTACACATTAGAACTTGAGCAAGAACTCGACCAAGCACCTTTGCTTTCAATTTTTGGTGGCAAATTGACGACCTACCGAAAGCTGTCAGAATCGGCGATGAAACACCTAGAACCTTTCTTCCCACAAATGGGCAAATCATGGACAGCCAATCAATCCCTACCAGGTGGAAACTTTAGCTGTTCACGAAAACAACTTGCTGAAAGCTTACAAAACCGTTACCCATGGCTAAGTGATAAACAAGCACTTCGTTATGTAAAACAATTTGGAAGTTACTGCTTTAAGATGCTGGCAGACGTAACTTGTATTGACGATATGGGCATTCAATTTGCTGATGGCGTTTACCAAAAAGAAATTGATTATGTTATTGCACATGAACATGTGAAAACGGTCGAAGACTTCTTATGGCGCCGAACTAAATTAGGGTTATATCTAACCGATGAGCAGCAATTACAGGTCAAAGAGTATATCGATGCCAATGCTCCATCAAACAATATCGTGAGTTTTCATAAAGTCGGCTAATAACGATAAAAGCCATAACTTACTTTTATAGAAATAAAAAAACCGACCTTTAATAGGTCGGTTTTTTAACAATTACATAATTACTTAATGCGTTTAATCTTATTATTTACAGGGTACTTATCTTCAATTAACTCATTGATAAAAGAAGATGTATTATGTGAACCAGCACATACCCATACATGTTTACGCGCACGTGTTAACGCCACATAAAACAAACGGCGCTCTTCAGCATCAGTATAGTTTTCAGTACGTGGTTGCATCACAGCAGCTAAACCTGTTTCACGATCTGGAGATGGGAAAATACCTTTGTTAACATCAACAATAAAGACATAATCAGCTTCACGCCCTTTACTCGCGTGGCATGTCATGTATTTCAAGTTTAGTTGTGGCCACTGTGCTTTCCAGTCCTCAAACTTAGCTGGTTTCTGCTTATTATTACGACCCAAGATCATCACGCTCGTTTCTTTATTATCATAAAGTTTGGCTAAACGGGTTAAATCTTGCAGCATTAAATCACTATCAAGCAAGGTAACCGCTTTCTTATTTTGTTTCGTAAAGCTGGTTAACTGCTTTTTAATTTGGCTTGGGTTTTGTTGAATAAATAAGTTTGCCACTTCACCAATCATGCTATTAAAGCGATACGTTGTTGATAGCTCAGTGATATGAGATGAACCAAAACGCCCTTCAAAGTCAGTCGTTAGGTTAACATCAGCCCCCGCAAAGCGGTAAATAGCCTGCCAATCATCCCCAACGGCAAACAAGGTTGGTGTCGACTTACCTTCTATTTTCTGGCCGCATAATGCTTCAATTAGCGCTAAACGTTGTGGCGAAATATCTTGGTACTCATCCACCATAATAAAGCGCCAAGGTGACACAAACTTACCTTCTTTAACATATTGAGTTGCCACATCAATCATGCTGTTAAAGTCGATTTGTTTCTTTGATTTTAAGTACTGCTGATAAGCTTGATAGCAAGGCCACAATAACTCTAATTCGCTCTTCATACGTGGGCGCATCGCTGGGTTATTGTTATTTTGAATTTCTTCTATTAGCGCTTCTTTCGACAATGTCGATTGACCTAATAATTCAATATGGCGCCAAACCCAAGCTTGCAATTGCTCATTTTCAGCCTGTTGTTCCATCGTGTTTTCTTTGCTAAACCCCGGAACTCGCCATTGCGTAAGGTGACGTTGCCATTTGCTCGCTGACGCTGATTTATTCCATTGTTCAATCAACATACGGGCAATCCATGCTGAACGAACACGCGCATCAATAGCGATACCGGCGACATTAGGCTTTTCTTTTTCTACTTCTGCGATGATTTGCGAGCCCAAGCTATGGAACGTAGCAACCTTAACGCGATCACTGACTTTCTCACACATACGCTCAGACATTTCTTCTGCCGCTTTACGGCCAAATGCCAGCATCAAAATATCTTCAGGTACGGCTTGCTGACTCGCAATTAAGTAACCTGCACGAGCCACTAAAACACTGGTTTTACCCGTACCTGCACCGGCAAGTACTAAGTTATGATCTTGGTTGATTAACGCCGCTTCTCGTTGAGAATCATTTAATGGTGAGCGCTCAAAACTATCAAACCATGAGCCCCATTTTTCAGATTGCTGTTTAATCCAAGTCTTATTGTGTTCTTCAACCCAATCTTGATGCTCTTCTAGCCAAGGCGAAATTTTTTCAAAGCTACGAGGACGGAATGATGCCGCTAACTCTGGTGTTAAATCTGTATCAGCAAGCGATTGATGAAGGAAAGTATGTAACGATTCATGCTCAGAGCCACGTAAATAGCCCGGCTGTGATGAAAATTTGCCAATACGCTGTAAGATTTCAGGTAAAACAGCGTCTAATTTATCAACGCGATTTCTTGCCCAATCTTGATACGTGCGGATAAGAAAAGCGGCAAACGGCTTACATTCGCTCCAAGGCAAACCATGAATAGTCCAGCAATATTGCTGATCAGAAGAAGTTAGCTCTAACGCTCCCCATAACACACCACGATGTATTTCAATTGAGCCATCCCAATCGTCAAACGAGATCACTTCTGAGCCAACTTGGCTATCTAAAACCAATGCATTGTCATCTAAAGCGATACTGTAATAATCACCCTGCACTAACCATTGTGCTAACCAACTGGCACTTAATTGCATTATCTCACCAACTTTTCCATATTCTTATATGGGCGTAATATTGAACATAGCCGCGTAAAAAAACGTGCAGCTAAAATAGAAAAGGTCCAATCACCCTATGATCGGATGTCTACCCAAGTTTCTTGGGTTTATATCGCTATAGAGTACCAATAACTCCTGTTATGCCATAGCGTTCTAAGATTTATTTACTTATTAATTCCACTAGCAGAACAAACAAATGTATTTTTGGATTCAGCTTCAATAGTAAAGTTCAACCAATGAACAAAACTTGCTCGTTTTTATCAAACGAACGTTCTTTCATGAGATGTCGATGCAGTATCTATCACCAAATTCTGTTATCGTTAAGCCGATTTCTAAGCTAGATAACCCAATAATTTAAGTCTTTATAGAACTTCCATTGGATCAAATTTACGGCAAGGTTATTCTAGCCGTTCGCTGTAATTATTTATCAGAAGATTGTTAATATCTATATGCAAACTAACAAGTTACATCTAAATTTTCGCCGTTACTGGGTGAACGATAGAATAAACTACTCAATTCGTGTTCTCATTGCGTTAGTTGGCGTCGTACTCCCTTGCTGGTATTACAATTCAAATAGCGAGGTGACACCGTTAGTACTAGGGGTTATTGCTGCTGCGCTAGCTGAAACTGATGACAATTTTCTCGGTAGAATTAAAGCGCTTTCGCTCACTTTACTTTGTTTTTTAATTGCATCTGTTTCGATTGAAGTCCTATTCCCTTATCCTCTCTTTTTTGCATTAGGACTGTTCACGTCAACATTTTGTTTCATCATGTTAGGTGCAATGGGATCACGCTACGCAAGTATTGCATTTGCTTCATTATTGCTGGCGGTTTACACCATGCTAGGTGCTGATCATAGTGTCGATTTATGGTCCCAGCCGATGTTGTTACTAGGCGGTGCATTTTGGTATGGCTGTTTATCCTTAGCATGGCACATCCTTTGGCCTAACCAACCCGTACAACGCAGCCTTGCTAATGTGTTTAGCGAGTTTGCCGATTATTTAGATCATAAAAGCCAACTCTTTGAACCTGTTGCCGACTTAGTGCCGCAACCTCTTCGATTAAAAGCTGCAAGCCAAAACGCACGAGTCGTTAACGCGCTAAATTCAGCAAAAGCCACCCTGTTACATCGAGCAAGACGCGGACAACCCAACACGACAGGCGATAGATTCTTAACAATTTATTTTATGGCACAAGATATTCATGAACGTGCCAGTTCTTCGCATTATCGTTACCAAGATTTAGCAGCCAACTTTAACCGTAGTGATGTGCTATTTCGTTTCCAACGTTTATTACGTTCTCAAGCCGTTGCTTGCCGTGATATTTCAACTGCATTAGCAATGGGGAAATCGTACACCCACGATGAAAAAAGCATGAAAGCCTTAAATGAGCTGCAAGATTCATTACAGTACCTCCATAGCCAAAATAAACCAGAATGGAAAATGCTGTTAATCCAACTCGATTTCCTATTCAACAACCTCGCCACGGTTGAACGTCAGTTAATGAACATCAATAACCCTGATGCAACCTATAATGAGGACAATGACGAAATTCAGTTATCAGATAACGAAGCGCATGGTTTTAAAGAATTAGGTAAACGTATCAGCGCCCAGTTCAATACCGACTCCATACTTTTTCGTCATGCGATACGTATGGCAATAGCGTTAACGGTGGGCTACGGCTGTATTCAAGCACTCGATCTGCAACGGGGTTATTGGATATTGCTGACCACCCTTTTTGTCTGTCAGCCAAACTACAGTGCGACTCGCCAAAAACTACGCCAACGTGTTATTGGCACTTTGGCAGGTATCTTCGCAGGTATTCCGCTGCTTTATTTATTCCCAGGACAAGAAGGTCAACTGGTATTGATGGTTGCTGCAGGCGTGCTTTTCTTTGCCTTTAGAATGGTGAAATACGGCTGGGCAACGGCATTTATTACCTTACTCGTCTTATTCTGTTTTAACCAATTAGGTGAAGGGTATGCTGTTATTCTGCCGCGTTTAGGCGATACCTTAATTGGCTGTTTATTAGCCGTTTTAGCCGTTACCTTTATTTTGCCAGATTGGGAATCTAAGCGATTACACAAATCGATGTCAGGCGCTATCAATGCCAATAAAGATTACTTAGCACAAATTATTGGTCAGTACCGAATCGGTAAAAAAGACAGTTTAAGCTATCGTATCGCCCGTCGTGACGCCCACAATACTGATGCCCATTTAAATACGGCGATCAGTAATATGTTAGCAGAGCCTGAGCGTTACCAAATTGATGCTAATGAAAGTTTCCGATTCTTAACCTTAAACCATGCCATGCTCAGTTATATCTCGGCATTAGGTGCACACCGAACACAGCTCGATGACGATAAAACCCATCAGTTAGTGTCTGAAGCGCACCGTATTATTCACGCCCACTTAGAATGTTTAGCGGCACAACTGACAGGTAACACATGTCAAAAGGCACCCGCATTAGATCTCGATTTGGATCAGCGTTTAGGACAATGGCGTGATGAAGACTGCACCTCGGTACGTATGGTGTTACAGCAACTTCACTTGATCCACCGTATGCTCCCTGAAATGCACAAACTGGCGGAGCAGCTAGCACCTAAAGAGAAAAAACAAGAAGTGCCTGCGTAGTATTTAATATTGTGAAAAACACAAAAAGGACTGAGTGGAAACATTCAGTCCTTTTTTAATGTTTACTATTTATTCAACTCTCAAGCCAGCGTTAACGTTTGTACACATGCTTAATAAGAAGCCCTATAGGCACTAAATTCAATTTAGTGTTGTTGAGGAAACAAAAGGCTTAACACTAAAAATAAAAGTATTGTCTCAAGAGACAAGGTCAACAGAGAAAATAATCAATATATTAAAAAAGGGAACCTGAAATTTCTCAGATTCCCTTTCGGTGTTGCGTTACCGCAAGCTATCTATTTTTTAGCAAGTGATCTTACTCAGTTGCTTGCTCTGCCGCTGATTCTGCTGGTGCATCTTTAGCGTGAGCTTGTAGATATTTAAGTAATACACGCTCTTCGTTCTTATCAAGTGTGTAGTACTGTTGCATTGCTTTTAGGCCATCAACCCATGCGTTTGCAGTTAGGTGTTTTGGTTCTGGCGTTGCGTGACACTGGTTACAGCTTGCATCTAGGATTTCTTTACCGTAACCCCAAATAGGCTTGATGCTTGCAAGCATATCACGTTGTGTCATCCACGCTTCAACTTGAACTTGCTGCCATACTTGACCATCAGTCGCTGTTTGTGTGTTCAACACTTTCTGTGTTTTTTGTAGTTCAGGATCAATAGACGCGGTTTGGATTTGTTTCGCCATATCTTGAACTAACATACCAGTTGTTGAACCTTTGATTTCCCAACCGGTTAGTTCAACTTTTAGCATGTCACCGCTTTGGCCAACAACTTTCACTTCTGATGCTGGGTACAATTGACCTTGTGCATCATCAGAAGCTGCATCTTTCACAAACAACTGCTTAGATGTTAGAGAGTAAAGTGTTGTCGCTTCAGGCGCTTTCGCTGCATTAATGCTTAATTGCTTAAACGTTGCTTGGAAATCGTTGTTGATATGTGGCAACTGGTGAGCAATACCTTTGTGACACTCGATACAGTTCATATCTTTCGCTGCAGCGCCTGTCATTGCAGCCGCTGCTGCTGGTGATTGCTTAGCATGATCCATCGCAGAGTAAGAGTGACAGCTCTTACACGTCGCTGAATTGGTCTCTTTCATCATCTTCCAAACATTCTGTGCCATGCGTAGACGATTTTCTTCGAATTTCTTCGGTGTATCGATATCTTTACTAATGAACTCACTATAGATATCACCAATACCGCCCAATTTCGCCTTCATGAAAGCAATTGGGTTATTTTCAGGAATATGACAATCACGACACTGTGCACGAACACCATAAGCGTTCTTAAAGTGAATGCTTGTTTTATATTCGTTGTAGTTTTCCTTCATCGAGTGACAAGCAGTACAAAACTCGTTAGTAGAAGTGAATTCAATCGATTTGTGGAAAGTAAATACGCCTGCAAGTGTAATTAATACACAAACAACAGCAATTGCTAAAACGGAATAGCGACTGCTTGGCTTTATAAGAAAGTGCCAGAGCTTCTTCATTGATGTTCCAAAATGAATTAAACGTCAAAATGACGTTAAAAGAAAATGTTACGTACAAAAATAGCAGTCGAATATGAATACGGCAATGCGAGTTATTAATAAAAAATAAATTTTTATTAATATAATTCATTACGTTGATTTTGTGATTGATTATTAACTTGAATTATTTAGAGCTCTAAATGTTTTTTATCTGTCAATAGTCTTTTACTATTTGTAACACAATCAAGAATTATTGAAACAAAATCACATTTATCTATTAATAATCAACTAATTGTCAGGTTAATGCTTGTCACAATTATTATTATACCATCTTAACAAGGTCGCTATTGATAATGATTTTCAATTAACCTTTGCTTAATGCGCTAAATATTCTAGGATTTATATCGACCATTAAACATATTAAACTTAGGTGATCTTTTTTGAAAACTTACTTTCCATTTGGCCCTATAATATATTTCTCATTTCCGTGTAGCCTATCAAGAATTATTAAAAAAATAGGCATCAATACCGAATAAATATTGGGCGCATATTTTGCCTTAATTTTTTATAACTCGGACTGTCTTCGGAATATAATCATGACCCTATCACGTCGAAACTTTTTAAAAGGTTCGGTAGCAACCGCGATTGCTGCCAACGGACTCACACTTTTTCCTGCAGGCAAGGTATTTGCGGCTGACACGCAAGTTATTCCATCTGCATCTCACTATGGTCCTTTTAAAGCGGTTGTTAAAGAAGGTAAGTTAATTGGCGTTCAACCACTGAACGACGTTGACCCATTCCCAACAGAAATGTTGACTAAAGGTGTGTTAAGCCGTACTTATTCTGACACACGTATTAAATACCCTATGGTGCGTAAGTCTCTGCTTGAAGATCCATTAGGCAATCACAATCCGCATTTACGTGGTAAAGAACCGTTTGTTCGTGTTGATTGGGACACGGCAATTGCCCTAGCGGCTTTCTGTATTGCGCGTACAATCGAAAATCACGGTAATGAAGCGGTATTCAGTTCTTCTTACGGTGGTTGGTCTCACAGTGGCCTTAACCGTCCACAAACCCTACAAGGTCGTTTCTTTAACCTTATTGGCGGTCAAAGTATCTGTGCGGGTGATTACTCCGCTGGTGCATCTGAAGTTATTCTTCCTCACGTTATTGGTGATATGGAAGTGTACTCACCACAAACCGCGTGGAAAATCATAGAAGATAATACAGAAGCTGTTCTATTCATTGGTTGTGATCCTTGGAAAACAAACCGTGTTGAATTCCGTGTTGCAGACCACTCAATGCAAAAGCACTGGGAAGCGTTTAAAGAGAAAGGCATTAAGTTTATCTCTATTAACCCTCAGAAAACCCAAACGGACAAAGCTCTTGACAGTGAAATGATCAATATCCGTCCTAACACGGATACTGCGCTATTTACTGCGATGTCTTACCACCTATGTAAAACAGGTAAGAACGATCAAGCTTATTTAGATAAGTACACTGTAGGTTTTGATAAGTACCTTGATTACCTAATGGGTAAAGAAGACGGTATTGAGAAAACACCAGAGTGGGCAGAAAAGATCACTGGTCTTCCTGCCGCTAAAATCGTTGAAATTGCAGAGCTTTGTGTAACTAAACGTACTCAAATCGCAGCGGGTTGGGCACTACAACGTGCTGATCACGGTGAAATGATCCACTGGTCTATCATCAACTTTGCTGCGATTGCAGGTAAGATTGGTAAGCCGGGTGAAGGGACAGGCTTTAGCTGGCACTATGGTAACGGTGGTATGCCAACGTCTGGTAAGCGTATGCCTATCGGTCTATCTCAAGGTCGTAACCCAATCACTAAAACATGTCCGGTTGTTATGATTTCAGATATGTTGAAAAACCCAGGTAAAGCCTACACCCGTGATGGCGCGAACCTAACGTTACCAAAAGCGAAATTGATCTATAACGCAGGTAACAACCTTCTTTCGCACCAGCAAGATACTAATGAGTTAATCCAAGCGCTTAACGAGAATATTGACACCATTATCTGTCAAGACCCTTGGTGGTGTGCAACGGCGAAATACTCAGATATCGTGCTCCCAACAACAACAACACTAGAGCGTGACGACATCACTTCTGGTGGTACTTACAGCAACAACAAAATTTATGCGATGCGTAAAGTGGTTGAGCCTGTAGGTGAAAGCCTAGACGATTACGAAATCTTCTCTCGTCTTGCCTTCATGTTTAACGTACATAAAGAGTTTACTGACGGTAAAACCATGTACCAACACATTAGAGCCTCTTACGAAGCTTCTGATGCGACAGATGACTTCAAAACATTCTGGCAAAACGGCATTACTCACCTATCAACACCTGCTGATGCTAACAGCTTTGTTCGTCATGGTGATTTCTACGCCGATCCTGAGAAAAACCCACTTCATACGCCAAGTGGTAAGATCGAACTTTACAGTGAAACACTTGCGAAGTTTAAAGCCTTTGAGTGTCCACCCATGCCACAATGGATGCCCCCATTTGAATGGTTAGGTAATGCGAAGAAAGATCAGGTTCACGTACTAAGCCCACACCCATGGATGCGTCTACACTCACAAATGGCTAACGCTGATGTGAATAGCTACGAGTCTGTTGATGGTCGTCAGATTGTGCTTATCAACAAAGATGATGCGGCAGCACGTGGCGTGAAAGATGGCGATGTGATTGAAGTGTACAACGACCGTGGTGCGCTACTTGCGGGTGCACGCATTACTGATGAAGCAATGCCAGGTGTTATTTACATTCACGAAGGTGCATGGCTACAGCTTGATGAGAAAGGCCGTTGTAACTCCGGCTCTATCAACATGCTAACCAGCAGTAAAACAAGTAGTGGTTTAGCACAGGCAACCAGTGCTAATACCTGTTTGGCTTACTTCAAGAAATGTACTGATGTACTAACACCAAACAAAGCGTATGAGCCACCGCAAATTGTTAAGTCTAAATTCCAAGTGGATATTTGGTCACTACAATTAGGTAAGCGCTTAAAAGCGGTTGCAGCAGAGCAAGGTCCACAGCAATCACCGGGTGAGAAACTGTTCTACGGTAGCTGTACTCTATGTCACGCAGCACCACACCCAAGTGACTTCACTTACAAGCAGTGGAAAGGTATTACAACAAGTATGTTCCCACGCGCAGGTCTAAACGATAAAGACCGTAAGCTTGTACTTGATTTCTTAAAAGAGAATGCAAAAAAAGAGTGATTGAACCCATTCACTTTAAACGCTGAAATATTTTCGGTGACAAGATAATAAAAACAAAACGCAGCCAACTTGGCTGCGTTTTTCTTTATCTCTAACGCACCACTGATGCGTTAAGATTCGTGAGCGTTAATGTTCTTTTTGCGCTTTAATTTTTGCACCATCAAATACACACTTGGCACGACAAATAATGGATCAACAATACCTAGTGCCATACCAGCGATAATAATGATCCCCAGTGAGCCCATCGCATTAGCTCCCGGCCCTGATTCCCACAATAATGGTAACGAGCCTAATATCATTGTCAGTGAAGTCATTAATATTGGACGCAAACGGGTTTTGGTCGCTTTGAGGATCGCTTCTCGCGGTGCTAACCCTTCGGCTTGTAATTCATTAGCAAACTCAGTGATTAATATACCGTGCTTACAAATCAAACCTATCAGTGTCACTAAGCCTATTTGTGAATACACATTTAAGGTGAAATCACTAAAATACAACGCCCATAGCGCCACTGATAATGTAATGGGGAGTGATAGCATGACCACTAACGCATCGACGACACTCTCAAATTGCGCACTCAATACCATATAGATGAAGATTAATGCAGCGATAAATACAAACAGCATTTGTTGGTTTGCATCAAGGTACTGTTTGGCTTCGTCCACATAGGTGTAATTAGCATTCGTGGGTAAAATATCTGGCAGCATACGGTTTAAGGCAGCAATGCCCTCGCCCATGCTGACACCATCAGCCAATCGAATAGCCAGTGAGGCAGAGGTCGCCCTGTCATATTGCTCAAGTGAGCGTGGCCCTACTTCATTCTCTATACTAATCAACGCAGACATCGGCACTAATTGCCCTTTCTTATTAGCAATCATCAGCTGTTTTAATGAATCAGGCGTCAGAGTAAACAAGGATTCCAACTGTACATGCAGCGGATAATTGGTTCCTTGATAGCTCATATCATTACTGAAACTCTTACCACTCATTGCCAACTTGAGGATTTGCTGAATATTGCGGAGCGGCACATCATATTGTGAAGCTAATACGCGATTAATATTAATCTTAAATTGGTTCTGATCGAATTTAAGATTACTACGCGCATTAGAAAATAACGGTGACTGTTGGATTTTATAAGTCACTTCGGTCAGCTCTTTTGCCAGCACTTGCTCATCAACACTACTACTGACATTGATATCGATACCGCCACTGTTACCACGACGACCACCACCTGTTTCAATTGCAGGAATAACGCCGGTATAAACACGGTTGCCACCCGCTTTTAATCGCGCATTGATCATTTCACTGATTTTCTGTGCTGATAAATCACGTTCTTGCCACGGTTTTAAGGTCACAAAACCACGAATAAAATCAGTACTAGCAAGAATCGCAACATGCGCAATATCAGGAATATGCTTAAGCTGCGTATTCATGTTATCGATCATTTTTTGCTGACTGGTGTCGTCGCTACTTCCCACCAAGGGCTGAAATAAAAATATTTGCCCTGAATCCTCATCTGGTAGCATTTCTGATGGCGTTTGGGTAAATGGCCAATAGCTACTAGCCAAAACAACGACCATCACTAATAAGGTCGTTTTTCGCCAATCAATGGTGACTGATAACATTCGATGATAAGCATTAGATAAGCGATCTAATTGTTTATTCACTCCATTTTCAAAACGCCCTGCAGGTTTATGATTCATCATTTTGCTGCACATCATGGGTGATAATGTCAGCGCTACAATACCAGAAATAATCACCGTTCCCGCTAAAGTAAAAGCGAACTGCTGGAACAATTGTCCAGTAATCCCATCGACTAAACCTACCGGTATATAAACCGCAGCCAGAGTTAAGGTTGTAGCAATAATAGCGAAACCGATTTGGCGACACGCAATGGCTGTTGCCTTAAATACGGAATCATGGAAACGCAATTGACGGTGGACATTTTCGACCACTACGATAGCGTCGTCCACCACCAGCCCTACCGCCAATAGCATCGCAAGGAGTGTCAAAGAGTTAATGCTAAAACCTGCCAATTTAAGAATGATGAACGAACAGGATAAACAGACAGGAATAGTCACAATTGGAATCAAGGCAATACGCAAATTACCAAGGAATAACCAGATAACACCCGCAACCAGTATTACCGCTAGACCGATCGCAATATACACATCTTCTAGTGCGGTAATAATAAAGGTCGATTTATCCAGCAAGACTTTCGCTTGCATGCCGCTTGGTAAGGTCATTGAATCTAACAAGCCGTGAACTTGTTCAGAGAGTACCAGTGGGTTTGCCGTTGCGGTGTACTGAGGATTTAACACAAACAACATGGCATTTTTCTTCGAGAAATCCACCAGCGGTTTCACTTCACGTTGGCTACTTGGCGTACCAATCGTGATATCTGCCACTTGATCTAATCGAATAGGTTGCTGCTGATAAGTCGCAATAATGGTCTTTTTAATATCATCAAGACTTGAAATCGCCCCAGTTGAGACCAACTGATACTGGCTTTCTGTACCGGATGTTTTTCCGCTGATCGCTGTAATGCTGTTTACGTCAGTGATTTTGTTAATCACATTATTCAGCGTCAAACCATAGTAATACACTTTATCGGGATTTAGGGTGATCAACACTGATTGACTAGAGCTTGGCGCTACACTTACCGCGCCTGCGGCAGGTAATTGTTCTAACTGTGGTAATAGCGTATCAATACCATACTGGTGAAATTCATATTCCGCTTGATGGGGGCCAGGTGTTAAACCAATCAACATCGCAGGCATTCCCTGATCGTCTGATTTGGTCACTTTCGGCGAAATATCATCAGGTAACTTGTTTTCAATATTACCAATATCATTATGAATTTCACTGACTAAGGTATCGATTTCACTGTCATCAACACTCGATGCGACATCGATAATGATATTGCCTCGCCCTTGACGTGCAGTCGCTGATAAATGGCTGATTCCCTCTGTACCAGCAATAGCATTTTGAATCGGGATCAACACTTCAGTCATCATATTTTGTGCCGCTAACGCACTATCATGGACGGTCACTTGAATTTTGGATTGGCTAATTTGTGGGGTATAGCGCCAAGGCAACTTTTGACAAAAAATCAGACCAATGAATACAGGGATCAACCACAATACAGTACATAACACCGGACGGCGTAAACACAGCTCCGTTAATTTCATTTTTTACCTGCCGTTACTGACTGTAATGATGATTGTGTCGTTGGCTGTTGCGCGGACGTGACTTCCACTTTTTGGTCAGTTCGTAGGTAGTTTTGTCCATTAATCACTAATTGATCTCCTACCGCTAACCCAGACAGAATCTGTACATAACCGTCGTAGTACTGACCGACTTTAACATCGCGTAATCTGGCTTTATTGTTCACAACAATAAATACCTGTGCGCCTTGAATATTGGTGATAAGTGATGAGGTGGGAATCGTAACTTGCTGAAGTAATTGTCGTGTTTGCTGAACAACTTTCACGTTTTGCCCTGGTGAAAACTGTTTCGCGTCAGGTAACTGCGCTTTTAAAGTCACAAGGCCCATTGCAATATTTGGAGACACGTAACTTACCGTGCCGTGAGCATATTTAGAAGGTGTAAGCTCTGAATAAACCGTCACTGTTTGATCAAGACGGTAATCTTGTTTTTGTGCTGCTGGCAGTTGATATTCAATCGACAATTGATCTGGGGTGTATAAGGTTGCAAGGGGATTACCCACAGTTACCACGTCGCCAACATGAAAATCAGTTTGACTGATCACACCATCAAATGGCGCTTTGATTGCCAACTCTGTAAGTTGAGATTCATCTTGCTCTAGTTGCGCTAAGGCCTGTTTATAATCACTTTCGCTGTCATCATAAGTACTTCGCGCAACGACACCTTTGTTCACTAACTCTTTTTGTCGTAGCCATGTTTGTTTAGTGGCGTTAAGTTGTGCCTGATCTCGTGCAACTTTTGCTTTAGCCGACGAAGGATCAAACTGCACTAATAGCTGGCCTTTCTTAACTGCTTCCCCAGCCTTGAAGTAGATAGCGGTTATTTGACTCGTCTCTAAACTTTTTAGCGCAACCGAATTATGGCTTTTCACTACCCCATAGCCCATGACCTGCTCCGTCAACGTGCGAGCTGTTACGGGCTGGGTCTCTACTTGAACGACCTTCGATGAATGCTGTTTATGAGGAGAAGAGTCGGACAGGATCTCTTGGTTACAACCAATAAGCATAATACTTACAGCAGCGAAGACTATGACTGGAATGTATTTATGTTTCATTATCATCTACTTATCTGGAAATTAAACAATATAAGCAAGGCGCTTATCTTAATTGCCAGCACCTCTAAACATACCTATAAAGAATTATATATTAACAAGGATATTTGTGAGGGTAAGTCAGAGCTATGTTGCTTTACAGTTATTTACATTCAGCACTCCATCAATAAATGAAAAATAACAATTATTTACAGTATGTTTTTTTGTACGTGTCGAATTTATAAATAATGAAAATTAAAAGTTATGACATAGTTAACAATGTGTAAATAGCGCATATTTACTTGTACTCTTTAACATTTATCTTATCAAGACCATTAAGTTAATAAGGGTACGCCATGTTCAGTAAGCGTGATAAATACGCTCTCATCTTATCAACTTTGTTGCTCGTAGGTTGTAACGGTTCAAGTTCTGAATCCACAACCACTATACCAACCGAGACACCAACCGAGACACCAGTTGAAGTCCCAGTTGAAAAAGATAAGACATTCTCTTCAGTTGAAGGCTTTGACAAATACATAGCTGAAAATGGAGAGATAAAAGAAGATCAAACCATAACACTAGATCTTGCCGATGGTGAGACATACGTTTTAAACAAGGATTTAACGATTAAAGGCAATTTAATCATCAAATAAGGACATTGATAATGACTAAACTTTTTCCTCTTTCTGCAATTGCTCTGCTGACAGGATTATCAACTGCCGCTTCTGCTGCTTCACTCGATGTTCATGGCGAGATTAAAATTAACGGTAAAACGGTTATTGATGATAAAGGTAACCTAATCCAAGATCAGAGCGATCTTATTAACATTGATGATTATGCTAATGCAGTACCTAATCGTGTTGTAACTTTAGCCGCTCCTGTGGATGAAAATGGCATTGCCAGCACGTATAAAATATCTTATGACGAAACTGGAAGAGAATATAAGGAAGAAGAGTTCTCGAATGAAAAACTTGTTTGGTCAACAACATGGGAAGATCGCACAACCTCACCATTAGCACATAAACGTACTGTTTTAAGTGACTGGGGTGAAGCGCCGATTATTACCACTTACAAAAATGAATTTACTACATCGTCTTCATACCCATTAGCACAAATTGGCGTAAGTATGTCTCGTGCTGATATCTACACAAGTACAGTTCTTAGCACTAACGATCCAAAAATCGAAGTTGGCAAAATTACAAATAAGTCAGATTATCAAAAGCTAACGGTTATTGATAAAACATCATTTAAAATGGGCGATACTACCGTTGAAGACTGTATTATCGTTACTTATAACGCTTCATGGCGAAACCACGCAATTCAGCTAGAATGGGGAGCAATAAAAACACTACAACTAGTGGATGAGTTTCGTACTTTCTGTAAAGGCTACGGCTTAGTACAATTTGGAAACTTTACAGCGCAATCTGCTGAATAATACTTTTAATGCAAAAAACGACCTTAAATTAAGGTCGTTTTTATTTTCTTAAACAAAACATTATAACGTTAGTTATTGTTTAACCTCTGCTCCATTGCCTGATGAGGAATATTG
Organism: Photobacterium sp. GB-210; assembly: GCF_003026075.1. Lineage (NCBI taxonomy): Bacteria > Pseudomonadati > Pseudomonadota > Gammaproteobacteria > Vibrionales > Vibrionaceae > Photobacterium > Photobacterium sp. GB-210. The sequence continues at coordinate 456,313 of NZ_PYNU01000002.1, read as the reverse complement.
GCTTCCATAAATTCATCACCGTATGGAGTGAAACCCAGTTTACGGTAAAAATCGACAGCATGGGTTTGCGCGCCTAAGTCTACTCGGGGATAACCTTGCTGTTTAGCATAGTTCACTAAAGCTTGGACGACTTTGACACCTAAGCCTTGCCCACGTGCAGCCTTCATGATAGCAATACGACCGATATGACCATCAGCAAGAATGCGCCCCGTGCCTAATGGCTGTTCACCATCGACCACAAGTACATGCACCGCTTGTGTATCTAAGCCATCAAACTCAATTTCAGGATCAATTTGTTGCTCTTTAATAAACACCTGCTCACGTACTAAGCGAATACTCTCTTTATTCGCATCATCAAAAGCAACAATTTTTACATCTACCATGAAATATCCTATTTATCTGAATCACAGACCTTTTTTATATTGCTGAGAAATAGTGCCAATAATGGTTTGCTCTAATGTTGCTCTCGCATTGATATCACCATGAATATACGCATTAAACAAAGAGACTAACATTGCTTTATCAGCATTTACTTCCGTTTCCGTTTTAATATCACGGAGATCGATCATAAAGCGAGTAAACTTATCAGGAAAATCTGTAACCGCCTGTAAATTCATATAGTTTTGCTGGCTATATAGCGCATTATGCGCGCCTCTTTGTTTATCCAATACAAACGAGGCGTCTTTTAAACTCAAGATAGACGCTGACTTATCACACTTACGTAGACACTTATTATCAAAATGCTTTTTCTTACAACCTACGGTTTGATGGAATAAACACTGGCGGCTCATTAACATCATTAATGGATGATAAATACTGTAATGTAATTCAAAGTTTTCAGGGCATACCATTGGGTTAATTTGCTTACGATTGATCTCGTTAGAAACGAATGCCCCCTTCGCATTAAATTCATCAGCAATGCACTGTAGGCTAAATGAGTTAGTTAAGTTCAAGTAAGGCCCTGCAATCCAATCAATACCCTGCTGATAAGCCACATGCGCAATACCACTGTTATTCGTCACAATACAATTAGGTTTCACACGCTCAATAAACGCCACTGCCGCTTGGTAATTTTCACCAATTAAGATCGCAGGGAACCATGGCACAAGATGAGGATGTGCTTCAAATAATGCTACCGTTTTTTCCAATTCCATCGCTAAACCTTCAGGAATGGTATAATACAGCACGGCATTATTATCTTGATTTAATACCACATCACTTGGATCAGAAATCAATATCGCCAGCTCTGGCGTGATCCCTGTTGGTTTACGGTGATTGATACTATTACGTGGTTTTGGCGTATCAATCGGCGCTACTAACGCTTTTTCACCATTTAACTGATAACCAATTTGTTCTTTTAATTGTGCTAATTCCGTAAAAGGAACTGACGTATTTTCGGCTAATCCTGAAATATCAACATGGGTGATCTGATACTCACCTTCATTAGCCAAACTTTGAAAACGTTTTTCTAATAACTCATGAGTTAATACGTGTTTTTGTGCACGAATAAGTGCTGACTCTGATTGTAACTCTATCGTTTGATCAGGCGTTGTCACTATTACCGTTAAACATTGACCCTCTTTACCGCTAAAAATCATGGTCATGGGTAGCGAGCTAACATCCATGGCTTTCGTGACATCTTCAACGGTATTAATAATCGCTGTTTTGTCATCGTACAATTTCTGTTTTACGCCATTTACTGCATCAATTGTGGTTGCTTGATAGACCTGAGTAAAATGACTCACAGAGTTATCACGAGGGTTATCAATAAACATGCTCTTATTGATATCACCTTGGAGATACGAGTTAGAAAAATCGCGGTTAAAGACCGTAAACAGTGACGTTGTATCAGTTAGTAACGGCTTTTGCTCACAGTAACGATCGATCTGCTGACGCCATTGATCGACCACGGTATACACGTAGTGTGATTTCTTAATTCGCCCTTCCACTTTCAGTGAATATACCCCAGCATCAGCCAGCTCAACCATATTCGAAAAAGCTGAGTTATCTTTCATATTCAATGGGAAATCTTTACCCGCGGCAGTGGTTTGGTATTGATCACGGCATGGTTGACTACAACGCCCACGGTTACCCGAGTTACCATTTTTCACTGAGCTGATGTAACACAAACCAGAGAAACCGATACAGTAAGAACCATGAACAAACACCTCCATAAGGACATCATGTTGATGTCCAAATTGAGCCAGATGCTTAATTTCACGAATGTTCAATTCACGAGATAAGTTAACACGGCTTGCTTGAAGCTGTTTTAAAAACAGAATTTGACCATCGTTATGGGTATTGATTTGAGTTGAAGCATGGACATCTAAAGTTGGAAAATATTCTTTAATGATGTGGAACAAGCCTAAATCTTGCAAAATCACACCATCAACCTTGGTGTTCACCAACTTATTCAATAAGCGAATAACCGCAGGAATTTCACTATCTAATACGACGATATTTAAGGTAAGAAAAATCTTACAATTGTTCTGATGTGCTAAACGAATAATGCCACTTAATACATCAAAGGTAAGGTTAGTGGCTCGATTTCGAGCGTTGAAGCTATCTAAACCACAATAAATTGCATCAGCGCCAGCAGCAATGGCAGCTTTAATAGATTCGATATCGCCACCGGGTGCCAATAACTCAAAATTCTTAGTTTTCGCAACATTGCTCATCAACAATTGTACCTTGTATAACCGCATTAAATGTGAGGACGGCTATTTTACGCGCAAGCTTTCAATAAAGTCCAATAGTGAGAGTTAAATCACATAATAGATTGAGAGGATATTGAAATCACAACTAATCGAAATGTACAGATAAGCAATTTCTGATTACAGTTATTCCAACCCCAGACCAATATCGCTATTATGAATAAAATTTGGCAACTTAGCCCTTCTGCTATTGCTCTATCGAGCTATAACTAGGATAAAAATAATGACAAATGCAAACCCAGTAGAACTAACAGATGCGCAAAAAGAAGCGATTGAAGCAATGGTAACTGATCGTATTAATGCCATGAATAACGATAAAGTCTTGTGTGATGCGATTGATGCAAAAGTACATGAAATGGAAGAACACCTAAAAGAATATTTTCATAAGCGTTTTCATTTTCACAGCAATAAAGCATAAGACGTCTATTTGTTATTGAATTTAAAAAAGATCACTCTCTAAGTGGTCTTTTTCTTTTTTAAAATAGGAAAACGGGATTATCTTTTAGCTTGTGGTAAACCCTGATTGGTTAAACAATTCCGTCACCAATTGAGTACTTGATGCTGAGCTCGCTAAACCAAGATCGGCAGCTTGAATATTATCTAAGGTGATGGTTTGCGTATTGCTGTTAGATGCGGTGATCATCAATTCTAGTTTGCCACTTGAAGCGTCAGCACTAATACCTGCTAATAAATCGTCGAGTTTTAACCCATCACCTGCACTATCATCCAGTACATCCGTTAAGTCTATTTTATCTTCACCTAATGCAAAGTCGGTGATGACATCGATACTGCCATCAATATTATCCAGCTCCCAGATGAACAAATCATCCCCTGCATTACCAGTTAAAATATCATTACCGCCACCAGCATAAAATATATCATCATCATCACTGCCGATAAGCGTTCGGTCTTGATCATCATCAACAATCAATTCACCGCTACCACTAGGTGAAATGCTGGCATCAATCTCAGTTGTTGTATCTTCACCAACATTGATATTAAGTGTAATAGAGGTTGCTGATAAAACACTATTACTGTCGATGGTCGATTCTGCTTCAACAATTAAACTGGTGCTGCCCGTTGATAACCCAGTGAGATACAAATCATCTAATTGGCTAACTGGCACACGATAGGTGCCAGCTGCCATTAGATCGCCAACGATTGTGCCATTACTATCAACAAGATCGCCATCATTTAAGCCACTCACCACAATTGAAAGTTCATTAGGTGCGGGGTTAACCACCGACGCCATAATGCCAATTAATGGCAGCATGGTTCCAAGTACGGTATGAATAGAGGAAGTTTGCGGCCTATCAAGCTCAATAATCGGTACATCCGGTTTGGGCGCAACAGTAATACTGGTTTGGGTACTGTCTGTTTTAGCCCCTCCCGAGCCTGAATTACCGTTATCGTTGGTTAACATACTTAACGTATCATCGCCGTAAAAGTTAGGATCGCTTTGATAATGGATTCCAGCCGCTAATGCTGCATTAAGGTCATCTAATTTACCCGTTAACATAACATCCGATGTATTGTTGTTATCAACCGTGACCCCTGTGGTACTCAATACATTCAATGCACCATGATTAACCGATAAGTTAACTGTCATATTGCCATTATCTTCCGTTGCATCGACATCTTTTACACTGATCCCCGAAATAATAACGCCTATATCCTCTTCGGCACTAATACCAGCAGGCAACGTATTTACTGGCGCATCATTAACGGCAGCTACATCAAATGACAGGGTTTGAATCACAGCAAGACTATTGGTCGCAAGCACACCATTATCAGATGAGCGCATGTCAAAGTTCATGGTGAAATTACCGTTCGCATCACCGGGGTGAAACACCAAAGTATCTAACGTTGTACCACCTGAAATAATAATCCATGAGCCATCAGGTTGCTTTTCTGCACTGCCGCCGACTGGTGCATCAAAAAGGCTGGAATCAGGCACATCAGTGACGACTACATGCAATTTTTCTGGGGCATTTTCTGTTGCATTTGAATGTGACGGTACAATACTATCCGTATTATCTCGTACTGCTAAATCGAGTGTCAGTGTAATAGGCTGATCTTCTTGTCCTGTATAAGAGGTTGTTACATCAGAATCAATTTTGTCGCCTACAGGTAAAATATCAACATTTATGGTTGCGGTATTTTGTGCAATATCATCCAATAAATCCTCTTTGGTAAAGACCAACACTCCCAATGCTAATGTACCACTGTAATTTTCAGCAGGTACAATATTAACCCCAGTAAGACCGCCTGTTTGCATACCGACAGGTAACGTAACACTCCACTCGCCATTCCCTAAATTACCTACAGGCCCTGTTAAGACAAAGCCATCAGGTACGTTGGTGATCTTGGCTGAAATAATTTGCTCTGAGCCATCAGTATCTCCGACATCAAAACTGATGCTACCAAGGCTGATACCACCCGCCTGATCTTCATTACCTTTAATGGTGGTATCAACCCCTGTAAATTTGACCGGGTCATCGACTGGGATCACATCAAAATCGACTGTTGCAGTAAACGTACCTGTCGCTTGCGCGGTTGCTGGTGTCGTTAAGGTATAGGTCACATCATCTTCAACGGTAGCAACCGCTGATATTGATACATTACCGCTAAAATCTTTTACCGGTTGAAATGGAATATTATCCAATTCCGTTTTATTAACGGTGATCGTTTGTACTGCCGTTCCATCTGTTTGAATGAAGGAACCTTGGCTAGCATCGACGGTTAACTCGACTTGTTTTAGGCTTTCAAGCCCTGATGTCAATGAGGTACTGATATCTTTTAACGACGCTGATATTCCTAAAATAACCGAGCCATCTTCATAGGCATGATTATTTTTAATGACTTCAGGCTTACCTGTATTGGTAATCGGTTGATCGTCATCACCGAGTTTCTCTGTGCGCAGTACTTCCAGTGATAACGTCGGATCGCCATGAGGTGGGACATCAACTACAGGCTCTATACGAACTGTAACGGGCTTAATCAGATTTTTAGTATTACCACTGGTGGTATCGGTGTTGACAATGTGAAGATCAAATTGAAAATCACCCGCGAAGTCGGTTGCAGGATTTAATGAGATACCACTTACATCAACTTTTCCTGCCCCATCAACAGGTACTATCATGACGTATTCACCATCGATGAAGTCAAAATTAGTCCCTAAGATGGTGACCCCGCTAGGCAGATCCGCCGCTTTAATTACAATCGTCACTGAGTCATGATTTTGTTCGCCATTAACAGAGCCAATAACGATATCATCTTCAATTTGGTCACCAAGATTAATAACATTATCTTCAGTGCCAGTTACCACGTCAGGATTGAAAACAATATCCCCTGCAAGCTCAGTGATCATGCTGGTATTCGGGGTAAAATCTAATGTGATGGGTGTGGTAAATGGCACAAGTGCACTAACATCACCTTCCCCGTTATCACCTAAATCTTGTACTTCAGCGCTAATGGTAATATCGATAGTGGAGTTAAAGCCCGTTGGTGCGGTGATTTTCAAGTTATCGAGTTGCGATTCAGGTATTGTCCATGCCCCAGCTCCATCACTGATACCACCTATCACAACAAAATCACCAGGCTCTGCTACTGATTGAGGAAACTTCACCACAATACGCCGTATCACTTCATCACTATGATCAATAGCAACTGGGGTATTCTCTCCTGTAAAGGAGACACGTCCAAGCGATGCTGCATCTGTTGATAGATCAATCACGCCACCAGTGGTACTGGTTAACATGGTTAAGACCGCGTCACTTGAATCTCGAACAGCAAGAATACCATCAGGTTCAACCACGGCTTGAATATCAACAACGAGCTGTCCTGTGATTTCTTTAATCGCAGTATTTTCACCATCACTATCCGTCTGCGCTACCGTTAAATAAGATTGAAAGGTTAAATCACGATCAGAATTTTGAGGCGCGCGAAGTTGTAATGGTTTACCAGCAAGTAACTCATCACGTTGACTATCCGTTAATGTGATCTCTCCAGCGACCAATGTTAAAGGAGTGCCATCAATCAATAAGGTGTAATCGGAAGGAATACCACCAAAACGTATCTGAGTAATCGTTTCGCTACTATCAGTAAATCCTTGTGCTGCAGTTGGTCGCCATTGCACCGTATTATTTTGATCTTCTAATATATTGTTATCACTGACTAAGGTGTAATTATCTGCATCAATAACTGGCTGAATATTGATCAGAATTTTTCGATCAAAACTATGTACATCGCCATCATTTTCAGTGACTAATATTTTAGCTTCTAGTTCAATATCTTGAGTGCTGTTTAATGGTGGTATTATTTCAATATTTTTTAATGACGAAAGTTCAATCTCATAAACAGGCTTACCTTCAGTATCATAACCAGTAAACACTAAACTTTGATCATTACCTTCAGCGTCTTTTAATGTGACCCCTGCGGGAATACCCGATAACACTACACTTAACGTTTCAGAGTTATCATCTAATTGCTTTAAAGGCGTTTCACCACTAATAATACTGATTCCAGAAATGACTGAACTGTCTTCATCTATTAAGGTTTCAATACCTTGTGTCGGATCGTTGTTGATATAAGCCCACTCACCGACATCTAACACACCATTACCATTACTATCAATATCGATATCAAATATCGGTACGTCAGCCACGCCTTTTAAGCTTACTTCAAGCTGTTGCGTTGCCGTGACATATTCATCATTAGCGTTAACCACGACATTACTGCTATTGGTAAAACTCGCGCTATCTTTCACAACACCTTGCACTGTAATTTCAAAATCAACATTGCTTTCAGGTGTTGGTTTTAGCTGAACATTAGCAATATCTGCATAGTTAACCTCATACACACCGGAGCCTGACGGGCTTTCAACTACAACAGCGCCATTGAGTAGTATTTGTGCCCCCACGGGTAAATTAGAAAAACGAACACATTCTATTTCTGAGCCGTCCTTATCTACAGTTTCTGTTAACGTCACGTGATCGCTTAGATTAATTAACACATCTTCATCAGAACTAATTCGGGTAACTTTTAATGTGGTTTCATCAGCAACAGGTTCAACATTAATAATGATTTCACGCTCAACAGAATCAGCGGTTTGCTTGCCCGTCACAAAAACCACGTCTTCTTTACTTTGCGCCACGGCCGTGAGTTTTATGTCACCACTGTAATTCGCTGTCGGTGTGACAGATAAACTCCCCACATCTGCCGCTGATACTTGATATTGATCACCACCAAGATCAACAAGATTATTTCCTTTCAACTCACCATTGATCTTGCCACCAGCATCTGGCTCTAGCGTAATAATATAAGATAATGTTTCAGAGCCATCGATATCATTAAGATCGGCTTTAAGCTGCAAATCAACACCTGTTGAATCTTCATCAATGGTGTAATGTACTTGCGTTTGAGTATCATCCCATGTTGGGATATCAGCAATCCCTTCCACAATAATTTCAAACGACGTGATCGCTTCAGGCAATGGAGCACCACTAGTCACACCAACTTGCGCTTTAACTTCAAACACTAAATTGCCATTTGCCGTAGAGAAATCAGCATCGGGAATAAAAGTGAGTCCCACTAACTCGTGTACTATATTATCGGTCGTAGTGAAATCGCCGACAGGCACAACGTAAGATAACCCATCTCCACTGGTCGCAAGTGCGGTACCGTTTAAATAAAATGAACCGTGTACCTCTGTCGGAATCGTGATCAATACTTGTTGTAAAAACTCACCGCGATCATCATCACCAATATCAATTTTAAGTGATACAGGCGCCCCACTTGGTGGAGCAATGATCGTTTCATCAGGATCTTCGACTCGTCCTACATCTTCATAAGTGACAATCGGATCGGGCTCGATAATGATCTTGGCTTCTTGATCATCAATTTGTAATGTAATCGTCCGTAATTCTGTATCATCATCACCATCTGTGACCCGATAGTTAAACGTATATTCCAGTACCTCATCTGTCTGTGTTATTTCAGTGGCTGCCGAGAAAGAAACCTCACCATTAGGCTTAATCGATAACTCGCCTAATAGCTGGCCAGGAGAAATGGTATCTCCTCCTTGATGAATTGGAATAACCGTAAAACCGTTACCCACTAATGGTTGCTCTACTGCAAGATCAACAACACTCACTACAGTCGCACCATCTGCACCTTCTAATGCTTGTGTCAGTAACGACTCTCCAACGACATTTGCTTGTCCTTCATCAGCTTGAATAATGATATTTCGACCATCGGCAATATCATCAACAATGGTTAGCTTAATGGTTGAAAATGTACTTTCATCACCATCATCATCAATCGCAATCACAGGTAAAAAAACATCTTTACTGTCTTTACCGGGATCGGGGTGATCAATTGCACCAAAGAGGTTTACGGTATATTCACCCGCCGCCGTAAATGCCACAGTAAAAATCGTACGAGAATCAGCAAATGCTGAGTACGTTCCGACAGAATGCTCAAATAAGGTAACCGCCTGTCCTTGGCTTGTTAAGGTTGAATTTAAAGTGGTAAATTGCGTGGTATCTAAACGGTACTGATGAACTAAATCACTGCCTTCATCAATCGTTAATGTTCCCGTCGCGCGGTCCCCATCTTCATCAGGTGTTGAGCCTTGATGATGAGGGCCATCGGCACGAATATCACTTTCTTCAACAGTGATATCTTGTGTATTAATAATTACCGGATCAAACCCATCACTGATATTAAGCATAACGGCCACTGGGGTTTCTAAATAATCACCATCGGTATCTTGGATTTGGACTTCGAGATCAATACTAATGAGAGCACCTGAAACATTGATATAGCCACTACTATTTCCTCCACTATTGTGATCAAGTGGTAAGAATTGCTCATACGTTACCGTCACATCAGCATCTTTAGAATTCAAGACATTAACGGCTGATAAGGTTAGTGTGAAATAAGTCTGGCTGTTATACGAAGCCGTTAAAACATGGGTACTAGGATCAAAATTATAATCGAGTGTCTGCCCCCCCAATGCTGTGATTTCTGCACGTAACTCTGCGAGTAAATCAGTAAGATAATTAGCACTAAAACCAACTTTATCGGGATCTAGACGATCAACACCTGCGGTTAATGTAAAGGTTGTCGAATCAGAAACTGGATAGCCAGTAAGCGAACCTGTCGGTGCACTAATATCACCTTCAATCACATCTAAATCAGTTATGCCGGTAAAATTCCCCGTAGGATCGAGTCCATCAATAATAGTGATATTAATTTCACCATCGGTTGGACTTATATCTAAATCTTGATCGGTTGCAGTGACAGCTAAGGTAATCGCTAATTTATTGGTGGTGTCAGACTGATCCAACGGCTGTGATTGCACGACGTTGTAATCACCACTTTGTAGTAATTCAATAGTTAATACTTCAAGCGTAGGATCATCTTGCCTTACCACAGTAACCGTATTGCCGACTACGCTATATTCCGTTGCGTAACCATTACTGGTTAAGTGGGTTAAATTTGGCTGAAGCGCTGTTAAATCAATGTGGATGATCTCATCACTACCAATGTTGGTTGCTATTTTTCCGCTATCGCTATCAATTTCAGTAAATTCAGTTCCAGCATCAATACCAAAACTGGGTAAATCACCGTCTGCAATATTCACGGTAAATATTGCAGGATTTAATAATGGATCATCATCAGCATCATGCATCTGGAGCGGAATTCCCATCGCTAAATTAGCTTGGGTCATCGTAACTATCCCTGCTGTCAGTACTCCGTTAAGGTGATCAATGGGTAATGATTCAACTAATTGCGATTGTAATTCAACATTTCGGCCATTTTGACTCGGTGTAATAGTCAGCTCAAAAACGGTGTCTTTGGCAAGATTATCTTTACTAAGCGTAATTGAAATGATCTTGCTGGTGGGATCTTGGATAATAGTAGCAAGTGTATTATCACCTTGTGATGTGACTTGCTCTAACGCCGTTTTGATTGCCGTGATATTGTCACTACTCAGTAATACACTATCGGCCAGTAATATATCGTTAGTTGCAGGAATGATTGTGGTATTGCTTGTAGTAACAGGGTTTCCCGATGTTGATGGCCCAATAGTCGGTGGGACTAAGTCACCTTCAACCACGTTAAATTCAGCATTAATTCCATTAGGATCGAGCCCATCTTTGATGATTAATTGCAGATTCGCAACATTACTTTTATCACCATCAAAATCCATCAATTGAACATCAAGATTCACCACATTTTGATTCGGCAATAGCGGCTGATCAATCGGCAAATATTGCTGAATCGTATATTGCCCATCAGGATCTATAGCGATACTTAACACTTGGGTTGATGTTCCTGCTAACTGAACATCAAATTGATTCGGTATGGACGGATCAAATACCACTTCTAATGCTGTGCCATTACTGGTTATCCCTGTAAACGCCTGACTTGGTTCGATAAACTGAACCTGTTTTATTTCATCACTATGACTGCCATAGACTAAACTTCCCGTTACCTCTTGAGGCGCTGTAATAGCACCATCAAACCCTTCAGTCCATGTTATGGATTGCTCATTAATAATAGGGATAACACCATCTTCAAAAACCAGCTTTACCTCAACAGGATCCACTAATTGATCAAAGTCAGTATCATGCATAATGATCGGAATGGTAATGTCAATTTTTCCGTCATCTAATGAAATATATTCTCCACTGACAAAATGAGAAGGATCATGATCTAAAGGTTGAAATTGAGTTAAGGTCATTTCTACTTTGACATCATCATCTTGTTGAATCGGTGTGAGCACTAACTCAAATACCTCAGCGCTATTTGATGCTTCTTTTACTTCTAAAGTCATTAAACCACTCAGTGCATTAGTGATATCAAATCTAACGCCTTTTCCACCTGTCGTAAGCTTGAGCAGCTCTGCCCCTAATTTAAAAAACACGGCATCAGTTAAATTTAAACTACTAGCAACCAAAGCATCATTAACAGCAGTAACAACAAAATTACTTGATGATGAAACAGGATAACCTTGCCCACCCACAGGTGGGTTTAAATCTCCCTCGATAATATCGAGTTCTGCAATGACACCTTGACCAGTAGGGTTCTCACCATCATTAATATCGACAATCAGCTGGCCAATATTACTGTCGTCACCATCTTTATCGACGACAAAAACGTCAAGAGCGAGATTATTAACGTTGGTTGTAAAGTTCTGATCTAAAGGTCTATTTTGCTCGACGGTATAACTTCCATTTATATCCAAGGTTATGGTTAATACATTTTGCTCAGGTGTACTGCCAATAGCCGGAACATAAAGCTGTAAAACATTTCCGTTAAAGCGATAGTCTGTTGCTTCGGCATTACTGGTTAAGCCAGCCAAGCTAGGTTGTTCAATAGCAAAATAAGCATTAGCAATATCATCACTGCCGACATCAACAGGAATGTGCCCCTGCTCTATTTGGGTTGTCATGATCTCGGTATAATCAGTGCCGGTATCTGTGCCTAACACAGGATCAACACCGTCTTTAACGATAATAAGCAACTCACCTTGCGCTTTATCACCATCATAATCTTGCGCGGTAACGGCTAACGTTAAGCGATCTTCGTTTGATACGATGGGTTGATTTAAAGGTAAATGCTGAGTGACGGTATATTTACCATCAAGCTCAATAACAACATTCAGTACCACTGAATCATCGCTAGATAAACGTATATTTAGCTCATTACCGAGCACTTCCACGTAGGTAGGTGCGCTATTACTTAACCAACCGATTAATCCTGTTTGCGTACTATCAAAAGTGAGTGTTTTAATCTCATCACTACCGAGTTCTAAGCCTATTTCACCTTCTGCCACTGTTGCTACCGCGCCTTTTTTAGGATCGGTTATCGTTGTTCCAGTATCGATTTCAAATAGCGGATCGGCACCATCTTCAACGCTGATAGTGACGATGGCGGGTTGAGAAAACGGATCGTCATCCCCGTCATTCATCATCAATGGGATGTCGATAGCAAGCTTATCATTATTGAGTAAGACGTATGTTCCACCACTATCAATTTGATGATCAAGCGGCAGTAATTGCTGCCATGCTATTTTCACATCAACATCACGCCCCATTTGTGCTGGCGTCAGGGTGATGATAAAAACATCTTGCTTAGTAACTGAATCTATTGCGGTGATGGTTTGCGCCGCAGTGATAGGATCTGCGATGTGGCTGATTTCTAGTGCTTGGTCAGATGACGTTAAACTCGATAACTCCGTGATTAATGCCGTTAATACATCGGGTAATATCACCAATGACGTCGCAACTAAACTGTCATTTGCCGCAATGATTGATAAGGTTTTTTCACTTTCAACCGGGTATAACGAAGTTGACGGTTCACGGATAGGTAAAGCGAGATCTCCTTCAACCGTTTCAAGAGTAATATTCGTACCAGTCGGATTTTGACCATCGGTAATCACTAAAGTTAACGTTGCATCATTGCTGCTGTCGTTATCAAAATCCACCACATGAAATGGCAGACTAATCGTATTGGTATTAGGTGTGACAGGTTGATCAATCGGTAAATATTGCGTGATGTTATAGTACCCGTCAGTGGCTATAGACAGCGATAAAACTGGGGTTGTCGTGCCAGTTAAAAACACCATTATTTGATTGGATTTGCCATCATCAAATTTCGCATCAAGCGCGATACTATCACTGGTTAAGCCAGCAAAAGCTGTTGTAATATCACCAATGACAACCTGTTTGATCACATCACTATTTACATCAAACTCTAATTGCCCCGAAATAGATTGTGGCTCTGCCACGGTACCTGAGAAAGCTTCCGTCCATGTTTTGATTTGGCTTTCGATAACGGGGGCTTTACCGTCTTCTAATATCACTAACGCATTCACAGGTTCGACTAAAGGATCAAAATCGCTATCATGCATTTCTAGTGGTAAGCGAATATTTATCCCGTTACTTGTAAGAGAGACATACTCTCCCCCTGAATACACCGTTGGATCATGATCTAACGGCTTTAACTGCTCGACATCCATAGTGACAGTAACGTTATGGCTGTCTTGAGTTGGTGAAAAAGTAACAATTAACACATCCGCATTAGTACTGTCTTTCCCTATAAGGGTAACAAGGCCAACGCTACTGGTTGTAAGAGTAAAACGTAGGGCTAATCCAGTCGCCGTGAGCTGCTCTAACTCACTGATTAATTCTGTTTGTACACTTGATGATATATTCAAACTTGACGCAACCAAATCATCATTCACCGCAGGGATAGTAAACGAGCTTGAAGCATCAACAGGGTAGGCATCAGCGATATTTTTAGGAGACAGATCCCCTTCAGTTAAACTTACTTGTGCTGTAATGCCCGCGCCTGTTGGGTTTTCACCATCAGTGATATTAATAATGAGTTGTCCTACGTTACTGTTATCACCATCAGCATCCGTGACCATAACAGCAAGAGCGAGATTATTTACATTAGTCGTAAAATTCTGATCTAGTGGTTGGCTTTGTTCTATTGTGTAACGACCATCATTTTCTAATACCACTGTTAATACGGGTTGTTTTGGTGATGATCCTTGCGCAGGAACAAACAACTCCAACTTGTTACCAACAGTACTATAATTCGTTGCTTGTCCATTGCTGGTTAGACCGTTCAGTGTGGCTTGTTCGACGTTGAAAGTTGCACTAGCAATATCATCACTACCCACATCGACCGTAATTTGTCCGGTAAAGGTTTGTAGTGACATGGTTTCAATAAAACTAGTAGCAATATCCTTACCTAAAATGGGATCTGGGCCATCAACAATGGTAATATTTAATTCACCGACATTACTTTTATCGCCATCGGTATCAATCGCAATAACGCCTAAAGTCAGTTTATCTATATTCGTTTTAACAGGTTGGTTTAGTGCCTGATACTGGGTAACGCTATACTCGCCAGACGTATTAATCTCAATCGTTAATACTTCAGTCTGTGGTGCATCTGCCAACTGCAAGATGATTTTATTACCTTCAATGCGATAGACAGTCGGTTTACTATTACTCAATAACCCATCAAGGGTAGGCTGTTGAGGTTCAAAAAACATTGCCTTGATTTGATCACTTCCCACGTTGATAGGAATGCTGCCTAAAACGGTTTGGGGCGTAGCAATATCTTTGTCTTGTTCAATGATCGTAGTACCGCTATCAATGCCTAAAACAGGATCAACACCATCATTAATCTTAATGACTAATTCACCCTCATTACTGATATCACCATCTCGATCCGTCGTCGTTAATAATAAGGATAATTGTGTTTGATCTAGCGAGTTATCTTGATTGAGTGCTTGATATTGAGTCACACGATATTGACCATTAGTACTGACTTCTATTGCTAAAACCGGTGACTGATCATCAACTCTGATTACTGTGATTTTATTCCCTAGTACTGCAAAGCTTGTTGCTACGTCATTACTTAATAGTCCAATCAATGACGGTTGCTGCTCGGCGAATGTCATTACACCAATTTCATCACTTCCGATAAAAACAGGAATATCACCAGTAACACTTTGTGGCGTATTAATATCACTATCTTGTTCTGTAAATTCAGTGCCGTTATCAATGCCTAAACCAGGAATTTTTCCATCTTCTATCACAGCTAAAAAATTAATTGGGGTTTGGGTTAGATTACCGTTGGTATCTGCAATTTGAACAGGAAGCGATAGGCGGATTTGTTCTCCGTTAATCACAATCGGTGCACGGTTAGATTCCCCTGCAAAATGATCTAAAGGAAGAAACTGTGTCACTGTCATTATCACATTAGCATCTCGACCATTGAATAATTCAGCACTTAAGCCAATGGTTAAAACAATGCTTTCATCGCTACGGCTAATGCCTTTATCACTTCGACCAATGATTTGATTCGTTTCAATATCGTAACTAAAAATAATGGGGCGATCGTTAGATGATAATTCACGATTCATCGTGGCGAGTAAACTATCAATTTGTAAACTATCGAAGGCTACCGTGTTGCTATCAAGTGGCAGTGTGGCAGCTTCAACTGAAACGCTACCACTAGCAGAAACGGGATAAGTAATAGGAACCAGATCGCCTTCAACAAAGTAAACATCATTATAAAATTCACCACCGTCTGGCGATAAAATAGGAAGCGAGATATCGTCTTGTCGTCTAATTTCTGGATTATATGCAGTGTTAAAACCCGCGGTTGCAAGTAATTGGTCATTGTCATAAAGAATAACTAAGCCATCAGTAATTGATGAACTAATATCCTTAATACCAGCCGTTGTAATACCAGCCGCTGTTGCTTTTTGAATTTTAGTCGGATCTTCACCTGATAATATTGCTGCTTGTAAAGCTGCAATACTGGGCTCTAAATCCAATTCAGGTAAGGGCAAATGAACCAATTTATTATTAGAAAGGCATGCCTTACAATGTTGATTAAGCCATATATTCGTACCATCGACATGCACTAACACTTCACTACGATCAGTAAAAAGTAACGTTGTTCCTATCGCAAGATCATCACCTACCTTAACAGGAAAATATTCCCCTACCGGCATAAGAACAAACACCTGCCCTTTTACTTGTTCAACGACAATGGCTTGATCCACATAAATCTTAAACACAGCTCCTTCCCCTCAGTAAAAAGGATGCCTTAAGTATTAATCAACGGTATAAATTTCGGCACGTCTGGGCGTCTTAAATATAAGAATGTTGTATATTTTTCACCTTGCCCCAAGAAACAAAGCATTAAAACAAACTACAAAGTACAGAACATAACAATCACAAAGTAATAACATTACAGAGATATAAACCAATAAAGATACAAAATGAATGATTTAATATTACTCAGTAGGTAAAATACACATCCTCTCTTGCTCTATTTAGTTAAAGAACCATGATTGATTTAAATGTATTACCTCTCTACCTCACTGCTGTTATCGCTTTATTATTAATTCCAGGGCCAGATATGTTACTGATTGCCAGTTCAAGCCTCAGTTACGGTCGCAAGGTGGGTATTTTTGCAAGTTTAGGTAATGCTACATCGGGTATTTTATTAACTATTTTGGCAGCTTTAGGTGTCTCAGCCTTAATTGCCGTTAACCCTATAGCATTGCAAATTCTTCGCTTACTTGGTGGCGCTTATCTATTAAAGATGGGATGGGACTGCATGCGAACACAACCTGCCGATGCGCCGGAAGAGCTCACTAAAAGTAATAAAATGGCAGCAACGCTATACCGTCGTGCCGTGTTCACTAATTTACTTAACCCAAAAGCACTTATTTTCTTTGTTCTATTCTTGCCTCAATTTGTTTCGACTCACGTTGCTGCAACATCTGGCCAACAAATGTTAGTGCTTGGTTTGTTACTAAATGTATTAGGTTTACTGTTTAATTTATTCTTGGTCACCACTGTTGGCACGTTTGGTAAATCACTGTTGAAAAGTGAAAAATTCCGTGCAAATCAGCATAAATTTATGGGTTTGATCTTCTTTGTTTTAGCCATTTGGCTATTAGCATCCCAACTTCCAACACCTGTAACACACTAATTCCCCCCCCTGTTTAGTAGCGTTACCTATTTTGGTGACGCTATCATCATTTTAAAAGTATTTGTCTGTTAACTATCAATAATGAAAATACACCTCTCATTTATGTCTATCTAATAGTGAAATATAAAATCCCTCACCATTTTCACCTTGAATTTCACCCTAAATATCCTCATATATCTTAATAATAAGTGTTGCGTACACTCTTTGATTCACTTCTTATTAATTAATGCGCAGACATAATATGCCCCATAACAAATTTGGCGCATTAAGGATTATTATGATTATTCATGTTGGTATTATCGATCAGGACCCTGTCCGTTTGATCACCCCTTTGCTAGATGAAGCCGTTCCGGCTACAAAAATGATATTTATTGGTACTGAGCTTCAGCGAGAACAGTATGACCGCCTAGCGTCTATTTTGACGCCACGTAACATAGATGTTGATTTTTTTGTGATCCCTGACAGCATTAATATCACGCTGATTAGAAGCGAGATTCATCAACTCGCTGAAGATATTAAAGCAACAGGCTGCGAAGTTTGGTTTAACGCAAGTTGTGGTTTACGTCACCGTCTTCTTTCTGCTTACGAAGTTTTCCGCTCTTATCACTGGCCAATTTATGTTATCGAACCTTACAGTGATGAAATGTGCTGGTTGTTCCCAGCTGACCGTGAGCAACAACAGGTTCAAGACCGGATCCAAATTACCGACTATTTAACTATTTTCGGTGCCCGTTGCGAGCTTTCTGATAATCCTATGCCTGAATCACTTAACGATCAGCTTTGGGAGTTAGGTCAACGCTGGGCAAGTTCTGCACTTGAATTAGGTCCAGGCCTCGCAACCTTGAATTACCTCGCGACCACGTGCCGTAAAGAACAAGTTCTTCATGTTGAGCTGAGTGATAAACAGCAAGGCTACAAAGAGCTAGGCACATTGCTATCAGACTTAGAAGAAACAGGTTTAGCAACGTACCATGACGGTGTTTTAACCTTTAAACACGAAGAAGCTCGCCGTTTTGCAAATGGGGAATGGTTAGAAAACCTTGTTCATAGCACCGTTCGCGCTATTCAAAATGAACTGCCTACAATTCAAGATCACTCATTAGGTGTGCAGGTTTACCGTAAAATTGGTGAGCGTGAGGTACGTAATGAATTGGATGTTGCAACTATCGTTAATAATAAGCTACATATCATTGAATGTAAGACGAAAGGTATGCGTGATGATGGTGACGATACACTCTACAAACTAGAATCACTACGTGACTTATTAGGTGGCTTACAAGCACGTGCGATGCTTGTCAGTTTCCGTCCCCTACGTCATCACGATTTAGTTCGAGCACAAGATTTAGGCCTCGCGATTATTGGCCCTGATCAGTTAGGTGACTTACGCATCCATCTGTACGAGTGGCTAAAAGGTGCGGGTGGTGAAGATCACTCTCATAACCCAGCCTAAAGCATAACGTTACTATTTAAAAAGACCTCAATTGAGGTCTTTTTTATTCTCTGTTTATAACACGGTTACGCCACACCATGCCCTTTAGACGCTTCTAACAAGCGATACCATTGTTCATGAGTTAATTGTAACTGCTCGGCAGCAACTGCCGTTTTCACTCGCTCAATTTTACCCGTGCCCAATAGCAAAGCAGGACGTGTAGGCAGACGCATTAACCAAGCATAAATCACCTGATCAATAGAATCAGCATTGAGCTCTTGCTTTAATACATTTAATGTTTCACGTACTCGATGAGCCTGTTCTGAAGTCCTGTTATAAATATCACCCCCAGCTAAGCAAGACCACGCCATTGGTCGTACTCTATGCTGCTGTAGCTGCGCTAATGTACCGTCTTCAATCGCATCAGTATGTAATGGATTAATTTCAATTTGATTAGTGATCAGTGGAAACTCTACCCGAGATTGCAACAATGAAAATTCATCTTTTGAGAAATTCGACACCCCAAAATGTTTTACTTTTCCCGTCTGATGCAGTTGCTCAAAAGCGCTATTGATCTCATCAGCATCCATTAATAGATCAGGACGGTGAATCAGCAATATATCCAGTTGCTCGATACCTAAACGCTGTAAAGACCCCTCGACTGAAGCAAGAATATGGCTTGCTCGGCTATCGTAATACGCCACTTGCGACGTACCGTTGACCTCTTTACCGCCAACGATGCCGCATTTAGAAATAATCGTTAATTCATCACGAATACTTGGCTGTAATTGTAATGCTTCACCAAATAAAGATTCACACGCTGAGGCACCATAAACAGGCGCATGATCAACAGACGTTACACCAAGTGCTACATGTTGCTTGATAAATGATAATCGCTGCTGCGCCGTCATTCCCCACTCAGCCATTCGCCAGTAACCTTGAATAAAGTTAGAGAACAAAGCGTCATTAAGTGGTTGTTGGTTCTTCTCAGTCATCTTTACATCCATCTTGTATTTATCGTCAGCACAATTTGCGCTCACCGAACGTAACACAGGGATACAATGACTAAAGTGACAGGTTTCAAAGAATGAGAATAGTTCGACATGCTGTTAATAGAGAAAAAGCACTGATAACAGTGCTTTTTCATAACTATCTAACTCGCAAATTAATCCGTTAATTTACTTTTCACTTCAGGATCACTGAAGATTTCAACTAATTGCTCTCGGTAGGCTCGAAGTACATTATTCTGTGGTGACTCATCACTTTTTTCTTCAATTACATCACGCCCTGCAATTTGTTTTTCTAAGATCTGCCCATCATTTACTTCATAAATTTTAACTAACGTATCAGTATCAAAATTAAAAGCAGACACCCAGTTTAAATTAATACTGAAAAACCATTCATTAATGTTTAATTGCATTAGTTTATCTGCTTGATTATCAGCTAATAACACCATGATATCACTATCACTTGCACCCGAAGGAACCTTAACAGCTTCAACATTCCAACCCTGTTTTTGTAAGCCATGTAAAATTCGATGCTCAAGAAAATCTGCTAATGTTTTTTCTTTATCGCCTTCTTCAGTCGCTAAAACTTGAGATACATGCCAATCCACGGGAATCCCAAAAGTCGCATGAGCTACACCAACAAAATCTTCTGGCTTGCCTTCTTTTACTCGCTCACGTTGGTCATTGACAGAAATTAATACTTTCTTCGTAACGTTATAGTTAGTATCTGGCGCTTGTTCATGTAAGGGAATAGGACTTACACAGCCAGTAATAAAGAACGTTACCAATAATAACAAAAAGTGCTTCATTTTAATCATGTCAACTTCCATCCTTAGATTTACAAGCAAAATAGAGCAAGCAAGTTAACATAGAGAAAAAAATATTTAAGTGATAATTATCATAACAGTAACAACTTTACTACGTCGTATTTTCAACTCAATTGATGATACCAACGGTAAGTACGTCGCAGTGTAAACATGGTTAACGCTAAATAATATGCCGCTAACACAATGGCAGGTAATGCATCACGATCGGACACACTGATGATGGAATACCCACAGTACACCACAATAATGGCAGGAATAATCAAGGCAGGTTTTACTGAAGAATAAAGATTAGTAGCCAGTAACACCACATGCGCTACCACCAAAATCAGTGGTAACGTAATCATTAAAAACCACAACATAATCAATCCCTTTCTTTAATCCGTAAGCATTACATCATAGCTCTGAACAAGATTTGCGCCAATACATTGTGGTTGGGGAATGTGTAAGTAAAAGCAATGAAGCTACACCACTGCCCCCCATAAATTATCTAATTTCGCTAATGGTTGATGACTCTGTGCCGATAATTCCACATAACTGTGTACCAGCTTAATTTTGTGCTCATTAAAGTCATGTCCCCAAATATTTGGATCTGATAAGTCAAAATGTTGGGGTATTACCTTTTTTAGTCCTGACTCGGGTTTGCGATCATTAAGCTCTAACTGAATAAGCGATTGTTGTGCCGCTTGTTGCGCTAATTTTTTATGGCCCAGTTTATCGAGTAAAGATATTGCATGGGCATGAGTAATACCATGAAGTTTATCGCCAGCGAAAAAATGCTCATCATTATTATGGTAAATATCTTGTGTACTTCGCTCAACGGCAATAACACAATGTTGCTGAATATCTATCTCACCTTTATTTAATAAACTGGATGGCTGATATTGACGATAATCAGCTAAACCGTAATAACGTCCCCAATTATCATCCATACAATTAACAATTAGCTTAGCGATATTCGAAACCATACGCTGAGTAACAACAACGTTATTATTAGCGACAGCATTTAAAAATAATGCACCATATATGATCCCATGACCTGAATGACATAATTGCTGCGCGTTAAGTGCTATAGCATTTACAACTTCACTATAATCGGTTGTTTCAGGGCTATTGGATAATGGATTCATTAAATGCTGATTATCATCGGTAAACTGCACTAACATTGCTTGTAAACTCTTTTTAGATACATTGTTGAGTGCTCCGCCATTAAGTAATGCATCACCTGCCAATAATGCCGCCCCCGTATGCCCTTGAAACCATGCGGTACTGTCAACTTCCACCACATTGGCTAACGCTAACATCCCTTTATCAATAAACTGTTCCATTGTTTTCTCCTTGCTTTAATTTCTGTAATTTCGTCACCAACGAGATTGATATAATGCAAGGATAAAACCTCAAGTTATATTGAGGTCAAACGAATATTTAATACTACCGAATCAATCCAGATAACACGATAAAAGCGAACGATTACAAGGTTACCTGAAATAACAAGTAGTTAAACAATCTAAATACTGTTCTGAAATTCATCGCATTAACATTATCTTACAGAAACCTACAACATCCCTTTAGAGAATAATGTATTGTCCACGAAACAATTTGGAGGATAAATGAAATTAAAATTTGCACCTGTATTATTTGGCTTATTTGCCAGTCTGTCTGCCCAGGCCTCAGAGCCACAAGCCTTTATTGGTGTCGGTATCAATGACGGTGTCAGTAGTATCAATAATCGTTGGGAATTTAATCCAAGTGTAAGGATCGGTGCTAACTTTAACGATTATCATAGACTATACAGCTACCTGGAATTTCAAAAGGATGCATACAATTTTGTCGCTTCTTATGATTACTTTATACCGCTAACTAATAGTAAGAATTGGCGTTTCTTTATTGGAGCCAGCTCAGGAATACAAATTGCAGAATCGAGCAAAGATGATCTTATTTTAGGCGCGCAAACAGGGATTAATTATCGAATCAATAAGAACTTTAATACTGAATTGGGGTACAGAGTTCATGATACAAGAAGTGTTTGGAAAGAGCGTAATATGTCGCAACTTGATACTGTTTATATTTCTCTAGACTTTGCCGTTTAATCTAAAAATAATTTACTGGTCATGTCATAACCCTTTTTATTTAAACCTTTTTATTCATGACCTTTTAGACAAATAAAAAGCCGCTCCTAAGAGCGGCTTTCTAATATAAACATTTAAGACTTAAATCTTATTCAGCCAGCATTTTACGTGCCGCTTCTACCACGATCTTAATTGATTTCGCTTCAGTTTCTTTTAGCGTTGCGTGATCAGGGATCTCTTTTTGTGTACGGTTAATAATAACACCTGCGACACAACCTGCACGTAAACCAGAGCTTGCACACATGGTTAATAGTGTTGCTGACTCCATTTCAAAGTTAAGCACGCCCATTTCTTGCCACTCTTTCATTGAGCCTTGGAAACGACGAACTACGCGACCTGAGAATGTGTCGTAACGCTCTTGACCTGGGTAGAATGTATCACTTGATGCTGTTACACCCGTGTGTACTACAGCATGCTCATCATCACATGCTTGCTTCATTGCCGTTGCAACACCAAAATCAGCAACAGCTGGGAATTCCATAGGGGCGAAGTGCAGACTTGCACCATCTAAACGCACTGAGCCTGTCGTTACAATCATATCGCCTGGGTTAATGTTAGGCTGAATTGCGCCTGTTGTACCTACACGTAGGAAAGTGGTTACACCTAACTGTGCTAATTCTTCAACAGCAATAGAGGTTGATGGACCACCGATACCCGTTGAACACACAACCACTGATTTACCGTCTAATTTAGCGCGAAATACAGTGTACTCACGAGAGCTTGCTAAAAACTCAGGGTTATCCATTAAGTTTGCAATTTTCTCAACACGTGCTGGATCACCGGGAATAATCGCTAATTCTGCACCATTAAGATCAGCTTTATTAACACCTAAGTGGAAGACTTTATTATCAGACATAATGTTACCCTTTAATTTAAACAGCTCTGTTGTAGGTTCAGAGTGATTCTTATGAGTTATTACTATTTTAATCAATTTTTTGATAGAAAGAGTCAAACATACTGCAACATGCTCTATCAAAAACATGTGGTAACAATAACCAATGATTCAATTACTTTTAGTGAGCATGGTCACACCAATAAAAAGCAATTGAAAAATATGTTACATAAAAGTCTGATATTAATCACGCGAAAACGATATCTTATTGCCGGAATCACAAAAATTCGTTTTCTCGCGCATGTACTCTTTACTCTGTTTACCTGCCTTATAGCGAAAAAAAACGGCATGATAAACAATACATCATTGTTCGTATCATGCCGTTTAGACTAATCACTAATCACTAATGCTCAGAGCGATTAGTTTTTACTTTTCGCTTTGCGGTTTAAAGCGTAATAAACGTAATGCATTCAGTGTTACTAACGCTGTTGCGCCACTGTCTGCAAGTACTGCAACCCAAAGCCCTGTAAAACCAAATAAGGTTGTAACAAGGAACACCGCTTTTAAACCTAATGCTAAGCTGATGTTTTGACGAATATTACTCAATGTCGCACGAGACAATTCAATCATCACTGGCAATTCTGAAACTCGGTTATGGGTAATTGCTGCATCGGCAGTTTCTAATGCTACATCTGTACCACCGCCCATCGCCACACCAATTGTTGCTGTTTTCATTGCTGGTGCATCGTTAATACCATCACCCACCATGGCAACAGAATGTAGCTCACTTAACTTGCGTACTTCTGTCACTTTATCTTCAGGTAATAGCCCTGCACGAAAATCAATATTAATTTCTTTAGCAATCGCAGCTGCTGCTCGTGGGTTATCACCCGTCAGCATCACTGAGTTCACGCCAATGCTTTTCAGCTTAGTGATCGCTTCTAAAGCATCACTGCGTAAATTATCACGCCATGCAACTAAACCCACCGCTTGCTGATTACGAACGGCAACCACCAGCGTTTTCCCTTCGCTTTCTAGATCTAACGCTTGCTGTTGCTGGTTATCCGTTAGCACAATGTGCTCTGGTAGGCGATCGGCAGCACATAACATAAAGTTATCGCCTTCGGTAACACCTTGAATACCGCGGCCAGCTAGTGCTTCACGATTTTCTGCTTCAACAACAGATAATGATTTTTCTCGAGCAAGGTTAACCACAGCCGTTGCTAGTGGGTGTAACGAACCGGATTCAACAGCGGCTGCTTGACGTAATAATTGATCGGGATTGTTATCCCAGCTAATTAAATCCGTCACGACAGGTTTACCTTCCGTTAGCGTACCTGTTTTATCAAACGCGACAGTTTCAACATGACCAAGCTGTTCTAATGCTGCACCACCTTTGATTAATGCACCGCGACGCGCTGCTGCCGCTAAACCTGAAGTGATCGCTGCTGGCGTTGAAATAACAAGTGCACAAGGACAGGCAATAAGTAATAGTGCTAGACCTTTATAAATCCACTCATCCCATGATTGACCAAATACAAGCGGCGGAATAATGATAACAAGTGTTGCTAATAGCATCATTGCTGGAGTGTACCAGCGGCTGAATTTATCAATAAAACGTTCGAGCGGTGCTTTACGTGATTCTGCATCTTCAATGAGATGAAGAATACGGTCGATCGCATTTTCACCTTGCGCAGAGACAATCGTTAATCGAACAACTTTGTCTGATGCCATGCTACCAGCCATGACTTTCTGGCCCGGTGTTCTTTCAACAGGCACAGATTCCCCTGTTAGTGCGCTTTCATCAAAACTCGCAACCACATCTAAAACTTGGCCGTCAGCAGGTAAACGCTCGCCGGGTACAACTTCAATCACATCACCAGGTTTTAATTCGCTTGCTGGAACTTTTTTCTTCTCACCGTTTGGCAGCACAACATTGGCATCTTCAGGCACCAAGTCCATTAACGCTTTTACACCACTTCGTGCACGTGATGCGGCATACCCTTCTAATTGCTCACCAATTAAAAACAGTAAAATCACCATTGCCGCTTCTGCGGTTTCCCCTAAGTACAATGCACCAATAGCCGCAATACTCATTAGGGTTTCAATCGAGAATG
Organism: Photobacterium sp. GB-210; assembly: GCF_003026075.1. Taxonomy (NCBI): domain Bacteria; kingdom Pseudomonadati; phylum Pseudomonadota; class Gammaproteobacteria; order Vibrionales; family Vibrionaceae; genus Photobacterium; species Photobacterium sp. GB-210. The sequence continues at coordinate 430,720 of NZ_PYNU01000002.1, read as the reverse complement.
GTGAACCTGATTTACCTAAGCTAATGGCTTTTTTCACAATCGGTACTAAGCCAACAATTGTGGTTAAAGTAAATGCCGCTAAACCCCATGAATGTGACACTTTATCAATTAAGAAAGAGGCAATCATCATTGCCGCAATCACAAGGACTTCTAAGTGTTCTTGAATAAATGATTTTTTTGGTAACGCTTCAGCCGCAGCAGCATTAGAAACTAAGGTAAAACCCGTTGCCTGTGCTTTATCTTCAATCTGTTTTTTTAATTTATTGTTATCAGCTTGCTGATTGGCTTGCATGTTGACGATGAGCTTTTCCGTCGCAAACATCACTTTTGCCGTTTCAACTTCAGCAAGACTTGAAATTGATTTTTCCAATTTAGCCGCGCAGCTTGGACAATCCATGCCAATCACTTTCCAGCTAAATGTTTGACCATGAGCCGATTGTGCTAAAGACGCTTCAATCGCTTGATCTTGTTCTTTTGATGAGGTTGACGTTGAACAACAACTTTTTACTGAAGATGAATGACTTGAGTCGTCATGTCCTGAATGCTGGTGCTCTGACTCTACGTGCGCGTGTTGAGAAGCGATTTCAGTGTCTGATGGACCAATAGAAGATACTGTAAAGGTTGATGGTTTTTTATTTGGATGGATGGCATCTATTGCTGATAGTTTTGCAGCGTTAAGTGCTGTGTCACTTTTAGATGAGCAGCAGGAAGCAGGGCCGTCGGTATCAGATTCACCACACCCTTCGGTGTGTTTTTGCACACTCTCAGAAGGGGTTGATGAACAGCATGTCGCTGACTCACAAGATTCAACTGTCACTGTGGCTTTGGTTACTGCCGATGGTTTTGCAGCATGAACATGCATTTTTTTATTATTACATTGAGCACACATAATCATTCTCCTTGAGTGCTTTGATTATCTGTAACTAATATAAACCTTGGAGTAATGTCTAAGGTCAATAAAAAAAGCCAAACTTTTATCGTTTGGCTTTGGCAATCAATTTCTACTACGCATACCTAACGTAATCGACGTAGTACCGTTGTGTTGTCTAACACCTCACCCCAGGCTTGGTAATCGAACCCCATATCGAAAATGTATTCCGTAAGCAATGTTCTAACGCAATTAACCAACGAGTCTGCATCCCACGGCTTGTCAAAGTAACTTTCAATACGTGCTTGGTTAATCGCGGCAATAGTATCTTGATGAGTTGCTTGCCCTGTCAGTAATACTTTTTTAGTTTTGATGAAACGGCTATCGTGGGTCACATCAGTCAGTAGCTCTACGCCATTTTTACCCGGCATGATATGATCTGAAATAACGACACCAATATAATGCCCTTCTGCATCTAACTCATCCATCAAAACTAAGGCTTCATCACCAGAATCACACTCTTCTATCATAAAAGCCGATTGTAATGGTGACAGATCTTTTAATACCGCATTTAACACTTCTGGTTGATCATCAACACAGATAACGACTATTTTTTCCATAACTCATCCCTTAGAGTGTCGGTAACTTGATCCTAAACGTGGTGCGTTCTTCATCACTTTTAACCACGACCGTACCGTCATAACTTTGTATGATCCGTTGTACAATTGATAAGCCCAAACCTAAGCCAAACGATAATCCCCCTTTTTTGGTCGTAAAATTAGGTTGAAATATTTTTCGTCGTGTCGGCTCATCAATCATCGGCCCATTATTAGTAATAGTGACTAAGATTTTTTGCTTTACATGTCGAGTCACAATTTCAATTTTCGGTGATGCTGTATTCTCCATAGCATCACAGGCATTTTTAATCAGATTAATCCATACCTGCACTAACTCTGTTGAACTCGCATTAATCGGTGGCAAGACTGCGGGGCGCAATACCACTTCAACAGGGCGTAGATTGCTTTGTAGTAAAGCTAGCGATTTGTGTAAGGTTTCATTGATATCAACATCGTTTTGCCGCACATGATCGCTGCCCCCTAATTGCTTTACCGACTTGACGATACTGGCAGAATGTTTAGCCGCTAAGCGCATATCGCGTAAATCACGTCCATAATCCCAATAGCGTAATGCTTCATCTAGCTGAGTGAACCATTGCTTAGGAACATCACCTTGCGGAATAGCTTTCGCTAATGTTTTTGCTTGCTCACGAGTCAAATTATGTTGCTTGATTAACGCCTTTGCTCGTTCTCGTACCTGTTGCGATCCTGTGGTCTGCCCAACGTTAATTCCTTGGAGCATAAATTCAAGCATCTCGGGTTTGCTTGTTGAAATAGAATCAATAATATTGGTTTGAAGATTTTCTGTTTTGCTACTGAGAACGCCTATCGCATTATTCAGTTCATGGGCAATACCCGCCGCAAGTTGTCCAAGAGTTGTCATCTGTTCAGTCGCATAAAGCTTTTGCAGTGCTTTTTCTTTTTCAAGCGCTTCCATACCAGTAAGCATTTGTCGACGAGCAAGTTCATGAACCATGACAGGCATAAACTGCTCAGTCATAGAGCCATATGTTTCTGGATCTTCCACTGGGGTTAGCAAATCAATCCAAGCAATTTCACTGTCTTTTTCTGCGACCACCGTCGTTGATGCCATTAATGTTTGCGCAAAAAAACTATGCACGCCAAAGAACATGCCTTCTTTGACGACAAACACTTTTGCACTTAAGCCATTCTCTTTATTTTTAAGATACCCAGACAATTCACCACTTTTTACCCAGTAAAGTTTGTCGTTATAGTCATTCTGGCGCAGCACATGCGTACCTGATGTAACAGACATCGTACGCGCAGAATCGCGAAAATACGTATCAATAATCCGCTTTAAGGCTTTTGGTTGAACCATGAACGTGTCCTTGTCTATAGGCAATAGCATTAATGCTTAAATATGGCCAATCACATGCAATAACCCAATCATAGCAAAGCTAAGTGCGACACCGACGACACCAATAATCACCCCTACTTTTGCCATTTGATTACTTTCAACATGCCCCGTTGCATGAGCTAATGCGTTGGGCGGCGTACTAATTGGTAGCGACATACCCAAAGAGGCCGCGAACGTCACCACAAGAATTAATGTTACTTCACCACCAAGTGGTACCAACGACGACATGGACATACCCAGTGCAGCCATAATAGGCATCAGTAAATTCGCAGTTGCGGTATGAGACATAAAATTCGCCATCACTAAACATAACATCGCCGCGCCCACCAGCACCAAGTACGGCGAGAAGCTATCAAACGGAATGCTATTGACCACCAGTTGAGCCAGCCCCGTTTTATCAAGTGCTAAACCCAGCGCAATACCGCCAGAGACTAACCACAGCACATCCCAAGAAATCTTTTTCAAATCTTCTTTATTGATAATGCCGGTTAACGAGAAAATAGCGACAGGAATAAGTGCCACAGTATACGAGTTCATACCATGTACTGATCCCATTAACCAAAGTACTATCGTTAATGCAAAAGTGATGTAAACCGTTATTGCTTTTGGTGTTTTAAGAAACTTACCTTGGATCGTTAATTCAATTTTGTCCTGTTTTGCTGGATAAATTGCATTAATTAAAAACCATGAAAAAACCAATAAAACCGCAACAAATGGCACGCCAAAAAACATCCACTCGCCAAAAGTGATCATGTTATCTTCTGATAGGTATTTAAGTGCAATCGCATTTGGCGGTGTACCAATTGGGGTACCAATGCCACCAATATTGGCAGCAACAGGTACACATAATGCAAACGCAATTTTACCCGGATCTTTCGATCCAAAAAGTGCAATGACTGGCGCTAATATAGAAAGCATCATCGCTGTCGTGGCGGTATTTGACATGAACATTGAGAAAGTGGCAGTGATTAGCATTAAACCAAACATCACATATTTAGGTTGATGTCCAAACGGCTTAAGTAATACTCGCGCTAAGTTTACATCTAAACGGTATTTAGTTGCCGCCATTGCAAGGAAGAAGCCCCCCAAAAACAACATGATGATTGGGCTAGCAAAGGTAGCCATAATGGCGTTGTAATCCAGTAACTCACCAAAGTGTGGCTGACCATGATCAATACGAAACTGATATAGTCCTTTATTTGAAAGTAATAACAGCTCTAAAACAATGATCACAACAGAGGTAGCATAAATGGGGATAGGTTCGAGCACCCAACACAGTGCTGCTAATAGAAAGATAGCAATAACCCGTTGCTGAATCACAGTTAACCCTTCAATGGGAAACGCAGAAGCCGGTAATAATAAAATAATTAAAGGCAGTAAAATCGGTATGATGTAACGAAGACTTTGACGCATATAGCATTATTCCCTTAACAATAACTACGCCATCACCTTTTTTATTCCGAATATAAAAGATGAAGTTGAGTGTCTTAATCAAGATGCTATTCTTTGTAACTTTGCGAGATAAAGATTGAACATCTCGATATAACACCCTGATTAGATGCAAGGTTATTTTGTAATGCTAATCGGTTAATTTCACAGCGTTAGATCAATAAAGCGATGAAATTAAAGTTTTCTTACAGAAAATTCAACGGCTAGATGCGACGTTTTATAGCCCTAATCAAACAAGAAGATACATAAACTATGCCCTGAATCACAGATACTATTAATATGGTAATTCAGAGCATATTTATTATTTGTTTTTTTCAGCTTTTACATCATCGTCGAGGTGCTCACTATTCAGTGCTTCTTCCAGTACCCCTTCGGTTCCCATATATGTACGAGATGAGCAGAACGGTGTCACTGGCACAGATGGCGTTAATATTTCATTATCGGCCACGTCTTGATGTTCATGCGCTAAACCCATTTTCTTCACTTGTTTTAATACCAAGTAAAAACCCAGTAAACCAAAGACAACAGAGCCAACCGCTTGACCGATTAACACCCCGCTCGCACCTGCAAGGTGTCCGCCAATAAGTACAAACGGGATCGTACCTATTGTTGCTTTCCCCATGTTCAATGCCGTTGACCATGTAGGGCGATTAAGGTTATTAAATGCCGCATTGGCAACAAAGAGTGCGCCATTAAAAATAAAGGTCACCGCGATGAAGGTACAGAACACACCAACAATTTCTGCGGCATCTCCCGTTAAACTAAAGATAGCAATGAGCTGGTTTTGCCCTAGCCATAAAACGATAGACACGAAAACGCAATATATCGCCGTAAAGAGCATTGCATCACGTAGAATTTGTTGAATACGATCCCAGCGTTCCGCACCAAAGTTTTGCCCAATGATAGGGCCAACGGCACCTGATAACGAAAAGATTAAAGCAAAGCAAACTGGCATAATACGCCCAATAACGGCATAACCTGCCACAAAGCTCTCGCCAAATTGCGCGATATTACTGGTAACGACCGCATTACCGATAGGCGTCGCAGTATTAGTTAAGATGGCAGGAAACGCAATTTTAGCAATGGTTGGCATCGCTAGTTTAAACTGAGAAAAATCAGGTTTTGCTAATAATTGATGTTTATAAATTACAACATATAACGAGAAAAGGGTCACAGCTAGGCGCGCAATAACTGAAGATATCGCAGCCCCTTGCATCCCCATTGAAAATCCAAAAATAAATAATGGATCAAGTACTGCATTAACACCACCACCAATCAGCGTTGCCATCATTGAACGACGAGCATCACCCACACCACGCATTGCAGCGCCTGCCGCCATAGATACCGCCATTAACGGTGCGCTTGGCAGTAGAATAACCAGATACTGGCTAGCGGCTTCTGCGACATATCCTTTTGCGCCAATTGCATCAAGTAATAAGGGCAAATTCCACAGCATCGCTGCAACCATTACAATGCTAATAAAGACAGCAAACAACATCACATTTGTCGCCATACTTTTGGCTTGTTCTCGATCGTTTTTACCTAAAGCGCGCGAGACAAGTGCGCCAGCTGCAATGGATGTCCCTATCGATATAGAGGTAGAAAAGAAGACTAACGTACCAGCAAAACCAATAGCCGCTGCCAGTTCCACTTCACCCAACAGGCTAATGAAAAACATATCTAATAAATCAACCAAAAACAGCGCCATCAAGCCGATTGCACCCGTTCCAGACATCACAACAATGTGACGCATTGGTGAGCCTGTAACAAATTTAGCTTGTTGGTTTTCTGTTATTTCTGTTGATGAGTGCTGTTTCACTAAAACCTCTATACCTTATAAAACGGCTCGAATATCCATATTTACAACCAAAAAAATAAAGGCGCTAATTAGCGCCTCTACATAATCGAATAATACTTAAATATATAGCATTAAAGTGGATGTTTAAAGCTATCCCCTATTTGAGTACTGATAGCGGTAAGTACATCACGACGGGTTATCACACCCAGTAATTGCCCATTATCAACCACGGGATAAATCTTAGGTTTTTGCCCCGTCATAATTTGTGCTAACTCAATAATTGAATCATCACTTGATACCGTTAATACATCATCTCGCATACAATCTTTGACAGTATGAGAGTCTTGGCAGTGATAACCGACTTTCAATAATGTATGGATCATATCTTGTTCAGATAAAAAACCGATAACCTGCTTGTATTCATTGATAACAGGCCCACCAATTTGCTTTGCTGTCAACAACTTGTCTAGCGCTACAGATAATGACATTGATTCACTGAATGTCACTGGGCGGACGTTCATATAATCTTTTACTTTTAATGATTCCATGTATCCCCCAAATTACCTTTGAGTATATTCACCTGACAAGCTTTATGGTTATTGTTGATAGCTAAAAACCTGTCCCTTATTAAAGTTAAGTCTATTTCTTCAAATTTACTAAATTAGAATTTATATTTTTATCAACGGTTAAGGGTATTTGACTCATAATTAATACATTGATACAAAAAAGCGCCTCAAAATTAGAGACGCTTTCACATTAAGCCAATGTTTCTGATTAATGCATCATCAGCATAGACAGCATTGCTAGCGGGATTTTCAAGCCTGAACCAAAGACAAGCTGTGAGCCTTCCACTTTTACAGTTAATTTATAGCTATTTTGATCTTCTGTAATAATCTTCTGTTGCAGTAACTCTGGCACTTTCGCTGCAAGCTGTGGTTCATTAGACACAAAAGCTTTTGGCATTGAGATATTAATGTTACCCACCAATTTATTTGGTAATGCAGCTAAGTTTTCAGACGCACGTGCTAAGCCCGGTTTAAGCTCAAGTAAAAGAGAGGCATTCACTTTGCCTTGATCGGTCATCATGCTGAGATCAGATAAATCAACAGTAGCACCTTTAGCGACTAATAAATCTAGAGCAAGCATTGCATCTTGCATCTGCGCTTGTTGCTGCTCTGCTGTTGTAGACTCTTCCATAACAGCTAAACGACTAATCGCTTTATAGTTAAGATCTTTCAATGCCAGTGCAAAATTGAAATCTGTATATTGCTGACCATCAAGGGTCACAATTTTCTTAATTGAAATATTATTCGTATTCGTTACTTGCTGTGTTTCGTCTGTCGGTGTTTTTTCATCTTTCGGCTGACTTAACGCATTTTTCATCATCACACTCATGCCTTCTAACTCAACATGATGCTGATTATCTGCCGATGCGAAATTTGCTTTACCTAAATTGAATGTCTGATCACCAATCCAGAAACTACCCTGCATTTGACCACTACCTTGACCTGCAAAGGTATTCACTTGCATAGTTTCGCCACTATCAGTTTTCACATCTAAAGAGGGTAACGTATAGTTGAAATCACCTGCACCATCCGCATTTGCACTCCCCGTCAACACAAAAGCTTGGCTTTTTACAAATGCGCCAGACTGATTATAATTAATCGGATTAATCGTCATCGTAAAATCGGTATTTCCCGTTAAAGAGGAGTCTGTCACTAAGGTTACCGGTTGAACATTTTTGCCCCAAATACTACTGATCAACGGCGCGACTTGTTTATCAATTTCTAATTCACTGCTCGACTTAACGCCTAAAAATCCGTTTTGAATATGATGCTTAACTAACCACGTGGTGGGTAAGCCTTCTTCTTCAAATGTTGCTTTTAAGCTATCTTTTAATTCAATACGAGAAACTGCATCAGAAGAAAGATAACCGCGTTCAAAACTTTGATTCGTAATGGTCATATAAGGGCTGTGATAATTTTTAATCGCCCCCATATATAAACTTTGACCTATTTGTCCTGTGGCTAATGGCCAACAAAGGATCACGGCAACCGCACCCGCTCCTGCTGCAACGTTCTTCAACAACATATTGAATCCTAATTAATAAATTTAAGTGCAAACATATGACTATATCATCAACTTTTTAAAGGGTTGACGTCAACTAGAACTCACTGATAACGAAAAAAACAGATCATCCTTGCAATGTCTATTTTTGATACTTTTCCTATCAATACCAGAGTATTTTGATATGGTATTAACAGCACAGAATATAATAATGAATAAATAAGGTAATTTAGTCTTATGAAAATAGCTCTATTTAGCTCAAAAAAGTACGACCAAGAATCTTTTTCTAAAGTAAATAAATCCTTTAGCCATGATATTACTTACTTCGATTTCCCGCTGAATCTACAAACAGCGAAAATGAGTGAAGGGTTTGATGCTGTTTGTGCATTTGTTAATGATGATCTTAGTGCGCCAGTCTTAAAGTGTTTAGCGAAACAAGGGGTTAAAGTCATTGCGATGCGCTGTGCAGGCTACGATCTTGTTGATTTAGAGGAAGCCAAAAAGTTAGGGCTACAAATTGTACGTGTTCCCGCTTATTCACCCGAGTCTATTGCGGAACATACCTTGGGCTTAATGTTGAGCCTTAATCGCCATATTCATCGTGCTTATCAACGCACGCGTGATGCCAATTTTTCGCTTGATGGCCTAACAGGTTATAACTTCCACGGTAAAACCGTTGGTGTTGTGGGTACGGGGAAAATTGGCTTAGCTACGATTCGTATTTTAAAAGGCTTTGGCATGAATATTCTAGCCTTTGACCCATACCCAAATCCTGCTGCGATTGAATTAGGGGTAACTTATACTAGCCTTGATGAAATCTATCGTTTATCGGATGTAATTACTCTGCACTGTCCGATGTCGAAGGAAAACTATCATATGTTAAATCAACACGCCTTTGACAAAATGAAAGATGGCGTAATGATCATTAATACCAGTCGTGGTGGTTTAATTAAATCAAGTGATGCTATTGAAGCGTTAAAATCACAACGTATTGGTGCGTTGGGTGTCGATGTATATGAAAATGAGAAAGATTTATTCTTCCAAGATAAGTCGAATGATGTGATTCAAGATGATGTATTTCGTCGTTTATCATCTTGCCACAACGTACTTTTCACTGGACACCAAGCCTTTTTAACAGAAGAAGCTTTGGGCAATATTGCTGAAACTACGCTGCAAAATCTGTCTGATTTTGATCAAGGTAAAGTATCAGGAAATGAAGTGTTAGATTAATAAATAATGCCGCTAAATATAAAAATTTAGCGGCATTTTTATTTATGAAATTGATTTAAATAAATAATATTTAGCAGATCTTAACCAATCTCACTGAATAACCAATCACTAAAAGCTTTTATTTTAGGGGTATTTTGCATGTTATGTCGACACACGACATAATAACTAAAAGGTGAAGGCGCCATCATATCAAAAGGTGTAACTAGCCGTTTTTCCACTAACCTTTCAGCAATAAATGAGTGCCTCCCCATGGCAACACCGATCCCGCATTCAGCCGCTTGTAAAGCCAAATCGGAACGATCAAATGTACATTCCGATTCAGGTAATTGCGTACCGTATTGCTCTGCCCATAGCTGCCATTCATCATTCCGCCCAGCTCTAGCCCATGGCGCAGCATCATGGAGTAATAAACATTGCATTAAACCTTCAGGGTTATCATAAAGATCATTTGTAATAGCATAATCATGGCTACAAACGGGCTGCATCGCTTCATCCATTAATTTACACGAATGCAAACCTTGATATTCCCCTTTACCAAAATAAATCGCGCAATCAAAACTTTCCGTTTGAAAATCAACAAGTTCATTACGGGTTCGCAAATGAATACGTAGCATGGGATAAAGATCTATAAAGGATTTTAAGCGGGGTAATAACCAAGTTTGAGCAAACGTTGGGGGTACAGAAATATTTATATCGCCGCTTAACTCAACATTTTTCAAATCACGTATTTCGTGTGCAATATCGCCAAAGTTCGCAGCTAGCACTTGTTTTAAACGAAATCCCTCATCTGTGAGGATGAGCTTGCGGGGCTGGCGAATAAACAGCTGGACGCCTAATGCTTCTTCAAGGTTTTTAATTTTATGGCTAACTGCACTTTGAGTTAAAAATAGAACTTCAGCAGCACGTGTGAAGCTCATTTGTTCAGCTGCGATAAGAAAACAGTGTAAACCAGAAAGTACAGAACCAGAAAGGTTAGAAAGTTGCATAATACCGCCACATTAAAAATCTAGTAGCAAGCATAACAAGAAAATGATCGGGGCTCAGCTATAAATACTACTCCCCGAATAACGTCAATTAATTAGTTGTACTACGGTATTGCTCAAGCAAGCCTGATTTATACTCGTCAGTTAATAACTGCCAGTGACATCCTTTGACAGCACCAGCAAAAATCCATAACAAATTACGATTGACTTCTTCTCCATGGTGTTCGCATACTTTGCGATAAACATTGACTGCACCCAACTCTAGAAAAGTAGATACATCTAATACACCCGTTCGTTTCACCATTCTTTCAAGCGTTAATCGCATATTGGGTAAATCACGTAAACGTTTATTCGCACCAGACTGTTTAAATGCCTTATCTTTACATGAAAACTCAATCGATTTAGCGACCAATTGATTACAAACCTGCGGATCTTTTTCAAAAAGATCTCTTATTTCGTAATAATTAACTGTTGCCGTTTTGCTTTTCTTTATATGTTTAAATTTCGCACAACCTAACTTTATTAACTCAGGATCCAGTTTTTCGCCACCTCGAATATACATAGACGCCGGTGTAACTATCGCAAACATCGCACCGTCTATAAATACTCCAGTTCCACCAAACATGGATCGTTTTTCTTGTTCTCCGAATTTGTTTAAATAATTTAAATAATCTTCCTTTGGTGATGTCACAACTAATTCTCCATAATGTGGTGATAATCAATTATTCCAAACACGTCAAATAACCTAGCCAAACAATAGATTAGATTGTTAATTATTCGACAGAGCAATTGTATGCTCTTAAGCATTGTAGATTAAATAAGCAGCAGCCAAAGATGAGATTACTCGCATATTTTTTGTCGCAAAATAATGTAATCAAACTAGATTTGCAGCATTTATCACGCAAGAATCAATAATGAATTGCATATCTATCATCATTATTATCAGCACCGACTATCTTTAAGGTATTTACAGCAAAAAGAGTATGCTCTGGAGATATGAAAAAAATCCCATTGTTCCCATATGCAAACCACATTCTTCCCGATGGAAGGACACAACTAAAAATTGCACAAGCTCGTCATATTCGTATGGTGAAAGAAGCCCTTATTTCTAAAAAAGGGTTTGTCATGGCAATGATAGATAACGAACGTGAGCACAGTGAAATTAAAGATGTTCCTGCATTAAGTACGCACGTTAAAATTATTGACTTCAACCGACTCGAAGGCGATTTATTGGGTATTACGGTAGAAGGTATCGATCTTCTAAAAATAGAACAAATTAAGATTGAGGATGATAAGCTTTTGGTTGCTGAATGTACGCCTGTTAGCACTTGGGCCCCCTCTAAAACGACAACGAGTAACCAGTGTTTAGCTCAACGATTAAAGCAACTTTATTCTTCTCAACCAGAAATGGAAAGTTTATATCCAACACCATTGTTTGATGATATGACGTGGGTCTGTCAACGCTGGTTAGAAGTTCTACCAATAGAAGTAAAATATAAGCAAATGCTGATTCATCAAAAAACGCCCAATCTGGCCATTCGTTTTTTAATAAAGTTACTTCAAGATAAAAATTTAAACCATTAGTGGGATTAATATCAGTTCTTTATTAATTTATAACCTACTCACTTCAAATAAATTACGTGATAAACTACTCGATAAGGCTATGAAACGATAGAATTTGATTATTACTTTATAAGATTAGTTTTACATGTCGCATTTATCTTTTTTTTGGTTAAAACATAGCCGTGATCATCAAATAAAAGCGTTGGAATCTGAGTTTTGTAACTTAGTAAAACAATCTGCGCAGCAAAATAAGCTGGAGCTTCCTCCAATCCCTGATGTGCTAATGAAGCTACATCAGTTATGTAATGATGATGAAAGCACCATTCATGACGTGGCTGATTTACTACTTGATGATCCCGTTTTAACCGCTACCATTATTCGAACATCTAATACGGTATTATTTAACCGCCGTAATGTTGTCTGTAACGATCTTCTTACTGCGGTCTCTCGCCTTGGATTGTTACGGGTCCGTGATATCGCCACCGCTCAAGCAGTTGCCGAATTACGAAAAGTAAAAACTGAAAACTTCGCGTGTAATCAACTGCTCAGCCAAAGTGCGATTCGCTCACGCCAATTTGCAGGTACGATGGCTCTGATTTGTCAAAGCTTGATAAAGCACAGTGACACCCCCTTAAAAATAGAACCAGAAAAAGCGTTATTAACAGGCTTGCTCGCTGATATTGGTATCTTTAGTTTAATCTACGAATATCTTAATTATATTGAAAACGATAATTACCTCGATATCGATATTGCCAAATATATTTTCAAAGAAACCTGCATGAAAACAAGTTTGATCGTATTAAAAGAATGGGGATTTGATAATGATTATCTTGAAATCGCCTCTAATAAACGACAGCCTTATGGAGAGAATAACGATACGTTGAGTTATCTTGATATCGCCCGTATGGCACACCATTTATTATTATTTAAGAATAACGATGATGCTATCGACGAAAATGATGTTGAGCTTGACCTTGTAGGAGCTGAAGTTATGTATGAATTGACTAATTTACCTACTCACGAATTTAATCAACGAGTGAAAAACATCGTTCGTGAAAGTGGATTCTGACCTAATCCCCCCCCCCTTCTTTTTTCTTACTTAAAAAGAAGGGGAAACATCCATCTATAAGCCCCCCACTTGCCTATATACTCCTTCTTTATCGCTGTGTTACATTCACTTTCTGTTAAAAATATAAATAAATGAATTCATTATTGCTGGTTATTTTGTGTTATTGAACCAAATCCTCTAGCAAATAAATTACTCACCCTCTGAATATATTTAAGGACTAATATGTTGTCTGGGATTTTACTTATCTTTTTGCCGCTTATTATTGGCTACCTCATCCCTATTCATAATAAAAAGCACCTCGATTTTATTAATGCTCAAACTAGCCGCTTAGTCTTGGTCATTTTGACATTAATGGGATTAAGCTTAGCTGCGCTAGATAATCTCAGCCAAAACTTAAACCAAATCCTTATCTACACCATGACATTTTTCATCTCAATCAGTGTATGTAACCTTGCTGCACTCCCTTTTTTAGACCGTTTATGGCCAACACAAACGTTTGATGGACACCATCATTTACCGATGGCAAAAATGATGATGGAATCGGTTAAATTGGTTTTTGTTGTTGCAGCAGGGTTGATCGTAGGTCTATTACTCAATGTCGATTTGTCATGGGTTGATCAAGCTAGTGAAGCTATTTTATTACTATTACTGTTTTTTATTGGCATCCAATTACGTAATAGTGGTATGACCTTAAAACAAATAGTGCTCAATAAAAAAGGGATGATTATAGCTGCGGTTATTATTAGCACATCTTTTCTTGGTGGGATCATCGCTGCATTTATTCTCGATATTCCACTTAACCATGGCTTGGCTATGGCATCGGGATTTGGTTGGTATTCTCTCACGGGTATTTTAATTGGCGACGGTTTAGGAAGTGTATTTGGTGGTGCCGCTTTTCTTAACGAGCTACTACGTGAAATACTTGCGCTAATATTAATCCCACTCCTTATCCATCGTTATCCCAATACAGCTATTGGTTATGCTGGGGCAACTGCTATGGATTTCACCCTCCCCGTCATTCAAAGTACAGGAGGTGTGCGCTGTGTACCTATCGCTATTGTCAGTGGCTTTATTCTTAGCCTGTTAGTCCCCGTTTTCATTTTATTCTTCTTATCACTATAACTGTGATAAAAAAAACCGCAGTTTTCACTGCGGTTTTTATTTATCGCTCTACCACTGTTGTATGATTTTTTTTGTCATGCCAAGGTGGATTGGTAAACGTAAGATATTGCACACCAGCATAGAGGGGATATAATCCTAATGTAGCAATACATAGATAAATCTTATCAAACTCACGCTTTAAATAACGTTGCTTTGTTAGCAGCTCATCATCGCTAGATATCACTTTCACACTTAACAAAGCACGTGATAGTGAAGTGCCGAGTAACCGATAACACAACCAGTGATACCCCATAAAGACACCAATAAATAAAGCCATGATGCCGATAATTAACAGTAACAATACTGGTAGCGCCATCGTATCGTTAAGTGATAACGATACTCCTGCACCATTGGTAATATAACCAACCACTGCAAGGAAGATATCTTTGACGATCATTGCAAACATCTGCACGATAGCCATATCAATCATAAATGTACCGACACGTCTGTATTTCAACGAAAAGCTGCTCATTGCCTAATTACTTACCAAGTTTTGAATTGATTTGAGCTTTAAATCCAGCCGCTTGTGCACCGTAGATAGCTTGGATACCCGTACCACCGACTTTTACTAAGCCTTTAGCACCTAAGTTCTCAGTCCAGTATTTATTATCTTTAACAAGCTCACCGTCTTTAACTGTGATACGTAAACGCGTAATACATGCATCAACGTCAACGATGTTATCTTTACCGCCTAGCGCTTCGATCATTTCATCGATTTGGCTGTCATCAGAACCATTCGCTTTTGCTGCTTGGTAATCTTTCTTACGTACAACCGCAACAGCGCTCCCTTTACGACCCGGTGTCTTGATATCAAACTTCAGAATAAACCAGCGGAATAACAAGAAGTATACAGGACCATAAATTAAACCTAGTAGTGGGATGTAGTACCAGTGGTTTTCAGTTCCGGTTAGGCCAGGAAGCATACCAAACAGTGCAAAGTCAATGAAACCACCACTGAACGTCATACCCACTTTCACATTTAGCAAGTCCATGATCATGAACGATAGACCAGCTAGTGGTACGTGAATAAAGTAGTAAAGCGGCGCAGATAGGAAAAGGAATGTAAATTCAATCGGCTCGGTAATACCCGTTAGGAACGCTGTTAGCGCAACAGAGAACAATAGACCGCCAACCTCTTTCTTATTCTCTTTATCTGCCAATGTGTACATCGCGTATGCAGCAGCAGGTAGACCAAACATCATGAATGGGAATTTACCTGTCATGAAGTTAGTTGAAGAGAACTGAGAATAATCACCGTTAGCTAAAGAGCCAAAGAAGATATTTTGTGTCCCTTTATAAACATGACCTGCAATTTCTACAGTACCGCCAATCTCTGTCTGCCATAGTGGAAGGTAGAATACGTGGTGTAGACCAACAGGGATAAGCGCACGTTCAATAATACCGAAGATGAAAGAGGCAATATAACCGTGACCAGATGCAGTCATTTCACCCAGTGTTGCCCCGATAGAACCAAATGCTGCACCGATGTAAGGCCAAATAAATACTAGCGCAATACCGTAGAACAATGCAGAGAACGCACTAACGATAGGAACGAAACGCGCGCCACCGAAGAAGCCTAGGAACTCAGGAAGCTTAACATCATGGTATTTATTATGCAGAATAACAGTAATACCACCAGCGATAAGACCACCAAACACACCCATACTTAGCGTATTTTGAATGCCTAATACGTTTTCTAACACCCCCGCGTAATGGTTGCCCATTAACACAACAGTGTTGTTAGTTGTGTCGACCATGCCAGCAACAGAAAGCGTTTTCGCAATCGCAACATTCATTACCAAGTAAGAAATTGTTGCAGCGAGTGCTGCTGCACCTTTTTCAGCACGTGCAAAACCAATCGCAATTGCTAATGCGAACATTAATGGTAGGTTTGCAAAAACGATACCGCCCGCTGCAGTCATAACCTGTAAGAAACTATTTAAAAGTGTTCCGTCTTGCAAAATACCAATATTGTACGCATCAATCATGCTTTGGTTGGTAAAGCTACCACCAAGACCAAGCATAATACCAGCAGCTGGTAATAGCGCTATCGGTAGCATTACTGCTTGCGATAGTTTACTAAAGAAGGCTTTCATTACCTTATCTCCTCGATATGGGATCTAAACTTGTATCAAAAATAATTCAGACTTTATTTGTCTTTGTAACCATTATTTTTATTAATTCAATAAGCGTAGTAATGCACACTCACACGAGACAAGCTCAAATTACCGAGGTAATTGATTGTGATAGTGAACATTTAGCTCCTGAGTACTATATTTACCTGAAATAACATAAACACTAACGACATACCCCCGTAGTCATAATGTTAGTATTCATTCTTTGTTATTTCGGCATAAGTATAAATTTCGATAATTAATATAACTTGATGATTGTCATATTTACTAAAAGATAGTGATGAAAGATTCAGAATATATAATGGCGATCACATCAAAATAAATATATTAAAAAGCAGAAACAAACCAATAACCAATTGATAATAAATAACTTTTAAACCAATCAATCTATTAATGCCAATAGATTAATCTCTAAAAAGTAACTTATGTAACCAATGTAACATTCGTTAAGTAAATAAAACTATTTATCGTTAGCATAAGTTAATATGGGTTGAGTATTTCGCACACCTATTTTAATTAGAATAGCCTAATATGATTACTTATAAGTAAAAATGAGATTAAACGACTATTTTCATTAAAAGTAATGTAAATGAGAAAAATACCAGTGTTGTGGATGATTGAGAGGTTCTTGTTTTTGATATACAGTCCACTTTATAGCTAAGCGATTTCACGTGCAGATCTTTATCACAATTTTAAATTAAATGAAATAACACCTAATTATTTCAAAACGGTTAAAAAAAATCCCGTAATTTTCATTACGGGATTATGAGCATTCAACGAATAAGAATAAACTTATTCTTTATGAGCCGCTTTTTCTTCTGGAGTACGATAGTCAAAGAAGAAAATAAGTAGCATTGGCACAATGAATGCCACTGCAATTGATACTGCATATACCCACATTGGGTGGAATACTGGGATGGTTAGTAACGAAGTAAATGCAAACGCCTTAGTTTTAATACCACCGTATTGAGAACCTAGAATTGCAATTGTTAAACCACCAGCTAGACAACCAGGAAGCATACGTGAGTAAACTTTCTTAAATCGTAAGTGTATACCGTATAGTGAAGGCTCCGAAATACCACCGAATAAACCAGCAGCTAACGCACCAGAAGCTGTCTGACGCATGGTTTTATCTTTTTCACGTAATGAAATTAGTAGCACACCCGCTGTTGCACCGAAACATGCAAAGTTCCAAACACCCATAGGACCTTGAATGAAGTCATAACCCAATGTTTGAATATTCATTAGCATCAATGCATTTAGAGGCCAGTGAAGACCAAGAGGTACAAGGAATGGGTACAGTAATGGAATTAGAATCGCGAACACAAATGGTGCATGTGTATTAAGCCAAGCTAAACCAAGACCTAAGTAAGTACCAATCCAAACACCTAGAGGACCAATTAGGAACGCTGTAAGCGGAATCATGATAATCAAAGATAAGAACGGCACAAATACCATGTGCAAATTATCTGGAACAATCTTCTTCAGGAAGCGATAAACCACAGCTAATACAGCAACCATGATTAGCGGTACAAATACGTTACCAGAATAATCATTAAGCTGCATTGGTAAACCAAACACATGGGCAACATGAGAGACAGTCCCTAAGGTCGTATCTTTAATCGATGTTGTTGATGCAAGTGAGGTTAGTTTTTGGAAATCAGGCGTCATAAGTGCGCCCATGATTGCAGCGCCCAACCAAGGATCAACCTTCAGTTTTTTCGAGGCATTGTAAGCAACCATAATAGGCAAGAAGTAAAATACTGTATGCCACATTGAGTCAACAAAAACCCAACCTGCAGACTTATCACCTCTAAAGTCAACAATATGAAGGGCGTCTAATACTGCACATAGTGCAATAATTAACGACGCACCTAATAAAATACCTAAAATTGGACGGAACGAATCTGAAAGGTATTCAAAAAAACCATCAACCCAAGCAACTTTCCCTCTTACACCACTAGAGCGCATAGAAGCTTTAATATCATCATTTGATGCATTATCAGCTTTCACTTCATTCGTGCTTGCTGTACCACTACCCGTTTGACTTTCCATCAGTTGCTGTAATGCGCTATGCATAGTCGCAACACCACCACCGATAACAATTTGGTAGCGATCACCGCTTTGAGGAATACACCCCATCACATCAGGAATGGCATCTAATGCTGCTTTATCAACAATAGAATTATCATTTAATTCAAAACGTAAGCGAGTTGCGCAGCAAGACAAGAATTTTATATTGCCTGCACCACCAACTCCTTCAAGGATCTTCTCTGCTGAAGACTTATTGCCATTCGACATAATTTTTTTACCCTTTGATATATCCAAATGTATAACTGCAGAATGTCATTGACACCGACAGAGACACCTGTAATAACTCATTAATTTAATTGGTATAATTAGGATTCAATAATAAATGCTGTCTGCTTTAATTAATTTATCTTTAGCATCTTCTAATAATAAACTGATTAAAGCATTCCTTGAAAGCATTACCCCCAATAATCAATATTGCGCGTTTTTACCCATTTTCGCCAGAATATACTTAAATAACATCAAAAATATAGAACATTGATCACATTAATTAAAGAAAAAGCATTAAATTGCTGATAGTAAAGATAAAAATTCACTTTTTATTAAGTTTCAATGACAAATTTAAAACGGGATGGATACAATGCTTTAACCAATAGTCATCATTAAAAGATCTGTGATATTTATCAATCAATAAAATATCCTACTTCTATATATCCATATAAGTACTATTAATTACGTTTCATTCTATGCTGAATATATACTCAGTTACCTTTGTTACTTTTGTAATAATTAAAAGTAACGATTTATATATATTTACTCTCGCCAACACTTCTAACCAAAAAAAAAGAGAAGCCAGCGCTTCTCTTTTTTCACGACCAATCTATCAAAGTTATTTCTTCGCTAAAGGAAATAGCGTAAAGAAATTTTCAGTGGTTGCTCGTTCAACCTCTTCAACGGAAACACCTTTTAGCAACGCAATATATTGAGCAACTTCACGTGTATACGCAGGCTGATTTTGCTTACCTCGGTATGGCATTGGCGCAAGGAACGGTGAATCCGTTTCAACTAACAAACGATCCAGTGGCAATTGGCTCACCACATTTTTCAGATCGCTTGCTGTATTAAATGTTACAATCCCTGAAATCGAAATATAAAAACCAAGTTCAATCGCATCTAATGCCATTTCAAGCGATTCAGTGAAACAGTGTAAAACACCGCCACATTTTTGAGCCCCTTCTTCACGAAGAATACGCATTGTATCTTCACGTGCCATACGAGTATGGATAATAAGTGGCTTATTCAATTCAACCGCGACACGAACCTGTTGGCGAAAGATCTCTTGCTGAAGCTCTGCCGTATCAGGCTGGTAATGGTAATCTAACCCCGTTTCACCAATAGCCACAACTCTTTCATGTTGCGCAAAAGCCTTAAACTGTTCGTAGTTATAACCAGACTCAACATCTAAAGGGTGAATACCACAAGAAGCAAAAATATTTTCGTAAGGGGCGATCATTTCCATCATTTTAGGAAAAGCGGCCAACGTTACACCAACAGAAAGAAAGTACTCTACACCTCTTTCTTTGGCTTTATTAAGTACATCATCAATCCCTGTATGTAACTTATCGTAATCAAGTTTGTCGAGATGACAATGTGAATCAACTAACACGGGCGTTCCTCTTTTATCTCTGAATATGACTATAAATACAAAACTCAATACTACGCTTAATCTTGAATAAAACCAGTTAGCCACTCTACAACTAACAGCTCAATATTCAATCCTGTATGCTGCTCTAATTTACGGTATAGCGTATTAATTTTTCTTGACTGCTCAAGTAACAAAGCCCCCGAAACCTGTGTAGCAACCTGTTGTACTGCCACTAAAGATTCGTTGTGCACAAAACTATTGCTTACACCTTGCTGATACTTAATACAGTCGACTAAAAAATAGCTTAGCCATTTTAATGTAACAATACCGTCTGCAGTACACATCGCGGTAACATCATAGATACCAATATTTGGTGGCTGTAAAAACTCGGCAAAAGCTTTGATCAAATTAGCATGACGAATATTCATACCACTTTCAACAAACGCTAACGTTGACAATGGCGCCCCACTATTAAGGCGAATAGATTCAACGTTAATCGATTGCATTAATTTATGCTCAACCCACTGCTTTACATTTGACTCAGCAGGTATTGGCAAACGCCATTTATTACAACGACTAACAATAGTCGGTAATAAACTATCTAAACTTTGCGCCGTTAGAATAAACTGACAACCTTGCGGTGGCTCTTCAAGCGTTTTTAAAATCGCATTCGAGCCCGCTTCTCCCATTGCATCGGCATGTTCAATTAAAATAACACGCTGACCATTTAAGTGAGAGGTTTCCGTTGCCCAGCGGTTACATTGTCGAACCGCATCAACACCGATTTGTTTTCCTTCTTGTTCAGGCTTAATAACATGAAAATCAGGATGGCTGTTAGCTTCAAATAATTTACAGCTATGGCAAACATCACATGGTTCTGTTTCATTGTTTTGACATAAAACGGTTTTAGCTAACTGGCGCGCGAGGACATCACGGCCACTGCCTTTTACCGCCAACAACAAAATGGCATGATGAAGCCGCTTTTGCTCTAACAACTGTTGCCAATTCTGCCATAACGATTCTTGCCACGGATACAACATGTTATTGCTGCTCCAACCATGCATTCAGCGCAGACTGTAGATCTTCAGTCACTTTTTCTAAACGCTGACTTGCATCGATAATAATGACGTTTGGTTGATTCTCTGATAATTCAAGAAAACGCGCACGCGCACGATGGAAGAAATCGACATTCATTTGTTCGATACGATCTAGCGCACCACGACCACGGGCACGTTGTAACCCCAGTTCAGGCTCGATATCCATATAGATAGTCAAATCAGGACGAAAATCACCCAATACCGTATCACGTAGATTTTCCATTAATGCTTTATCAAAACCACGTCCGCCACCTTGGTATGCTTGGGATGACATATCATGACGGTCGCCAACAACCCACTGACCTTGGTTCAATGCAGGTTTAATCACGTTATCAACCAATTGAATACGTGCCGCATAAAGCAGTAATAATTCAGCCATATCGGTTAATGGCTCATCAGGATGCCCTTCTTTAACCAGTGCCCGCATTTGCTCTGCTAAAGGTGTACCACCAGGCTCTCGCGTTGATGCTGGATCATGAATACCATGCAGTGCCAAGGTCGCGATAACTTGCTTAATCGCAGTACTTTTACCGGCCCCTTCAAGACCTTCGATGACAATAAATTTACCGATCATTGTGACTGTTTTCTTAATGTTTTCAGGTATGCACGAACCGCACGGTTGTGCTCAACCAAAGTTGTAGAGAATTTGTGCCCGCCTTTACCATCGGCCACGAAATAATAGTAATTGCTCTTATCAGGATTAACGGCTGCTAATACTGATGCTTTACTTGGCATTGCTATCGGTGTTGGTGGTAAACCTTTGATGGTATAGGTGTTATAAGGCGTTGGGGTTCTAAGATCTTTTTTACTAATATTGCCTTTATATTTATCACCCATGCCATAAATAACGGTTGGGTCGGTTTGTAAAGGCATCCCTTTGCGCAAACGATTCATAAAGACAGACGCAACCAAACCTCGTTCTGCTGGCACAGCGGTTTCTTTTTCAATAATAGAAGCCATGATCAATACTTGATAAGGATCTTTTAAAGGCAGATCTTTCTCACGTCGCTCCCACGCAGTGGCTAACTCTTTATTCATCGCTAGATAAGCACGTTTCAGTACTGCAATATCGGTAGTACCCGCTGTGTAATGATACGTATCAGGCAGTAAATAACCTTCAATTTTAACGTTATCAATGCCGATCGCTTTCGCAATTTGTGGCTCTGTCATGCCATCAGTAATATGCTTTAATTCAGGCGCAGCTTGGATTTTTTTTAACCATTCACTAAAACGCTCACCTTCAACCAAGGTGATTGAATATTGAAACTCCTTGCCAGAAGCAATCAATGCCAAGACTTCTTGCAATGTTTTATGTGGCTCTAGACCGTAAGTTCCTGCCTTAATATCCGTTAAAGAGGGATCTAACTTTCCGACCCAGCGCGTCCATTGTGATGCCTTGATCACTTTATCTTGTACAAGCTGATTGATTAACCCTCTAAACGATGTCCCTGGTTTAACTGTTATCATTACCTGCTCAGTATTAATAACGGGCAGATTTAGCTCGTTCTTCACTTGAGTATACGCCCAACCAGCAGCACCTGCCGCTAGGGCAGCAAGAATGAAAACAATAAGAATCAACTTCTTTAACACGTATATAGCCTCTTTTGTAATACGTCGAGTAGTGACTGTTGTTGATAATAGGTAGAGTCAATCGCCATTATTGGCACTAACTCCATTAACGCATTGGTTATAAATACTTCATCAGCACAAAGCAAATCTGCCAGAGAATAATCACCTAATTCTAACGTATATGGCAACGTTGAAAGCAATGTAATGACATGTCGACGCATGACACCTTCAACTCCAGATCCTATTAATTCTGGCGTATAAACAACACGCCCTTTACGCCAGAAGATATTAGATGCTGTTGTTTCAATAACATGATCATTGGTATTGAGCACCACAGCATCCAACCATTGTTTATGTTCGACTTCTTGTTTTAAGAGTACCTGTTCTAATCGATTTAAGTGCTTCATCCCCGCAAGCATTGGACTGTAACCCAGTTGCTGCTGACAAACCCCCAGTATGATGCCATCTTTCTGCCATTGCTTATAATGGGTAGGCCAATTGAAAGCACTAAAAATAACTGTCGTGTCATCGCAGCCCGTTGGGCTATACCCCCTACCGCCGCCACCTCGGCTGATTAATATTTTTATCCCACCACGATCAGTGAAAGATTGAGCGAGTTTTTTAGCCTGTAGAAAGACTTGATCCCAATCAGGTTCATTAATCGCTAACCTGCGCAACGTTTGTTGTAATCGTTCAAGATGAAACCGCCATAACAACAGCTTTCCCTGTTTAACGCCTATTGTCGAAAAACAGCCATCTCCATATTGTATAGCACGATCCGTTATTGCTAACTCTCGTTGTTTCTGACTGTTAATAAACGCCATCGATTATCCTTTTTATGATAAAAAACAGCCCAATACCTACAAAGATATCGGGCTGCTAATCATATCAGGTTATCAAGCGATTTTCCTGATGCTATTTAGAGGCAAATGTAACTACATTTTCTTAAATAGTAGAGAACCGTTAGTACCACCAAAACCAAATGAGTTACACAATGCGTACTCTAGATTTGCTTGGCGGGCTTCACCTGGAACATAGTCAAGATCACAACCTTCACCTGGATTATCCAAGTTAATTGTTGGTGGAACCACTTGATCTACTAAGCTTAGAATAGTGATGATTGATTCTACAGAACCTGCAGCACCCAATAGATGACCTGTCATTGATTTTGTTGAAGAAACCATAACGTTATCAACTGCGCTACCCATAGCACGCTTGATACCTAATGTTTCAGCAACGTCACCTGCTGGTGTCGATGTGCCATGCGCATTAATATAGCCAATTTGGTCTGCATTAATACCCGCATCACGGATACATGCTTCCATTGCTAGCGCGCCACCTGAACCATCTGCACTTGGTGAAGTCATGTGGTAAGCGTCACCACTCATACCAAAGCCTACAAGCTCAGCATAAATTTTAGCGCCACGTGCTTTTGCGTGTTCATACTCTTCTAGCACGATAACACCCGCACCATCACCTAGTACGAAACCGTCGCGATCTTGGTCCCATGGACGAGAAGCCGCTTGAGGATCGTCGTTACGCGTAGATAGTGCTTTTGCTGCTGCGAAACCGCCCATACCTAATGGCGTTGATGCTTTTTCTGCACCACCAGCAACCATCGCATCTGCATCGCCGTAAGCGATCATACGCGCTGCATGACCAATGTTATGAAGGCCAGTCGTACATGCGGTAGAGATTGCGATATTTGGACCACGTAGACCGTACATGATAGACATGTGTCCAGCGATCATATTTACAATTGTTGAAGGAACAAAGAACGGGCTAATTTTGCGCGGACCTTTTTCCATTAAAGCTTGATGGCCAACTTCAATGAGACCTAAGCCACCAATACCAGAACCGATAGCAACGCCAATGCGTGCTGCATTTTCTTCAGTAACTTCAATACCTGAATCTTTGAAAGCTTGTACGCCAGCAGCAATGCCATACTGAATGAATAAATCCATTTTGCGTGCATCTTTCTTGGACATGTAATCTTCGCAATTGAAGTCTTTGATCATGCCGGCAAATTGAGTAGCAAATGCGCTTGCATCAAAATGTTGGATAGTACTAATACCACTAGTGCCTGACTGTAAAGCTTTCCAAGAAGATTCAACAGAATTACCAACCGGGGTAAGCATACCCATGCCAGTTACAACTACACGACGCTTAGACACGATTAATTTCTCCGGGAATTGAGGATAAAACAGGAAATTAAAAAAAAACAGGCGGTCATAAAGACCGCCTGGATATATTCATTTTTATATTACTGTGCGCTGTTTACGTAGTCGATTGCAGCTTGAACAGTAGTAATTTTTTCAGCTTCTTCGTCTGGAATCTCTGTATCGAATTCTTCTTCAAGTGCCATTACTAGTTCAACTGTATCTAGTGAGTCTGCACCTAGATCGTCAACGAAAGATGATTCGTTTTTAACTTCAGCTTCGTCTACGCCTAGTTGCTCAACGATGATTTTTTTTACGCGTTCTTCGATGTTGCTCATACTAATATATTTCCTTAACAAGAATTCGCTAATGCGATTTGCTGTAGTTTATTCATTACGACAAAAGTTGCAACACTCATAGTGCTGGTCAAACCACGATTTTATCATAAAACTAGGTCAGTTTGACTTGCGTCATTAAGTATTGCAAATCTTTTGATTAAATCATGTACATACCGCCGTTAACGTGCAAAGTTTCGCCCGTTACGTAAGCAGCATCATCTGAGGCTAAAAATGCAACCGCTGCTGCAATTTCGCGCGGATCACCTAAACGACCAGCAGGTACATTTGCAAGTGTTGCTGCACGTTGGTCATCATTTAACGCTTTAGTCATATCTGTTTCGATAAAACCTGGAGCGACTGCGTTAACTGTAATACCACGAGAAGCTACCTCGCGTGCCATGGATTTTGTGAAACCTAATAGGCCAGCTTTTGCTGCTGCGTAGTTCGTTTGACCCGCATTACCCATAGTACCCACAACAGAGCCAATACTGATGATACGACCATTACGTTTTTTCATCATTGCACGCAGTACCGCTTTAGAAAGGCGGAAGATAGATGTTAGGTTCGTATCAAGGATATCTTGCCATTCATCATCTTTCATGCGCATCAATAGATTATCACGAGTGATACCAGCATTGTTCACCAAAATGTCAACATCGCCAAAATCTGCTTTAATCTGTTTTAAAACTGATTCAATAGACTCAGGTGACGTCACATTTAGAGCAAGACCTTTACCTTTATCACCAAGATATGCACTGATAGCTTCAGCACCACTTTCAGATGTTGCAGTACCAATAACTGTAGCGCCACGCTCTACTAAAATTTCAGCAATTGCACGGCCGATACCACGGCTTGCACCTGTAACTAGTGCAACTTTACCTTCCAGGCTCATTGTAAATCCTCTTTAAAGCTTAATGACTACTTAGCCACAGCCGCTTCTAATGAAGTAATATCATTAACTGCAGCACCGCTAAGTGCGCGATCAATACGCTTGGTTAGACCAGTTAATACTTTACCAGGCCCCATTTCTAATAATTCTTCGATACCTTCAGCAGCCATGCGCTCAACTGATTCAGTCCAACGTACCGGGCTGTATAGCTGTTTAACAAGTGCAAACTTGATTGCTGCAGGATCAGTTTCTGTTGCCACGTCAGCATTGTTAATAACAGGTACAGACGGTGCATTAAATGCGATAGCTTCTAATGCTACTGCAAGTTTATCCGCCGCAGGTTTCATCAATGCGCAGTGAGAAGGCACAGATACAGGAAGAGGAAGTGCACGTTTAGCGCCCGCTTCTTTACATAATACGTTTGCACGCTCTACCGCTTCTTTATTACCCGCAATAACAACTTGACCTGGTGAGTTGAAGTTGACAGGAGAACAAACTTCACCTTGTGCCGCTTCCTCACATGCTTTCGCAATTGCATCGTTATCAAGGCCGATAATTGCAGACATAGCACCAACACCAGCCGGTACTGCTTCCTGCATAAGTTGGCCGCGTAGCTCAACCAGTTTAACCGCTGCTTTAAAATCGATAACACCAGCACATACGAGTGCTGAGTATTCACCTAGGCTGTGACCTGCAAGAACCGTTGGTTGTTCACCACCTTGCTGCTGCCATACACGCCAGATTGCAACAGATGCTGTTAACAATGCAGGCTGAGTGCGTTGTGTTTGGTTTAAATCTTCTGCTGGACCGTTTTGAACTAACGCCCAAAGATCGTAACCTAGCGCATCAGATGCCTCAGAGAACGTTTCTTTAACCACATCAAATTGTTCTGCTAATTCAGCTAGCATACCAACGGTTTGAGAGCCCTGACCTGGGAAAACAATCGCGAACTTAGACATTCGAGAATCCTTCTTTATTGACTAATCATTAGTCGATTAATATGCATTAAAACTAATATATTGCTTATTAGTTTTAATGCACTAAAAATAAAAGCAAATCAGTAATGTTTAATCACTTGATTAAAACTTCACTAATGCTGAGCCCCAAGTAAAACCGCCACCAAACGCTTCGAGTAATAATGTTTGACCGCGTTGAATACGGCCATCACGAACCGCTTCATCTAATGCTGTTGGGACTGTTGCAGCCGACGTATTACCATGACGATCAAGCGTAACCACAACTTGATCCATCGACATTGATAATTTTTTCGCCGTCGCTGAGATAATACGCATATTTGCTTGGTGAGGTACAAGCCAATCTAACTCAGACTTATCCATGTTATTTTCAGCCAGCGTACTTTTCACTAAGTTCGATAACTGGGTTACCGCTACTTTAAAGACTTCGTTACCTGCCATGTAAAGCCACTTGTTAGCATCAAAATCTTTACCATATTCTGGTACTGCGAGACTTAATAAACCACCAAAATGACCATCAGCATATAAATGCGTTGAAATAATGCCAGGCTCTTCACTCGCACCAATCACAACCGCACCCGCCGCATCACCAAATAAAATAATGGTTGAGCGATCCTCTGGATCACAGCAATGAGAAAGTGCATCAGAACCGATAACAAGTACATTTTTCGCCATACCCGTTTTGATATGCTGATCAGCAACACTTAACGCATAAACAAAGCCTGTACATGCCGCTGATAAATCAAATGCAGGACAGCCTTTAATATCTAGCATACCTTGCACTTGGCAAGCTGCTGATGGAAATGTGTGACTGGCGCTAGAGGTGGCAACAATGATCAGATCGATATCTTCTTTATCAATTCCCGCCATCTCAATTGCCTTTAACGAGGCTTGGTAGCCCATTACGGCAACAGTTTCATCTTCAGACGAAATACGGCGCTCACGAATACCTGTTCGTGTCACAATCCACTCATCGCTTGTTTCTACCATTTTTTCTAAGTCCGCATTCGAGCGTACTTGTTGTGGCAGGTAGCTGCCAGTTCCTAGAATTTTGCTATTCATGAAGACTAATAGTGCCTCTCGAGTAGGACCTCTTCTAAACGGTCACTGATTTTATTCGGTATTTGTCGTTTAACTTCGTAAACCGCTTCGCTTATCGCGTTGGCAAAAGCGACAGTATCAGCACTTCCATGGCTTTTCACCACAATACCGCGCAATCCTAACAGACTTGCACCGTTATACTGGTCGGGGTTCAACTGTTGCAAGCCTTCAAAGAGCTCACTAAACAGCCATTTAGCAATAATGCGTCGAATAGGGTTACGACCTATTGCATGTTTTATCCGTTCAATAAATAAGTTTGCGACCCCTTCACTGGTCTTTAAACTCACATTTCCAACGAAACCATCACACACAATAACATCGGCTTTATCTGAATAAAGTTGGTGACCTTCAACGTAGCCAACATAATTGATATCCGGAGATTGAATCAACATTTCAGCACAACGTTTAACCAAATCATTACCTTTGATCTCTTCTTCACCAATATTTAATAATGCGACACGCGGTGTAGTACCTAAGGTTTGTTCAGCAAGAACAGAGCCCATAACTGCAAACTGGAATAAAGTATCAGCATCACAAGACACATTCGCGCCAAGATCAAGGAGCCATGTTGGATTTGCACCACGATTGGGTATCGCTGAAATTAATGCAGGACGCTCAACCCCCGGAAGTTGTTTCAACACAAAGCGTGATAATGCCATGAGGGCGCCAGTATTACCGGCACTGACACATGCATCTGCTTGGCCTGCTGCAACTGCATCTAATGCCATACGCATAGATGAGCCTTTACTATGTCGAAGGGCTTGTGATGGGCGTGTTTCGTTAGCGATAACAGTATCGCAATGCACGATCGTTAGCCTAGGATGGTTAAGCTTATTAAGGAGAGTTAACTGCGCAGTGATTGCACTTAGATCACCAAAAAGAATAAGTTTGAGCTCAGGCGAATGCAACAGTGCCTGCACGGCGGCAGGCACTGTTACTTGAGGACCGAAATCCCCGCCCATTGCATCAAGTGCAACGGTAAGACCCATCAAGGTTCAACCTTACTTGTTGATAACCTTGCGGCCACGGTAGAAACCGTCAGCTGTCACGTGGTGACGTAGGTGAGTCTCACCAGATGCTTTATCTACAGAAACTGCTGCTGTAGTTAGGGCATCGTGTGAACGACGCATACCACGTGCTGCACGTGATTTTTTGCTCTTTTGTACGGCCATTAACCCTACTCCTGTTAAATTTAACTCTTAAGATTTTTCAATACTGCAAACGGATTCGGACGCTCATCAGCAACGGGGATCTCACCAAAAGACATGTTCTTCGAGCCAATTTTACAATCAGCATCGTCGTGCATTGCGACTTGTGGTAATTCCAGAATCAATTCGTCTTCAACAAGTTGAATCAGGTTGATCTCGCCATTTTCGTCGACGATTGTCGGCTCATAGGCTTCCGGTAACTCATCTACGGCTTCTTCGTTGCGAACCGGACTATAACAGAATTCCACATGAATATGGTGTGGAAATTCTCCCTGACATCGCTGGCAGGTCAACATCACGTCTACATCTGCGATACCGCGGATGAAAGGAATACGACGTTGGTCAAGGTCAAAAGACAAGTTGACGTTTGCATCACTTATTACGCTCTGGGTTGATTCAGCTAGGCGAGACAAAAGATCGGCTTTGATGATGCCATCATAATCGAGTCTTTTTTGTGCTGTACGTACTGGATCTACCTTTAGCGGCAATTTTACCTTTTGCATAGGGCGCGAATATTAGCCTTATAGTCTGTTTGAGTCAAAGGAAATGTGTGTGATTTAACAGCTTTTGACCAATTCTCATGCTGTGATGAAAATTACAAAACGCTTCGACACCACATCTCAGTAATAAAAGTTTAAATGTCTGCTACTCAATCACTTGATCGTGTCGGAACAATCGATGAAATAACACCCAATATAACGCACAAAGCAACTAACATAGCCGTATGATCATATGCAGTCGCTGTCAATAACTCTCATATATTTTGAACAATATAAGTCTCGTCATTGGCCACATTGGGGATCTAACAAATTATGCGGAACATACACCGAATTGTGGAATGAAACAACCGTAATACAACAATCTCAATTCAATATAATCCTAATAAAAGTTGCAGCAATCATAGTGAAACTTGCTATATCATTGCTGTATTAAAATTCATTCTAGATGTGTAGAACATTGTTATGACACAACCATTATTACTGGCATCAACCTCCCCTTACCGAAAAATGCTACTCGAAAAGTTAGCGATCCCTTTTGAAACAGCAAGCCCTGAAACTGATGAGACGGCATTAGCCACAGAATCTGCCCAAGAGTTAGTCTGTCGACTTGCACAATTAAAAGCCAAAGCTTGCGCCAGCACTTACCCAGATTCTCTTATTATAGGATCAGATCAAGTTTGTGTGATTGATGGGAAAATCTTAGGCAAACCCCATACTGAAGAAAATGCTTGTAAGCAATTACAAGCCGCAAGTGGAAAAACCATTACCTTTTACACAGGGCTATGTGTTTACAATGCAAAAACACAATCAACACAAGTCATTTGTGAACCTTTTCATGTTCACTTTAAAACACTTACGCCACAACAAATTGAAAATTACGTGAGGAAAGAGCAACCTTTGTATTGTGCAGGGAGTTTTAAAAGTGAAGGTTTAGGAATTGCACTATTTGATAAACTTGAAGGGCGTGACCCTAACACGCTCGTAGGATTACCTTTAATTGCATTAACTGAGATGTTAGCTAATGAGGGCGTTTCGGTCTTATAAGACTTACTCACTAACATTCGTGAAAAAAAAGTCGTGCAAAACAAAAGGCGAGACGATTTCCTCGCCTTTCACTTTGGTTACATTTGACGTAGCTTTTCCAAACAACGTTCTAAAACCGGTTCCATTGGCGCGCTAATATCCATCGCTTCATCCGTACTTGGATGCGTAAATTTGATATTTGCAGCATGAAGGAACAAACGCCCTAAACCTGTTTTTTTAGTGTAAGCATCAAAACGTGGATCACCATATCGATCATCCCAAGCAATAGGATGGCCTTCATACTGACAATGCACACGGATCTGATGCGTACGACCCGTTACAGGGCTAGCTTGTACCAATGTTGCCTGTGAGAATCGCTCTAATACTTTAAAACGCGTATCGGATGCTTTACCTTGTGGGTTAACACGTACAATGCTGTTTACTTCATTTTTTAACAAAGGTGCAGTGACTTTTCGGCAATTCGCTTTCCATTCCCCCATTACTAAAGCGAAGTAATATTTCTGCACCGTTTTATTTCTAAATTGCTCTTGCAATTGACGAAGAGCTGAACGCTTCTTTGCCACTAACAAAATGCCCGAGGTATCACGGTCAATTCGGTGAACGAGTTCCAAAAATCGCGCATCAGGGCGTAACGCTCGTAATGCTTCAATAGCACCAAATTTTAAGCCACTGCCGCCATGAACTGCTGTCCCTGATGGTTTATTCAGAATTAACATATGATCATCTTCATAGATGATGCAATGCTCTAATTCAGCGACTTTATTCAACTTGGTACTGACTGGCGCTTGTTCTTCTTTTTCAGGAACAAAAACCGGCGGTACGCGTACTAGATCACCATCCTGCAATTTATATTCAGGTTTAATACGTTTTTTGTTTACTCGCACCTCGCCTTTACGCAAAATGCGGTAAATCATACTTTTTGGTACGTTTTTAAGCCTAGCGCGGAGAAAATTATCAATCCGCTGGCCTGCAAAGTCATCGCTAATGTCGATGAATTGCACTTTAGGTTTATCTTCTGTCATAGGTTTGATTGTATCATGCAAATAAAGCAGATTGCCGCAAAAAAGTGAGCCTGCTATCATTGTGTGCTGAGGTAGGTTTTTTTGTCTACTTCATTGACAAGATGAGCATATAATCATCTTTATGGCTATTTTTTATACAACTCAGATAATCAACGCAGCAAATGGCGTAAGACGTTAGGGTTATCGGAGTTTTTTTTAGTGCGTCAAATTACATTTTTTTTTGATGTGACAGATACAACCACTTCAATGTGGTGATACCAGCTGTATTTTTTAGATCTAACCATCTCACATACAGTTGGCTGATAAGTGTGGCCAGAAAGCACTCCTGCATTCCAACCGTGAGGTTGCAACCGTACATCAGACTTGGAGTCCGGCGCCATCAAAAAACAGATGTAACTAGCGTACTAATACAACGACAATAAATGAGTACAATATAATGAAAAGAATGTTGATTAACGCAACTCAGAAGGAAGAGTTGCGCGTCGCATTAGTTGATGGCCAAAAGCTATTTGATCTTGATATCGAAAGCCCTGGTCACGAATCTAAAAAAGCAAATATCTACAAAGGCCGCATCACACGCATCGAACCAAGTCTGGAAGCAGCGTTCGTTGATTATGGTGCTGAGCGTCATGGTTTCCTTCCTCTTAAAGAAGTTGCGAAAGATTACTTCCCTGCCAATTATTCTTACCAAGGTCGTCCTAATATCAAGGAAGTCCTAAAAGAAGGCCAAGAAGTTATCGTTCAAGTTGATAAAGAAGAACGCGGAAACAAAGGCGCAGCCCTTACTACTTTTATCTCTCTAGCTGGCAGTTATCTTGTTTTAATGCCTAACAACCCTCGTGCTGGCGGTATTTCTCGCCGTATCGAAGGTGAAGAGCGTACCCAACTTAAAGCTGCATTAAGCACATTAGACTTACCCCAAGGTATGGGTCTGATTGTACGTACAGCTGGTGTGGGTAAATCAGGTGAAGAGCTTGAGTGGGATTTAAACGTTCTACTAAACCACTGGAATGCAGTAAAAGAAGCAGCCGATTCACAATCAGCTCCGTTTCTTATTCACCAAGAAAGTAATGTGATTGTTCGTGCAATCCGCGATTATTTACGTCGTGACATCGGTGAAATTCTTATCGATAGCCCGAAAATTTTTGACCGCGCACGTGATCATATTAAATTAATTCGTCCTGATTTCTTGTCTCGCGTGAAGCGTTACGAGGGGGAAGTTCCACTATTTAGCCACTACCAAATTGAAAGCCAAATTGACTCTGCGTTCCAGCGCGAAGTTCGTTTACCTTCAGGTGGCTCTGTTGTTATTGATCCAACAGAAGCATTAACGTCTATCGATATCAACTCTGCTCGCGCAACGAAGGGCGGCGATATTGAAGAAACAGCATTACAGACAAACTTAGAAGCTGCTGATGAAATTGCGCGTCAATTACGTCTACGTGACTTAGGTGGTCTGGTTGTTATCGATTTTATTGATATGACACCTGTTCGCCACCAACGTGAAGTTGAAAACCGTTTACGTGAAGCTGTTCGTATGGATCGCGCACGAGTTCAAATCGGTCGAATCTCACGTTTTGGTCTACTTGAAATGTCTCGTCAACGTTTAAGCCCTTCTCTTGCAGAAGCAAGCCACCATGTTTGTCCTCGTTGTTCAGGTACTGGTGTTGTACGTGACAATGAATCACTATCACTATCAATCTTACGACTGATTGAAGAAGAAGCGCTTAAAGATAACAGCTCACAAGTACTTGCTATTGTACCTGTACCTGTTGCCTCGTACCTTTTAAACGAGAAGCGTCGATCAGTTCAACACATTGAAAAGTATCATGGTGTACGTGTTGTTATCGTTCCTAACTCTGATATGGAAACGCCGCACTTTGAAGTTCTGCGTATTCGTGAAGGTGAAGAGCAAGACACCCTTTCTTACCATATTCCGAAAACGTTAGAAGCGTTAAAAGAAGCAGAAGCCATTGAAGCACCACAACCTGAGCGCGTCATCAAAAAGCGTGAAGAGCCAATACTTCAAGGGTTCACTGCACCAAAACAACCAGCACCTGTTGCAACGCCTGCGACTAAGCCGACACCAAAAGTAACGGCTAAGCCTGCCACTGCATCAGCCAATAAACCTGGTCTGTTGAGCCGCTTCTTCTCTGTATTAGCGTCATTCTTCTCTGGTAGCCCTGAACAGCAACAAGAGAAACCTGTTGAAGCAAAAACAGAACAAAACAACAATCAAAATAATCGTCGCAACAATAATCGTCGCAACGATCGTTCTGACAACCGTCGTAATAACCGTGACAACAGTCGTGATAACAACCGTCGTAATAACCGTGACAACAGTCGTGATAACAACGATGTTGATAACAATGACGAGCGTCAAGAACGTAATAACGAGCAACGCCAAAATCGTCGCCGCAATGACCGTAATGACAAAAACCGTCAACAGCAAAACGATAAGGCTGCCAAAGCTCCTCGCCAAAACCGTAATAACGATGAAGTGAAAGAGCAGAAGCGTCAGTCTCGTAAAGAAGAAATTCAAGCGCAAAAACAGCAACGTCAACAACAAGACGAGCAAACAGCAAAAGCAACAACTGAACAGCCTGTTGATGCACAACGTGATAGCGAAGAAAAAGCGGTAAAAGTGAAACAACGCCGCCAGCGTCGTCAACTTCGTAAAAAAGTACGTATCACAGATAATGTTGAAAAATCAGTTGAACAACAAAATGCAACCGTTGATGCTGTCGAAAAAGTTGAAGCTGTTGAAACTGCTGTAGAGCAAACACCATCACCATTAATGGCATTGGGAACTAGCATTGCTAAAGAAGCACAAGACAAACCTGAACAAACTCAGGGTGTGACTGACGAGCAAGCTGATAATGAAGAGCAAGAAGGCACTCAACGCCGTAATCGACGCTCACCACGTCACTTACGTGCAAGTGGTCAACGCCGTCGCCGTATGCGTGATACACGCGTAGAGAAATCTGACTTTGTTACCAATGAAGAAGCAAATGCTATTGAGCAGGCAGCTATTGATGCTGCTGATAGTATTAGCGAGATGGTCAATGTTGTTTCTATCGTTGAGAAACCAAAAACAATGCGTCCTACTTCAGGGGTTGCAATTCCTGAAATGGCAATGGGCAAAGTTTGGTCTCGTATCAAACCAGCCGTTGAAGCACCTGTTGAGAAAAACATCACAGAAGAGAAAGTCGATGCTGCAGATGTGATTGATGAAGTTGAAACAAATGACATCATCATTAATGCACCAGTAGTAGAAGCTAAATCTGAAGTAGTTGCAGTTGAAACAACGACACTTTCTGGTGTTGCTATTCCTGAAATGGCGATGGGTAAAGTCTTCCCACGCTTTACAGCAGAAGAAACAACAGTAGAAATAAAGTCTGAGCCTGCTGAAGAACAAGTGATCGAGCAACCTATTATTGTCGAAGAAGTCGCAGTTCCGGTGATCAAAACAGAAGAGACAGTTGAAATGAAATCACCTGTAACTCCAGTTGTTGATTTACCTGCTGTAGCAACGGCGGTAATGGCAACCTCACCTCGTGGTTTCCATGCTGCTTCTGCAATGACAAAAGCGCCAGCACCTGAAGAGCATGTTTCAGGCTCTGTTGTTCAAGCGGCACCATTACGCGAGCGTACCAATACACGTGCAGCGGGTAGCCAAACAGCAACAAACAGTGCTACAGCACCAATGACTAAACCCTCTTTTGACTAAAAGTTAAGTTTAGCAATGAAAAAGCCATGCTCTTGCATGGCTTTTTTTATTATCTAATTATGAGTCAAAACCAGCGCACTTTATGTTTAATAATTACATATAGCTCTAATTTTTCACTTGTAAGCGGAGTAAATGCCGTTATTAGCCAACAAAAGTTGAAGCTAATTACAACTTTCTGTAGCATTCTGTTAACCAAAATGCGCTTTAAATACAGCAAATAATAGAAGAATCCTCAACTAACATGTTAGATTTTCCCCAAAAAACTCATCAATCCGTCAAGAACGACGTACTTTCAGGTTTAACCGTTGCACTTGCACTGGTTCCTGAAGCCGTTGCTTTCGCATTCGTTGCTGGCGTTGACCCGATGGTTGGCTTATACGCAGCCTTCATTGTCGGTTTAATTACTGCCGTTTTCGGTGGTCGCCCAGGTATGATTTCTGGTGCTACAGGTGCAATGGCCGTTGTGATGGTTAGCCTTGTTGCCCAGCACGGTATTCAATATCTTTTTGCTGCCGTCATGCTTGCAGGTTTACTTCAGATCCTAGCGGGGGTGTTCCGTCTTGGTAAATTTATTCGAATGGTTCCTCACCCTGTCATGATCGGTTTTGTTAACGGTCTTGCGATTGTAATTTTCTTAGCTCAGTTAGGTCAGTTCAAAGTTCCGGCTCTTAATGGTGGCTTAGAATGGATGCACGGCACACAGCTTTACATCATGTTAGGCTTGGTTGCGTTAACCATGTTTATCATTCATTTTTTACCAAAACTAACTAAAGCAGTTCCCTCTTCACTTGTTGCCATTTTAACTGTTACAGCATTAGTTCATGTCTTAGGTTTAGACTCTCGCACTGTCGTCGATTTTGTTCGTACCATGAGTGGTGACGCAAATGCAACACTGGCAGGCTCTTTACCAACATTCGCTTTACCGGATGTTGGCTTTAACCTAGAAACCCTAAAAATTATTTTGCCTTACTCATTAATCCTTGCTGCGGTTGGTTTAATCGAATCATTACTAACGCTAACTGTGATTGATGAAATGACAAATACACGTGGTCATGGTAACCGTGAGTGTGTTGGTCAAGGTGTTGCAAACGTTACTTGTTCAGTATTCGGTGCGATGGGCGGTTGTGCCATGATTGGTCAATCCATGATCAATATTAACTCAGGTGGTCGTGGTCGTTTATCCGGTATTACAGCAGCCATTGGCCTTCTACTGTTCATCTTATTCGGTTCATCATTTATAGAAATGATCCCACTTGCTGCGCTTGTTGGCGTAATGTTTATGGTTGTGATCGGGACGTTTGAATGGGCAAGTTTCAAAATGATGCGTAAAGTGCCAAAGCACGATTTCTTTACCATTATCTTAGTAACTTGCGTGACGGTAATTGCAGATCTCGCGGTTGCTGTACTTGTCGGTGTTATTTACTCTGCACTCGTATTTGCTTGGAATCACGCTAAAGAAATTTATGCCGCAAGCCACATTGATGATAATGGTGCAAAAGTTTACCAAGTAAATGGTCCACTTTTCTTTGGTTCAGTATCACATTTTCTTGAGTTATTTGATGCTCAAAATGATCCAAAAGAAGTGATCATTGATTTTGCTAAATCACGTGTTGCCGATCATTCCGCTATCGAAGCGATAGATACGATTGCAGAACGTTATGCTAATCGTAATAAAACTATTCATTTGCGTCACTTAAGCCCTGAGTGCAGTAAGCTGCTGAAAAAAGCAGGAACGTTGGTTGAAGTGAACGTTCTTGAAGATCCAACCTATAAAGTTGCTTCTGACGTACTCGGCTAAGAGATATTAACAAGCCCACTGACAAGGTGGGCTTTTTTCTACCTGTAGATCATATTTTACGTTTGTTTTTCTCATTCCGGCTCCCCTTATGTCAGGTTTTCTGAAACAATCACTGTATTAAGTGATTAATATTTCAAACATTCGGCAAAGGATTCGCACTGTGTTTACCATTTATCCTGTAGATAAAACTCAATCTGTCCACATTAAAAAACGCATTGATAATAAAACGAAGCCCATTGGTGCGTTAGGCCAATTAGAACCACTTGCTGAACAACTCGCATTAATACAACAAAGCGATAGACTGACCATCGATAATCCTCATCTACTTATTTTCGCGGCAGATCATGGCATTTCACAACATGGAATAAGTATTGCGCCCGCAGAAGTCACCACCCAAATGGTCCATAATTTTTTAGCCGGCGGTGCGGCAGCGAACTGTTTTTGTCATAGCAATAATATGGCGCTTAAAATTGTTGACGCTGGGATTTTAGGCGATGTTAATGACCATCCAGATTTAATCAGACAGCCATTAGGCAAAGGCACTCAAGATTTTACCACTCAGAATGCAATGTCGCTTGATACCGTGAAACAAGGAATATCCGCAGGAGCGAGCGTTGTTGATTCGCTGCATCAATCAGGTACCAACCTTGTTGCGTTTGGGGAAATGGGGATAGGCAATACCAGTAGTGCTGCCGCAATTATGGCATTGCTGCTTAATCTTCCTGCTGATGCATGCACAGGACATGGTACAGGTATTGATGACAGCCAATATCAAAAAAAATTAGCGCTTATTCGTCTTGCCTGCAAACATCACTATAGTGCGACAGGCGATCCGTTAAAAGTGTTATCCGCTGTTGGTGGGTTTGAAGTTGCACAAATCACAGGCGGTATACTACAAGCGGCTGAAAACCGAATGATTGTATTGGTTGATGGCTTCATTGTAACAGCAGCAGCCTTGCTGGCTGTTGCAATTAACCCTAATGTTATCGATTACCTTGTTTTCTGTCATCATTCAGAGGAAGCCGGACATCATCGTATGCTTCAACATCTTAATGCCTCGCCATTACTTAACTTAGGCTTACGTTTAGGTGAAGGGACTGGTGCTGTATTAGCATTGCCTTTAATTAAAGCTGCGTGTGCCTTTTACAATGATATGGCGAGTTTTGATGATGCAGGAGTTACTGTGTGAGCACCGATCATCAAACACAGAGCAAAGCATCACTAACGGAAAGTGGCTATCGATATCAATGGCAACTCTTTTTAGTCGCATTAGCCTTTTTCACTCGTATTCCTATACCAACCAGTACTCCATTTAGTACTGAGCGATTAAATCATGCCAATCGCTACTTTGGTGTTATTGGTCTTATTGTGGGAGCAATATGTAGCTTAATATACCTATTATTTATTCTGCTTTTTCCCGCTACAATTGCGATTGGTATTGCAATGATTTCAGGTCTGTTAATCACGGGAGCTTTCCATGAAGATGGACTGGCTGATGTATTTGACGGCTTTGGTGGTGGTTGGACGGTTGAATCAAAGCTCAACATAATGAAAGATTCTCGCCTAGGTACATATGGCGCTTCTGCACTAGTCATGGCATTGGGTTTAAAATGGATTGCACTGGTCTCATTGGCTGATATAAACCTCTACTTCCCTGTTTATGCCTTCATTGTTATTCATTGTATAAGCCGAGTCGCTGCAGCAAGTATTATCTTCTCTTACCCTTATGTTCGCGCAGATCAGGATAGTAAGGTTAAACCTTTAGCCAATCAGCAATCTTTACTCGATATTGGGATCTTACTAACAACAGCAATACTAGTACTTTCAATATTACCGCTATCTCTTGCATTAAGTTGTCTTATAACAACCATCTTGATTCGCCAAAGTTGTGGCTATTGGTTCAACCATCAACTCGGTGGATATACCGGTGATTGTTTAGGAGCGACACAACAACTTGCAGAGATAGCCGGATACCTGACATTATTAACCTTTGCGAACCATTATCATTTTTAAGGATTTCAGATGATAGATACAACCAACAAGGATGATCGCCATAAGGCGCGTCAGCAAAAATTAAAAGAGCAAGTCGATGCTCGTATTGATGCCGCCCAACACGAAAAAGGACTGGTTCTGGTAATCACTGGCAATGGTAAAGGAAAATCTACTTCAGGGTTTGGCATGATTGCGCGAGCCGTCGGTCATGGTCAGCGCTGTGGTGTCGGACAATTTATAAAAGGCACATGGGATTGTGGTGAGCGTAATTTACTAGCGCAACACGGTGTCAACTTTGCAGTCATGGCGACTGGATTTACATGGGAAACCCAAAATAAAGCAGCCGATACCGCCGCTGCAAAAGAAACATGGCAACAATGTAAAGCAATGCTAGCTGATGATAGCTATGATGTTGTATTACTCGATGAGCTGACTTATATGATTACCTATGATTATATTGCGTTAGATGACGTAATTGAGGCTATAGAAAAGCGTCCTACAACACAATCGGTGATCATTACAGGACGAGCTGCACACCGACAATTACTCGAAATTGCCGATACTGTCTCAGAAGTGCGTAATGTTAAGCATGCCTTTGAAAGCGGAATAAAAGCGCGAAAAGGGATTGATTGGTAAATGCGAATAAGCCATTAAAAGTAATAAACCTTACTTTTAATGGCTAAATAACCAACAACCAATTAATTTTTTACATTTATTACTATCACAGAGTCTATAGCTTCATATAATAGCCACATGCTTATCAGCCAGTAATGCTATTTTTGGAGCAATTATGCCGTCCCATTTACCAAAAGCGTTTAGCAAACCTTTTCTTAAAATATTTCATACCTTAGAAGCCATTCTTTTGGTGGGGATAACACTTTCTACCGTCGTTGCCATGTTTAATGAATTTATACATGTCATCGTAGAGAGAAATATTCTACTAACGGACATTCTTTTAATGTTCATCTATTTGGAAATATTAGCCATGGTTCAACAATTTGTTGTTAATGGTAAAATTCCAGTTCGTTATCCTATCTATATTGCAATAATGGCGATTGCTCGCTACATCACCCTGGGAATGAAAGAGTTAGATGGCACGGTTATTATTTGGCTATCGTTAGCTGCATTTGTTTTAGCTGCAGCAACAGTACTTATTCGTATCGGTCATCATTACTGGCCTTATGACACGCCAGAGGATCCAAGCAAAAAACAAGCAGATAGCTAATATTATGATTTAAATATCAAAAAGGCACTCTATCGTGCCTTTTCTCTATTGCTATCTTTTAAACTAATTAGCGTTTAAAGGTAACACGTTCTGTTTCATCTAAATGAATTTGCGTTTCTGCAGGTTGAGTTTGGGCGATCACTTTACCGTGACGCACTGAGTATTGAACTGGCACTTGGCGACGCACCGCATCAAAACCATTCTCTGCAGGTAAAACCAATAAACTGCCCGGCTTACCCACTTCAATGCCGTAATTATCTTGAATGTTTAAGGTACGTGCTGAGTTTTTGCTGATCAAATCTAACGATTGATTGATTTGATCATAACCCATCACTTGGCATACATGCAGACCCATGTGAAGCACTTGTAGCATGTTGGCTGTACCTAGCGGATACCAAGGATCAAACACATCATCATGACCAAAGCATACGTTGATATCAGCCCCTAGCATCTCTTTAACACGTGTTACACCACGACGTTTAGGATAATCATCAAAACGCCCTTGTAGGTGAATATTCACTAATGGGTTAGCAACAAAGTTAATCCCTGACATACGTAATAAGCGGAACAAGCGTGATGCGTAAGCACCATTATAAGATCCCATTGCAGTGGTATGGCTTGCTGTGACTTTCTCGCCCATATTATATTTATG
Organism: Photobacterium sp. GB-210; assembly: GCF_003026075.1. Classification (NCBI taxonomy): domain Bacteria; kingdom Pseudomonadati; phylum Pseudomonadota; class Gammaproteobacteria; order Vibrionales; family Vibrionaceae; genus Photobacterium; species Photobacterium sp. GB-210. The sequence goes on along the minus strand of NZ_PYNU01000002.1, from coordinate 389,428 downwards.
TGCCAGTGCGGCTACTGTTTCAACAAAACGTGACTGTTCATCATCAATTTCATCACAATGCACATCGATCAATCGATCATACTTACGTGCTAATTCAAACACGTAATGCAGCGATTCCACACCGTATTCACGAGTAAATTCAAAGTGTGGAATAGCACCGATAACATCAGCACCAAGTTGTACTGCTTGTTCAAGTAGCTCTTTACCGTTGGGGTAAGACAAAATCCCTTCTTGTGGGAAAGCGACAATCTGAATATCCACCCAAGGCTTCATTTCTTCACGAACTTCAAGCATCGCTTTTAATGCAATCAACGTCGGATCGGAAACATCCACATGAGTACGTACATGCTGAACACCGTTAGCGATTTGCCACTTCAAGGTCTGCTTAGCACGTGTTTTTACATCTTCAATCGAAAGTAACTGCTTACGCTCAGCCCAACGCTCAATGCCCTCGAATAAGGTGCCTGAAATATTCCAGCTCGGCTCACCTGCTGTTTGCGTGGTATCTAAATGAATATGTGGCTCACAAAATGGCGTTACCACTAAGCCACCAGCAGCATCTAGCGTCTCACCTTGGTGATCTGTGATGGTATGGTTATCTACAATTTGTGTAAAAACACCATTCTCAATCAGAATTTGCTTTAAGCCTGCTTCATTTTGCAACGTCGCATTATTAATCAATAAACTTGTCATCATTTTCCCTTACGCCACTTGCTTTACTGCATGTGTCTTTTTATTCATTACTGTGTTTAATAGCACGTAGCTTATCGCACCACCTAACACCGCATTCACAGGTACGATACCTGGCAAGAAATGCCCTGCCGCAACACCGACAGTAATCGCTAACATGCCAGCCCAATTAACCGTTTTAAACTCTGCTTTAGTAAAATCTTGGTAGCGCTTACGATTGATAAAGAAATCCGCAATGATCACGCCGCCAATCGGTGGAATCGCTAAGGATAGGAATGTTAGCCAACCCACAAAATTGTTATAAAGCCATAGCGCACAAAGTGTGCCGATCAAACCATTCACGACTGACAAATACTTACTCGGCAATCCAGTGATATTTGCAAAGCCTAAACCTGAAGCATAAAGCGCATTATCATTAGTCGTCCAAATATTAAGACCTAATACGATAATGGCAGGGATCAACAACCCTTGTGCAATCATCACTTCAGAAATATCAGAATGCCCTGTTACTGCAGCACCTGCTGCGCCAAAGATAAACATCAGAGAATTACCTAAGAAGAAAGCAACCATGGTCACGAGTACTGCTGATTTAGGCTTCTTACCAAAGCGAACAAAATCTGCAGTTAACGTTCCCGCACTCACAAACGAGCCAACAACCATCGCCAGTGCAACCGGAAAATCGATAGGATCGACAGGCTTCATCATCTTTAATTGATCAACACCACCAATACTTTCAACAGCCCCAGCCACAGAATAACTACCTAACACTGCAATTGCAGGTACGGCAATGGCTGATAGGATCATTAATGCCGACATACCAAAGTACACAGTAACCGTCATCAATATACCGGATACGACAATTAATACATTGGTATCAATGCCAGTGGCTTTATGAACAGGGATCGCAAACATTGCAACCCCCACACCGAACCAGCCAACTTGTGTACCGCCAAGCAATGCAGACGGTAGCCATGAGCCTTTAGTACCAAAAGAAAAACGAGCAAGAAGATGAGTAGAGAGTCCAGTGGAAGCACCGATATAGCCAAGAAAAGAAGTGTAAATACCGAGGATAAGATTGCCGATGAGAACAGCAAGGAAGAAGTCGTCAAATGAAAGTCCAGTACCAAGTGAACCACCTGTCCACATACTGGCGGAGAAAAAAGTGAGACCTAACATGACCATTGTCAGTGAAGCGACACCCTTTCGAGCAGTAAGGGGTACAGGCCCTAAACTGTAATTATTATCAGCAGCCATTTTCATCTCCGATATGAATAAATTCGTAAATCCAAGTTAAACGGCGCGCATTATGCTGATAATAAAAAAGCAATCAAGAACAATAAATTCAAACAAACAATCGAAAAATAACTAATAAACAATAAAAACATTTAAATACAAAAAGTTAAATACAAAACATAAGAATTAGATCGTACAATTTGAAACACTTAATTATCAGCTCAACATTAATTATTCAATTTACAAATTAATCATGCTTCATGGGAATCCATAATTCAGCGGTAATATTTTAAGGCAATCTTTAATAAAAAAAGGGACCCATCGGATACCTTTAAAATATCATAACCTCTTATTAAATAAGCACTTGTGCAATGGCATAACCAATACAGTAAGCTGATACAACACCAATAGTGCGAATTTCCGACACTATCGCGACAATGACAATCATGATTAACGCTAAAATAAACAGTATCACCGCATGCATTGCAGTTTTAGGTAACTCTTCATTTAATGATGTTGAAGTCGTATGAAGAATTTGATCGCGCCAAACAGGATCGTTTAAACGACGTTGATACTCAGGATCATCAGCGATTTCTTTACCTCGACGCAAGCTATGCAGTGACAGTAATAACGTACCGACCAAGGTCGCTCAGGACGAATGCCATCTTTCAAGGCAACATCACCAATGATTGGCATAATGAGTACACTGCGTAACCAATACCTAGCATGAATGTCATCACGTAAGAGACTAATAGACCTACGATAGTCACACGCTTTGGATTGCTACGTAGAATACGCTCTGTAACTCGCACAGCGAAAAAAGCCGATTAGCATTACTACATAAACACATAAGAAAACAGTGAAAGAAACGTTATAGTTACGTTTTTATAACAGTGTTACTGGGGCATTCATTGATCTGGCATAGATCGGCATTCACATCTTGGCTGCCTAATAGCCGTAACCATAATGCAGAAAGGTGTTTGGGTTGCACTTTTCGCTCCTCCATTTTTATCGGTGCTATTAATTGCCAACCTTGCTGCGGTGACTGCTTGGCAACGATAAAACGAAATGGCAAATATTCGATTAATCCTAACCGCAGATCTGTCACCACTAATTGATCATCAATCGTTTGATACTGAACAAAATCACTAGCAAACTTAGTTAGCATTGCAACATGCTCTGAGGGCTGTTTTAACGGTAACCTGCCTCGCTCTCGTTGCACCCATTGTATAGGGTAACCATCATCATATTTTGGATCGAGCAAAGATGAAAAGCCTTCATAATATTTATCATCATCAAGAATAATAAACCGCCAAAGTACCGTATTAAACGGGGTTGGACTGATAAAAATGGGCTGATTGGCTAACGGAGTATGCTTTAACTCTTGTTCAATACGGTGCTCAATAACCTTATAAGCAACGACTGACCATGCTAAGTAAATCGTTGAAACGATTAGTCCAATACTACAGAGTTTTGCCATTTTCTCTCGCCACATCAAGCTTGCAATCAGCATGATAAGCAAAGGCAATGTATAGAGTGGATCGATAATAAAAAGACTCGATACCGCAACGCTGTTATCTAAAGGCCAAAACAGTTGCGTGCCATAGGTAGTAAATGAATCAAGTAATGGATGAGTGATCAAACATGCGGCAACTAAGAGCCATAATCGACCAAATGATAATACCGTAGGTCGATAGTGATGCCATAATGTAGTGAGTAATAAAGAGAACGGTAACAACACAAAAAGTGAATGGCTAAAGCCACGATGCTTCACCGTATCTGAAATAGGATCACCATAATCAATAAAAACATCTAAATCAGGTAACGTCCCTAACGCAGCACCAATCAATAATGTTTTAGGCTTACAGTGGCGTCCTGCCACAACCGCTGCAACAGATGCCCCTAGTGCAGCTTGAGTTATTGAATCCACATACACTCCTTGTATTTAGCTTCATATCTAGCATGAAATATAAATACATAATCATTATTAATATATTAATCAGTTAACTATACCATGACAAAGTTATTACATTACGCAGTCAAACGGTACTTCTACCTTCAGTAATATGACACTACTGATATAGACAGGGATGTAGTTCGCATATCTGGCGTTGTCAGTCTATTAAAGGTAATAAAATGAAAAAAACTTGTCCTTGCTGTCAGCATAAAACCTCAGTACCAACACTCAACCAAGATACCCTCTCTTTTACCTGTGAGAGCTGTGGCATCCATCTACAACATAATGAAAACCAAGTGTTCGGCTATAGCATCGCATATATTGGTATTGTTAGCCTTGTTTTACTTATACTCAATATCAATGCCTTTATTGCCATCGCTACTGCAACAGTCAGCTATGCCATGATCCGCCGTAAGTTCATTGAACCAAGAATTGGTCTTCAAGTTAGCCAAATCAGTCATTTCCTAAAACAACTCAATATTGCACAATGTAATAAAAAAGGATGACATAGCGTCATCCTTTCTTGTATTCATCACAGAATAAAGCCGTTATTCTTCATCAGTGATCGGCGTAATACGATGTTCATTCGCTGTCGCAATCCAAGCGGCACAAAATAATGTCAAACGCGCAAAGAAATAGAAAAATGCCATTAAGCCTATAATTGAACCAAACGCGGCACCTGATGGTGAGCTTGCCAGTTTAGGTAACATGAATGTCATAGCAAACTTAATTGCTTCAAAGCCTATCGCGGCAAGTAATGTTCCTTTCATCAGTGCCCTACGATTAAAACGACGCTTAGGTAACATCCAAAAGATCCATAAAAACATAAGATAGTTAGCACAGATCGATATTGTTAAAGCTGTTGCGGTAAGAGCAGGGCGTAACCAAGTAATATTTTCTAAACCTAGCGCATTAACAATTGTTGCTTGTGCAGAGCCTGCCACTGACGTTAGTACAACAGTAAAAATTAATGCGCCCACTAACCCAGTCAGTGCGACAAAATCTTTCACATATTGCAGTAAAAAATGATCTTTATCTTCAGGTTTGCGTTCCCATACATCACGGGTTTGTGCTCGAATGGCTTCACGTAAATTCCCCATCCAACTAATACCAGAATACAAAGCAATGGCTAAACCACTTAAACCGACAGTTGTACGCTGACTAATAGCAATATTAACAGTGTTTTTTAATGTCGTTGCTAAGCTTGGATCAGTAACACCTGCAACTATTTTATCAATAATGCTATTTAGTAATGAGGCATTAGAGGCCAATATAAAACCCGCTGCTGCAAACAACACCATTAAAATAGGGATAAGGGATAAAAAAGAGAAATAAGTGATTGCTGCACCAAACTGACTCCCCAAACGATCATTAAAGCGATCCGCAGCACGGATCAAGTGATCAATAGGAGGCAAGGCTTTTATTTTATCGACCACAAAAGTAACAATCGCCATTACTTTTGACATCAAGGTTGTTTTTTCATCTGTCGACGTCGGTTTATCTATCATAATTCATCATCATGGCGTCATTCATTTATCAAGTGACAGTAATCACTGCTCACCGTCTTACTATAAAGTCGCCATTTACTTTTTAGTATCAAATACATATAAAATAGAAAAGGCTTGCCTTAATAAGCAAACCTTTTCAATAATAACGTGACCAATATAAAAATATTGTTAATTAAACAAACCTTTAAGCAATTGATCCGCTACATTTTTAATCTTTTCGTCTTTGGCTTTATCACCCAATAGCTTTTCAAGACCTCGGTTTAGCTCTTTCTTCGCTTTTTGCTCTAATTCGCTATTTTGCTTAAAGAGATTTTTTAAATCTAATTGGTATTTAGGCTGCTGCCATGTGCCTTTTATTTTAATAGGAACAGTAATCCCTTTCAATTCATCTAACCCTTTACCACTTGCTACAATAGCAGTATCAACAGAAAAATTTAATGACTCATTATTTAAATCCGTCATACCACGACCATTGATATCAAGTAATGGTGAAACTAGATGAAGATTATCAACCTTTGCTTGGCCTTGCCCTAATTGCAACAATGCCGTTAAAGAAGAAAAATCTGTTTTCTTTTGCTTCTGACTATCAGATAACTTTTCACCTTTTAGACGGGCTTTTGCTGAACGGATCATCTCTGATATATTCACTCCATAAACAGCGCCATCGGTTAAATTCACATTAATCGTACCTGTACTGTTATTTTTCAAATGTTGTGAAGATAAGCCTTTACCTGCAAGATTGGCGATAATATTTGCACGTCCTGCTAACTGCTTATTATTAGCAACATCTTCCAATAATGGCTGGATTTCAACGCCTTTTATTTGATTATGTAATTGATAGCTAGCCAAAGGTGTATTAACGTTCAATTGTGCTGTTCCACTCACAGTGCCTTTATATAAATTTGCCGTGAACGAATTTAACTTTGCAATCCCATTTTGAATGACAACCGACAGTTTCACATCAGACAAGTGTGCATGTGAGATAGTGAACTTTTTCGCCATTATCGTTCCGTAAACATCAATACCTTTTAGTACTGAAAGATCCGGCTCTTGTATTGCAGAGGAAGTATTTGATACCGATGGTGAAGAGGTTTGTTGTGACGTTGACGCAGCAACTTCGGTTGATGTGTTATTCGCAGCTTGATCTGATACTGCAGGCTTTTCCGATGAAACCTGGCCGTGCTGCTTGTTTAGCCAGTTATCAAGATTAATATTATCGCTAGATAAATTAAAACGGATCACAGGAACATCACGGTTGATAAAAGATACATCTCCCATTAACGCTAGTTCATCTGCATTTGCATTGAGTTTTGATAACGTCGCTGTTTTTGTCGTTATATCATAACTAGCATTGGTTTTTATGTTTACCTGCATCTTAGGGCGAGGTAACGCTTTTCCTGACAATGCATTATCTATTGAAAGATTCTCTAACGTTAGAATATTTCTATCCGACGATAATTTAAACTGGGTCTGCCCTTTGGTAACAAAAGCCAACTCAGGTAATTGACCATCTATATTTAAATTAACCGTTGCCCATTGACCATACTGAAAATGATCCAGCGTTACTTGAGCATGTTTTATCTCTGTTTTTCCATCTTGGGCCGTCAGAGATACATCTAGATTTTTTAATTCAGCCAATTGATATGCAGAAGACAGATTCAACTCGGTACTGCCTTTAGCTGCAAATTTTAGCGCATTTGCACTGCCCGAAATATCAAATGTCGCTTTCGTCCATGTATTTGGTGTCAGTTTATCTAAGGTGAAATTCACCTTATTTAACGCGATATTCGAACCGGTTTTGTCATTTATAATATCAACACTAGCATTGATAAGTTCAACCCCAGCAAGAGATATTTTCCACGGTTGTGTCGTTACCTTTGATGCCGTTGACTTCTCATCCTGAACATTACTAACAGCATCTTTATTAGCTTTTGATGATGTAGAGTCATTCACTTCTTTAGTTGATGACTTTTCAGTTAAGCCATCTAAATTACTACGACCATCTTTCAATGTTTGCACAAAAACATGCGCACCATCTAAACGCACTTTACCAATATCAAGCTCATGAGATAAAAGCGGTAATACGGAAACAGACAACTCAGCTTGCTTAAATTGAATCAGGTTTGGCTGAGCAAAGCCTTGAGGGTTATTTAACGTTGTTTCCCCCACACTTAAGCCTAATGTTGGGAAAAAACGCCAGTTAATATCGCCGCGAATATCCAACTCACGCCCTGTTTGCTTTTTTACTTGCTCTGCAATCACAGCTTTAAACTGATTGGGATTGACTAACGTGACAAGGGCTGTGATCCCAAGTACAACGACGATAATAATACCGATTAAAACATACAGTAATTTTTTCATACTACCCTCTTTCCCTTGCACCCATTATCACGATGAGGAATCTGCATAAGAAATATAAACAATTAAAATATAAGCTTAATGTTATTAAGCTCTGCGTTATGACAATGATTTATAATGATAGTTTCGCCCTAAACATCATAGTAATACCATCAGGCGATAAAATATCACACATAACAAAAAGGCAATCACTATGGATTGCCTCTTAAAATATAGATTATTGATGATTGAAATTAACTCTCTTTATCATCTTCATTAATACGACTAGCTACTGCACCTTGCTGATATTTATATTTAGCGTCAACACGTTTATTATACGGTTTTTCAGCTTCACCAGATAAGGTTTCAAAACTTAACGCACCAATTGGCATATGTGGACGCAATGCCAGTGGTAAGCGTCCTGAATTATAAAATTCAAGTACGATACGACCAGACCAACCTGGATCGATACGGTGTGCAGTAACGTGTACCATTAGACCTAAACGTGCTAATGATGATCGTCCATCCAACCAACCTACGATATTGGCAGGTAATGTCACTGATTCATGCGTTACAGCTAAAGCGAGTTGTCCTGGATGAAGGAAAAAGGCTTCTCCTTCCTCAACAACAATTTCATCACTCATAACTTTATCAAGTTGCGTTGCTACATCTTCTTTCTTTCCAGAAAGGTCGATAAAGGGTGCACCATGATCATTAAAAATACGGAAGTTATTACCAAGGGTCACATCAACCGTTAAACCACTAATACAGTCATCTGCTGGACGTGGCTCGATATTGATTTTTCCTTCATCAAGGTACGCCTTGATATCCTTGTCACAAAGTCTCATTTGAGCTTTCTCCTGAATAACAAAACACACGTATTATCAATAAAATAATACCTGTGTAGGCAAATCTTAACAGGGTTTCCCGAAAGATAAAAATAAGGCTGGCAAAGGCCAGCCTTATAAAAAATTAAGAACGTAACAACTTCGCTATATGCGCTTTAAGTACGTCGATAGCAATTCGGTTTTTACCACCGCGAGGAACGATGATATCAGCATATTGTTTTGACGGTTCAATAAATTGCATGAACATAGGGCGTACCGTCTTTTGATACTGAACGAGTACTGATTCCATAGTACGACCACGCTCTGCAACATCACGCTGTAGACGACGAAGTAGACAGATATCAAGTGGTGTATCCATAAATACGCTAGCGTGCATGATCTCACGAAGGCGTGGATCTGTAAGCAGTAAGATACCTTCTAAAATGATCACCTTCTTTGGTGTCATTTGCGTGGTTTCTTTCAGGCGAGTATGTTCGCTATAGCTATACTGAGGTACTTCTACTGCTTCACCCTTTATTAATTGCTCTAGGTGATCACAAAGTAAATCATGATCAAGCGCATTCGGATGATCATAGTTAGTTTTGACCCGCTCATCCATGGTCAGGTGGCTTTGATCGTTATAATAACAATCTTCCGTAATAACACCGATCTGATGATCGCCTACTTTTTCTTTTAGCTCTTTGTATACAGTACTGGCAATCAGACTTTTACCGGATGCAGAAGCACCTGCAATACCAATAATAACGCATTGGTGTGAATTTTCAGACATATCAGAAGGCACCTGTTAGACCACGTGGCGAGATAAATAATTAAACCGCCTGATTATAAGCCGTTGTTATGCCAGATGCCAACAAAAATGAGACATCTAGCACGTTTGAACAGAGAACGGACAAAGACCGTCTCATATTTTTGTTACATAGTACGAATTGTAATCTGCTCTACCGCCGTTTCACCTTGCCAGTACAAACGACTCGCAACAGTCGCGGCTAATTCAATATAAGCCATCGCTTGCTCAGAGTTAGGAGATACTGCCACAGTTGGTTTACCGTTATCAATATCTTGACGTACCTTAATATCAAGTGGTAGCTGCGCTAATAATGGCACTGAATATTCTTGTGCCATTTTTGCTGCACCACCAGTACCGAAAATATGCTCTTGATGACCACAGTTACTACAAACGTGGTAACTCATATTCTCAACAATACCCAGTACTGGCACATCCACTTTATTGAACATACTAATACCTTTAATGGCATCAGCTAGGGCTAAATCTTGTGGTGTAGTAACCACTAACGCCCCTGTAACAGGAATTTGCTGAGATAACGTCAGTTGAATATCACCGGTACCCGGTGGCATATCAATCACAAGATAATCAAGATCAGGCCACCATGTCTCATTAATAATTTGTGCTAACGCTTTTGAGGCCATAGGACCACGCCAAATAGTTGCACTTTCCGCAGGTACAAGGTAACCCACTGAATTGGTATATAACCCGCATGATTCAATTGGCAGCATCATTTTGCCATCTGGCGATTGTGGCTTTTGATCCATGGTGCCTAACATCATAGGAACAGATGGGCCATAGATATCTGCATCAAGTAATCCAACTTTAGCTCCTTGTTGCTGAAGACCTAAAGCTAAATTAACTGACGTTGTTGATTTACCCACACCACCTTTCGCCGAACTTACTACGATAATATTTTTCACACCACGTAATGGTTGTTTATTTTCAACAGCCAAGGTAGCCACTTTTGCGCGTACATTAAACGTCGCATTTGAAGGAATAACACCAGTATGTTGCTCGCTGGAAATCCACTGTTCGAGCTCATTAACCAATGCAGCCGCAGCAAAAGGAATCGTGATGGTAATTAAACCATCTGCAGAGATAGAGACAACATTGGGCATATCCGCCCACTCTGAATTCAAAAGAGAATGCTCAAAATGATTTAGCCATTGGCATATATCAGCAACATTCTGAAAACGATGAGTTACATCGTTAGTCATAAGTTAACGCTCCACATAATTATTATCAAACGAGCAACAATTTAACCTTTAGTTAGTCATTTAAGAGCTTGTTGCTGCGCTAATTTTACTTGTTTTACTTAATGCTACCACCAAAGCATAAAAACTGCCCGATTTCACAAGCTTTTAAGCAGATAAAACCGTATCTGATGCTAGGAATAACGACAACCATCAGGTAGTATTTACAGCTACGTTTTTTACCCATCATGAGCGAAATAAGTAATTATGGCTGCCAATCCAAGAAAAATTCTGGTTACCTGTGCCCTACCGTATGCTAACGGTTCTATCCACTTAGGTCACATGCTTGAGCATGTACAAGCGGATATTTGGGTTCGCTATCAGCGCCTACGCGGCAACGAAGTTCATTTCATTTGTGCCGACGATGCACACGGAACTCCAATCATGCTTAAGGCCCAGCAGATGGGTATGGAACCTGAGCAAATGATTGCCGAAGTGAGCAAAGAGCACCAAGCTGATTTTGCTGGCTTTGATATTGATTTTAGCAACTACCACAGCACACACTCACCAGAAAACCGTGAGTTAGCATCTTTTGTATATACCCAGCTAAAAGACAATGGCTTTATTACTAGCCGTACTATTTCTCAGCTTTTTGATCCTGAGAAAGAAATGTTCCTCCCGGATCGTTTCGTAAAAGGTACATGCCCTAAGTGTAAAGCCGAAGACCAATACGGTGACAACTGCGATAACTGTGGTGAAACATACAGCCCAACAGATTTAATCAATCCAAAGTCAGCCGTTTCTGGTGCTACACCAGTCATGAAAGATTCTGAGCACTTCTTCTTCGACCTGCCTCAATTTGAAAGCATGTTAAAAGAATGGACTAAATCTGGTGCTCTTCAAGAAGAAACATCGAACAAGATGCAAGAGTGGTTCGAGTCAGGACTGCAACAGTGGGATATTTCTCGTGACGCTCCTTACTTCGGCTTTGAAATTCCAGGTGAGACCGGCAAATACTTCTATGTATGGCTGGACGCACCAATTGGCTATATGGGTTCATTTAAAAACCTATGTGACAAGCGCGACGATCTAAACTTCGATGAGTTCTGGAATAAAGATAGCTCAACAGAGCTATACCACTTCATCGGTAAAGACATTGTTTACTTCCACAGCCTATTCTGGCCTGCGATGCTAGATGGTGCAGGGTTCCGTAAACCAAACAATGTATTCGTACACGGCTACGTAACAGTAAACGGTGCGAAAATGTCTAAGTCTAAAGGCACGTTCATCAAAGCCGGCACTTATCTAAAACACCTAGATCCAGAATGTCTACGCTACTATTACGCTGCCAAACTAAACAGCCGTATTGATGATCTGGATTTAAATCTAGAAGACTTCACACAGCGTGTTAACAGTGATGTAGTAAACAAGATTGTTAACCTTGCATCTCGTAATGCAGGCTTCATCGCTAAACGTTTCGATGGCAAGTTATCTGATAATTTCGTTGAACCTGAGCTATATGCAGAATTCGTTGAAGCCGCTGATCGTATCGGTGAGTTATACGAAAGCCGTGAATACGGTCGTGCAATTCGTGAAATCACAGCACTTGCTGATAAAGCAAACCAATATGTTGATGAAAAAGCACCTTGGGTTGTTGCGAAACAAGAAGGTAAAGACCAAGAGTTACAAGAAATTTGTACTGTGGGTATCAACCTATTCCGCGTGCTAATGGCTTATCTGAAGCCCGTCATGCCAAAACTGACTGAGCGTAGTGAAGCATTCCTAAACGAAACACTAACTTGGGAAACAATTGCCAAGCCGCTAACAGCTCACGAAGTAACGAAGTTTAAAGCTCTATTTAATCGTATCGATCCTGCACACGTTGCAGCAATGGTTGAATCATCGAAAGAAGAAGCTGCAGCAGATAAAGCCGCTGCTGAAGCCGCTGCAAAGCCAGCAAGCCCTTTAGCTGATGAACCAATTGAAGCTGAAATCGAATTTGACGATTTTGCTAAAGTTGATATGCGTATCGCTAAGATTGTATCTTGTGAAGAAGTACCAAAGGCAAACAAACTGCTTAAATTCCAATTAGATATTGGCGGTGAAATGCGCCAAGTATTCTCTGGTATTAAAGCAGCTTATGAGCCAGAAGAGCTTGTAGGTAAGCTAACAGTTGTTGTTGCTAACCTGAAGCCTCGTAAGATGAAGTTTGGCATGTCTGAAGGCATGATCCTAGCAGCAGGCCCTGGTGGTAAAGATCTTTGGATCCTTGAACCACACGAAGGCGCACAGCCAGGTATGCGTGTAATGTAATTTACACCTCTCCTCTATAAAAGGGCACTGTCTGTGCCCTTTTTTATTGTCACCACCCATCAAAAATGGATGTAAATTCACATCTTTAGAATAAAAATTCAATCGATAACTAATAAAACATTTTAATTTTATAAAATAAACATTAGTGAAATAGCTTAATGCTCTGAAATAGTACTATTTTCTTACAGAATGAGAGTTAACAACGCCTATTAGCTAGCGTTATATATAAGATAAAAGCGTGACCAACCCGATATAAAAACCACTCAAATGTTAAAATATAGTTAATATTACCCTTATTTAACTTTAAATAAATATAAAAAACGTGACTCAAGCCATATAGTTAATATTTGATCGTATTTTTGCTTTGGTTGAAACATTGAAGTGCTGATAGTCTCTTTGTGGCTCTGATATATAGATGGACAGAGTGAATAATTATAAGGAAAATTCAATGTCAACGACAAAGAAAAAAATGTCCCTCACCTCCCGAGTGATCCTCGGTATGGTACTGGGTATTCTAACAGGATTTTTAATTCGCACCTTTTTAGCTGATATCTCTTTTATCCACGAATACATCGTTAACGGTTTGTTTGATGTAGGTGGCAAAATTTTCATTGCCAGCTTAAAGATGCTTGTAGTACCTCTTGTCTTTGTATCACTGGTTTGTGGTACTAGCTCATTAAAAGATATTGCAACATTAGGCCGCCTTGGTGGTAAAACAGTCTTGTTCTATCTTGCAACAACTGCCATTGCTATTACCCTAGCGCTTTTCCTTGCTAATGTTTTCCAACCAGGCGCTGGTGCAGATTTAAGCGCAGCAACAACATTTGCCGCAAAAGAAGCACCAACGCTAGGTAGCGTTATTGTCGGTATGTTCCCAACTAACCCAATAAGCTCTATGGCAAATGGTAATACTCTGCAAATTATTGTCTTTGCCGTATTATTCGGTATCGCAATTAGCGCTGCGGGTAAACCAGGTGAACGTATTGCTGAAGTTTTCAAAGATCTTAATGAAGTGATCATGAAGCTTGTAGCGTTGCTAATGAACATTGCACCATTCGGTGTGTTCTTCCTAATGGCTAAGCTATTTACAGGATTAGGTCTAGATGCAATCTTTAACCTAATTAACTACTTCTTAGTCCTTGTTGCAGCGCTACTTATCCACGGTTTAGTAACATACAGTGCGATGCTAAAGATCTTTACCGGTCTAAGCCCTATTACTTTCCTAAAGAAAATGGAAGATGCGGTGATGTTTGCTTTCTCAACGGCATCATCAAATGCAACGATTCCAGTTACCATGGAAACAGCAACCAAACGTCTTGGCGTAAATAATAAGATTGCTTCATTTACAGTACCGCTAGGTGCAACCATTAATATGGATGGCACGGCTATCATGCAAGGTGTCGCGACAGTATTTATTGCTCAAGCGTTCAACATTGACCTAAGCATGGGTGACTACATTGCCGTTATTGTAACTGCAACACTAGCCTCTATTGGTACTGCGGGTGTTCCTGGTGTCGGCTTGATCATGCTGGCCATGGTACTAAACCAAGTCGGTCTTCCGGTTGAAGGTATTGCAATCATCATGGGTGTTGACCGCCTACTTGATATGATCCGTACCGCTGTCAATATTACTGGTGACTCTGTAGTAACATGTATTGTTGCTAAGAGTGAAAACGAGATTGATATTGAACGCTTCAATGATCCTGCTGCTGCAGTTAAAGATGAAGAAGTTAAATTTCATCCTCTAAAGCAAAGCTCATAATTCGGTAATTCTCATTGTATAAGGCGCCTTTATGGCGCCTTTTTTATTTCACTATTTTGGTGCACTTGAACCAAGTTAGCTCACAAGACACCGTTACACCATATTTAACTTGTTGTTTTAATTAAAATATATTAACGGCATGACGATTGCTTACTTACTAAAAGAATAAGAGTAATTAAAGGGCTATTTATGTGGTTGATCATAGCTGCCATTATTTCACTATTAACGATTGGATATATCACTTGGAAAACAAATAAAAATAACACCCAATTACAACTACAATTTGATCAAATAATGCAGCTCAGAGAACTGATACAATTCATTCGTTATCACCGCCGCTATTGCCATCAAAAAATTATAAGTAACAATATGGATAATAAGATCCATGAATCTGTTAAGCGTAAAAGGCATGCTTTAAAGCAAACACTCTCAATATTAATTTATCAAGCTGACACCAATCACAAACCGATGTTTCGGATATTGAGACAAGAAATACAGCGTTTATTTACAGATTGTCCTCACTACTCTTTACAGCGCAGCCAAGCCGTACATGGCAGAATTATTCGACACATTATGTATCTGATTGATGATGTTATTAGTTCTAGCTTGCTTACAGCCGAAAAAGACACCACTTTCGAACATTATCAAACCGCTTGGCCTATTACATTAAATTCACTGGATAGTTTAAATAGATTCCGCTGGACGATTGAACACTGTCCTTTAGAAAGCAAAAGCTATGCGCGCGAGTTAGAAATGCATGTAAAAATGATCCAACGAAGGCTTGGGCAGATATCGATGATAAGCCAACAGACGCCACCTGTTTGGCCTATTGAAAAGCTCCTACAAAAATTTCATGAAATACAATTTCATAACCAAGATAAAAATAAACTTAAAGAAGAGCTTTATCTTTATTCAATTCAGATCTCAGACACTATTTTCCAGTTCTTCGATCTTATTATCAATGATATTGCTGATGATCTTGCTATAACAGTTCCAAACATAACGACATGTGCCATTAATTTTGATCACAACAAGCAGACATAAAAAAACCCAGCACGATGGCTGGGTTTTCAAACGACAAATCAGTGATTAACCGATGTGAGTCATACCGTTCATGTACTTACGAAGTACTTCAGGGATCTCGATACGACCGTCAGCCTGCTGATTATTTTCTAAAATAGCAACCATTGTACGACCAACAGCAAGACCAGAACCGTTTAATGTGTGTAGAAGCTCAGGCTTCTTCTCACCTTTACGACGGAAACGTGCTTGCATACGACGAGCTTGGAAATCCCACATGTTAGAACAAGAAGAAATTTCACGGTACGTTTCTTGAGCAGGAACCCATACTTCAAGATCATAGGTTTTACATGAGCCAAAGCCCATATCGCCAGTACAAAGAACCACTTTACGGTATGGAAGCTCTAGAAGCTGTAGTACTTTCTCAGCGTGACCTGTTAACTCTTCTAGTGCAGCCATTGAATCTTCAGGTTTCGTAATTTGTACAAGCTCAACTTTATCGAACTGGTGCATACGAATAAGGCCACGAGTATCACGACCGTAAGAACCTGCTTCAGAACGGAAGCATGGTGTATGTGCCGTCATCTTAACAGGAAGATCCGCTTCATCAGTGATGGTATCACGCATCATGTTTGTTACAGGTACTTCAGCTGTTGGGATCAATGATAGAACGCGAGGTTCTTCATCATTTACTTTTTCAGTTAAAGGCTGTGTATGGAACAAGTCTTCACCGAACTTCGGAAGCTGACCTGTGCCAAATAAGCTATCTGCATTTACTAGGTACGGTACATACATTTCTGTGTAGCCGTGCTCTTCGGTATGAAGATCAAGCATAAACTGTGCAATTGCACGGTGTAAGCGCGCAAATTGACCTTTCATAACGATAAAGCGTGCGCCGGTAATTTTTACAGCACTCGCAAAATCAAGACCACCCGCCATTTCACCCAGATCTACGTGATCTTTCACATCGAAGTCATAAGCTTTTGGTTCACCCCAACGAGAAATTTCTACGTTTTCAGACTCGTCTTTACCAACAGGTACAGAATCATCTGGGATGTTTGGTACAGATTGTGTAATAACATCAAGCTCCGCTTGTAACTCAGCTAACGCTTTTTTCGCGTCATCAAGCTCAGAACCTAGGTTACCCACTTCAGCCATAATACGCTCGGCTTCTTCGTGATCACCTTTCGCTTTTGCCTGACCAATCGACTTCGATCGCGAGTTACGTTGAGCTTGAAGCTCTTCTGTCTTCACTTGAAGGGATTTACGCTTCTCTTCAAGGTTACGTAAAGTTTCTACATCAAGGTTAAAACCACGACGCGCGAGTTTTTCAGCTGTTTCATCCAGCTCTGTTCGAAGTAATTTAGAATCTAGCATGCTAATCCTGTGCTCTTAATATTCTGAAATGCACGTTATTTAGACGATTTTTATCAAAATAGTCTGTAATTAGGAAGGCAGTTCTCACATGGAACTGCCAGTCGTTTAACGATACCCAAAAAGCCTTATTATTGGTAGCGCTTTAACGGGCTTTTTGCATCTAATGAAGCAAGATAATCCAACTTTTCGGATATTTTCATTTCTAAACCACGGTTTGATGGTTGGTAATAAACCCGATCACGGATTTCACGCGGTAGATACACTTCACCTGCCGCATAAGCCCCTGCTTCATCATGGGCATAACGATATCCTTCACCATAACCTAATTCTTTCATTAACTTGGTCGGCGCATTACGTAAATGATGAGGGACTTCAAAATCGGGAAATTCGCGCGCATCAGCTTTGGCAAGATTAAACGCCACATAAACCGCATTACTTTTCGCCGCACATGCTAAGTACACAATCGCTTGTGCTATGGCTCGCTCACCTTCATAAGCGCCAACACGGGTGTAACAGTCCCACGCAGAAACCGCGACTTGCATCGCACGAGGATCAGCATTACCAATATCTTCTGAAGCAATAGCTAATAGGCGACGAGCCACATATAGCGGATCACAGCCTGCTTGGAGCATACGTGCAAACCAATACAAAGCACCATCAGGATTAGAACCTCGAATTGATTTATGCACCGCTGAGATCATGTCGTACCAAAGATCACCTTTGTTATCAAAGCGCGCAACCTTTTCGCCTGTGACTTCCGCCAATAATTCGACCGTTATTTGCTTAATGCCTTCATCATCTTCTTCAGCCATATCAATAAGCTGCTCAAGATAATTTAAAGACATACGCGCGTCACCACGAACAAACTCAGCTAATTTTTCTTTAATATCATCCGCAAAGTGTAAATTCGTTTCAGTTACCCCTCGCTCTTTATCCGTTAATGCTTGTTCAATCACTTGCAAGATCTCATCATCCTCAAGTGACTTTAACTTATAAACTCGAGCGCGAGAGAGTAATGCATTATTAAGCTCAAACGATGGGTTTTCCGTCGTTGCACCAATAAATGTTACAGTACCATCTTCAATATGCGGTAAAAACGCATCTTGCTGACTTTTATTAAAACGATGCACCTCATCAACAAATAAAATAGTGCGACGTCCCGCCATTTTATTGTCACGAGCCTTATCAATTGCAGCTCGAATATCTTTAATACCGGATGTTACAGCAGACACACGCTCTACTTCAGCGTTGGCATAATGTGCAGCGACTTCTGCTAATGTCGTTTTTCCTGTACCCGGTGGCCCCCACAAAATCATTGAATGTAGTTGCCCGCCTTCTAAGGCTCGACGTAAGGGTTTTCCTTGTCCCAAAATATGTTGCTGACCGATATATTCTTCGACTGTTCGAGGTCGCATTCTTGCGGCTAGCGGCCTGAAATCAGAAGAAAAATCAAGGCTGAAGTTATTCAAAATAACCACTCCCATAAACAGAAAAAGGTGGCTAACAGCCACCTATACAATTTAGATAAACAATACATACACGCTAACTCATAGCATCATATCGATTGTTTTTTCATTGACGTTGGTCATCCAGTTCTACCCCTTTCGGTGGCGTAAACTTAAATAAGTCTGCCGCTGGTGTAGTACGTGTAAATTTAGATAATGTGTAGTTACTGCGTTGCCCGTCACTCTCAACTACAGAGAAATTACGCACTTGACCATCTTTAGATACTGTCACGATAAACTCTTTCATCGAAGAGGTTTTATCTTTCGGCGTTAAGGTAAAAGTATCTACTAATTGCTTCACATTATAACGCGACCAGTCTTTTTCATTATTACGTGTTAACAAAACAAACGGTGTTTGTTCTGTTGCATCTTTTAGCCACATTGCCGTGACCTGTTCAACGAATGGGCTGTAATACCATACTGTTTTACCATCGGAGACTAACAAGCTTGCATCCGGTGTTTTAGTATCCCAACGGAATAAATTAGGGCGCTTAATGGATAAATCGCCAGTCCCATCAACCAATATTTCACCGTCAGGACTTATCACTTTCTGAGTAAAGTTAGCACTAAAGGCATTAACTTTATCAAGTCGGCTACTTAATGCTTGTTGTGGCGTAGCCCAAGCACTTGTTGTTGCAAGCATTGGAACGGCAACTAATATACTTAGCCATAACTTTTTCATCATATTCGCTTACCTCTATTAAAGTAAACCGCCGAACATACTATGCGCAGCGGTTTAAATTACGCTATAAATTTACTGACAGCAAGGTGTCGGTTTATTCATTAATCGTGGATCTGTACTGGCGCAGGTGCTAGTACTTCTCGGTTTGAATTGTGCCCCGGCGGACTAACAATGCCATGCGCTTCTAATTGCTCAACAATTCGCGCTGCGCGGTTATAACCAATTTTAAAGCGGCGCTGAACACCCGATACTGATGCGCGACGCGTTTCAGTGACAAATGCAGCTACTTCATCAAACAGTTGATCGATATCATCATCACCACCAGTGGATGTTTCACCCGGCAATAGACTTTCTGAACCTTGGTCTGAGCTTAGAATACTATCTATATATTGTGGTTTACCACGCGCTTTCCAATCATTCACCACGTTATGTACATCATCATCCGATGCAAATGCACCGTGAACACGTGTTGTATGGCTTTGACCTGGTGGTAAGTACAGCATATCACCCATACCAAGCAAGGATTCTGCACCACCTTGATCAAGAATGGTACGTGAATCTGTTTTGGTCGATACCGTAAATGCCATACGCGTAGGAATATTTGCTTTAATTAAGCCGGTAATAACATCTACAGATGGGCGCTGAGTAGCAAGTACTAAGTGGATACCTGCCGCACGTGCTTTTTGAGCGAGACGCGCGATAAGCTCTTCAACTTTCTTACCAACAACCATCATCAAGTCAGCAAATTCATCGATGATAACCACAATACTCGGCATTTTTTCAAGTAATGGTGGATATTCATCCATGGTATCGCCTGGCTGCCATAATGGATCATGAATAGGGAAACCCGCCGCTGCCGCTTCCTCTAACTTATCGTTGAAGCCCGCTAGGTTACGTACTCCACATTTCGCCATGAGCTTATAACGACGTTCCATTTCACCAACACACCAACGCAAGGCATTGCCGGCATCTTTCATGTCAGTTACGACTTCCGTTAATAGATGCGGTATACCTTCATAAATAGATAATTCCAACATCTTTGGATCGATCATAATAAAGCGACAATCTTCAGGCTTACACTTGTATAGTAAGCTCAAGATCATTACGTTTACACCAACTGATTTACCCGATCCCGTCGTACCCGCAACCAGTAAGTGAGGCATTTTACTTAGATCAGCCACAACAGCTTCACCAGCGATATCGCTACCTAAAACAATCGGTAATGGACCATCCATATTCTGAAAACGCTCACTGGCGACCACTTCAGACATGTATACCGTTTCTCGACCTTTGTTCGGCAGCTCTAAACCAATATATGGTTTACCCGGAATAGCCTCAACGACACGTACAGCCATCACAGACAACGCACGCGCTAAGTCTTTTGCTAAACCAGAGATGCGACTGACTTTCACACCTGGCGCTAAATCTAATTCAAAGCGGGTAATAACTGGCCCCGGATAAATCCCTTTCACCTGCGCTTTAATTTTATAATCAACTAACTTAGATTCAATTAACGCAGCTGTCGCTTGCAGCTCTTCTTCAGAAGCAGGCTCCACAGTGCGACGCGCTGGTTGCAATAAATCTAATGTCGGCATTGGTGACGTTGGCGCCGGAAGATCAACTTCTGTTTGCATTAAAAACGGATTATCTAATCCAGCCAAATGCGCTTGTTCTTTTTGTAAATCACGAATATTTTGTAAAAACGCTTCCTGATCGGCTTTTTCTTTTTGTTCTGGTGTTAACGCAACCGCTTCACCACGCTCTAGTTCAGACATACCATCTTGCACACCAATTTCAATATCACTTCCAGGAACTGGCTGTGATGTTGTTGGTTGTGGAGCGACAACTTGCGACGCTACTGGTGTTGTCTGTTGAACAGCCATAGATTCTTCAGCTTGACTTAGTTCAGCAACATTCTGCTGTGAAGAATGATAAGCAGGAGCAGCAGTTACTGCTGATTCAGCCGCTTCAATTGCACTTTGCGTATACTCATCCACTGGAACAGTAAAATCTTCATTTTTATCCAGTTCACGTTCTAAATCCTCAATCGAAAGACCGCGAGGCTGAGTAGCTGGCTGCTGAACTGTCTCTTGTTGCTGTTGAACAGGCTGACTTACCACAGGTTGTTGAACAGCAGCTTGCGGTTGTACCACTGGCTGACTTACAACAGGTTGTTGAACAGCTGCTTGTGGTTGTACCACTGGCTGACTTACAACAGGTTGTTGAACAGCAGTTTGCGGTTGTGCCACTGGCTGACTTACCACAGGTTGTTGAACAGCTGGTTGCGGTTGTACCGCGGGCTGACTTATCACAGATTGTTGAACAGCTGGTTGCGGTTGTGCCGCGGGCTGACTTACAACAGGTTGTTGAACAGCAGTTTGCGGTTGTGCCGCGGGCGGGCTGACAACAGGTTCACTCGTTTCTAACAACGGGTCACGTGTCACATCAGAATTCGGTCGAACAATCTTATAAGGTGAAGATTCGACTTCTTTTGCATTATTATCTAATGGTTCGTTATTAACATAAGATGATAATAACGGGTCATCTTCATCATCAACGTCACTTATGTGTGCCATGTAAGGCATTTCTGATTCATCAGGGATTTCGGTTGCAAAAGGTCGCATAACCTCATGTTTATCTGAGCGGAATTTATTTAAAAACCATGTTAACGAAGCAAGCGTCTTCTCACCTAATGTATCAACAATTGATATCCATGAAATACCCGAGAACAATGTAAAGCCAATAGCCCAAATAAAC
The DNA here is from genome assembly GCF_003026075.1 of Photobacterium sp. GB-210. NCBI lineage: Bacteria > Pseudomonadati > Pseudomonadota > Gammaproteobacteria > Vibrionales > Vibrionaceae > Photobacterium > Photobacterium sp. GB-210. The sequence goes on along the minus strand of NZ_PYNU01000002.1, from coordinate 367,459 downwards.
ATTAATACTAATGTTGTACCAAGCACATTAAGCAATGGCATAGAGATGTTTGAAACAACATCTCCCACGACTCCACCCGATGAAAAGTACCAAATATCGTCAAAGTTTAAATCAGCAAGACCACAGCTAGTTAATAGCAATAAAATTAGACCTAAAAGACGAGTGCCGTAAACCATATAATCGTGAGATAAACTTTTTGAACGGCGACGAAATAAATAATAGCCAAGTAAGACTATTAAGGCAGGAAAAACATAGGCTAATGAACCAAAACTGAAGAAGAATGTATCAGCCACTAAAGCGCCAAACGCGCCAGCTTTATTCTGAACAACCCCTTCCCAAGCAGTTTGTGACCATGATGGATCTGCAGGGTTAAATGTTACCAATGCCACCATAATATAAATAGCAGCTAAAATACTGATGATTAAAAAACCTTCAACAATGCGTTGTGTACCTGACAAACGCATCTGGGACAGTTTTTTACCTTTAATTTTCCTCAAGGATAACTCCGATGTCTCTATAAAACTCAAAATTTTGCCAGAAATCTAAGACATTCATCGAATAATACTAATATCTATAGCCAAATGCGCTATAAAGTTTAGCTAAATATAAGAAATACAATGTCATTGTCTCAATGCCACTATTCTATACTAAATGCGTGCATTGTCTGTGTACCGAAAAAGCTTTTAGTGAAAAATTTTCTCTCGCCCCAGATAATAAGGTACAGATAGCTATTTTAGACGCCCAATAGATAAAAAAATTCATCACTATGTCAATTTGATTCACTTTTTGTCCAATTAACCACCACTATGAATAAATTAACATATCGTACAAACAAAACGAGCGGCTAAATAGCCGCTCGTTTATTTATTCTGCTTATACTCAGAAATACACTTATCGTGTTTTAATCACTAGATTATTTGACTGTTTAACTTCTTCCATTACAACGTACGTACGCGTGTCATTTACACCCGGTAGACGCAACAAGGTTTCACCAAGAAGCTTACGGTATGCTGACATATCAGATACACGTGTTTTTAATAAGTAGTCAAAATCACCAGAAACAAGATGACATTCTTGAATATCTTCAAGCTCTTGAACTGATTTATTGAACTGTTCAAATACATCTGGTGCACCGCGATTTAGTGTGATTTCTACAAACACTAATAATGAAGCATCAAGAAACTGTGGGTTAAGCAATGCAGTATAACCACTGATATAACCTTGACGCTCTAAACGACGTACACGCTCAAGACAAGGTGTTGGGGATAAACCAACACGCTTTGATAGCTCAACATTTGAAATTCTGCCGTCTTTTTGAAGTTCATTCAAAATATTACGGTCAATGCGATCCAATTCCTTGGATGGTTTCTTTTTGGTATCTACCATTTTTTATTCCACCTTCTTACTTCCTTGCAAAAAAATATACTACATTTTATCTATTTTTAGAATCAAATAAGCCAAAAGTCAAAATTAATGATCAATAATCACCTATAAATTGACATGTAACCTAGACAAATTGACTGCTTAACATTATTTTCATGGCAGTTTGATCTTTATAATTCACTACCCGCTCATGTTCCTTGCACAATATTGCCAGCTACAGTCTTGCCGCATGCTAAAAATTGAATATTTATCACCCGCCTATCCTATAATTTCAGGTGCGCATCATTATGTAGTTATAGAAATTTTTACCAGATAAGAAATGATTGTCAAAGTAAAACAGCAGTAAAATTCGTATTAATCACTACGAAAACGCATAAAAAACACCTAAAACATGTATCTTTGACTCCATTCTATTTGCGACAAAGAGCATTATCATATGAATAATTAACCATATAAAAACACCTAATATCTAGTCGACCATTTTTTAATCAAGGTTTCTTTGCTAACGTTCTTTCTTTTATTCTCAATAAAAAACAATAAAATTATCATTAAAAATCAAATGATTAAAAACAAATTATGCATCAACCTGTACATTCGACATAGCTAACGCGGTTAAATATAAAACAATTGATAATAAAAAAATGACGCGATAAAAATATAATCTGATTTTTCAATTTTATGTTTTTTACTTATTCATTTTCTTTCGTATTTTTTTGTGACCTATGTAACGTTTTATTTATTAACCTCTTTGTCTTTACTTAACGTTTTTTTTTCATATATAACGACAAATTAGCAATAACCTATTCTTAATTCGACTCTTCCTTTACGTCTGCAATTTACCTACAATCAATTCTCAATAACAATAATCTCATTCAGCCTGGAGAAGAAATGAGTAACGTAAAACATTGTGAACTGCTCATCCTTGGTTCTGGTCCTGCGGGCTACACCGCTGCAGTATATGCAGCACGTGCAAATTTAAACCCTGTGATGATCACTGGTATGCAGCAAGGCGGTCAATTAACTACGACGACAGAAGTAGAAAACTGGCCTGGAGATGCTGATGATCTCACCGGTCCTGCGCTAATGGATCGCATGAAAGCACACGCAGAAAAATTCAATACGGAAATTATTACCGACTACATTGTTGAAACGGATTTCAGCCAACGTCCTTTTTTATTAAAAGGTGAAAGCAATACTTACACGTGTAATGCGCTAATTATCTCAACAGGCGCTTCAGCAAAATACATTGGCTTAGAATCAGAGGAAGCATTTAAAGGCCGTGGCGTTTCTGCATGTGCGACTTGTGACGGTTTCTTTTATCGCAGTCAAAAAGTAGCAGTTGTCGGTGGCGGTAATACAGCTGTTGAAGAGGCGCTTTATCTATCAAATATCGCCTCTGAAGTTCACCTTATCCACCGTCGTGATTCTTTCCGCTCAGAAAAAATTCTGATTGATCGTCTCATGGATAAAGTCGCTAATGGCAATATCATACTGCATACAGATCGTACTTTAGACGAAGTACTTGGTGATGATATGGGGGTTACTGGTCTTCGTCTTAAAGATACTCATTCTAACGCCACTGAAGAGTTAGAGGTTATGGGTGTGTTCATTGCAATTGGCCACCAGCCAAATACCGCTATTTTTGAAGGTCAATTAGACATGGAAAATGGCTATATTAAAGTGCAGTCAGGCTTAAATGGTAATGCAACACAGACAAGCATTGAAGGCATTTTTGCAGCTGGTGACGTTATGGATCATAACTACCGCCAAGCAATTACCTCTGCAGGAACTGGTTGTATGGCTGCGCTTGATGCAGAACGTTACCTTGACGCCCAATAATCAGTAAACGTCCAAACCGCCACTCATGAAGTCGCGGTTTGTTTATCTCATAGTTAAATGTATGCTCACCATTTAACTATGAGCTACCCACCGTTAATACCGTAATGAAACCCTTATATGGATAAACAATTACATCGCGATTTAACCAAATGGCTTAAATCCCAAAGCAAGTTAGCAAAACGCTGGCTTATGCTAAGTATTGGATTAGGCTTTTTGTCTGGTTTACTGCTTGTTGGACAAGCAGCATTACTTGCAAGTATTCTGCATCAACTGATTATTGAACATACTGATAAATACTCTCTTATTAATCAATTTATTGGTTTATTTGTTATTATCGGTTTGCGTTCCCTATGTAGTTGGGGAAGAGAAATTTTTGGTTACCGTTGCGGCGAACAAATACGGTTACATATACGCCAATTAATTCTTAACCGCTTACAAAACTTAGGCCCCGCTTATATTAAAGGGAAACCTGCTGGCACATGGGCAAGTCTTGTTCTTGAGCAAGTAGAAGAAATGCAAGATTTCTTTGCTCGCTATCTACCCCAGATGTCACTATCCGTTCTTATTCCTGTCGTTATTTTATTTGTCGTTTTCCCCTTAAACTGGGCAGCGGGGTTAATATTCTTACTCACCGCACCACTTGTTCCTTTATTTATGGCACTGGTTGGCTTAGGTGCTGCAGATGCTAACCGCCGAAATTTTAAGGCATTACAGCGTTTATCAGGGCACTTTTACGATCGTCTTCAAGGGCTATCTACCCTGCGTTTATTTGATCGTGCAGAGGCTGAAGCAGAGAACCTGAATGCCGCTTCACACGTACTTCGTAAACGAACAATGGAAGTCCTTCGTCTTGCTTTCTTATCTTCAGCAGTATTAGAGTTCTTCTCTGCTATTTCTGTTGCTATTGTTGCGGTTTACTTCGGTTTTGCTTTTATCGGTGAATTAAATTTCGGTAACTACGGTATCCCTATTACTTTATTTACTGGTTTGTTCATTCTGGTTCTTGCGCCCGAGTTTTACCAACCGCTACGTGATCTTGGTACTTTCTATCATGCCAAGGCACAAGCTATTGGTGCGGCAGAATCTATCGTTGAGTTTCTAAATATTGAAGCAGACGAAATGACGGATGGCACTAAAACATTAACAACGCCAGAGAAAATACAAATATCAGTGACCGAATTAGAAGTATTAAGTCCTGAAGGTCAAAAGCTTGCAGGTCCACTGACATTTGATATTAATGCCAATGAGCATGTGGCATTGGTTGGCCCTAGTGGTGCAGGTAAAACCAGTTTATTAAACGCCTTATTGGGGTTCCTACCCTATCGCGGCAGTATAAAAGTTAATGGGATTGAATTGAAAGAGCTTAACCACAGTGAATGGCGTCAAGCGATTAGCTGGGTTGGTCAAAACCCGTTACTTGTTCACGGTACGATTTATGAAAACATCACATTAGGTGATCAATTCGCGGAACAAGCCAAAGTGACTCAAGTAGCAAAAGAAGCTTACGCTGACGAATTCATTAATCGCTTAGAAAAAGGTTATCAACATCATGTCGGTGATCGTTCCGGTGGTTTATCTGTAGGTCAAGCGCAGCGTATTGCTGTTGCTCGCGCCATGTTACAACAAGGTGCGTTTTGGATTTTAGATGAGCCCACAGCCAGCCTTGATGCTAACAGTGAACGCTTAGTCCTTGAAAGTTTAGGTCGTGCTGTTGAGCAACACACCACATTGATGGTTAGCCACCGTTTAGATCAACTACATGCTATGGATCGTGTTCTTGTAATGGAGAATGGCCAACTTGTTCAAAACGGTTCGTTCGTAGAAATCAGTCAACATGGCTTACTGGCAGATATGCTAAGCCATACAGATAAGAGGGATCTCGATGCGTGATTTAATCCCTTACCTAAAACTTTACCGTAAGCACTGGTTTGGCTTAACACTCGGTATGCTCTTAGGTTTAGCTACAATTCTTGCCGCTATTAGTCTATTAACCCTATCCGGCTGGTTTATTGCCGCTTCTGCTGTTGCGGGTTTAACCATAGCGAGAGAAACATTCAACTACATGTTACCAGGGGCTGGGGTTCGTGGTTTCTCTATGGCTCGTACCGCAGGGCGCTGGGGGGAACGCGTTGTTAGCCACAATGCAACGTTTAAGCTCCTTGCTGATCTACGTTTATTTTTCTTTAGGAAACTCACACCACTGATCCCTGGCCGTCAAGCGAACCTACGTGATGCTGATTTGCTGAACCGTTTAGTTGCTGATGTTGATGCGATGGATCACATCTATCTAAGATTGGTTAGTCCTTTAGTGATTGGCGTATTAGGTATCGCTGCAATTACCGCATTTTTATCATGGTTTGATCCAACGATTGGCTTAACGCTTGGTGGGATATTGCTCTCATTAATGTTTATATTGCCTATTTTGTTTTACCACTTAGGTAAACGTAACGGTGAGCAACTGACAGTTGCAAAAGCGAACTACCGTGTAAAACTACTAGATTGGTTGCAAGGCCATGCAGAACTCTTGCTGTTTAATGCAGAACCTCGTTACCGCCAACAAGCAGAAGCAGAGCAAGACCAACTGCTTGCAGCTCAACGCAAAATGGCGAGTTTAACAGGCTTAGCAAATGGTATGTTGATGGCAGCCACAGGCTGGACCTTAGTGGTCATTCTGTGGATTGCTGCTGATGGTATTGGTGGCCATGCGCCCGATCCATTTGTAGCTATGGTCGCATTTGCAACCATGGCAAGCTTTGAGATGATGATGCCAGTTGCTGGTGCTTTCCAATACCTAGGGCAAACTATAACGTCAGCAAAACGCTTAAATGAAATCATTGAAGCGACACCTGATACGATCTTTGATCCAAACGGTTACCACGGTGATGCACAAGGTGAGCTAAAGATTGAAAATGTCAGCTACACCTATTACGGTAGCACTCAGACTGTTGTGAAGAATGTATCAATAGACTTAAAACAAGGTGAAAAACTGGCATTACTAGGGCGAACAGGTTGTGGTAAATCAACCTTACTTCAACTGCTCACGCGTAGTTGGGATCCTCAACAAGGTCAAATATCCATTGATGGCAAACCACTTCCAACATGGAGTGAAAGTGCTCTACGTAAAGCAATTACCGTGGTTAGCCAACGTGTTGATATCTTCAATGGTTCATTGCGTGAAAACCTTGTGTTAGCAAAACCCAACGGCACTGATGCTGAATTTACCGAGGCATTAATTCAAGTCGGCCTATCAACCCTACTTGAAGAGAAAGGATTAGATACTTGGTTAGGTGAAGGTGGACGTCAAATCTCTGGTGGTGAAAGACGCCGCTTAGGTATCGCTCGCGCACTACTTCATGATGCGCCTATCCTACTAATGGATGAGCCAACAGAAGGTCTTGATCGCCGAACTGAGCAGCAAATATTAGCCTTGTTACTCGAACATGCAAAAGATAAAACCGTACTCTTTATCACCCACCGATTAGTGGGACTCGATCAAATGGATCAAATCTGTTTAATGGATGAAGGTGAGATCATCGAACGCGGTAAACACCAAGCATTACTGGCACAAAACGGTCGTTATGCAGAATTGTGTAATCGTATCTAAGTACTGTAATAGCTAAAATAAATAAAGGCGATATCTGACTGTATCGCCTTTTTATTATCTGTCTCATCTCACCATCAACTGCGATATAATCATTTAAGATTTACCACTACTATCAGTAAAGTATGACTATTTATTTACCAGAGATCGATAGCAGCACTTACCAGTTTCCTCACCCGTCAAACGCCTTATCAGAACCTAATGGGTTATTGGCAATGGGAGGAGATCTCAGCCCCAAACGCTTACAAACCGCCTATCGTGAAGGTATTTTCCCTTGGTTTTCGGAAGGTGAACCTCTTCTCTGGTGGAGTCCTACCCCTCGTGGCGTTTTTCACCCACATACCTTTATGCCAAGTAAGAGCCTGAAAAAGTTTTTCCGTAAATCAGGCTATACCGTCACGATTAACAAGGCATGCCATGATGTGATTCGCCACTGTGCAAGTTGCCGAGGGCCTGAACAAACATGGATCACCGAAGAAATGATTTCAGCCTATCAAAAACTACATACATTAGGTATTTGTCATTCCGTGGAAGTCTGGTCTAATGAAAAACTTATAGGTGGTTTTTATGGTGTTGCAATAGGAACTGTTTTTTGTGGTGAGTCGATGTTTTCATTGGCGGATAATGCATCTAAAATTGCATTATGGCAGTTTTGTCGTTATTTCTCTGAGCTTGGCGGTACATTAATTGATTGCCAGATGATGAATCCACACCTTGAATCCTTAGGCGCAGAAACCTTTGAGCGTTCGCTATTTTTAGACCATCTTTACCAGCAGCGAGATATTATACTGCCAGTAGAAACCTATCTTTCTCACGTATTACCGATTGCACAGGCCTAACCAATGGATCAGTTATCACTACAAATAGGTCTAACACCAGAATCTAATTGCAGTTACTTACCTAATCAAACAGAACGCTTAGGGGTAGTAATAGAGCCACAGTGGCTATCACCCGAAGGCTACGACGTATTAATAGCCTCAGGTTACCGTCGCAGTAGTCGTGCCATTTACAAACCTATGTGTGCTGCTTGCTCAGCTTGTACACCTTTACGTATTGATTGCCAAAGGTTCACACCATCAAGAAGTCAAAAGCGTCAGCAAGCTCAAATGCGAAAGCTGCGCTTTGAATTTAAAACAGAGCTAGATGAAAACTGGTTTGTATTATATGAAAAATACATCCGTCTACGTCATTCCACAGGATCCATGTTTCCAGCCAATAAAGAACAATTTTTTGAATTTGTAACAGCACCTTGGATGGCAACCGCGTTTTTGCATGTTTATGAAGATGAAAAACTTATCGCCATTGCTGTAACGGATGTATTTCCTGACGCATTGAGCGCAGTGTATAGCTTTTTTGAACCAGAGCACTCTCTCTCACTCGGAACCTTATGTGTACTTTTTCAAATAGCATTCTGTCGTCAATCAAAACGTCAATGGCTATATCCTGGATTTCAAATCGATGCTTGTAAGGCAATGAATTACAAAACACGTTTTGTCCCTCATCAAAAACTTATCGATGGTATATGGCAGTAAGTTTGCTTAAATCTAAAGCAATACAAACTGAACACATCAAACAAAAGTCAATTTACGTAGAAAATACGTATTAATCGCGAACAAAAGCTGACAAAGACAACTGGCAAGGGTAAAATTAGCACCTAAACTTTACACTTAAACAGTTTCGAGGCATTATCCAGCCCGATCAAGATGAATGGCTGGTAGCCTAAGAGGATTCAATGGCAAAAGAAGACGTAATTGAAATGGCAGGTACTGTACTAGATACACTACCTAATACAATGTTCCGTGTTGAGCTGGAAAACGGTCACGTTGTTACTGCTCACATCTCTGGTAAAATGCGTAAAAACTACATCCGTATTCTTACTGGTGACAAAGTAACTGTGGAACTGACTCCTTACGATCTAACTAAAGGTCGCATCGTCTTCCGCGCACGTTAATTTTCTTTCAAAATTAACGATGCAGTGAAACCCAGCTAAATGCTGGGTTTTATTTTATCTATCAAATAATCTTTTTACGTAGATAAAAAAACGCCGCAGACTTAGTAGCCTGCGGCGTTCTAGTTTTATAGCATTTCATCACTAATGCGCAGGTTCCATCTCACTACTGAATTGGAAATCAAGCTCATCATTGATAAAGTCAACACGTACAGAACCACCATTCACTAAACAACCAAACAGTAATTCATTCGCCAGCGGCTTTTTCAAGTTATCTTGAATTACACGCGCCATCGGACGAGCACCCATTGATTTATCGTAACCTTTATCTGACATCCAGTTACGTGCACGCTCAGAGACTTCCATCGATACACCACGCGCATCAAGTTGGGCTTGCAGTTCAACAATAAACTTATCTACCACTTGACCAATAACATCTTTCTCTAGGTGGTTAAACCAAATGATATTGTCTAAACGGTTTCTGAATTCCGGTGTAAATACACGTTTGATTTCAGTCATCGCATCATGGCTATGATCTTGTTGAATAAGGCCAATCGATTTACGTACTGTCTCGGTCACACCCGCATTGGTCGTCATAACAAAAATCACGTTACGGAAATCCGCTTTACGACCATTGTTATCTGTTAACGTACCGTTATCCATTACTTGTAGTAGTAGATTAAATACATCAGGGTGCGCTTTTTCAATCTCATCCAGTAGCACTACTGAATGTGGATTTTTGATCACGGCGTCCGTTAATAAACCACCTTGGTCATAACCCACATAACCAGGAGGAGCACCGATTAAACGGCTAACAGTATGACGCTCCATGTACTCTGACATATCAAAACGTAATAGTTCAATGCCTAGCGTACGTGCAAGTTGTACGGTCACTTCTGTTTTACCAACACCTGTAGGGCCTGCAAACAAAAAAGAGCCAACAGGTTTATTCTCAGCACCTAAGCCTGCACGACTGAGCTTAATGGCCTCTGTGAGTACATCAATGGCGTTATCTTGACCAAAGACTAGCATCTTCAGTTTGTCATCAAGATGCTGAAGTACATCTCGATCGCTTGATGAAATCGACTTCTCAGGGATACGTGCCATCTTTGCAATCATGGCTTCAATATCACCCACGTTCACCGTTTTCTTACGGCGATTAGCTGGAGCGAGACGACAACGAGCTCCCGCTTCATCAATCACATCAATCGCCTTATCTGGTAAATGGCGCTCATTGATGTATTTAGCTGAAAGCTCTACCGCTGCACGAATTGCTTTATTGGTAAAACGTACTTCATGGTGCGCTTCATATTTCGGCTTCAAGCCCATTAATATCTTGGTTGTATCATCAAGAGATGGTTCAATCACATCAATCTTTTGGAAGCGGCGTGAAAGTGCACGCTCTTTCTCAAAAATATTGCTGTACTCTTGGTACGTGGTTGATCCCATACAACGTAACTTGCCACTACTTAGCAACGGCTTAATTAAATTTGCAGCATCAACTTGACCACCTGATGCCGCACCCGCACCGATAATAGTGTGGATCTCATCGATAAATAGCACTGCATGATCTTCTTTTTCTAACTGCTTTAAAATTCCTTTAAAACGTTTTTCAAAGTCACCACGATACTTAGTTCCCGCGAGTAGCGAGCCAATATCCAGGGAATAGATCACGCAATCTTTGATAATTTCTGGCACCTGTCCTTCAACAATACGCCATGCTAACCCTTCTGCTATCGCTGTTTTACCGACCCCAGCTTCACCAACCAGTAATGGGTTATTTTTACGACGACGGCATAACACTTGAACGGTGCGTTCCAGCTCTTTATCTCGCCCGATCAATGGATCAATACCGCCCGCTTTTGCAAGCTGATTAAGGTTAGTTGCAAAGTTCTCAAGCTTATCTTCAGAATTTGCTTCTGCGCGCTGCTCTTCGTTATTTCCCATATCTGATGAATTAACATCATCGTTGTCACTGTCTTTTACAGTGCCGTGAGAGATAAAGTTAACGACATCTAGACGACTAATATCACTTTTCTTGAGTAAGTAAGCGGCGTGAGATTCTTGCTCACTAAAAATAGCAACAAGAACATTAGCACCCGTAACTTCACTACGTCCGGATGATTGAACATGGAAAACTGCACGTTGTAAGACACGCTGGAAACTTAGCGTAGGTTGTGTTTCACGGCTTTCGTCATCAACCGGAATTAATGGCGTAGTTTGTTCAATAAAGGAATCAAGTTCACGACGCAATTGGTCTAAATCAGCGCGGCACGCTAATAAAGCCTCTTGAGCTGCTACATTTTCTAATAGAGCCATCAATAGATGTTCTACAGTCATAAACTCATGGCGCTTTTCTCGCGCACGGGCGAATGCACCGTTTAGGCTCGCTTCAAGTTCTTTGTTTAGCATAAGGCACCTCCCCTAAAAACCACTAAAAATGGCGTGCCGGAAAAAGATTATGCTTTTTCCATAGTACACAACAGCGGATGTTCATGTTCGCGTGCGTACATCATTACTTGTGCTACTTTTGTTTCTGCTACCTCTGCCGTGAAAGTTCCGCAAATAGCTTTGCCTTCATAATGTACAGCTAGCATTAACTGAGCAGCTTTCTCCAGATCCATGGAGAAGAAAGTTTGTAACACTTCTATCACAAAATCCATCGGTGTGTAATCATCATTATTCAAAATTACTTTGTACATCGATGGTGGCTTAACCTGAATCTCTTCCTCTTCTAAAATATCGGAGTCAGGGCTAATCCATTCGTATAACTTACTCATAGTTTCATCTTAGTTCATTAGTTCACAAGCTGGCTATAGAGAAGCCAACAAAAAAGATTTTATCAAAATGTTACAAAGAACACTTGACTGACTTGCTCTTTTTACTAAAGTGTTACCTGTAGTAGATATAATCTGCATCAAAACGCATTAGTATGCAAATATTCAAATGTATTGGTATATAGCTAATGCCAAATGGAAGTTGAATGCAAGAGGGATGTAATAGCATGGCAACAGGTACAGTGAAATGGTTCAATAACGCCAAAGGCTTTGGTTTCATCTGCCCTGAGGATGGAGAAGATGATATCTTCGCCCACTACTCTACAATCCAGATGGAAGGATATAGAACACTTAAGGCGGGACAACAAGTTAACTATGAAGTGCAAACAGGCCCCAAAGGCTATCATGCTAGCGAAATCATCCTCGCTGAAGGTGATGAAGCTAAGTAATCTTGTATCTACCACATTGTGTATAATAAAGGTGAGTTTCTCTCGCCTTTAATTTTTAGTCCCTTCTATCTCAACATCTACCGCATTATTAACAGACAATAATAATAATGTGTTTACTTGTCTATGATCCAATGCCTCAATGGACATTAAAAGTACACCCACCACATGGTTATTCGCTAATCTTGTTCTGTACCAGAGAAATATACCAACATATTATGAATAAAAAGTGCATGACTAAAAAAGCACTCCCCACCGCTCAAATACAAACATATTTTTAACAATTTTCCTGCTCTGTTTTCATCATATGCGAAATAATCAGCGATGAAAACCATTGACTCATAGCCAAATATCACCTTTGAGAAGTTAAGCACGAACCATTATTCTGAATGCCTAACAAGCAGACAAACTGTGTTTTTTGCATACAAAAAAGCCCAGCAGTGCTGGGCTCATATCTATATGTAATGATTAAATTACATTTGTTCAATCATATCATCAGCAAATTCAGAACACTTACGTAATGTTGCGCCATCCATTAGACGCTCGAAATCATAAGTCACTGTTTTGTTGCTAATCGCAGCTTCCATTGAACTAATAATTAGATCTGCAGCTTCAACCCAACCTAGGTGACGCAGCATCATTTCTGCAGAAAGGATAAGTGAACCAGGGTTTACTTTATCCTGACCTGCGTACTTAGGTGCAGTACCGTGCGTTGCTTCAAATAATGCAATGCCATCACCAATGTTTGCGCCAGGTGCGATACCAATACCACCAACCTGTGCTGCAAGTGCATCAGAAACGTAATCACCGTTTAGGTTCATCGTTGCAATAACATCGTATTCAGCAGGGCGAAGTAGGATTTGTTGCAAGAATGCATCAGCAATACAATCTTTAACGATGATTTCTTTACCCGTATTTGGATTCTTTAGAGTCATCCATGGGCCACCATCAAGTAGTTCAGCACCGAACTCTTGTAGCGCAACTTCGTAACCCCAATCTTTGAAGGCACCTTCGGTGAACTTCATGATGTTACCTTTGTGTACCAACGTTAGTGAGTCACGATCGTTATCGATTGTGTATTGAATTGCAGCACGAACTAAACGCTTAGTGCCTTCTTCAGATACAGGCTTGATACCTACACCACATTGTTGTGGGAAACGGATTTTAGTTGCACCCATTTCTTCTTGTAGGAATTTAATTACTTTATCCGCTTCAGCAGTGCCCGCTTGGAATTCAACACCCGCATAGATATCTTCAGAGTTTTCACGGTAAATAACCATGTCAGTTAGCTCTGGTTGCTTAAGTGGGCTTGGAACACCATCAAAGTAACGAACAGGACGAGCACAGATGTATAAATCTAGCTCTTGACGTAATGCTACATTCAGTGAGCGAATACCACCGCCGACAGGTGTTGTCAGTGGGCCTTTGATCGCTACTTTATATTCACGGATAAAGTCTAATGTTTCTTGAGGTAACCAAGCATCTTCACCGTAAATCTGTGTAGACTTTTCACCTGTGTAGATTTCCATCCACTCAATTTTACGATCGCCAGCGTAGGCTTTCTTTACAGCTGCATCGACAACTTTAATCATTGCAGGGCTTACATCAACACCAATACCATCACCTTCAATGTAAGGAATGACTGGGTTGTTAGGAACGACCAATTTACCATCAGAATCTAGGGTAATTTTCTGACCTTCAACTGGTACAACTACTTTACTATCCATTTTAATCTCCTAGCGTCCATTTGTTATCTTTTTGTAAGATGCGAGCAAATCATACTTGAAATTTTAACGGTACGCCAATTGTGTTATTTTCACGTATAATAGACCTGTCTATACTACAAATCTCCATTACGGCAGTATTTATGAAGCCAAATACCATGATTCGTCAACCTAAACGTGCCAATAATGAGCGCAGGGCATCAAGAAAATTAAATAAACCGAAGCGAGCTCGCGGTCCACAAAAGATCATTTTATTTAACAAACCCTTTAACACTTTGACCCAGTTTTCTGGTGAACCTGGTGACAGTACACTTGCAGACTTTATTCCAGTAAAAGATGTTTACCCTGCTGGACGCTTAGATAAAGACAGTGAAGGTTTGTTAGTTTTAACCAATGATGGTGTGTTACAAGCTAGGTTAACGCAGCCCAAATCAAAGCAAGCAAAAGTGTATTGGGTACAAGTTGAAGGCGCACCAACAGAAGCTAATCTGCAAGCTTTACGTGATGGCGTAGAATTAAAAGACGGCATGACACTGCCTGCAGGTGTTGAAGTCATTGAATCACCAATGGTATGGGATCGTAATCCCCCCATTCGCGAACGTAAAAACATTCCAACGACATGGCTTGCTATTACACTAAAAGAAGGGCGTAATCGCCAAGTTCGCCGTATGACCGCGCATATCGGCCATCCAACATTACGCCTAATTCGCCATCAAATGGCACAATGGACGGTCAATGATCTTGCACCTGGTGAGTGGCGAGAGGTCACATTAGCCACCAGTGAACAATTGTAAACGCTGCTATTTATCTGTGTGATTGTTTCTTCTCTCAAATCACACAGATTACCAACTAAAATGTAAAACACTCTTTCTCTTCAAAAAAACTACACATTCATCACTATATCTATTATTATCGACCTAAATAGCAAACGTTTGCGCAACTAGAAAAACAGTCTACTTATACTTTATATTCACGGCTTATTTGGCTATTACCCATTGTATTAGTAGTGATTTTTTAATTTCAGCAATGATACAAGACAGCGCATTGCGCTATGTCACTTATTTATTGAAGTGTGATTCTGCTCTCGATCTGTTTCAGCTCAATGCTTTCTGTTAGAATTACGCTCTTAACACTAAATTAGCGACTGAAGAGAAATATGTCAGATAACAGCCAAAAGAAAGTCATTGTCGGCATGTCCGGCGGCGTAGATTCATCGGTATCCGCTTACCTACTCCTTCAACAGGGTTATCAAGTTGAAGGCTTATTTATGAAAAACTGGGAAGAAGACGATAACGACGAATACTGCTCTGCTGCAGAAGATCTCGCTGATGCACAAGCTGTATGTGACAAGCTGGGTATTCCTCTGCACACCATTAACTTTGCAGCAGAATACTGGGATAACGTTTTCGAGTACTTCCTAGCTGAATACAAAGCCGGTCGTACACCAAACCCAGATATTCTATGTAATAAGGAAATCAAATTTAAGGCATTCCTTGAATTTGCAGACGAAGTACTTGAAGCTGATTACATTGCTATGGGTCACTACACCCGTCGTAGCTTCCCGACAGCGGAAGGCGATAAACCACAAATGTTACGTGGTGTAGATAACAACAAAGACCAAAGCTACTTCTTGTACACCTTAAGTCACGAGCAGATCGCACGTAGCTTATTCCCTGTTGGTGAACTCGAGAAACCAGAAGTTCGTCGCATTGCAGAAGAGCAAGGCTTAATTACAGCGAAGAAAAAAGATTCAACAGGTATCTGTTTTATCGGTGAGCGTAAATTCACTGAGTTCTTAGGCAAATATCTACCCGCTCAGCCAGGTAAAATTGTTACCGCTGACGAAGGGAAAGAAATTGGTGAACACCAAGGCTTGATGTACCACACCCTAGGCCAACGTAAAGGCTTACATATTGGTGGTCAAAAAGGTGGTAATGGTCACGAAGATGCATGGTATGTGGTTGATAAAGATGTTAAAAACAACCTATTGATTGTTGGCCAAGGCAAAGATCACCCGCGCCTAAAGTCAAACGGTTTAATTGCGAAGCAATTGCACTGGGTTGATCGTCAACCAATTCGTGAAACAATGGCTTGTACGGTGAAAACACGTTACCGCCAGCAAGACATTCCTTGCACCATCATTCCTGTGGATGATGAAACCATTAAAGTGATTTTTGATGAGCCTCAAATTGCAGTTACTCCAGGTCAATCCGCGGTATTTTACAACGGTGAAATCTGCCTAGGTGGCGGCATTATTGAAGAGCGAATTTAAAGGAGTTTCACCGTGGCTTACACTGTTTATGATCGAACAATCGCCTTTGCTGGTATTTGCCAAGCGGTAAAACTGGTTCAGGAAGTTGCCAAGAATGGTAGCTGTGACAACGATATTCTAGCCGCAACATTAAATAGTATTGTTGAAACAACACCAAACAATACTATTGCTGTCTATGGAAATGAAGAAAACCTACGCATGGGCTTAGAGTCCATGGTGCGTGATATCGACAATAGCACGTCAGGTAGTGAAATTACTCGCTACTTAGTCAGTGTGATGGCATTAGAACGTAAGTTGGAAAGTCGTCGAGATAGTATGTCTCAGCTTGGTGATCGCATTGATATGCTTAAACGCCAGCGTGATCACTTCGAGCTACTTGACGAGCAAATGCTCAGTAATATCGCGAGTGTTTACCTCGATATTATTAGCCCACTTGGCCCTCGTATCCAAGTATCAGGCACACCTGCGCAATTACAACAATCTCACGTACAGCATAAAGTCCGTGCATTATTACTAGCGGCTGTTCGTGGTGCGGTACTGTGGCGTCAAGTCGGCGGCAAACGTCGCCACCTATTGTTTGGTCGTAAACAAATGATCGAGCAAGCAAAAATCTTGCTTGCGCGAAACTAAAAGCGACGATGTAAATATTCATAACATCTAGCTTTGGCTAATCCCTTAGCTAGATGAACAAATTGTTTTAACCCTTATAAATCAGGAGAGACCCAATATGGAACTGTCAGCATTGACTGCTGTTTCCCCAGTAGATGGCCGATACGGAAGTAAAACAAGCGCACTACGCAGCATTTTCAGTGAATTTGGTCTGCTAAAGTACCGCACAATCGTTGAAATCCGTTGGTTACAAAAATTAGCCGCTACTGACGCTATTGTGGAAGTTCCTGCATTCAGCCCTGAAGCTAACGCATTCTTAGATCGTGTTGCCGCTGAGTTTAGTGAAGAAGATGCATTACGCATTAAAACGATTGAGCGTACAACAAACCACGATGTTAAAGCGGTTGAATACTTCTTAAAAGAAAAAGTAGCTGAAGTGCCAGAGCTTCACGCTGTTAACGAATTCATCCACTTTGCATGTACTTCTGAAGATATTAACAACCTTTCTCACGCGCTTATGCTGACAGAAGCACGTGAAAAAGTGATGCTACCAGAAGTACGTAACGTGATTGATGCGATCAAAGATCTAGCAAATCAATTCCGTGATATTCCAATGCTTACTCGTACTCACGGTCAGCCAGCTTCTCCATCTACAATGGGTAAAGAAATGGCTAACGTGGCGTATCGTATGGAACGTCAATACAAGCAAATCGAAAACGTTGAAATTCTTGGTAAGATCAACGGCGCTGTAGGTAACTACAACGCTCACCTTTCAGCTTACCCTGAAATCGATTGGCACCAATACAGTGAAGAGTTCGTGACCTCTCTAGGTATCACTTGGAACCCTTACACAACACAGATTGAACCACACGATTACATCGCAGAGCTATTTGATGCATTCGCACGATTCAACACAATTCTTCTAGACTTTGACCGTGACGTTTGGGGCTACATTGCACTAGGTCACTTCAAGCAGAAGACGATTGCAGGTGAAATCGGCTCATCAACCATGCCGCACAAAGTTAACCCAATCGACTTTGAAAACTCTGAAGGTAACCTTGGCCTAGCGAATGCTATCTTCGGTCACCTAGCACAAAAACTGCCTGTTTCTCGCTGGCAGCGCGACCTAACTGACTCAACAGTACTTCGTAACCTAGGGGTAGGTTGTGGTTATGCAATTATTGCTTACACATCAACACTGAAAGGCATTAGCAAGCTAGAAGTTAACGCTGATGCGTTAGCAGCAGAGCTTGATAAGAACTGGGAAGTATTGGCAGAGCCTGTACAAACAGTAATGCGTCGTTACGGTATCGAAAAGCCATACGAGAAGCTAAAAGAGCTAACTCGTGGTAAGCGTGTTGATGGCGAAGGTATGCGTGTATTCATCGATGGTCTTGACCTACCTGAGCATGAAAAAGCACGTCTAAAAGAGCTAACACCAGCAAACTACATTGGTGATGCTGTTAAGCTAACTGACAAGCTATAATGTCGTTCTAAACGGGATTAAAAAAGGCGAGAAGGGTGACCTTTCTCGCCTTTTCTTTATCTCGAATTTATCCATTAGACTTCCGTGAACATCACCAAACCACGTCGGTTCAATACATTAGCTTTTAAACAGTGTCCTTTCACGATGGGATTCTTCTCACCAAAATATTTCACTTCAAACTGATAATGACTTTCATCAATTCGCACTTTTATATAGCTTTCAATCGCATGTGAACGACGCAGCGATAAAGCTTCATTATAGCTATCACTCCCTTGATAATCGGTATGACCTGTAATTAAGATATCTTCTTAAAGTGACTGAATTTTAGTAAAAAAAACATCTAACTATTTAATGTCTTCTGATTTTAAAACCGCTTTAGCGAGATCAAAGACAAATATATTTTCTTATCTTCCGCTATTGCTTGCGGTTTAAGTACTGAAATTTAATGGCCAATCGGTTTTCATTACTATCAATCAACGTCGTGTTTGCGAGCATAATGTACAGAAGAATATCACGGCAGATTGCATTGAAGTCACAATGAATGAAAGCTTAAGCAATGCGTTAAAACGCGCTGTGTATATTCTGTATCAAAATAAGAACATCACAGAGCAACTGAAAAATTACCAATAAAAAAGCGGTTTCTATATAGAAAGCCGCTTTTTGTAATTAAACACAATTTACGCTACATGTAAGCATGACACCGCATGAACATCGTTACCTTTTAGTTGCGGCTGTTGCTCTGCACACAATGATGTGGCATTTGGGCAACGGGTTCTAAATACGCAGCCTGAAGGGGGGTTCATTGGTGACGGTAAATCCCCTTCAAGCAATTCGATATGCTTGTTACGTTCCAATTCTGGATCTGGGATTGGCACAGCAGACATTAATGCCTTGGTATAAGGGTGCTGAGGCTCGGCAAACAGGGCTTCACTTTCCCCCATCTCAACCGCATTACCTAAGTACATCACCAACACACGATCAGAGATATGCTTCACAACCGAAAGATCATGAGCAATAAAAATCAAACTAAGACCCATCTCTTTTTGTAACGATTTAAGTAGATTAACTACCTGAGCCTGAATCGATACATCAAGTGCTGATACCGGCTCGTCACAAATGATCATTTTAGGTTTTAAGATCAATGCCCGCGCAATACCAATACGTTGACACTGCCCGCCAGAAAATTCATGAGGATAACGGTTAATCACGTTAGGTAATAAACCCACTTTAGTCATCATCGCTTGTACTTGCTGCTTTACATCATCAGCTGAAAGCTTTGGATAAAACGCTTTTAATGGCTCTGCAATAATTTCACCCACCGTCATACGTGGGTTTAATGATGCTAATGGATCTTGAAAGATCATTTGAATTTCTTTACGCTTCTCTCGTAAAGCTTCACGCTTCAACTTTGTCAAATCTTGACCAAGCCAGACCACTTGCCCATCCGTTGCTTCAACTAAACCAATAACAGCACGAGCAAAAGTGGATTTACCACAGCCAGACTCACCCACTACACCGAGTGTTTCACCTTCATAAATACGAATATTAATGCCATCAACGGCTTTTAATTTAAGTGGCGGTGTCCATGGCCAAGCAGATTTTGCTGCAATGTTGAAGTGAACTTTAAGATCATTTACATCTAATAATAATTTCTTTTCTGTGCTCATTACCATGCCCTCATATCAGAAAAACACGCGCGTAAACGACCATCATCGAACGGAGTTAAGATCGGCGACTCTTGTTTACAACGTGCTGATACACGATGACATCGATCTTGGTATGGACACCCCGTAGGTAAACGTAATAAATTCGGCGGATTTCCAGGAATAGTTGGTAACTCCTCCCCTTCAGTATCTAAACGAGGGATAGCACGCAATAAACCTTCGGTATAAGGATGGCTTGGTTGATAGTAGATATCATTGATCTTACCGTATTCCATCGTTCGACCGGCATACATCACAAGTACTTTGTCACAGCTCCCCGCGACGACACCAAGATCGTGAGTGATCATTATGATTGAAGTATTAAAATCTTTCTTCAAATCATTCAGTAATTCCATGATCTGTGCTTGAACGGTTACATCAAGTGCTGTTGTCGGCTCATCAGCAATCAACAACTTAGGACGACACAATAACGCCATTGCGATCATCACACGCTGGCGCATACCGCCTGAAAATTCATGCGGGTACATGCCAATCCGTTTACGTGCTTCTGGGATCTTAACCGCATCCAACATGCGAACAGACTCTTCAAACGCTTCAGACTTACTCATGTTTTTGTGCAGCATTAATACTTCCATGAGCTGATCGCTCACTTTCATATAGGGATTTAGCGATGTCATCGGGTCTTGAAAAATCATCGCGATTTGTTCTGCACGAATTTTATTCAGCGCCTTTTCAGGCATATTTAAAATTTCATTACCTTCAAATTTAGCACTACCACTGATCTTACCGTTCTTCGCCAGTAGCCCCATGATGGCAAAAACGGTTTGGCTTTTACCTGAACCTGATTCACCTACAATACCCAAGGTTTCTCCAAGGTTCAGCGAGAAATTAAGATCGTTAACCGCAGTAACAATACCGTCAGGCGTGGTAAATTCGACACGCAGATCTTTTACATCTAATAAGCTCATATTACGTCCTTATAATGAAGCAAGCTGATCAACTTTATTGTTCTAGCAGCATGTGTTGCCAGCCAGCTTCATCCAGTTATCTATCTTTTGGATCCAATGCGTCACGTAGGCCGTCACCCACGTAGTTAAAACAGAACAGTGTCACAACCATGAAACTTGCAGGGAATATCAACTGCCAAATAGCCACTTCCATTGTTTGTGAACCTTCTTGTAGTAAAGCACCCCAACTTGTCATTGGTTCCTGTACCCCTAAGCCTAGGAAGCTAAGGAAAGATTCAGTCAGAATCATTGACGGAACAAGTAACGTTGAGTAAACCGCCACAATACCTAAGACGTTAGGCACAATATGGCGAGTGATAATACGCCAGCGACTCACGCCACAAACATGGGCTGCTTCAATAAACTCTTTGCCACGTAAAGACAGGGTTTGACCGCGAACAATACGGGCCATGTCGAGCCATGAAATGGCACCAATCGCAATAAATATCAACATGATGTTACGACCAAAAAACGTCACTAAAACAATCACGAAGAACATAAATGGGATTGAATATAAAATCTCTAGAATACGCATCATCACACGGTCAGTTCGACCGCCTATGAATCCCGATGCGGCACCATATAGCGTACCAATCACCACCGCGACTAATGCACCTAAAATACCGACCATCAGTGAGATCCGCCCACCAATCAGGGTTCGAGTATATAAGTCACGGCCTAAACTATCAGTACCAAAAAAGTGCCCTTCAGCACCGAGTGATGGCGCGGCATGTAGCGCATACCAGTCAGTATCATCAAACGCATACTGGCTAAACATTGGACCGAAAATAACAGCAAAGGTAATTAAGAATAAAATCGCTAAAGAAATCATTGCCGCTTTATTTCGCATGAAACGCACACGCGCATCTTGCCAAAGACTACGGCCTTCAATTTCCAAGTTTTCTGAAAAGTTCTCTAAGGCTTCTACACTATCTTTTTTCATTAACATCATAATTATTAGCCTCTTAGTAACGGATCTTAGGGTCAATTGTTGCGAGAACAATATCCACAATGGCGTTAAAGATAATGGTTAATGAACCAATCAAAATAGTAATACCAAGTACTAACGAATAATCACGGTTAAACGCTGCATTTACGAATAGCTTACCAATACCCGGTAAACCAAAAATGGTTTCGATAACGACAGAACCCGTAATGATGCCAACGAAAGCAGGCCCCATATAAGAAACAACAGGAAGAAGTGCAGGCCTTAAAGCGTGTTTAATGACGATGTAAGGGTAACTTAACCCTTTCGCACGCGCAGTACGAATGAAGTTACTGTTTAACGTTTCAATCATGCTACCACGAGTAATACGGGCAAACGTGGCGACGTAGAGAAGCGCCATACCAAACATCGGTAGCAACACAAATTTTGTAGAGCCGTCTTGCCAACCACCCGCAGGTAGCCACTGCAACTTAATCGAGAATATGTAGATAAGAACCGGTGCGAGAATGAAGGACGGCATAACCACCCCCGCCATCGCTGTCGACATAATTGTATAATCGAGCCAGGTATTTTGTTTCAACGCCGCAATAGTGCCAACAGCTACCCCCATCACTAACGCAAAAATAAAGGCGAAGAAGCCAATTTTTGCCGATACAGGTAAGGCTTTTGCCACCAACTCGTTAACAGTGAAATCTTTGTATTTAAAAGACGGACCAAAATCACCTTGGACAATATTGCCAAGATAGGTGGTGTATTGCTCTAAAACTGGTTTATCTAAGCCGTATTTCGCTTCGATATTTGCCATAACCTCAGGTGGAAGAGGACGATCACTTGAAAAAGGATTACCTGGTGCAAAGCGCATCAAGAAGAAAGAAATTGTGATCAATACCAATAAAGTCGGTATGGCTTCTAAAATCCGTTTAGCTATGAATTTAAACATAAACGCTACCGTGTAATTGCTGTGAGTGCAAAAGCAGCCTTCATTCCCCGAAGGCTGCATATTATTATTTTTATTTAGCGCGAATTATTTCGCTGTGAAGTACATATCTTTTGAGTAGATATTATCTTCTGGGTTTTCCATTGGGTAACCGCCTAATTGAGGGTTAACCAAGCGCGCATTAACATAATGGTAGATAGGCATGATAGGCATATCTGCAGCAAGTTTTGCTTCAGCTTGTTTATAATCAGCAGAACGCTGTGCATCTGTTGTTGCTAGTACCGCATCATCAATCGCTTTATCGTAATCAGCACTTGAATATTTCGGGTAGTTTTGTGAATGATCACTTCGCATAATAGCTAGGAATGTTGATGCTTCATTGTAGTCACCACACCAGCCTGCACGTGAAACATCAAAGTTCCCCTGACGTTTAGCATCGAGGTAGCTCTTCCACTCTTGGTTTTCTAGCGTTGCACTAACGCCTAAGCCTTTTTTCCACATTGAAGCTATCGCAACAGCCACTTTCTTGTGGTTTTCAGATGTATTGTAAAGCAGGCTAAATTTCAGAGGATTATTTTGGTCGTAACCCGCCGCTTTCAATAACTCTTTTGCTTTCGCTAAGCGTTGCTTTGGATCAAGCTTCGAGTACTCAGGCATATCAACGTCTAAGCCATTGGTTGCCAATGGTGTAAAGTTGTAAGCCGGCGTTTCTCCTTTACCTACGATAAATTTCGCCAATACATCACGATCAATGGCATATGACAGTGCTTTACGTACGTTCGCATCATCAAAAGGTTTACGTGTCATATTAAATTCGTAGTAGTACGAACATAGATATGGCGTAACTTTCACATTTTGTGGGTATTCTTTTTGCAGACGTTTAAAGTGCTCGTTTGGCATTTCGTACGTCATATCTAGCTCACCCGCTAAGAAGCGGTTCATTGCAGCAACTTGGTTTTCAATCGGTAAGAACGTTACTTTGTTAATAACGGTATCTTTGTTATCCCAGTAATTCTCATTACGAGTCAGTACAATACGCTCGTTAACCACCCACTTATCTAACTTGTATGCACCGTTAGATACATAGTTACCTACTTTCGTCCAATCATCGCCAAACTTTTCCACTGCTTTTTGATTTACAGGTTTCATTGAAGTATGAACAAGCATGGATGCGAAGTAAGACACTGGCTTATCCAATGTTACTTTTAAAGTATGTGTATCAACCGCTTCAACGCCTAATGTATCTGCTGGTTTTTTCCCTGCAATGATATCTTCGGCGTTTGCCATTGTTGTCATTTGAATATATGACGCGTAAGGAGATGCTGTTTTTGGATCCGCTAAACGGCGCCATGTATAAACAAAATCATCCGCCGTAACAGGATCACCATTAGACCATTTTGCATCTTCACGAAGGTGGAAGATCCAAGTTTTATTATCTGTTGTATCCCACGACTTAGCGGCACCTGGTACTAAGTTACCTTTACTATCTTGGTTTACTAACCCTTCAAGTAAATCACGAATAACATTTGATTCAGGTACACCTGATACTTTTTGCGGATCTAGCGATTCTGGCTCGGTTCCATTACCGCGAACAAGCTCTTGCTTATCAGCAAGTTTTACATCAGAGGGTACTTGTGCCGCAAAAGAAGAAAAAGAAGTGGCGGCTACGGCAAAACTTGCACTCATCATGAGTGCTTGAGTGATTTTATTCTTGTACATGCATTACTCCAATACATCAGTTTATTACGTCCGTGACGTTCTTCATTTGGCTACTCTAAATAGCTTTATTGGCTAGTTTTTATCCTAAAACAGGCCGATCAAACCGAAGAATTATTCAAAACGTTACCAGAATATAAATATATTTACCATATTTTAACAATTAAAAGCTTCTTTATGCTAATAAGATCACTATTCATCAGTTTTTAATACTATTAATAACAATGTAATTAACGTTTCATTTCTATAAACACTCAAAAAATAGAAAATAACACTATATAAAACCAACATATAACCAAATAAGCAGTAAATAAACTCAATAAAAACCCAAAATGCAGCTTATGAAACCTAAAAAACTAAACACTAAAGCAACATTATATTTACATTTTTGTTTCACGCACAAAAAAGCATCGATACTATCGATGCTTTTTTATTCAACTATTATAGGAAATATGGGGAAATTACTTATTTTCGCTATCTAACTGAATCAATTGTTTATCGTCACTTACTGATTGCTCTCTTTGCTCTAATAACAATTGCGACTCATTATCCTCTGGCTGATCTGTCATACCAATATCATGCATAATTTGTTTCATTTTTTTATTAGATACGCGTCTGTGCTTCATTGAACCCTCCGCTGTCAAGCTATGCCAGTAGACCTCAATTACCACTTATCCTGCTTGGTCTAACACCAGCAACTAATTTCTATTTAATAACTAACCGCATTTAAAATATGGCACACATCTACACAGTTCGCCTCTAATCTGCCATAAAACTTTATTTCTTATTTTTAAATAACTAAAAATGATTAACAATTTCACTGATAGATAGTTTTATTATATCGACATGTTTATCCATGATTTTACATACAAAACATAAAAAAGAGGGGTAATATTATTAATGTAAAGTATTTATGCTTTATTTAAAAAATATTAAAGAATAACCCACTTAATTCCATTTTAAAGAGTATTCTATGAGACCAGTAGGTTGTGCGTCACGCCCAAGTCCATCACGTTTTCGCCCTAATTACGTACCATCTAGCGTGATAACACGTGATAAAAACAAGAAGAATG
Organism: Photobacterium sp. GB-210; assembly: GCF_003026075.1. Classification (NCBI taxonomy): domain Bacteria; kingdom Pseudomonadati; phylum Pseudomonadota; class Gammaproteobacteria; order Vibrionales; family Vibrionaceae; genus Photobacterium; species Photobacterium sp. GB-210. The sequence goes on along the minus strand of NZ_PYNU01000002.1, from coordinate 342,031 downwards.
ATCAATCGCAATAACCTAGAACCATCTACTGCTTTATAAGTAAAAAAAAGGAGCCTTGCGGCTCCTTTCTTTTATTCATTTGCTATTTCCAGCGTTCAGCGGCTGATGTATCCGTTTCTCGAGCATCCACCCAACGGCTTTGCTCTGGTGTTTGTTCTTTTTTCCAAAAAGGTGCACGGGTTTTTAAAAAATCCATGATGAACTCACACGCTTCAAAAGCTGCGCCACGGTGGGCACTTGTTACACCCACAAACACAATCTGATCACCTAATGCCAAATCACCTACACGGTGAATGACACGTGTTTTAAGCAATGGCCAACGTTGGTGTGCTTGATCAACGATCTCTTGAAGCGATTTTTCCGTCATTCCAGGATAATGCTCCAAAGATAGCCCCGTTACGGCATCACCTTGGTTAAAATCACGTACTTTACCGATAAAAGTTACAACGGCACCAGCTTCTGTGCCTTCTGCTAACTTTTCATATTCATCAGCAACCGAGAAATCATCAAACTGAACAGAAATCATCACTTATCCCCCTGTTACTGGTGGAAAAAATGCGACTTCATCACCATCAGTTAATGGCGTATCTAGTGAACAAATAGTTTGATTGACAGCAACAAGTAACTTGCCTGATTCTAATGCCAATTGCCATTTATCGCCACGTGTTGCCAATGCTTCACGTAGCGCATCAGCTGTAGAATAAACCATATCAATTTCAAGGCTATCAGTACCTACAAGCTCTTTTACTTGAGCAAAAAAGAGAACCTTAATCATGCTTCTACCTTAAAGTGACCTGATTTACCGCCTGTTTTTTCTAGCAGACGCACTTGGCTAATTACCATATCTTTTTGTACCGCTTTACACATATCATAAATCGTTAATGCAGCAACAGAAGCAGCAGTTAATGCTTCCATCTCTACACCCGTTTTACCCGCTAGCTTACAGCAAGACTCAATACGGACTTTGTTTTCAGCTGGAATCGCTTCTAACTGTACTTCAACTTTCGAAAGTAGCAACGGATGACAAAGTGGGATCAGATCCCATGTTTTTTTGGCCGCTTGAATGCCAGCAATGCGCGCTGTTGCGAACACATCACCTTTATGATGCTGACCTGACACAATCAGCTCTAACGTTTCTGCTGCCATATGAACAAAAGCTTCTGCACGTGCTTCACGAACGGTTTCCGCTTTAGCAGAAACATCAACCATGTTGGCTTCACCTGATGCATTAATGTGTGTAAATTGATTCATTATTTAATCGTTCCTCAACGAAGCGATACGAAGCCTAGTAGAGATATTTATCTCAACTAGGTTCTCTAAAATTAGGAAAAGTAGACAGAATTAACCGCCAATGGATGCTAGGTTTGGCGTCATACCTGTTTTGCCTTCATCCAAGAAATGGCTTACCGCTTTTTCACCTAGCCCTGCTTGAATACGTGCAATTAATAATTCTTTTTGATCATCACTTGCCAGTAAATCACGCAACTCAACACCTTGTTCACCAAACAAACAAAGATGTAATTTGCCTTTCGCAGAAATTCGTAAACGGTTGCAGCTTTGACAGAAATTCTTTTCGTAAGGCATGATCAAGCCAATTTCGCCCATATAATCGGGGTGACAAAAAACTTGTGCTGGGCCATCATTACTACCTTTTATTTTCAGTAGCCAACCATTAGCGATCAAATGATTACGAATACTCACCCCTGAAAGGTGATGATTTTGAAAAAGACTGTCCATTTCGCCAGTTTGCATCAATTCAATAAAACGTAATTGAATTGGGCGAGTTTTAATCCACTCTAAAAACTTAGGTAACTCTTGTGAATTAAGGTCTTTAAGAAGTACCGTATTGATTTTAACTTGCTCAAAGCCAGCATCAAAAGCCGCATCAATGCCATCCATTACCTGATGGAACATATTCTCACCGGTAATTTGATAAAACATTTTAGGATCAAGACTATCAACACTCACATTGATATGCGTTAAGCCAGCATCGCGCCATTCGTGGACGTGCTTAGCCATACGATAACCATTAGTGGTTGTCGCTACTTTATTGATCCCAGGAATTTCAGCTACCGTTTTGATGATATCAGTAAAATCACGACGTAAACTCGGCTCACCACCTGTGATACGTATTTTACTGGTGCCACACTCAGCAAACGCTGATGCAACTCGCTGAATCTCATCCAATGTTAGAAAAGAAGGTTTTTTCTTTTCTGTTGGATGATAGCCATCTGGCAAGCAATAGGTACATTTGAAGTTACAGACATCTGTAACAGAGAGTCGCAAGTAGTAAAACTTACGATGGAAACTATCTTCTAATTGTTTCGCCACGGAACACCTTTCCAAATACGGGAGGTCAATTCATTTCTAAATAAACCCTGGTGACAAATCGTCACTGGCATTAATCACCTATCAACTTTTGGACGTATATATAATGTCCAACATCACTTAGTAACTTAGTGAAAAATGCTCGGAGTTATGGCAGTTATGCAAAGCAAATCATTCCTTGAAATAATATTACACAACAGCATTTCTTAATATAAAAGTATCAGAGTTTTTCCGTATTTGACAAATATTGGAAAAAAACACTCTGTATTCTACCTTTCGAGTAAGATCACGACAATACTAGTTAATAATTTAAGCCACAATTTACCAATAAAAGTGAGGGTATTATGGCAAATATAATGGAATCGGCTTCAATCGAAGATATCGCTCTCTATTTACAGCGAGAAGACGGTATTGATGCAGAGTCAGCACAAAATGCTGCTCAGCAAGTCATTGATGGTTTTATAGATATGCGTGATAAAGGGCTCATAAAAGGTTGGTATTTTGATGAGTTAGGGCATTTAGAACTGCTTCCTACCGACACGGCATTATCAATAATTGAGCGTCAAAAATAACACTGAACTAATGTTATTTTGCAAATGTTGATTTTCAAACTGCAATCAACATTAAGCTTGATTAACTTAAAATTAAGTCAAAAGCAGACACACTTTGATTAAAAGCTCATGAACTCAATGATAAAGCCACGTGAACGCCTTAACTTTTAGTCGGCATTAGTTTTGCATTGTCTACATAGCTAGGCATTGCTAATCTTACTATGGAGTTCCTTATGGCTAAAGTATTACCGCTACTTTTTCAAAAGCGCCATGTTCTTCCTACTGGTCGGATGCAAATCTATATCTCGCCAGTCGATCAAACACCTACCTTGAAAGCGGCACTCGCTTCAAAAGATGGGTTAGGTATTTGTATGTATAGCAATCGAAAGGAAGCTCAACATTTATTTCATATCGGTACTCGTGTCACGATTGATGATTTCAACCAAGAGCAAGGCTCCCCGTTTATAAAACTCACCGTTTCAGGTCATAATAACTTTAAGATCCAGTCGATAAAACAAACAACCGATGGTGTTTTTTGGGGAGAAACGACGCCTTTACCCTGCTGGGAAGAAATCGCAATCAATAAAGAGCAACAATTACTTGCGATTCGGCTGAAGAAAATGTTTGAAAAATTCCCTGATCTTGATGAGCTATACAAATCCAAAGACTTCAATAACCTCAGCTGGTTATGTCAACGTTGGTTAGAAATATTACCGTTACCTACTATCGATAAGCAGCATTTACTCAATAAGCCAACCTGTTTGAATACTTACGATTATTTAATGAGTATGATTAAAACAAGCCACTAATCTATTTTAAGTGAGATACCACAGGTAATTTACACAGCAAAAAATGCAATACAATACATTTTTTGATAACCTGAACGCTTATAAGCAATATTAAAAAGCCAACACTATACTTAAGGCAGATAAATTGAAAAAGAATATTGTTGCCATCGGTGGCGGTCATGGCCTAGGACGGATCTTATCCTCGCTTTCTTGTTACGGTTCAAAAGTAACGGGTATTGTCGCAACAACCGATAATGGTGGTTCAACGGGTCGTATTAGAGCTTGCCAAGGCGGTATTGCTTGGGGCGATATGCGTAACTGTATTAATCAATTAATTACAGAGCCATCGATTGGTTCGATGATTTTTGAATACCGTTTTAAAGGTAATGGTGAGTTGAATGGTCATAACCTCGGTAACTTAATGCTTACAGCATTAGATAACCTCTCAATTCGCCCACTTGATGCCATTAATCTGATCCGAGATATGCTAAATGTTGAAACTCAGATCATTCCAATGTCAGAACACCCATCAGATCTCGCTGCCATTACCTACAGTGGCGAGATTATAAATGGTGAAACCAGTGTTGATGAATTACAAGAAGTACCTAAACGTCTTTATCTTAAGCCCGCAGTGCCGGCAACAAAAGAAGCTTTAAACGCAATCAATCAAGCTGATTTGATATTACTCGGCCCTGGTAGTTTCTTAACAAGCGTTATGCCTATCTTACTGTTACGTGATTTAGGTATCGCGTTAAAAAACAGTAACGCACAAATCGTGTTTATTACTAACCTAGATAAGGAACATGGCCCTGCTGGGAAAATGTCACTAGAGACCATGTTACATTGGTGTGAAAGAGCAATGAATGGACGCAAGATAGATACAATCTTGACCGATAAACTTCATACAGATTTAAACAATAAATTTAATCTGCAAATTGAAGATCTTGCATCCAGTAATCATGAGTGGAGACATGACCGAGACAAGTTAAAGCATGCGGTTGATAAGCTCATTGTTTCCTGCTAGTTGCTTATATTCAACCACCATACCTTCGACCATTTGTCTAAATTCAGGCAAATGGTCAATCATCCAATCATCTTGTCCTTGTTTTACTCGATATTCACATTCTTGTGCCATTAATGCTAAATCGTCCGCGCCAAAACTTGCGGCGCTACTTTTTATTGCATGGCTAATTTCGCCAATTTGATCAACGGAAGGATGTGCCGATAATTGCTTTGAATACTGTTCTAATTCATCACTGAAAACATTTAATAGCAATGACACGGTGTCCTCACCAACTTCATCAGCAAGGCGTTTAATTGTCTCAGAATTTATCGTTGTTGGCATTTAATCCATCTCCCTAGCACTGGTATTAGTGTCTTGCCAAGATTGCAATTTACGATATATCGTTGATGGACTGACTTCTAGTAAGCCTGCGGCTCTTGGAATATTGCCATCGCAAGCATCAATCGCCCATTGTATCGCTCTTTTTTCTACAACCCAGAGCGGCTCAATTTTATTTTTATGATGATCATGTGAATAAATAGATTCATCAGCAAGGCTTTCTCTCTGTACTTTCTCAGGTAGAGCCTTAGGATAAGATGCAATTTCTACACCGTTAATTGAATTAATAGGCGGCGGAACCATTTCAAGTTTGACTTCATCATCAGTATTTAAAACCACAATATTACGGATCACATTTTGTAATTCACGTACATTACCAGGCCAAGAGTAGGACTCAAATAACCGTAAAACTGGCTCAGAAAAACGACTAAAGCTTTTACCTTCTTCCAACGACATCAAACCTAATAATGCATGAGCAATCTCTATAATATCTCCGCCACGCTCCCGTAACGGCGGTAAAGAGATAGGAATAACATGTAAACGGTAGTAAAGATCTTCTCGAAATCTGCCTTCTTGCACTTCCTCCCAAGGGTTTCGGTTAGTTGCACAAACAAAACGGACATCAACACTACTCATTTTTGATGAGCCGACTTTTTGATAGGTTCCAGTTTGAATAAATCGTAGCAATTTACTTTGCAAATCAAGATCCATTTCGCATAGCTCATCAAGCATTAGCGTACCATGATGTGCCATTTCAACGGCACCTTGTCGCTCCGTTGAAGCTCCTGTAAAGGCACCTTTTACATGGCCAAACAATTCACTTTCAATGAGATCTTTAGGTATAGCAGCACAGTTTAGAGCAATAAACGGTTTATCATGACGTGGGCTGGCTGCATGAATCGCTTCTGCACACACTTCTTTACCCGTACCACTTTCACCCGTGATAAATACCGTCGCTTTACTTGAAGCTGCAGATTCAATAACGCGATATACCGCCTGCATTGGTAAACTATTACCAATAAATCCTTGGTATTGTGCTCCATCTGATTGCTTGGATTGAGTACTGGTATTCGATTTACTTTCGGCTTTAAGCGCTTTGTTTACCGTAATTCGTAATCGATCAGCCTCACAAGGTTTAATTAAAAAGTCTTGTGCGCCATAACGAATAGCTTCAACCGCTATATCAATCGAACCATGTGCAGTCATTATTACAACAGGAACATTACCGTGCTCTTTTCTCACACGTTCAAGCACTTCCATTCCCGTCATATCAGGTAAACGGAGATCTAATAAAATTAGATCAGGAATTATATCTTGAATAAAGCTCAGTGCTTCCTTCCCTGTACCAACAATGCTTACATTAAGTCCAAGAGGGTTTAAGTAAGATTTGTACAAGGCCGCAACTGACGCTGTATCTTCAACCATTAATACTTGGCGTTGCTGCATTCTGCTCTCCATTGCTCCTCCTAAAACAAGCCCCTTAAACTAATTGTAATCAATAGAAAAAAATATGGGGGATAGATTTCTTTTTTTTCAATTATCTCATATTGACTCGCAAATTGATTCGCAAATTGCGAATATTTGTTTTTATTTGTGCTGTAGCACAAGCAAATAAGTGCTACCCAAAGACAGAAAACACGCTGGATTGTATAAAAAAATACGACTTTTAAAAGTTGGCACACTACATGCTTTATATAACGTGACTCTTAATTTAAGAGTCAACCTAGCCAACTGACGTTGTTTGTGGATTTTTTTCACTAAAACAATGACGCCAACCGAACCTTTTTTATCGGTTGGCTTTTTTTTACCCAAAATTCAAGATCCACAAGAAAAATAGCCAATAACCAATTAACTATTGGCGATAAATTGCTGCCTTAGTTTATGGATCTTATCGCGTGTTTCTGCCGCTTGTTCAAATTCAAGATTTTGTGCAAAGTCGTACATTTGTTTTTCCAGTACTTGAATTTGTGATTCGAGCTCTTGTGGCGAAAGCGCTGAATACGTTCCTTTGCTTTCTGCCACTTTGTGAAGATCTGCCGCTCTATTTCGCGACTTTCCTCGTGAACTTGGAGCGCCTAATTCAAGAATGTCACCAATTTTCTTATTCAACTTTTGAGGTGTAATACCGTGCTCAAGGTTATATTCAATTTGCTTTTCACGACGTCGCTGGGTTTCGTTAATTGCACGCGCCATTGAACCTGTAATACGGTCACCATACAGAATCGCTCTACCCTCTATATTACGAGCAGCTCGACCAATCGTCTGTATTAATGAACGTTCAGATCGCAAAAAACCTTCTTTATCAGCGTCTAGAATCGCAACTAATGACACTTCGGGCATGTCTAACCCTTCGCGCAATAAGTTAATGCCCACTAGCACATCAAACTCACCTAATCGTAAATCGCGAATAATTTCCACCCGCTCTACGGTATCAATATCAGAGTGTAAGTAACGCACCTTCACACCATGCTCTGTAAGGTACTCAGTGAGATCTTCTGCCATACGCTTAGTAAGGGTTGTAACTAATACTCGCTCACCTTTTTTCTCTCTAATATGTATTTCAGAAAGCAAATCATCCACTTGTGTACCAACAGGGCGTACTTCAATTTCAGGATCAAGTAATCCCGTTGGGCGTACCACCTGCTCTGCTATATCATTACCCGACTTTTCAATCTCATAATTACCCGGTGTGGCTGACACATAAATCGTTTGAGGCGCTAACGATTCAAACTCTTCAAACTTCATCGGTCGGTTATCAAGCGCAGAAGGAAGACGGAATCCATATTCAACTAAGTTTTCCTTACGAGAGCGATCACCACGGTACATCGCGCCAATTTGCGACACAGTTACGTGTGATTCATCAATGATCAGTAAGCCATCAGCAGGTAAGTAATCAAACAATGTTGGTGGTGGCTCACCCTCAGCACGCCCACTAAGATAACGTGAGTAGTTTTCAATACCAGAGCAAAAACCTAGCTCATTCATCATCTCAATATCGAATTGTGTGCGCTGACTAATTCTCTGCTCTTCGACGAGTTTATTGTTTCCTAAAAACTGCTCTTTGCGCAAAACCAGTTCTTTTTTTATCCCTTCAATCGCGTCTAAGATTTTCTCTCGTGGCGTCACATAGTGTGTTTTAGGGTAAATAGTAGTACGCGGCATATCACGATGCGTGATACTGCCAGTCAGGGGATCAAAGGATGAAATACATTCCACTTCATCATCAAATAACTCAAGACGAATCGCTTCTTTTTCTGACTCTGCAGGGAAAATATCAATCACTTCCCCACGAACTCGAAAAGTACCGCGCTCAAAGGCCATATCATTACGGGTATATTGCAACTCAGCCAGACGACGAAGAATGTCACGCTGATCAAGAAAATCACCACGCCGAACATGTAGCATCATTTTTAGGTAAGAATCAGGATCACCCAAACCATAGATCGCAGACACAGAAGCGATAATAATAACATCGCGTCGTTCCATTAATGCTTTGGTTGCTGATAGTCGCATCTGCTCAATATGCGCATTAACCGACGCATCCTTTTCAATGAATGTGTCCGTTGTAGGCACATACGCTTCGGGCTGGTAATAGTCATAGTAGGATACAAAGTATTCTACAGCACTATTTGGAAAGAACTCTTTCATCTCACCATATAACTGTGCTGCCAACGTTTTATTTGGTGCAAGGATCAAAGTCGGTCGATTAGCTTGGGCAATAACATTAGCCACGGTAAAAGTTTTACCTGAACCTGTTACGCCAAGTAACGTTTGGTGCGCTAGTCCTGAATCTAAACCATCAACCAATTGAGCAATAGCGGTAGGTTGATCGCCTGATGGTGAATATTCAGAAGCAAGAGAAAATAAGTCGCTCATAAATTACATATCCAGCAATAAATTACTGTTTACATTGTGGATAGACCATTAGTAATGTCAACTACTGGAAATACTTGCGATGAAGAAACTAAATTGCAGATAAAAAAATAGCTTCAATATTAGTTAAGTGAATACTAAGAGTTTGAACACCAAACATGACTCACAGAATAAAAGACCACAACTATTTACAACAGTCTGTAAATAGCCCCCTTTGGGTCTTAACTAACTAATATTGAAGCAAACAACATTATATTGTAAAAAGCTAACTCAACTTATAAGCAAAACGTTAAGCTAAATTTGACGTGTAGGCATTAAGTACCCTTATCTTAAATCATAAGTTTAAATGCCTGACTCGAATCCAGGAACTTAATGTGGAATGAATCATAAAGCGAAGGGCAGGCAAGGTAAAAGTTACCACGTGAATATAAATGAAGGATAAATAAGCCAGGGTTATATGTCGTTCTGAATTTCAGAATATTGATGTTTACCACCGCAGAAATAAAACCATAACTCATTAATTAATAACAATATTGTATTTAATATTATTAAATGGTGAATTTCACAATGAGCAAAAAAATTAAAAAATATATGATTTTTTTTATCTCTTTTTATGAAATTATTACCTAAATATTAATATAAAGCAGAAAAATGAATCCAGATCAATTGACCGACCATGTTGTAACACGTATTATGCTCTCCCCTTCAAAGAAACATCTAAGCTTCATACCGTTAACCTTTAAAAAACAATTAAACATTAACGTTTACATCCACAGCTTATACCTATTCTGTTCAATTTTTTAGCTCAATGAAAAGCAACCATCAGTAATATCTGTCTGCTTAACAATGGCTCTTATAGATATGCATCTAGTCAATAATAGTATTTGAAATTAGTACCTTTTTATCATCATCCCTCTCAAACATAACAAAGTGATGAATGCAAACTACCACTCTCCAATACGTTTACAAGATGAAATCAACACACTTATCCACAGTTTTTGTGGATAACTAAGTTAAACACTGGTCAAATCTACTATTCTAAAAATCAAGCATTATTTTATAAGCATCTGGGAGCAATTTTGTAAAATGAAAGCCTTCCACATAACCACTATAAAAAAACCAGCATAACGCTGGCTTTTCTTTAGTAGAATATTGTCTGATGTATTAACAGCTATATTCCATCATAAATTGAATATCTTGCCCTTCCTCAAAATAAACAGGCTCAACGTCATACTGGAATAGCTTTAATGGCTTACCATTTGCTGTGTGGTAGCTTAACTCTCCATCTAATAACTGCAGCCATGTTCCTTCTGGAATCCCCACAACCGGCTCATGCTTATTCACTTCTAAAAACTCTTGAATACGCTCATCACGGGTTTCTCCCATATGACCTTCAACCGACGCTTCTAGATAATGCGGGTTTATTTGGAAAGGAACAAAGTTAAGTGAGCTTAGCACTGCACTGGTGACAATCGGCATATCGTTAGTGGTACGAATAGTTGGGCAACCAATATTGGTACCTGCACTCCAACCAATATAGGGAATACCTTTCGCTAATACCGCCTTACGTAACGGTCCAACTAAACCTAAGTCATGAAGTTTTTTATTTAAAACCCATGTATTACCACCACTTACAATAATTCCTTCAGCTTCCTCAATGGCTTTAACTGGATCGGCTGCTTGATGAATACCTGTTGCAACACAATCAATACCTAAACGATCAAATGTCGCTTGTACCATCGCCACACGATCATCATGACTCGATCGAATCACAGCATAAGGAATAACAAGAAAATGTTTAGCGCCAGTTCGCTTAACTTGCTCAACAATTGCATCACCCGCAAATTCCATTACATGGGTATTACCTGCAATTTTACCGTTACTCAATAATAAAATATCCATCACATCTATCCTATGCTCATTCAATGATGCCATCATCTCACACGATGATCACAAGTGCCCTTACATAAAACGAGGTTTAAAACGGCTTTACAAGCTATCCAAACATATTTTGCGAAAACTTAACTCATCATCACAAGCTTTCTGGCTAAGGCATACAGTCAAATAACAATTAATAAACACAAAACCAAAAACTGATAACTTCTGCGTCATATGCAGTGGGTGTTTTTTGATCGCACAGCTAAACAAAGCCGTAGTAACTAAATTAAAAACTTATATTTCATGATCTATCTTTATGAAAAACACAATAATCACTAAAACCCTACACCACAGGAGTTGTTATAACGGCAACAAAATCAGATAATGTTTAGATCTCTTTTAATAATAATGAAGCCGGTATGACTGAATACCTCCTATTACTTATTGGTACTGTGTTGGTTAACAACTTTGTACTCGTTAAATTTTTAGGCTTATGTCCATTTATGGGCGTATCTAAAAAATTAGAAACAGCTATTGGAATGGGCTTAGCAACCACTTTTGTGCTGACGCTTGCTTCTGTTTGTGCTTATCTTGTTGAAACTTACATTTTGGATCCATTAGGGATTCAGTACCTACGCACACTAAGCTTTATTCTAGTCATTGCCGTTGTTGTGCAATTCACAGAAATGGTCGTACATAAAACAAGCCCAACGCTTTATCGTTTATTAGGTATTTTCTTACCACTTATCACCACTAACTGTGCGGTGTTAGGTGTCGCCTTATTAAACGTAAATGAGCGTCATAACTTTATTGAATCCGTTATTTATGGTTTTGGTGCTGCAGTGGGTTTCTCACTTGTGCTTGTTTTATTTGCTTCTATGCGTGAACGCATTGCTGCCGCTGATGTACCTGAGCCATTCAAAGGCGCATCCATTGCGATGATCACCGCAGGGCTAATGTCTCTTGCATTTATGGGCTTTACTGGATTGGTGAAATTGTAATGAGTGGGATCCTTATCGCAGTCATTGCCATCGTTATTCTGGCTGCCATTTTCGGACTAATTCTTGGGTTTGCTTCGGTTAAATTTAAAGTTGAAGCCGATCCTATTGTTGAACAAATCGACAGTATTCTTCCGCAAACCCAATGTGGTCAATGTGGCTATCCTGGCTGTCGCCCTTACGCAGAAGCGATTGCCAATGGCGATGTGATCAATAAGTGTCCTCCTGGCGGTCAAGTTACTATTGAAAAATTAGCTGACTTGATGGGTGTTGATGTTCCTGATTCAACCCAAGGTACAGAAGAAAACATTAAAAAAGTCGCATTTATTCATGAAGATATGTGCATTGGCTGTACTAAATGTATTCAAGCGTGCCCTGTCGATGCCATTGTTGGCGGCACTAAATCTATGCATACGGTTATCAAAGACGAATGTACAGGTTGCGATCTCTGTGTTGCTCCCTGCCCTACTGACTGTATCGAAATGATCCCAGTTAAAGAAACGCCTGATAATTGGAAATGGCAACTAAACCAAATTCCAATCGTAAATATCAGTGATGCACCGAGTACAGAAAAGGTAGAGTCGTAGTTATGCTATCTATCATTGAGCAAATCAAACAAGGTAAGTTGTGGGATTTCCACGGCGGTATTCATCCCGCTGAAAATAAAAAAATCTCAAATCAAGCACCTATCGTTAGTGCTGGTATTCCACAAGAACTCGTTTTACCACTTAAGCAGCATATTGGTTCTAAAGGTGACATTATTGTTGCTGTTGGCGACAAAGTACAAAAAGGTCAAGCTCTGACACAAGGTGACATTGCAATGTGTGTCCCTGTGCATGCGCCTACATCTGGTACAGTAATAGCCATTGAACAACGTACGACTGCTCACCCTTCAGGTTTAAGCGATTTATGTATCGTTCTTCACCCAGATCACACCGATACTTGGGGAGAGAAAAAAACCTATGCCGATTATCAAGATCGTGATCCCGCAGAACTGATCGAAACAATCCGTTTGAGTGGTATCGCTGGATTAGGTGGTGCTGGTTTCCCTACCGCAAGAAAACTTCAAGGCGGTTTAGGTAATGTTGATATTTTAATTATCAACGCGGCTGAGTGTGAGCCATATATTACTGCCGATGACCGACTCATGCGCGATTATGCTGAAGAAGTGATCGAAGGGGTTCGTATTCTTCGCCATATTATTAGCCCAAAGCTAACAATCATCGGTATTGAAGATAACAAACCTGAAGCGATTAAAGCCCTTGAGCAGCATGTCACCGAAGCAGACAACATTCTGATACGTGTTGTACCAACAAAATATCCATCTGGTAGCTCAAAGCAGTTAGTTAAAATTTTAACAGGCAGAGAAGTACCAAGTCAGTCACGTTCAACTTCTGTTGGCGTTATCATGCAAAACATAGGTACTGCTTTTGCAATTAAACGCGCCATTATCGACGGTGAACCACTAATTGAGCGTGTTGTTACGCTAACCGGTGAAGCCTTTAAGAAACGTGGTAATGTTTTTGCTATGTTAGGTACGCCGATTGCCTACTTATTAGATAAGTTTGGCTATAAAGCCGATAAAAAACATCCTCGTGTGATCATTGGTGGATCGTTAATGGGATTTACACTCCCACATTCCAATGTACCGATCACCAAAATAACAAACTGTATTTTGGCACCAAAACGCAAAGAACTCCCATTACATACCTATGAAATGGCATGTATCCGTTGTTCTGCTTGTGCGGATGTTTGCCCATCATCATTGCTCCCACAGCAATTACAGTGGTACGCCAAGGATCAAAATTACGACAAGTGTGAAGAATATAATCTGCAAGATTGTATTGAGTGCGGTGCTTGTGCATATGTCTGTCCAAGTGAGATCCCTCTTGTTCAGTACTATCGCCAAGCAAAAGCTGAGATCTGGGCACGTAGCCAAGATGAAATGAATGCAGAACGAGCTCGCCAACGCTTTGAAGCCAAACAAGCACGCATGGAACGTGATAAGGCTGAACGTGAAAACCGCTTTAAAAAAGCGGCTGATTCTCGTCGTGATGAAATGGCGAAAACTGGGGGTGATGATGCAGTCGCTGCCGCTATTGCCCGCGTAAAAGCCAAACAAGCAGCAGCCGCTAAAGCAGATACAGCAGAAGTGAAACCGGCTGTTGCAGCAGCGATTGCAAAAGCAAAAGCAAAACAAGCAGCTTCAGCACAAGGTGCAACTTCAGAAAGCCTGCCAGATAACAGTGAAATGGCGAAATTACGTGAAGAGCGTAAGCGTCAAGCTCGTGAACGTAAGGCTGAAAAAGAAGCTACAGCAAATAACCAAACCGCTACTGAAAATGACAGTAAAAAAGATGCTGTCGCAGCTGCCGTCGCCCGCGCTAAAGCAAGAAAAGCCGCACAACAAGCACAAGCGGAATCAACACCAGAATATGAAGTTGAAGCTGAAAGCGTTGATCCGAAAAAAGCCGCTGTTGCTGCTGCCGTCGCTCGTGCTAAAGCAAGAAAAGCCGCACAACAAGCAGAGGCACAAGCAGAATCAGCACCTGAACCTGTAGTTGAAGCTGAAAACGTTGATCCAAAAAAAGCCGCTGTTGCTGCTGCCGTCGCTCGTGCTAAAGCAAGAAAAGCCGCACAACAAACAGAAGCACAAGCAGAATCAGCACCAGAATCTATAGTTGAAGCTGAAAACGTTGATCCGAAAAAAGCCGCTGTTGCTGCTGCCGTCGCTCGTGCTAAAGCAAGAAAAGCCGCACAACAAACAGAAGCACAAGCAGAATCAGCACCTGAACCTGTAGTTGAAGCTGAAAACGTTGATCCGAAAAAAGCCGCTGTTGCTGCTGCCGTCGCTCGCGCTAAAGCAAGAAAAGCGGCACAACAAGCCGCCAAAGAACAACAAAACATTGAGGAAGATTAACCGTGGCGTTTAATATTGCCAGTTCACCCCATGACCATAACCGCCGAAGCACCAGCGCTATTATGCGTACAGTTATATTATGCTCGGTATTTGGCGTTATTGCTCAATGCTACTTCTTTGGTTTCGGTACTCTGATCCAAATTGTATTAGCATCTATTTCTGCAATCATATTTGAAGCGATTATTGTAAAACTGCGTAAACGTCCTGTTGTACCTTATTTAAGAGATAATACAGCTCTGCTTACTGGCGTATTAATTGGTTTATCAATCCCACCATTAGCACCTTGGTGGTTAACTGTTATTGGTGTTTTCTTTGCGATAGTCATTGCAAAACACCTTTATGGCGGTATGGGACAAAACCTCTTTAACCCCGCGATGATTGCTTATGTCGTACTGCTCATTTCATTCCCAGTACAGATGACAACCTGGTTACCACCAGCATCATTGAGTGCACAACCAGCTAACTTTATGGATAGTATTTATGCAATCTTTACTGGCTTTACTCAAGATGGATTTAGTGTTCCACAACTGAAAATGTCAGTTGATGGTTACACGATGGCAACACCGCTAGATACACTAAAAACAGCGTTACACACAGGGTTTACAACGGCTGAAACAATGACAAAACCTGTTTACGGCGCGATTGCAGGTATTGGCTGGGAGTGGATTAACATGGGCTTCCTTGTTGGTGGTTTAATCTTATTAAAGCTTCGTGTTATTCAATGGCATATCCCTGTTGCTATGCTAACGTCACTATTTGTGATCAGTAGCCTTGTTTACATTGTTCATCCTGATACGACTGGCTCTCCGTTGTTGCACCTATTCTCAGGTGCAACCATGTTAGGTGCTTTCTTTATTGCCACCGATCCAGTAACAGCATCAACGACGGTAAAAGGCCGTTTAATTTTTGGTAGCTTTATCGGTGTCATGATTTATCTGATCCGCACATGGGGTGGCTTCCCAGATGGCGTTGCCTTTGCCGTTTTACTGGGTAACTTATGTGTACCACTTATTGATTACTACACTCGTCCTCGTACTTACGGGCACTAATTAAGAGAGCAGCCATGTTTAATGCAATGAAAAAAAACGGTGCTATTCTTGCCACTTTTGCGTGTTTAGCGACAGCGCTAGTAGCCCTGACGAACTACCTAACAGAAGATCGTATAGCAGAGCAGCAGCGGGTACAGTTACTGGATACTCTAAACCAAGTGATTCCCGTAGCAAGCCACGATAACTTACTCTACAAAAGTTGTACTTTAGTAAGAGATCATAAGCGTTTAGGTACATTGGCTCAGATGCCTGCTTATATCGCTAAAAAAGATAATAAGCCTGTTGGTGTGGCAATTGAAGGGATTGCCCCTGACGGTTATAGCGGCGCAATTAAAATTATTGTTGGTTTAGACATGAATGGCGTGATCACTGGCGTTCGTGTATTACAACAAAACGAAACTCCAGGATTGGGTGATAAAATTGAAACCACTGTTAGTAACTGGATTTACAGCTTTAATGGTAAGCGGGTAAATGGTGATAACGACCCATCATTTAAAGTACGTAAAGATGGTGGTGAATTTGATCAATTCACAGGTGCGACCATAACACCGCGAGCCGTCGTCAAAGCAGTAAAAAATATTTCGTTATACTGGGATCAAAACCAGGATAAAATCATCAACCAACCACTTGATTGTGCAGGTGAGTGATATGACAACTAATAAAGAGTTAATGGCAAATGGCTTATGGCTAAATAACCCGACCATTGTTCAGCTTCTCGGCCTATGCCCTTTACTTGCCGTTTCATCAACGGTGACAAATGCTTTAGGTTTGGGGCTTGCGACGACTTTAGTACTGATAGGCTCAAACTTAATTGTGTCTTTAATTCGTCACTGGGTACCCTCTGAGATCCGTATTCCAGTGTTTGTAATGATCATTGCCTCACTCGTAACCTGCGTACAGTTATTGATGAATGCCTTTACTTTTGGTTTATACAAATCATTAGGGATCTTCATCGCCTTGATTGTAACCAACTGTATTATCATTGGTCGCGCTGAAGCCTTTGCCTCTAAAAATGCACCATTACCAGCAGTACTCGATGGTTTATGGATGGGATTAGGCATGACATCTGCGCTATTCATTCTGGGCGCAATGCGAGAACTATTGAGCAAAGGAACCTTATTTGATGGTGCTGATCGCCTACTAGGTAGCTGGGCATCAGTTTTACGAATCCAAGTATTCCATTTTGATTCAGGGTTCTTGCTTGCAATGTTACCACCGGGTGCCTTTCTTGGTGTCGGTTTGATGATTGCGGCCAAAAATGTGATTGATAAACGCCGTCAACAAAAACAGCCTAAAGAAGCATCAAAGCCAACGGTTGAACGTGCTCGCGTCACTAGCGTAGACTAAAGATCAAACCCAATAAGTATCATACTTATTGGGTTTCTTTTTATTACATATCGCGACAAAATAATGGAATAGTAAAATGCTTAATTGCAACGACAGATGCTCACTCTGTCACTCCCTACTTATATTGCAATAAGCCTTATTTGGAATAGAAAATGAATAATCAAAAACGCATCCAAATTCTTGAACGTTTACGCGCTGAAAACCCACACCCGGAAACAGAGCTTCATTGGAGCACGCCTTTCGAGTTATTGATTGCGGTATTACTCTCAGCTCAAGCTACCGATGTCAGCGTAAATAAAGCAACCGACAAGCTTTATCCTGTTGCTAATACCCCTCAAGCTATTTACGACTTAGGCGTTGACGGCGTTAAAGAATATATAAAAACCATTGGGTTATTTAATTCTAAAGCAGAAAATGTCATTAAAACCTGCCGTATTCTCTTAGATAAACATAATGGCGAGATCCCAGAAAACCGAGAAGCATTAGAAGCACTACCAGGGGTTGGTCGAAAGACCGCAAATGTTGTTTTAAATACGGCATTTGGATGGCCGACAATTGCAGTGGATACTCACATCTTCCGAGTTTGTAATCGAACTAAATTTGCCATGGGGAAAAACGTCGACCAAGTTGAAGAGAAACTCTTAAAGGTTGTGCCAAAAGAATTTAAAGTTGATGTTCACCATTGGTTAATTTTACACGGACGCTATACCTGCATTGCAAGAAAACCGCGCTGTGGCAGCTGCCTAATCGAGGACCTCTGTGAGTATAAAGATAAGGTAGACATCTGATTAATAACAAATTTAATTCAATAAAAAAGGAGCTTAATCGCTCCTTTTCACTGCTATCATCAGCAATTAAAGTGGTTCACAGTTTACTTTAAAACCGTATGCTTTACGCTTTTCTGCCATTTGTTTTGCGCCTTCACCCAACTTGGTAAACATCTCATTACGCTCTTCGGCTGAGGGTTTATCAGTACTCGCATCAATCGCTTGTTGCAGTTCCACGCGCGCTTTATCTTTATCATCCATCAAATAACTATTTTGTGCTAAAGCAATATAAGCCAAACTCCGGCCTAATGGTGTTGCGGTATGGCCTAAGGCTTCTAACTCTGCAGTTGCACCAGATTCACAGGCTTCTAGCTTACCAATCGCTTTTGCGACAGGTGCTAAATCAGCACTCACTACTTCTTTTAATACTTTTTTTGTCGTCTCATTCGCTGCTTTTTCAGTCAATTTACCCACACTGAAAATCCCCACACCTACTGCAACTAATACAACAACAGCTATTAAAACAACTTTATTCATAACGAAAATCCTTATCTAAACAATGTAAATCATAACCAAAAACCATAAATTCTTTGTTAACTAATCATCAAATTCATAATTTCACAGCTAAAAATTCATTAATATCCATACAAAACAGCGGTTGATAATGATAATAGTTATCATTAGTATCTAGTTGACGTTTTTTACTAGGTATAATTTATGAAACATCTATTCCCAAAACTACCCTATGGCTTTAATGCACTAGAACCTTATCTTGATGCAAAAACTGTTGAGATCCACTATAGCAAACACCATAGAGGTTATTTTGATAAGTTTATCGCTGCAATTGAAAATACAGATCTTACTGACCAGCCCATTGAGACCATTTTAAGCAATATATCTCAATACCCTGCAGCAGTGCGTAATAATGGCGGTGGTTTCTATAATCACAACCTCTATTGGCAATGTATGTCACCCGAAGGCGTTCGCCATCCATCAGGTTTGCTTGCAGAAGCAATTAATGCCCATTTTGAAAGTTTTGCTAAGTTTAAAGAGACATTTTCAACATTAGCTGCCAATCATTTTGGTGCCGGATTTATTTGGCTCTCTGTCGTGGATGGACGACTCGAGATCTCAGCAACGCCGAACCAAGACAACCCGTTAATGGATACAGTAACAGTACAAGGGACTCCAATTCTTGCGCTTGATGTATGGGAACATGCTTACTACTTGAGTTACCAAAACGTCCGTCCTGATTACATTAACGCATGGTGGCACTTAGTCGATTGGGAACAAGTTGAGATGAACTACCTTAGCGCGTTACAGGCTTTCTAACCGCAAAACACTACCACTTACAAAGGATAATGACATGGATATTTCAGAGTGGGAAAGACACACCTTAATGGCTGATGATGCTAAGACTAACAATAACCCTTTGATGTCTATTGTTCATTATCAACTCGCGCTATCTATTGCTCAGGAAATCACGGCAGATTCAACTGACACCGAGCAACTAACGGATCTCTTAACGATGAAAGTCGTTTCTTGCCATAACATGGCTAATTTTTGGCGACAACATGGCGATCCAGACTACGAGTTAAAGTATTTACAACTTGCCTCTGAACAAGTTATTGCATTGATCCCACAGTGTAAACAAACGCAATGCCACAGCTATATAAATTCTTTGGGGTGTTGCCAATCTGCATTGATTAGCTTTTTAAAACGACATCCTAACCCTGCTATTGCGAATCAAGTTAAAGCCATTAACAACTATTCAAGTTGTGAGCTCATCGCTTCCTTTAAACTGCATTAATAAAAAATAAGGCTCGTTACATCATTCGATAATAACGAGCCCCATCCCATCCAGTTTTCCATTACTGATTAATAAATCGGACTTTGTCCTAATGAAATCACAACTCGACGATTTAAGTTTCGTCCGATAGGGGTTGAGTTATCAGCAATAGGACGCCGCTTTCCGTACGCTTCTACTTGAACACGCTCGGCAGGTAACCCTAACGATTGAAAATACTGACGCAGTTTGTCAGCTCGTCGCTCTGACATCTCTTGGCTTTCCGTAGTACCGGCAATCGAATCATTAAACGCGGCAACTAAAACCAAATCAATATCGTCAGAATAGCGAACAAAGTCGGCAATTTGAGCCAGACGTTGTTGTGATATTTTATTTAATGTGTCGCTATTTTCACTATAGTGGAGGACAGAAAATGCGATATCTTCAAATCCATAAGGTAATAGCTTACTCAGACATTGGCTAAATGATTGATAACCTTTTTGAAACGAAACGGCAGATAATCCAACCTCTAATGGGCGATTTTGTCGCTGCCAATCTTGATACATAAATGTAGGATTTCGCCCATCTTCTAATTCAGCAAGCATATTCCACACCGTTTTCCCTTGAATATAGCCATCAAACTGCTTAAAAAATTTAAGTCGTGTCATGGTATTGGCTGAATCACCAGGCATCCAACGAGCAGGCATAGAAGTTAGACGTACGTTTCGTGTTTCTCCCATCGGACGATACATTTTTAATTCAAAGGCAACAGATTGTTTTTTGCTGGAACGTGCTACGAACTCACCGTCACCGTAACCCGGTATATGATGTGACAAGCGACACTCTAGCGGCGTATCAACAATAACATTCCACTGTGACTGATTAGGCGATGCGATATATTGCTTTCCCGCCAAACTTGGCAATGAAAACAATAAAATCAATATATACAATGACCTAGGCCATATTTTAAAAATAAGAAATGTCATTATCCAAATGTCTTAATCTAACGTCTCGAAATATAAAGGCTGACTTTTAATTGATACTAATTAAACCTTTCTTTATATCGACCATAACATCCATTGCTTTAACAATTCAGAACCCGTTTCACATTAAGAAAAAAGAGACAGACCATTTTTGTTTATACATCAGATCAAATTGGTATCAAGGGATGGATCTGACATAATAGCCCATTCCTTTATTTTGACAGCAGTGTTATGAGCCAAGATAACGAATTCAATACATTAAAAAGTCGCTTTCGCGGCTACTTTCCCGTCGTCATAGATGTAGAAACCGCGGGATTTAACGCTAAAACAGATGCATTACTTGAAATCTGCGCCGTTACATTACAAATGGATGAAGATGGGTGGCTAAAGCCAGCAACAACCATCCACTTCCATGTATCTCCTTTTGAAGGCGCGATTTTACATAAAGAAGCGTTGGATTTTAATGGGATCCGTGATCCTTTTAGTCCATTACGTGGTGCAGTATCTGAAGAGCACGCTTTAAAAGAAATCTATAAGCAGATCCGTAAAGAACAAAAAGCCTCTGATTGTTCTCGCGCCATTATGGTTGCGCACAATGCAACGTTTGATCACAGCTTTGTTATGGCGGCATCTGAGCGTGCAAAATTAAAGCGTAATCCTTTCCACCCGTTTGCAACGTTTGATACCGCCGCATTAAGTGGGCTTGCATTTGGTCAAACGGTATTAGCGAAAGCATGTCAAACAGCAAATATCACATTTGACAATCGTGAAGCACATTCTGCGCTGTATGATACAGAACGTACCGCTGAGCTATTTTGTGAAATAGTTAACAAATGGAAAAAGTTAGGTGGCTGGCCTTTAATGGCACCTCAAACAGAAGACATGGATAGCAACTAAATCTATCGCCCATCTAAACCGCAAAATTCTCCTCTAAGCTCATATTTTTATGAGCTTTTTTTTTATGCTTTTTTTATTTATAGATTTTTAAATTAAACGTTTTAAACGCTCAATTTAAAAATATGTTAAATACATGAAATTAGCATTAATTTTCACGTAACATTTAGTTAACATAAATGAAATCCGGTCTTATACTCACTCTTGTACTTAATCTTTGTTTTTCCTTTCAGGGACGAATAAGAAGCTAAATAACAACATATAGAGAGGCAGTATAATGTCCGTAAAAAAACGTTATCTCACCATTGCCGTAACCACTGCATTATTTTCAACGCAGGCTTACTCGGCTGGTTTCCAAGTTTCAGAACAATCTGCAACGGGTTTAGGGCGTGCATTTGCAGGTGAAGCTGCTATTGCTGATAACCCTGGTGTTCTTGCACGTAACCCTGCAAGCATGACAAAGTTCGATAAAATGGCTATTTCTGCACAAGGAAGTCTTGTTTTACCTAATATTGATGTCACTGCACATGATGCCCCAGTAGGTGAACAAACAGCCGAAGATGTCGCACCTCTGGCATTTGTACCTTCAACTTACTTTGTTCAACCACTGAATGATCGTTTGTCTTGGGGGATGTCTTTATTCTCTAATTACGGGGTTACAACCGATTACCCTGATGATTTTTATGACGGCACATCCGCAGGTAAAACCTCACTGCTCACCATAAACTTAAACCCAAGTGTTGCCTATAAACTCAATGACCAATGGAGTATCGGTGTTGGTGTTAGTGCTGTTTATGCACATGCTGAGCTTTACCGCCATTACGGTAAGAATGCACTACCGTTTTATCCTGCAATAAAACCCAGCGACAAAACCATTAATATGGAAGGAGAGACATGGGCATTTGGCTGGAATATAGGCACGCTATTTGAAATTGATGAGAATAACCGTTTTGGCTTAGCTTACCGTTCACAAGTTGACCTTGATTTTGACGGTGACTTTACTGATTACTCAGGACAAGTTCTCGGTGCCAATCGCCGTGGTTCAACCATCGACGCAAAACTTGCAGCCCCCCTCCCTGCTACCGCTGAGTTTTCAGGCTTTCACCAACTCAATAACCAATTCGCTTTGCACTACAGTATATTTTGGACCCAATGGAGTAAATTCACTGAGCTAAAAGCGACCAGCAGTGAATGTAACTTTGGGGGACAACTACCCGGTGTCTGCTTATTGAAAGAAGAAAAATATGACGATGCATTCCGCTGGGCTATTGGTAGTACATACAATCTTAATCCACAAATCACGTTACGTGCCGGCTTTGCTTACGATGAGCAAGGCGGTAAAGCAACATTGAGTATTCCAGATACTGACCGCTTCTGGTACTCAGCAGGAGCAAGCTATAAATACAGCGACCAATTGAGTTTTGATCTAGGCGTTAGTTATGTCTACGGCAAAGACGGCACATTTACTGAAGCAGGTGATAGCTTCACCGCAACCAGCGATGCTTTCATCGGTGCCGCGCAAGCTAATTACACTTTTTAACCCAAGACTGAACTAAGAATTGAAAGTAAGGAATACTATGAACAAGCATTTTTTATCGATCATTATAGCTGCTAGCTTGGGACTAACAGGATGTGGTGGCGACAGCAAAACAACGGGCGCCCCTACGATTGATCCCGATACTGCTGACAGCCTAAATGCAGAAACAAAAGTCAACTTTGATATTATCTCAAATCCAAGCTCGCCAGTTATTGTCACCCCGACCTATTTAGCGATGGATCAAGAAGACGGCACATTAAGTATTGAGAGTACCGCAACAGATCCAACAGATATCTCTAATCCTGTCGTTGCTATGGGTGCAACCGATGGTTGGAGTACCAGTCAACCGATTTTGGTAAACTTTACAGGTAATCCATTAAACCCAGACAGTGCGGCTGGAAGTTTCTATCTGATAAAATCAGGCGATCCTACTGACACCTCAGATAGTACAGCCCCTATAAAGCTGGTTGAAGGGCAAGATTATATTGTTCAAGCCTCTGGTGATACATTGACAGCAGTCTTACTTAAGCCCTTAAATCCTGCGAGCAATTATATGTTTGCAGTAACAAACTCACTGGAAGATGATCAAAACAACCCAGTTGGTACCAGCGGCTCTTACGCCACATTAAAATCAACGGCAACACCGCCATCTCCAGCCTTACTTCCCGCTCAAGCAGTGACCCAAGCAACCGAAGCTGCTTTTGCACAAGTAGGGGTTGATAAAGACAACATTATTTTCTCATCGTGGTTTACTACAGCCTCTGTTGGTGATGTGCTTTTTGCCGCTAAATCCGCAACAGCATTAGCGATAAATAGTAAGCCGTCTGATATTTGGAAAGGCACGGCAATCGACAGCAGTATTGATATAACTACCTTAGATACCACCCTATTTAATATTGATGTACCAACGTCTGAAGGAAATACTCCAGGCGGAAAAGGCGAAATTTTCAAGGGAACTATTCACCTACCTTATTTCTTAAGTACCGATCCCAATAATTTCTTAACTACACCTTGGCAAAGTGGTATGCCGAGCCTTGCTAGAATCCAATACGTATTAGCAAATGGTACCGATGCTGAAAAACTTGCCGTTCAAACAAAAATTGCAGAGCTCAATATCGATCCAATCGACTTTGCTAATGTAGCAACAGATCCTGCGGCACAACAACGCGTATTAACCGCATTAACTGGCGCTGAAATTCTCTTACCTGATGGTAAACAATTAGATGAAGCAAGACTGATCACCCGTTACAGCCCTGTACCTAAACTGCGCTCGATTGCCTCAATCGAGTACACTTTAGTATTACCGTCAGATAGTACAAACTGTCCATCAAATAGCGTCACTATTTATCAGCATGGCGTAACTAGTAGTAAAGAAAAATTAATTAAAGAAGAGAATATTGGGGGAGTTAATTCATCCCTTGCTGACAGTATCATAGGTGATCAATGCCGTGCGATCTTTGCGATTAACCTTCCATTGCATGGTGATCGAGATATCGGTGGCGTGACCGCAGCGGACAATCCATCTATTTATTTAAACCTTGGTGCACTAACGGTTGCCCGTGATAATTTACGTCAAAGTACGATTGATGTGATCAATCTAAAAGCATCAATTACACGTCTATTTGTACAAATAGATACTTTGGCACAAAAGGCACCAGATCAACTTGCAAACCTAGGTGCACTAGCAATGTTAAACCCTCAGGCAAAAGTTAACTTTACTGGTCACTCATTAGGTGCAATGACTGGGATTAATGTGGCAAATGTGACCAATCGTCCAACTGGCAACGACGCCGCAGATCAGTTCTTCGCGATTGATCAATTTGCCCTTGCAAATCCTGGCGCTGAGATCCCTTACCTACTCTTAAATTCAGGAGAATTTGGTAATCTCATCAAAGGGAATATTTTAGCAAGCTCAAATGCTGACTTTAAAAACCAATGTGGCGATACACCGATACCACTTTGTTATCAAGGTTATGAAGCAGGACTAATTAGTGATGGTAGTGAAACCTCATTAGCAACGCTAAGCACAATTTATGACTCATTTACACAGTTTGCTTATGCCGCACAAACAGTGCTGGATAGTGTCGATCCTATTAACCATTCGCTATTAGTGCCAAGCACGGCTTCTGTTTACCTAACCCAAGTACAAAATGATCAAACGATCCCTAATCTCACACCACCTGGCACAACAGTAACGGGCACAGAAATTCCTGTTCCTTATTCACCGTTTACAGGCACTACGCCTCTACTCAAAACGATGCAATTGGCACCAACAACCGCATCGATTAATGGCACACTAGTGAGAAATGCGGTGTTATTTAACGCAGGAAGTCATTCATCATTACTCGATCCATCATCGGATACTGCTGTAACAACTGAAATGCAATCAGAAATGCATTCATTTATTAATGGTGATGGCAAAACATTAACTATCACAGATACGTCTGTTTTAAGTTCACAACCTTAACTTATACACCTACCAAAAATCACCAAAGGCTAGCATGCTGCTAGCCTTTTTATTGCCTGATAATCCATTCTAGAACCTCCTTTTAAGTGATTTAAAATCATACAACCTCAATAAAATGTGCGGCAAAACACATTTTGTCCTCGACATGTGCAAAAAATTAAGCAAACTGATAAAAACGGTGTTATTTCACCCCTCTATTTCTGTGATTATGTACTCACTTTGAAACAGTCAAACTCGTGTAGTTCACAATTACCCAATAAAACGGATGGATCAAAGCTTTATGAACCCTGTAGTTATAGCGGTATGTATCATGCTGATACTCGCATTAATGCGAGTGAATGTGGTGGTCGCGCTAACCTTTAGTGCCATTGTTGGCGGCCTTATTGGTGGAATGTCTCTCACTGATGCGGTATCAGCCTTTGAAGGTGGTCTTGGTGGCGGTGCAACCACAGCGCTAAGTTATGCCATGCTCGGTACGTTTGCCGTTGCAATCTCACGCTCTGGTATTACTGATATCTTAGCACAAAAAGTGATCAAGAAAATCAGTGGGCATGATAACGCCGCGGCTGCAACGGGCGTCAAATACAGCGTTCTTATCATTCTAGTCTTACTTGCCATTTCTTCTCAGAACGTTATTCCGGTTCATATTGCTTTCATCCCAATTGTTATTCCGCCACTACTGCATGTCTTTGCCAAACTGAAGCTAGATCGTCGTCTAATTGCTTGTGTACTGACATTTGGTCTAGTTACGCCATACATGGTGCTACCTATTGGCTTCGGTGGTATTTTCTTAAATAACATCTTATTAAAAAACCTACACGATAACGGTTTAGATGTCGTAGCAAGTCAAGTACCTGTCGCAATGATCCTACCTGCATGTGGCATGCTATTTGGTTTACTTCTTGCAACCTTTGTCAGCTACCGTAAACCTCGCGAATATTCTGTTGAGAAAATTCTTGCCAGTGAGCCCGAGAAAAAAGAAATCGACATGCGTCATGTCTATGTCGCAGTTGCTGCTATTTTTGCTGCACTAGGCGCACAATTATACAGTGGCTCGATGATCATCGGTGGCCTTGTTGGCTTTATGGTGTTTACTTTCACGGGCGTCATTAAGTGGAAAGAAACCCATGATGTGTTTACCAAAGGTGTTCATATGATGGCGATGATCGGCTTTATTATGATTGCAGCAGCAGGGTTTGCAGCCGTCATGAAAGCAACTGGCGGGGTTGAAACCTTAGTGAATTCTCTTGAAGCTGTGATTGGTAATAACAAACCTCTTGCTTCACTGCTAATGCTGGTTGTGGGCTTATTAGTCACCATGGGGATCGGTTCTTCGTTCTCCACCATTCCAATTCTAGCCACAATTTACGTACCGCTTTGTCTATCGTTTGGTTTCTCACCAATGGCAACCATTGCGATAGTAGGTACTGCAGCGGCATTAGGTGATGCGGGCTCTCCAGCATCAGATTCAACCTTAGGTCCAACATCAGGTTTGAATGCGGATGGTCAGCACGATCATATTTGGGATTCGGTTGTACCAACATTCATCCACTATAACTTGCCATTAATTGGATTTGGTTGGTTAGCATCTATGGTGCTATAAGCCTTTCCTTAGCGACAAAAAAACCGCCAAATTTGGCGGTTTTTTATTGCCTAAAAGTGAAAGACTTCAAAATCATATCACCTTAAACAATTGGCGTTACAGAAGAATTACTCTGCTGAAGCTGCGTCGCGACGTGCTGCTGCTTCTTTAATTAGTGGCTGAAGCTCACCTTTTTGGAACATCTCAAGAATGATGTCACAACCACCGATCAACTCACCTTCAATCCATAATTGTGGGAATGTTGGCCACTGTGCGTAAATTGGAAGTTCTGCACGGATATCTGGATTTTGCAGAATATCAACGTATGCAAACTTTTCGCCACAGCCCATTAGCGCTTGAGACGCTTGAGATGAGAAACCACAGCTTGGTAGCTTAGGTGAACCTTTCATGTAAAGTAGAATTGGGTTTTCAGCGATCTGCTGCTTGATCTTGTCGATAGTTTCCATAGCTTCCTCGTACAACTTTAATAGTAATTACTTAAACCCTACCATTCTACTTGGTTATCGTCACCAATAAAAATACTTTCCCGCACCTAACCGACTGCTTTTAATCCAATCTTTAATCAGAGCATCATTTAACCTTTATAATTAAAAGGTTATTGACGATTCCTCTAACGAGGTATAGGGTATTTTTTTATAGCCAAGTCTTTTAATAAAGAAAAAACTTGCTAAAATAAAACGGTCAGATTCAAAAAATAAATTAAGTAAGCCTCGATGCTTACTGGAAGCAATAATGTCGTGGCAAACGCCACCAAACCAATATGGAGAATTGAGCAATGGCATTTGAATTACCAGCTCTACCTTTCGCAATGAACGCTCTTGAGCCACACATTTCTCAAGAAACTCTAGAGTACCACTACGGTAAGCACCACAACACTTACGTTGTTAAGCTTAACGGCCTTGTTGAAGGTACAGAGCTTGCTGAAAAGTCACTTGAAGACATCATTAAAACTTCAACTGGCGGTGTATTTAACAATGCGGCTCAAGTTTGGAACCACACGTTCTACTGGAACTGTTTAGCGCCTAACGCTGGCGGCGAACCGACAGGTGAAGTAGCAGCAGCAATCGAAAAAGCATTCGGTTCTTTCGCTGAGTTCAAAGCTAAATTCACAGATTCAGCAATCAACAACTTCGGTTCTTCTTGGACTTGGTTAGTGAAGAACGCTGACGGCTCTCTAGCTATCGTTAACACTTCTAACGCTGGTTGCCCAATCACAGAAGAAGGCGTAACACCGCTACTAACTGTTGATCTATGGGAACACGCTTACTACATCGACTACCGCAACCTACGTCCAAGCTACATGGATGGTTTCTGGTCACTAGTAAACTGGGATTTCGTTGCTAAAAACCTAGCAGCATAATTGCTCATAAAATAAGCGCAAACCCAAAATTAAAGCCGTAAATAGAAGCATCTATTTACGGTTTTTTTGTATCTGAATTCCTATCAGCTAAATTAGAAATATAACCGACATCCAAATAGATATGCGCCAAGATGCAATGATAAGCTAACCATTCACTGACAATTCATATGGCTATTTAATATAAATTAACTAAGATTGACACCCTTATCCTGAAATAAGAGAGTTATACGACGTGCACTACAAAAAGTTATCCCCACTCCTATTTACCCTTATGGCTTTAACAATATCGAACTTTGCTCACGCAAAAGATGACGAGAAACAACAAGCAGTTCCTGTTACTGTCGAGCCTATCTCTACCAAAGAGTTTGTCGCTACATTAAATGAAGTAGGTAAAATCAATGCGATTGATTTTGCTGAACTCACATTCAGTACTCCCGGTAAACTTGTTGCCATAAACTTTAAAGATGGTGATGTGGTTAAAAAAGGTCAACTAATCGCAAAACTAGATAGTAGTAAAGCAAAAGCTGATTTAGATAAAGCGGCAAGTTCTTTAACTACAGCAAGAAACAAAGTAAAACGTGTTGCTGAGTTAAATAGAAAACAACCTGGCGCATTATCTAAGCAAGATTTTGAAGAGCTTCAAGATGCCGCGAACCTTGCAGCGGCCGATTACCGCCAGCAACAAGCCATTTTGAAAGATTATGCCATTACCGCTCCTTTTGATGGTGAACTGACCAACTTCACTAAATCAGCAGGAAGTATGATTGATGCAACAACACCTCTGGTAAGTATTTATAACCTCAACCCTGTTGAAGTCTCCTACACCATTAGCCAAAACGATCTTGGTAAAGCAGTAAAAGGCCAGCCCATCACTGTGACTGTTGAAGCATACAAGGATATGATATTTAACGGTATTGTTGATTACGTCGCACCAGCCGTTAATAAAAACACGGGGCGTGTGGCTATTCATGCTCGTATCGAAAACCCAGATCATATTCTAGCACCCGGTATGTTTGCTCAAGTGAGCCAAATGGTGAATGGTCGAACTAATCGAATTGTCGCGCCACAAAACGCGATTCTTGCTCATAATGAAGATCGTTACGTATGGGTCGTTGATAAAAATAATGTTGCTACTAAGCGTTACCTAACTTTAGGTAACAACCTTAATAATGGCTATGTAATTGTTGAAAAAGGCTTAAAGGTAGATGACATTGTTGTTGTCACTGGTCATCAAAAAATCGATGATGAAACTTTAGTAAATATCATCAAGACTCAAGCATCAACAGCTGATGCACCAGCACAAGAGCAAAAAAAGAAAACAACCGATCCAGCAAAAGCAGGACAGGAAAAAACTAAATCAGTGAAGGAGCAGAGCAATGAGACTACCTGAAGTCTGTATTAAACATCCTGTTTTTGCTTCAGTGTTAAGTATTGCAATTATTCTTATTGGTTTGTTTTCTTTCCAAAAACTTGCAATTCAATATTTCCCTGATCACAACACGCCTAAAGCAACGGTTACCGCCAGTATTGATGGCGCTAGCGCAGACTTCATGTCACGAAATGTCGCAACACATTTAATTAATGCCGCAACAGGGTTAGAAAGCGTCGATATTATGACGACTGACTGTACCCAAGGTAAATGTACATTAAATGTAAAATTTAGCGATGGTATTACTGATGTTGAATATGCGAACTTAATGAATAAGTTACGTAGTAGCATTGAAGCTATCGTTGATTTTCCACCAAGTATGGTTGATAAACCGACGGTTACCGATGATTCCGGTGATAAGGGCTCAGCTAGTAACATTATTACCTTTATCAATAAAGGGAAGATGAGTTCGCAAGAGATGTACGACTTCATTGGCCAGCAAATCAAACCACAGTTTAGACATATTCAAGGTGTTGGTGGGGTATATGGACCGTATGGTGGTGCAGCAAAAGCTGTCCGTGTTTGGCTGAACCCAAACCGTATGATGGCACTCAATGTTAAGCCCGCTGATATTGTAACAACACTCAGTGCATACAGTTCATCATTCACAGTTGGTCAGATCGTTGGTGAAGCGCGTAATTTCCAAATTAACCCAGTGACTCAAGTAACCAGTGTTAAAGATGTACAAGATCTCGTTATCCGCGTCGATGATGGCAACATCATTCGCATCAAAGATGTGGCTGATGTCAAAATGGGTGAAAATAGCCTGACACCAAGCAAACTTAAAGTGAATGGTGAAACTGCAATGTCACTGCAGGTGCTACCACTGAAAAGTGAGAACCCGGTTGATGTAGCTGCTCGTGTAAAAGCTGAAATCACCAAGATGCAGCAACACTTGCCAGATGGCTTAGAAATGAAGATGGTCTATAACCAAGCCGATTTCATTCAAGAATCTATCGACCAAGGCTTCCATACCCTCTTTGAAGCTATCGTTTTAGTATCCGTAATTGTGGTACTTTTCCTTGGTTCACTGCGTATTGCATCAATCCCAATTATCACTATCCCTGTATGTATTATTGGTGTTTTTGCAGTAATGTCATTTCTTGGTTTCAGCATTAACGTGCTGACTATTTTAGCCATTATTCTTGCGATCGGCCTTGTGGTTGATGATGCTATCGTGGTGGTTGAAAATTGTTATCGCTATATAGAAGAAGGTGAAACACCGCTTAATGCCGCCATTAAGGGCAGTAATGAAATTATCTTCCCAGTAATAGCAATGACAATGACCCTTGCAGCGGTTTACCTGCCTATTGGTTTAATGTCAGGTATGACAGCTGATCTGTTCCGCCAATTTGCTTTTACTCTTGCAGCATCAGTGATCATCTCAGGTATGGTTGCATTAACACTGTCACCGATGATGTGTGCGTATTTAATTAAACCGGTAGCACAACAACCTAAATGGTTTGCTGCAATTGATAAGCAGATTCACAAACTATCACTAGGTTACACGAAACAATTATCTAAATGGTTTGATCGTAAAGCATTGATGGGGGGTATTGCACTGGCACTTATCGCACTTTCGGGTGTTGCGGTATGGTCGATGCCACAAGTATTGTTGCCAATAGAAGATACTGGCTTTATTGATGGTAGTTCAGAAGCACCGACCGGTGTCGGTCGTCGTTATCATATTAAGCATAACTCTGAGCTAAATACGGTTATGGAAGATAACAAAGATATTGCTGCGAATTTATCTTATATCGAAGCAACACCATCCAATCATATTTTACTCGAACCTTGGGGCAAACGTACTAAACCGGCAGATGAGATCGTAGCTGAGTTAACTGAAAAAGCAGCAAGTACTCTGTCTGCATACAGTATGTCATTTAGTGTGCGCTCTGCTGATGGTCTAAATGCAGCAACCAATTTGAAACTGCAGCTTAAAACCGTTAATCGAGATAATACAAAGCTCAATGATACGGCTAACCGTATCGTTAAAAAGTTAAGTGAGTATAAAGGCTTAACTCGTGTTAAAAGCTCATTACTTCGAGATCAACTGCGATATGACTTACGCATTGACCGTAACGCAATCATCTTGTCAGGCGTGGCTTATACTGACGTAACCAATGCACTATCGACCTTCCTTGGCTCATTGAAAGCGGCAAACTTACAGGCTGATGACGGCTATACCTACCCTATTCGCGTTCAAGTAAACCGTAAAGATCTGGGTAACTTTGATATTATCGATAAGCTTTATGTAGCGTCAGAATCGGGACAAAATATTCCTTTGTCTGAATTCGTTTCAATTAAAGCAGTAACATCTGAGTCCAGTTTTAAAACTTATATGGGACAAAATAGTGCTGAGATCACAGCGACATTAATGCCAGGTTATACTGCGAGTGATGTCCGTAATTACATTGATGAAAATGTACCTGAGCTACTTGATGACTCACAGAGCTATGCCTACGACGGTGTGGTTAAAGAATTAATGGACTCACAAGATGGTACACAAACGTTATTCTTAATGGCGCTCATTTTCATCTATCTGATCTTAGCTGCGCAATTTGAAAGTTTCGTTGATCCACTGATCATCCTTCTTACCGTTCCTTTGTGTATTGTAGGCGCTGTTTTGACCCTCTGGGTCTTTGGTCAAAGCCTCAATATTTACTCACAAATAGGCTTATTAACCTTAGTCGGATTGGTCACTAAACATGGGATCTTGCTGGTTGAATTTGCCAATGAGCAACGTAAGCATGGTAAAACTGCCATTGAGGCGGCAATCCATAGTGCTCGCTCACGTTTACGTCCAATTTTAATGACATCATTAACCATGATTTTAGGTGCTCTACCCCTGGCATTTGCATCAGGTCCTGGCTCATTAGGTCGCGTAAATATTGGTTTGGTCTTAGTGGGAGGATTAACCGCCGGCACATTTTTCTCACTATTTCTTGTTCCAGTTGCTTATGTCGGGATGAGTAGATTAAGAGAAAAAGACGTACTAAAAACCATCTTAAGTGGCCGTGGTTTCCGTCAACGAAAATAACACTAAATCAACGTTGCTATAAGTAAAAACGCCTGCATCACTGCAGGCGTTTTTTTATTTTCAACTAACGAATATTATGCTTTTTCAGAAAGGATAATACGCAGTGTACGACGAAGTGGCTCAGCAGCACCCCATAGTAGCTGATCACCAACAGTAAAGGCGTTCAGGTAATCATCACCCATCGCAAGTTTACGAAGACGACCAACCGGTACCGATAGTGTACCCGTTACTTTAGCAGGGCTTAACTCTTGCACTGTTACATCACGATCATTCGGGATAACTTTTACCCAATCATTATGTGATGCAATAATTTCTTCGATTTCATCTAGCGGTACATTTTTCTTCAGCTTTAATGTTAGTGCTTGGCTGTGACAGCGCATCGCACCAATACGTACACAAGTACCATCAATTGGGATTGGAGAATCCTCTAAACCAAGAATTTTGTTCGTTTCAACAGACGCTTTCCATTCTTCTTTGCTTTGACCATTTTCACGCTTCACATCGATCCAAGGGATCAAAGAACCGGCTAATGGCGCACCAAACTCTTGTGATGGGAAATCGCTTGAACGTAAGGTATCTGCCACTTTACGGTCAATATCAAGAATCGATGTTGATGGATTCGCGAGCTCGCTTGTCACTGAATCGTTAATCACACCCATTTGGCTGATCAACTCACGCATGTTCTTAGCACCCGCACCAGAAGCTGCTTGATATGTTTGTGACGTCATCCACTCAACAAGTCCTGCCTTATATAGGCCACCGACAGCCATCAGCATTAAGCTAACTGTACAGTTACCACCAACATACGTATTGGTACCATTGTGAATACCTTGCTGAATTTGATCAAAGTTAACAGGATCAAGTGTAATAATTGATTCTGGCTTCATACGTAATGTTGATGCCGCATCAATCCAGTAACCTTTCCAGCCTGCTTGACGTAACGCTGGGTACACTTTTTCAGTGTAGCCACCACCTTGACAGGTAATAATGGCATCAAGTTTTTTTAAGCTTTCTAAATCAAAGGCATCTTGCAGCATACCTGCATCTTTACCTAAATTAGGCGCTGGAATACCAATCTGAGAGGTTGAATAGAATACAGGGTCAATTAGTTTAAAATCACCCTCTTCGACCATACGTTGCATCAGTACAGAACCGACCATACCACGCCAACCAACTAAACCTACTTTCATCATTTGCTACTACACTCCCTGTCGTAATTTAACGGCTGCTGTTTCCATCTATAGAGATTTAAAGGCTTAAAAACAAGCATAATTTTAATATCCACTTCAAAATACTATCGCAAAAAAGAGTAACAATCTTTGTTA
Organism: Photobacterium sp. GB-210; assembly: GCF_003026075.1. Lineage (NCBI taxonomy): Bacteria > Pseudomonadati > Pseudomonadota > Gammaproteobacteria > Vibrionales > Vibrionaceae > Photobacterium > Photobacterium sp. GB-210. The sequence continues at coordinate 307,766 of NZ_PYNU01000002.1, read as the reverse complement.
ATTTATCGATATTTGAATTTCTTATTACTGGTATTAGTTATTTTTATAAGTTCAAAAATGCAACAGCAAAGAAGAATAAAACAGCAAAAAGGCTTAAAAACTAGTACTTAATGTATGTTTTTAACTCTAAATATGAAATTAAACATTCAAGACCATATAATTCAATTAAATACATATCTTTGAAAACCCCCGGCTATCCTGATAATCTCTCTAACCTAACTTTATTGGATATATTATTTATAAAATGAATGTATTTTGGTTTTTTAAACTAATTTAAACATTATCTTTATGTTTTGAAATAAATAACCAGAATAATAAAACCAATATAAAAACACAAAATAAAAACCATTATTTAACAAAATAAACACAAAAAAGCAGCACTTTTGCTCATCTTTTAAAGCAAAAGACTCAGGTCACATATAGAAACATTATTTATCGCGGTTTTAAGGCTAGCTGCTACAGTAGCCGAAGTTTGTTACAAGCTGTGATGCATGTGATTTATTAACCAGTATAGAAATATTCATTACTGACTTTGGGCTAGCAGCTCATTTACAGGTACGATAAACAAGGTTAGAAGTATGGAAAAACAGACTGTCGTGAAACTACCCTCGTTGATGCAAGTTCTTGTTGCTCTCGGTATTTTCCTTGCACTAGCATTCTCATTTACCGCTAAGTTAAATTTACCTATTCAACTAGCACTCTACATCGGCTGGTTCATTATCATTGGGTTAGGTATAAAACTAGGCCATGATTACAAATCATTAGAAAAAGCCGCCACAAAAGGTATTGCTAATGGTCTCGGTGCCGTATTAATTCTGCTTGCGGTTGGTGCGCTTGTGGGTACTTGGATTGCAGGTGGTATTGTTCCAACCATTATTTACTACGGTCTAAAAGCCATCCACCCATCCATTTTCTTGTTAGCAACAATGATCATTTGTTCATTAACAGCGTTAGCAACCGGTACTTCTTGGGGTGCAGCAGGTACGGCAGGTATCGCTATGATGGGGATTGGCCAAGGTTTAGGTATTCCCGCTCCGATGACTGCTGGTGCTGTTCTTTCTGGCTGTTACTTCGGCGATAAAATGTCACCACTATCAGATTCTGTGATCTTGGCATCTTCTATGTCTAACGTTGAAATCATGGAACATATCAAAGGTATGCTGCCTATCTCACTGATCAGTTACGTGATCACGGCCATTCTATTTACTGTTGTGGGTTACCACTACTCAGGCAATGTAGATATGACGCAAGTTGATTCAGTGATTCAAGCAATGGATAAGCAATTTGTTATCTCACCATTGTCTTTTATTCCTGTGGCTATTGTCTTGGTGTTACTGGCTTTACGCTTACCATCATTCCCTGTTATTACACTAGGTTCTCTATTGGGTATTATTTGGGCAGTGATGATCCAAGGTATGGATCCTTTAGTTGCCTTTAATACTGCATGGGCACCATTTTCTATTAGCTCTGGTGTTGAGTTTATTGATGCGATCCTAAACCGTGGTGGTATGTCGTCAATGCTTGGCTCAGTCGCCGTGATCATCTTCGGTCTTGGTTTTGGTGGTCTATTAGATAAGGTCGGTGTACTGCAAACTATTGCCCGTCTTTTTGAAAAACGCGTAAATTCCGCAGGTAGCCTATCCGTTTCCACTATTGCTACTGCTTTTCTAGGTAACGTATTTGGTTCTGCGATGTATGTTTCGCTGATCCTTACACCTAAAATTTGTGCAAAAAATTACGACCGTCTAGGCTACCAACGTAAGAACCTTTCTCGTAACGCTGAGTTTGGTGGTACGTTGACCTCAGGTATGGTGCCGTGGAGTGATAACGGTATTTATATGGCAAGCATTTTAGGTGTTGCTACGTTCTCATACGCACCATTTATGTGGTTAAGCTTCGTTTGTATTATCGTAACCATTGTCTGTTCATTCATGGGGTGGTTTGTGGATCGCTGTCCACCAGCATCAGAAGCCCAATTAGCACAAGATGATGAAGAAGAAGCACTTGCTGTTAAACAGTTAACTTCATAATATTTATTAAGCATAAAGAATAAGCCCCATTATATTAGCCAATATAATGGGGCTTATTTGTTTCTATACCTATTACTCATTTCGTCGTTCAACCCTTCCTTCCGTTACAAAAAAATCAATAATAACCTCGAGTTCCCACCGCTGCGTGTAGTCATTGTCTTTATTCACTAAAACCGTGCATAAACAGGTACATACTCATACCTTTTTCCTTAATAGCGCATCGTGACGTAACGGATTTAGATCTTGTCATTATGGCGCCTGCTATCTACCTCATGGGGTCACAAGTTCAATACATGGGACGTATCATGGGGCCTATTGGTACTGAAGGTCGTTATATCCCAGTTATGATTGCAATTTCAGTGCTAAATGCCTTCGCTGCTATGTTTGTGATGAATATCTTAGTGTGAATATTTAACTTGCCGTGGGCCCTTTCACGGCAAGCCTTTTCATTGCATGAACTTTTCATAATAGCGCTGCATATTTGCTTTTATTCTTCACCTATTGATCATTACACAGCCCTTATTTGGAGCTTTATATGTCTTTTTCTCTTGATGCTTACTTAGAAGAACTTCGTCCTTTAATCAATATTGACTGCGGTACGCTAACCGTTGACGGTATTAATGCTATTGCTGAGACCATGGCAACAAAATACCAAGATCTGGGATGGCACATTAAACGTGTCGATTGTGGTATTGCAGGAACTGGCCTAGAAATTCGTAACAAACCTGAAGCCGACCATATTGATGCCATGCTGATCGGCCACATGGATACCGTATTTCCTGTTGGTACAGCAGCTGCTCGCCCAATGACAACCGATGAAACAAAAGCTTATGGCCCCGGGGTTTCTGATATGAAATCAGGGTTATTAAATATTGTTTACGCACTACGTGGTTTAGATCAGCAGATCTTAGATAAACTTTCTATCTGTGTATGCATGAACCCAGATGAAGAAATTGGCTCATTACATTCTGAAGCATGGCTTAAAAGTGTCGCCGTTAATGCAAAGCATGTTTTCGTCGCTGAAGCGGCTCGCGCTGACGGCTCTTTAGTTAAAGCCCGTAAAGGTATGGCACGCTATCGCTTAAGCTTCCATGGTAAAGCAGCACATGCAGGAAATGAACCTGAAAATGGCCGTAGTGCAATCAGTGAGATGGCACACTGGATCATTGCGATCAATGAGCTAACCAATTTCGTTTCTGGTACTACTTTTAATGTGAGTGTAGTTAAAGGGGGAGCTGGTGCCAATATTGTGGCTGATTTTGCTGAAGCGATTGTTGATGTACGTTTCTGGGACAACGATGAGTATGCAGCCGCAGATCAGAAAATTCGTGCACTGTGTGATACTCCTTTTACTCCGAACATCACAGTTATTGCTGAGCGTGAAGCGCATAAACCATCGATGGTGCCAAGCCCACAAACAGAGCGATTAATGGCACAAGTTGAAGCGATCGGTAAAGACTTGGGTATTGATATTACATGGCAAGCCGTCGGTGGTGGATCTGATGCAAACCTAACTGCAGTGTTAGGTGTTCCAACATTAGATGGTCTAGGTCCTATTGGTGCAGGTTTCCACAGTGCTGATGAATGGCTAGATCTCACTTCGATTGAGCCGCGTATCCGTTTATTACAACGTATTTTAGAAAAGTTAGCAGCGTAAAAACAACAAAAGGCTGCATCAATGCAGCCTTTTGTTCTCTTTGGATGTAGCTAACTCCACCCGTAGAGAACAACACAACCCGTTCAAGTTTTCTTTGCTAAACCACTCCTGATTTAGCCCGTTTTTGTGAATATCTCGGCCTTTCCTGCTGATATCTGGGCACTATGTAAATTGTCTAATTTAAATTGTATAGCCCTAATTGGATGACGCCATAAGTAACGTGGAAATGTCCAACGTAACACATGGATCATTTGTAATCGTTTGGCAGATTGGTAGCAATGCCCAATACAATGCGAACAACTTGGCTTATCATCACCTAGTCGACAACCTGTTACGCGCTCCTCAACATACTCGATAAGACTTTCACATTCAGGACAAATAATTGCCCCACGGTGCAACGTTTTACAATATAGGCGAATCATCGCTTTCACTGCGTTCAGTTCACGTTGCGATCGAACTGAATGATTGTTTTGAACTATCATAGTGGCGTTATTATCCACTGGGGCCATAAAGATCCAATGATAAAGATCAATTTTTTCAAGAAATCGTAAATTTATAAGCAAATATCGAAATACGAGCCAAAAAATTGATTAAAAGACATACTTTAATACATTGTTCAAAAAAAGAACTGAATGTGAAAATGACCTTCTACGCATTTTCATAAATACTTAAACTGGAGTTATACTCCAATTTTTATGTCTGTTGACGGAAAAGTACATCGCTTAAAGTAATACCTCTTAATCATTTATCACCTTTGTTGCTAATCAATATTGTTGAGGATTCTATGATTCCATTTTCTCTCGATTTAAAAACAATCAAAGCTGTTATTTTTGATTTAGATAACACCTTGGTTACTTCAAACATAAACTTTTCTCAGTTACGCAAACAACTAGGCTGTCCTCAAGATATCGATTTATTAAGTTATATTGAAACGCTTAACGCTGATCAAAAGATGCATGCCAATAATATTGTTTTTGAACATGAGCTTTCTGATGCAGAAAGCTCTTTTCCCATGATTGGCTGCCATGAACTACTGATATATTTGCAAACAAATAAGATTAAAACAGCAATCATTACCAGAAACTGCTTGGCTGCAACCCACAGAAAACTCATTCAGAATCAAATCAGTGTTGAACGTGTAATTACCCGCGAATGTTTTCCACCGAAACCCAATCCAGCCTCTTTAGAATCATTAGCAAAGGATTGGGGACTGATGAGTAATGAAATACTTTACGTTGGTGATTATTTTTATGACTTGCAAGCAGCTTATAACGCTAGGATGCCGTCTTGCTTGGTCCATCATGGTAAGGCGTTAGCGTTTAGTGATGCAGCGTCATTAGCTTTAAATGAGCTAAGCGATTTACTTGTTCAATTTCAATCAGTAAAGAAGAACTAACAAGACCATCATAAAGATAGTCTTGTTAAATCAGTTATCATCATCAGCGACTTAGTGGGTGACAAATGTTGCCATTTGATGATTAAGTTCAGTAACTTGTTCTTTTACCTTAGAAGACGTTTCTGCTGCACTTTGACTATGATTGGATACCTGATTTACAGAATCAGTAATATCTGCCATGAGTACGGTAATTGAATTTGTTGCATGTGATTGCTGCTCTGCGGCTGCGGCAAGCTCTTCCATTTGACCATTTAATTGGCTAATTTTTGTTGTCGTAGAGAGTAAACGTGACACTGCTTTTTCAATATGTTCCGCGCCTTGATCGGCAAGAGATTGGCTACTATCAATTTCTTCAACCACAGCGTGTGTAGAGTGTCGAATCGCATTAATGATATCGTTAATCTCTGTCGTCGATTGGGTTGTTCTGGTTGCTAACATTCGAACTTCGTCTGCTACCACAGCAAAACCTCTGCCTTGATCTCCAGCTCTTGCAGCTTCAATAGCGGCATTAAGTGCGAGTAAATTCGTCTGCTCAGCTAAGCCTTCAATCACTTCCGTCACCCGGCCAATCGCTTCACTTTCTTTACTTAATCGCGTTACCTGAGTGCTCGCCGTAGCAATATTGTTGTGCAAGGTTTCCATTGTAATTTTATTTTGCTCAAGTGCATCACGCCCTAACTCAATTTCTCCTTTGGAATCTGACAACTTTTGTACCGATAACGTAACCTGTTCTAACGTATTGTCTGTGGCAGAAGCGATTTCTTCTAGTTGGTTTCCCATCTGCTCAATGCTCGCTTGTTGGTGCACCACATTCGATGATGTGACATGTGCAGAAGTCAGCAACTCTTCCATGCTTACATCAACTTGTTGAGCTTTATCAGTAACACCAGAAACAATTTCTGACAGTGAAGCATTCATTCTATTTATTGACTCAGTTAAAACGGCCAACTCATCATTCCCAACGACTTTAAGAGGAGGTTGAGATACATCACCAAAAGCAATCGTCTTTGCTCTCTCAGACAGTAATGAAATACGGCGACCAATGGTATTTCCCATATACTTTGAGATAGCAATTGCCGAACTAACAATTAATACAATGGCAATACACATAGTCGTTAGTACATTTTGAATTGATTGATTAATTCCTTGCCCGCTTTGATCTGCACGTTGTTGCTGTGCTTGCACTACCGTTTCTAAACTCTGCTCAAGGGCTACGGCTGAAGGTAACAGCTCATTTGCCATGAGTTGATTTGATTTATTCCATTCTGGTGAAAGGCGAAGGGCTATTACCTTCTCCGCTAAAGGAAAGTAAAGTTGCTGCATCTCTTTAAAAAGCGCCCATAAGGATGCATGCTCTTCCGTTAATCGATCTAACTTTTTATCAATTTCAGCCACTGATTTTTTATGTGACTCAATGAGATCTCGATACTTATCTAAGTACTCTTGTTGTCCGTATAACAAAAAATCGCGAAGTGAAGCCAATGCATTTGCTAGTGATACATAACTGTCAGCATAAACCTTAAAGAGTCTTTTTCTCTCACCGCCAAACGGGTTACTGGACTCTTCATTAATCAAACTTTGGATCTGATCTAATGCGACCTCAGCAATAGGTGCCGCTTCATTAATGAAAAGGTTATGGGCGGGTAAATTTTCACGGCTATGGCTTAAAACAAGCAATTGATTCAATGATTTTTTAACAGATTGCCATTGTTCTTGAATGGTGTTGAACTTTTGTGCTGAAATCAACGTTTGAAGCGTTGGCAAAGACTCATCAATAGAAGCAATCGTCTTGTGAACATCCTTATTCAATTGTTGGCTATGCTGATCATCACCTCCCAATAACATATAAGCACGGATAGAAGATAGCGATGCTTGTACCGATTGCTGTATACCTCGGCTCGTATCGACGGTCGGTATATCAGAAGTCAGCAAAGAAGATGCATATTGTTCAACCGTCGATATATTGCGATAGGTAAATACCGAAGAAACAATAAAAAGCAATGCCAATAAGGCAAAGCTCAGTTGTAACTTCCTTGATATCGTAAGTTTCATCCATAAACTCCTGATAAAAATATTAATAAAATATAGCTAAATTTTACAAATTGTTAAATGAAACAATAAAAATAATTAACATTTATCCGAATTTAGAGATCTACTGCAAATTGCTTTTTTATAGAACGAGTTATATAAAAACAAAGCGCCATAATTTTGACGCTTCAATGCCATGCTGAGGCTAAAGAAAATAATCAAACGTGAGAAGAAATTAAGACGTGTTTTTGAGTATTACGATAAGTAAATAGAGAACAGAGTAACATGTTCAACATCGGCCATACTTTCAACGAAAAAGAGAATGGTATGGCCGATATCGCTTATAAAGATTAATTATCCGAGTTTAAACGACGTAATAGCTGATCTTTTAAATTCGGCGGTGTGCCTTTAATGGTTAACGTATCTGTTTCTGGATCATAGAAAATACGCTCACCCAACAACATACTGTCGAAATTAAGCGTCATACCACCGCCAGAGCCAACAAATTTCGTAAGTTTACGCATTGCTGTGCGATCGGCAGGAAAGCTTTCTTCTAACTCATAACCTTGCTTTGACGTGAATTCATAAAAGTTTGTACCGTCGTCTGAGGTCGGTAATTCACCTGCAAGTTCTTTTACCGCGACTTCATCACCCGCTTGCAGTTGGCTATTACAGTAATCATAAACCTGCTTACGGTATTGCTGTTTTTCTTCTTTATCTAAACGTGAATCAGCACAGAAATCTTCCACAGCTTGCATCAGCACTTGGTTTTGCTCTTTCACATCTAAACCAACATCTGCTTGCATAAAGTCTAAGAAAAAGTCTGCAATTTTTCGCCCCACACGCCCTTTCGCGAACGTTAAGTAACGCTTAGATTCAGGATCGGTTTCCCATGAAGACAGATCAATACGCGCAACAATATCCATTTTGGCAATATCAAGGTAGTCAGTCGCACTAATACTTAATTGCTCCGTTACTTTCATACTGTGACAGGTCGGTAACATACCAATAAACAGGTAATCTGTTGCTAATGACTGGTATTCCGCCATCACAACCGTACCCGCTTCAGCAAAAGGATATTTAGCCAATTCTGTTTGTAAACGCTTAACCGCCATATCTGAAAACGTTAAGAAATCTAATTCGCCTTGACGGAATTGCTTCAGCCAATGAGAAAACTCACTGTCTTGAGCAAAAAGTGCAAAACCTTTCGCCCCCTTACTGCTGTAAATGCGATGGAGTTCAGCCACGAGATCTTCAGTCGATGCATCGTTCTCAAGAGTCTGATTTCTTAGATGTATTTCTAGTTCATCTTGGTCGTTTTTTGTCAATTGATGAAGAATGACATTAGAAAGTGTTAGGCTCATAATGAAAAGGTTTTCAAGAAAAGTGAACTCTAGGTTATCATAAGTCGCTTATGTAAACATTAAACAAGATTTCTTATGCCAATTACTTCAAAATACAGCACTAAACAAGTTGAACAAATCATTGATGACATGTTCGATGTACTTGAAAAACATAAAACATCACCAGAATTAGCACTGATGGTTGTTGGTGATATTGCAACCAATATTATTAACGCGAATGTGCCGGCTGCTCAACGCGCAGTGATTGCAGAAAAATTTGCTAAAGCTCTGCAGACCTCAATTAAAAAAGACTAAGTTTAATAGTCATATTAAACTTGCATTGAAGACTGAGAAGAATTGACATTTATGGTCGCCAGCGGAAATACCTACAAAGAGAAAGTCTCACAGCTAATTAGCTGGGGACATTGGTTCAGTTTCTTTAATATCATCGCAGCCATGCTATTGGGTACGCGATATATTACACATTCAGACTGGCCAGCAACGCTGATCGGGCAACTTTACCTTTTATTAAGTTGGGTTGGTCATTTCGGTTTTCTTGTTTTTGGCATTTATATTCTCATTATATTTCCAGCAAGCTTTTTGATCCCCTCGCAACGTTTAATGCGTTTATTTGGGGTATTAGTCAGCACCGTTGGTTTAACCGCCCTATTGCTTGATACCTATGCTTATCAAACAGTAGATTTACATTTAAGCCCATTGGTATGGGATTTATTGTTAAGTGGCGATAAGACAGAATTAAATGCCAGCTGGCAATATCTATTTGTCGTTGTTCCAGTCATCTTCCTCTTTGAGCTAATGTGCTCAGAGTGGGTATGGCGCAAACTTAGAAAGCTAACCCGCAAACATGTTGGCGGTCCTATCGCCCTTGTTTTTGGGGTTTGCTTTCTAGGTAGCCATCTCATTTACATCTGGGCGGATGCAAATTTATACCGTCCCGTTACGATGCAACGTTCTAATTTCCCATTTTCTTATCCGATGACGGCAAAAACCTTCATGGAAAAGCATGGTTTATTAGATCGACAAGAATATGCTAAACGTCGTGCAGAGCAAGGCGTGCAAAACAGTGAATTTGTTCGCTATCCGATCAGTAAGTTAAGTTTTAATGATCAAGGCACAGACCAAAATCTTCTGATCATTATGGTTGATAGTCTACGCAGTGATATGTTGACATCAACGGTTATGCCTAACTTAACGGCATTTGCTCAAAACAATCTGAATTTCACCAATAACTACAGTTCAAGTAATAGCAATTCGACTGGCGTATTTGGCCTGCTATATGGCTTACCAAGTGGCTATATCAATAGTATTCGCGCTGAGAAAAAATCACCGGTATTACTCAATACTCTTCAAGAACGCGGTTATCATTTTGGTTTATTCAGTGGCGAGAATTTTGATTTACCGATTTATCGTGAAGCTATTTTTGCCAATGCTAAACTGGCAGTAACAGATTCACGACACTCTCATGACATTGAAAGTGATTCTCATGCAATAAAAGATTGGGATCATTGGTTAAATAAACAAAAACAAAATCAACCATGGTTTAGCTTCCTTGAATTGACCTCTGTTCAACAGTTTAAAGAAGGTGAACATTATAAACCTCGCTTCACTCCGTCATTAGGCAGCAATGCCATTAATGAAAAAGGGGTCGATTCCACATTGCTGCTCAAAAATAGTTACCGTAATGCGGCGTATCATATTGATGAAATGCTCGGACGAGTGTTTGCTCAGTTAGAAGCAAAAGGTGATATGGCAAATACCATCGTGGTGATTGCCTCTAACCACGGCACTGAATTTAATGAGACAGGTAACAACACTTGGGGCTCTGGCAGTAACTACAGCCAATACCAAATAAAAGTACCGCTGATCATTCACTGGCCAGATCATTCTGCGCAAGAAGTGACACGCTTAACCAGTAATTTAGATCTGGTACCGACACTGATGGAATCATTACTTAATGTCGCTTCAGCGAGCTCAAATTACAGTTCAGGTGTGAGTTTATTTGATAACAATAATACTCGTCGTTGGTTATTAGCTGGAGATGATTCTGATATTGTCGTTGTTCAAAATAAACAAACAACCGTGGTTGATAAATATGGTAATTACAATGTCTACGATAAAAATTACCAATTAGAAGACGAAGGCAAACCAAAGCTTTCAACACTAATGCAGGTCATGAATGAATTAAAACGTTTCTATGAACCGAACCGTAATCAAGATAATGACAAGTAATTATTTATCGTAAACTAAAATAAGAAGCAGCGTTAATTAATCGCTGCTTTTTATTTATCAGTGGTAATCATCCCTTGCATCACTATAACAATGGTTAAATCCATCTTGCCAACCATTAAAATACTTACCTTGCTTTGCCATTCGTTCAGGATCACGTCTAAACCCCTCTCTATGCATCATTTCATCAAGCTTTCTGCTGTGACACCCATCTTGATAACCATCAAGATAAGGGCGTGTAAAACCTAACTCAGAAAGCTGTTGATGACGACTTGTCGTGCATCCCGTTAATATAAAATATAAACAAACATAAAAGAAAAGTGGGTAAGACTTCATTATTAACACTCACCTAATATTGTTTACACTTCACAATTATTCACTATAAATATAATTGCATTTCACATAAGTATAGTGGTGAAAATCACTTTTTCATGTCTAAATAAAAAGACAGTTTAAGCCTCGATCTGATCGCATTTTTAACGCTTAATTTCAATAACAGTACAATTTTGTGGGTTATATCGCGCCTATTTATCAATGAATCGTTAAAATATAAACTGTTATAAATATTAAAAATAATATTAAAAATGAATTAGGCTCAATTGGAATATATCCTTTAATGAAGAAGCACGTTGATCTTTTTTATCAAAACATTACAAAGCAATGGGGGAATGCGCATAGCTTACGTACCATATGTGAACTAACTTGCCGTAATCTTATGGAGTTTTTTAACGTCCATCATTGCCAGCTTATTGTGGCTTATAAAGGACATTGGCAGTCTCTCGTGCAACAGAATGAAGCCGGTATCCAGTATAGTTTTCCACCTGTTGTCATTTCAGAAGAAACACATGCCGATATTTACCAATCACTTTTAGGGCAAAACAGCACACAGCCTTTCACTACTTCTAATTCTGATTTTCATCGAGTGTGGCTGCCACTACAACGTCGTGAACAACGTATCGGCTGGCTAATTATAGATTTTCCTCATGCCGTGAAAGTAGATGTTGGGGCATTTAGTCAATTGTGTACACTCCTTGCCACTGAAATTGATGCCAACCTTTTATCGCAAACAATTAAAACTGAAAATAGCTCTCGCCGACATGTAGAGCAAGAATTAAGAAACAGCCAATACGAACAAGATCTACTACTTGAGCAACTCCAAGCTATGCATAGTATTTCTTTCATGCTATGGCGAACAAAATCAATCAAAGAAATGCTCTTTATTGCCGTTGATGAAGGAAAAAAACAACTCGAAATCGATCGTATGGCAGTCTTTCTATTTGATAAAGAATACCGCATGCATGGTACTTATGGTACTGATATTGCTGGCAATACTATTGATGAATATTATTTTGAGTCAGTGATCCCAGAACAATGGTACGCCGCACGAACACTTGAAGAAAAAGAATACCTCGCGGTTCAAGAAAACACCCCGCTTTATCACGATTTAAAGCAGGTTGGCTTTGGCTGGAGTGCCTATATTGCCTTATGGGATGAAGATACCCCAATAGGTTGGATTGCTTGCGATAATCTGTTAACAGGTCGCCCTTTCCGTACTTATCACCACCAGTTATTAAAACAATACGGATTTATCATTTCGCAGCATCTCGTTCGTCATCAGGCTGAAGATCGTCTCAAACGGCTCAATAGAGATCTCGAAAAGCGCGTACTTACCCGTACTGAAGAGCTTAATAACGTTAATAAGATGCTGGAAAAAATTTCTCGTCTTGACCCATTAACCAATATCGCTAATCGTCGCGTATTTGATAAATCGATTGCAGATGAATGGCGTCGAGCTGAAAGGCATCAGTTGCCTATTTCTTTATTAATCATGGATATTGACCACTTCAAGCAATATAACGATCATTTAGGCCATGACGCCGGTGACCTCTGCTTAAAGAAAATAGCTCACGGGCTAGCTGATATTGAAAGACGTGCAGGGGCGTTATTTGCTCGTTTCGGTGGTGAAGAGTTTGTTTTATTACTTCCAGGTCAAGACAGTAAAGCCGCTGTTTTTTCTGCGAAAAAGATCTTAACCACAATGAATGAAATGGCATTGCCTTTCCCGCAGAACGAAGAGTCAGAAACGAAAAAAAATCCGATAGTCACCCTCAGTATTGGTGTGAGCTCTATGGTACCGACTCAAGGCAGTAGTTATAAAATGCTATTTAATACTGCTGATAAGGCCTTGTACCGCGCAAAAGATGAAGGGCGAAACTGTTACAGACTCTTACTCTAGTTTCAATACAAAGTGGCGACTCAATAACGTAACCACTTTGTGTCCTCTGTATCTTCTATTTTTCTTTTGGCTTTCGTTTTCGCGTTGTTTTACCTGCAGTATTAGATGAAGATTTTGCACTTGTCGTTTTCTTTGAGTATCGACGCTTCGCTCCCCCCTTACTCCATTCGGGTGACTTTAGATCGCGTAAGCTTTGTGGAATATCGGAGACTTTTACTTTTTCCATCAGGGCTGTTATCTGTACCTCTAGTGCGCCCATAAAAGGTTGATAAGCATATTTTTTATCGGCCATATCCTGTAGTTGATGTTCCCAATGCGCTGTCATATCAGGATAGGTTGCTTCATTCGGCAAGGCATAAATTAAGCCTCTCCCTGCCTCGGTTGCATGAATGGTTTTACCTTGTCGATGTAATAGCTGACGCTTAAATAAAATTTCTAAAATCCCAGCACGTGTCGCTTCAGTGCCTAAACCATCGGTATCACGTAAAATTTTCTTTAACGATGGATCAGAAACAAAGCGAGCAATCCCCGTCATTGCTTGCAATAAGGTCGCTTCCGTAAACGCTTTGGGTGGCTCAGTCATTTTGTCTTTTATTACACCATCTCGACAAGTTAATACCGTACCTTTTGTCAACGGCGGCACTTTATCAGCCAGATCGTTATCATCACCTTTATCATCTCGCCCTAATAATACCCGCCAGCCCGCATCCATTAGTTGACGTCCTTTTGCTACAAAATGCCCGTTAGCGATAGTAAAGACTAACTTCGCTTCCGCATAAATCGCTGCTGGGTAAAATTGCATCAAATATTGTCTTGCTACTAGCTGATAGATCTTCGCTTCACTGGAACTTAAGCTTTGTGGGTTCACCGCTTTTGGCGTAGGGATAATCGCATGGTGAGCATCCACTTTTTTATCATTCCATGCTTTGGACTTTAATGCTGTATTTGCACCAGAAACCGCATTCGATAGGCTATTGTCTGTATTGGCAATAGCACCACAAACCTCACCAGCTTGCTTGAAATGATCGTTAGGTAAATAGCGACTATCAGAACGTGGGTAAGTGATCACTTTATGCTTTTCATATAACGACTGACAGATACTTAAAACATCTGCCGCACTCATACCATAGCGTTTAGCAGCATCAATTTGTAATGCTGATAAAGAGTAAGGTAAAGGCGCTGCTTGCTTGGTTTCTTTACGCTCAGATTCTGTGACTTCCGCGGCTTGTCCTTTTATACGACTCACCACATTTTCACAAAGCTGCCGACTGAGTATTCTTCCCTCTTCATCTTGATAAGGCTCGCAAGCTTTACTTGGTAGCCATCGCGCCTGAATCTCTTGCTCTGCATAAGGAATAAGTGCAAACACATCATAAAAAGGCTTAGGAATAAAATTAGCGATCTCATCATCACGACGCACCACTAAACCTAAAATCGGTGTTTGTACTCGCCCAACAGACAATACCCCCCGATACCCCCCTTTTTGCCCAAGTAAAGTATAAGCTCGAGTCATGTTCATACCATAAAGCCAATCAGCCCTAGAGCGAGCTAAGGCTGATACCGACAATGGTACAAAATCATGATTACTGCGCATAGAAGATAACGCTTTTTTAACTGCGGCTGGGTTAAGATCAGAAATAAGTAACCGTAATGCGGTCTTTTTCTTTGTCGTAGGTAATTTAGCGTAATCTATCACCTCATCCACCAGCAATTGCCCTTCACGATCAGGATCGCCAGCATGGACAATTTCTGAAGCCGATTTAGCTAACTTTTTAATTACCGCTAATTGCTGTTTCGCCGCTTTACGTGGAATAAGCTGCCATTTTTCAGGAATGATGGGTAAATCATTTAAATTCCACTTTTTATAGCGCTCGTTATAAGCATCAGGCTCGACTTGTTCAAGTAGATGTCCAATACACCACGTAACAATATCGCCATTACCGACTTCGATATAACCATTATTATTTTTATGAGGTCGAGGAAGCACTGCGGCAATCGCCCGACCTAAACTTGGTTTTTCTGCAATATATAAACGGCTCATCAAAATCTTTATATGACAGTGAATAATGCTGAAACTGTACCTAAAACAGCGCAGTGCAGCAAGAAATACTGGATATAAAAACAGTTGGCAACGCCTAATTTTGTTTCTTAGATGTGATAAAATGCGTCTTAATCAATACTGAACAGTCGATTCATAAGAGAGATAAATGCTTAATTTAAAAACATTGACCCCCGTATTCGCTGTTGTATTGCTACTTGGCTTGCTCTGGGTTGGGAGAGACTCATTGCATGATTTTATTGAACATAATGATTTCAGCCATCCCGATAAACCAAACTTTGGTGCCTTCCTCAACATTGACGAAAAAAAGAAAGCCTTCTTTGACTATCTATATCCGTTTGTTGAAGAAACTAATCACCAGATCTTAGAAGATCGTCAACAACTAGAACTCCTGAGTAAAGATCCAGCCAAGATAGATTTAGATAACGACTTAATTACAACGCTTAGTCAGCAATATGATCTGCCATTACCAAAAAAAACAATTACCCAGCAATGGCTAACAGAATTATTAAAGCGCGTTAATGTTATACCTACACAATTAGTCCTCGCACAGGCCGCATTAGAATCATCATGGGGAACATCACGCTTTGCTGAAAAAGGAAATAGTTATTTTGGCGAATGGTGCTTTACCGAAGGGTGCGGTATTCCGCCATTAGATATTGATCTTGAACATTATCATGAAGTGAAAAGTTTTCCTTCTATCCATGCAGCAGTAGAATCTTATTTTAATAACATCAATACTAATGATGCTTATAGTGAACTGCGTAATATTCGTGCAAAACTGCAACAGGATAATAAACCGATCACCGCACAAGCATTAGTTCATGGCTTACTCGAATATTCGCAAATTGGGCATCAATACATCCAACGCTTATTAGACCTAATAAACTCAAATAAAGATCTTATTCCAACCACGTCTTCTTCATAGATATTAAAAAAGCTGATCGTTAATGATGGCATTAACTGATCAGCTTCTATTTCATGTTCTCAATCACATTATGATTGCGCTTCAAACCACGCTTTTACTGTTTGATAATCACCACGAAAAACAATACGTTCTACCTTTTTACTTAACTGATAGGTGTACATTGGGTCATAATATTGTTCAAGTAAAGGCACTAACCAGCCATCATGTTCAGAAACCGAACCGGTTGATTGCATCACGTTAATCGCATGTTTCTGCGCATCGAGTATTTCTTGATAACGCTCTAGACCTAAACGCTTACGAATATTAAACATGCCTTTTTCAAGGTATTCTTCAAACAAGATCCAGCCTTGCTCTTCACCGTAATGGGCAACATAATCATGTTGCATGGTGATCACATAGTCATCCAATAAACGGCCTAAACGCACGTCTATTGGATCTTCAATAACGGCGATGGATGCTTGTTTCATCGCAGCTTGAAGCGATAATGGCACCATCACGCAGCCAATACTCTTACTTTCATCTTCATAGATAAACTGTGTCACACCACGATCGTGTTTTTTTAGCATTTGTACCGCTAAATCGTTTTCAAAAGCGATTTGCGTACGCTGTGGGGTAACAAACCGACCAAATGATGAACCACGGTGATGGGCTGCACCTTCAAGATCAATACCATTCGTAAGCTCATTGACCATAATGGTTTTACCATTCCCCGTATTACCCGCCACAATCACAGTAGGCTTTTGTGCGATATCATCAATGGTATCGATTAAAAAACGGCGAAGCGCTTTATAACCACCAGTAATAAAAGGAAAATCAATCCCCGCTTCTTTAAGCCACTGTTGGGTGATTTGTGAACGTAATCCACCACGAAAACAATATAAATACCCGCTAGGATTCGCTTCACAAAACGCTTTCCACTGGGCAACACGTGCTGCTTTTACTTCGCCATGGACTAATTCATGACCCAGTTTAATCGCTGCTTGTTGGCCTTGATTTTTATAACATGTACCTACTGCTGCACGTTCATCATCCGTCATCAAAGGACGACTAACAGAAGTAGGAAATGCGCCTTGAGTAAACTCAACCGGCGCACGCATATCCATTAACGGTGTATCATTAACAAACAGACTGCGAAAATCTTCGCAATTGGGACGTTGCATTAGCAAACCTCGATTAAGGTATCGCCATCCATCGGCTCTAACTCACCTATCGCTTCCAGCAAAATGTCGTATTTTTTCGCAATTTCAATTAATTCAGCTTCACAATCAGGTGTTGCTGCTAATAATAAGCCACCTGATGTTTGTGGATCGCATAATACTGCTTTTTGCTGATCGGTCATTTCACCAAGTTTATCGCCATAACTCATAAAGTTACGCTCAGTACCACCAGGTACACAACCTTGCTCAATGTACTCATACACACCAGGCAATGTGGGCACTTTATCAAACCACAGCTTTGCTTTTAAATTGCTGCCTTCACAGATCTCTGTTAAGTGACCCATTAAGCCAAAACCTGTGACATCCGTTAGGGCTTTAACACCCGCAACGTCAGCAAAATCTGCGCCCGGTTTATTTAATTTGCACATCCAATCGCGTGCTAATCCTTGGTGCTCATCAGCCAACTTAGATTTCTTTTCTGCTGTTGTTAATACACCAATACCCAATGGCTTAGTGATATACAGCTTACAGCCTGCTTCAGCACTGTCATTACGCTTCACACGAGCAGTATCAACAATACCTGTAACAGCAAGACCAAAAATTGGCTCAGGGGCATCAATAGAGTGGCCGCCAGCAAGTGAGATCCCTGCTTCACGACATACAGAGCGACCGCCTTCAATGACTTGTTGCGCAATTTCAGGGGCTAAGATATTGACAGGCCAACCTAAAATAGCAATCGCCATAATAGGTTTACCACCCATCGCGTACACATCGCTGATCGCATTCGTTGCGGCAATACGACCGAAATCAAATGGGTCGTCAACGATTGGCATGAAGAAGTCGGTAGTACTTATCACTGCTGTACCATTACCTAAATCATAAACGGCAGCATCATCTTTACTTTCATTACCCACCAAAAGGTTAGGATCTGAGAATGGGGCTAACTGGGTGCGTAAAATGGTGTCGAGAACTTGGGGAGAAATTTTACAACCACATCCGGCACCGTGACTGTATTGAGTTAGGCGAACATTTTCCATGACACGCTCCAAAAAAGGGAAAGAGTCAGGGATTCTACTCCTGCCCCTAACACCTGTCATCTTTAGAGCGAATATCATGCTATTTTTCCATTGATATAAATCAAAAATAGCGTTAAAAACAACCAATCTGAGCTAAAAAAGGTGACACCCCTCACGGTATTGTTCACCGAATAGGTATCACCTCTTTAAAATATAGTTTTGAAATGCTTTAGCGTTAAAGATATTCAACGAACTGGTTTAAGTCACGCTCATGCAGTTTAGCTTCACGGCAATTCGCCGAACCTAAATATAAAAAGCCCACGATCATATCTTCACCTTGTACGCCTAATGCTTCACGTACTACGGGATGATAAGCCCATGAACCTGTGCGCCAAAATCCAGAGAAGCCTTGTGCTACCGCCGCCATCTGCATCGCTTGTACCGCACAACCTGCTGATAAATGTTGCTCAATCACAGGGACTTTATGCCCTTCTGTTACCTTACTGACAACCGTAATGACCATGGGTGCACGAAATGGAGCCTTAGATGCTTTTTCAATTACAAATTCTTCGAGATCATCAGCTTTAGCCGCTGAAACTAAAATATCAGCAAGACGTTGTAATCCATCACCTTGAGAAACAATAAAACGCCATGGCATTAAACCACCGTGATCGGGGGCACGCAGACCCGCTCGAAAGATATTATCCAATGCTTCCCCTTCAGGTGCAGGTTCAACAAGTTTAGGAATAGAGCGACGATTGAGTAACAGTGATAACGCGTCCATGACAACCTCAAATGAAAATAGTTATTTTTTAAATGTATCATGGACACTACAAGAGATTAAGGTTCTAACCCTTTATTTTTAAACCTGTCTAAATATAGAGGGCTATCGCAGCAATATCAGATAGAGTGCTTAACCAATAGCGCTTTTACTGGCTCAGATTTCACATCCAATTGCGCTAACTCATGCTCTAATTTTGGTGTTAACCAAGCTGAATTAACTCCCCAGTAAAAGAAAAATAAACTGACTACAGCAACAACAGCCATATCATAACCAAATGGAATAATATTGATCCCACCAAATTGATCACTGCCAATAAACGAAAGTACAACCATAGTGACAAAATAACCGAGTAACCAAGCACTCGACTTCATGTGTTGTTTAATATTTTTCCAACCGCGTTTATTTTGAAAGTAAGCATAAATCACAAACCCTAGCAGTAGGATAAAGATCACTTTGCCCGTCAACGGCCAACGAGACCAATAAAGCACTTCAGATGAGATAGCAAAACCTAATGGTGCAATGATTTGTAACGCTTTTAAACGAACAGGACGTTCAGCATCTGGAGCAAGCTTTCTCAGTGACATCGCCGCCATCGGACCTACAATGTAGGTGACAACCGTTGCCGCAGAAATAATCCCAGCTAATTGTCCCCAGCCTCGGAATAGGTATAAGAAAATAAAGCCGACAAATAAATTCACCCACAATGCTGCACGGGGAATATGATATTTAGGGTGTAATTTTGACCACGATTTTGGTAGGTGGCCATACTCACTCATCGCAAATAACATCCGCGTTGTTGTCCCCATATAGGTAATACCAGTCCCTGACGGAGAAACAAAAGCATCAACATAAAGCAACATCACAACAAGGTTAAGGTTTAGTGCTATCGCTAATTGAGCAAATGGTGATGAGAAATCCAAACTCCAACCTTTTACAGCAAGCTCCGATGGTTCAACACCACCAATGAAAGCGGCTTGTAACCCTAAATACAAAAATACAGCGATGATAAGCGTCAGAATAATTGCTCTTGGTAAATCTTTACCGGGATTTTTAGATTCTCCAGCAAAGTGCATCGGGCTTTGAAAGCCATTATACGCAAAGACGATACCTGCTGTTGCTACGGCCGTTAGTGAGCCAGCCCATCCATAGGGCGCAAAGGAATGATTAACATCGGTAAAGTTTTGCGGATGAAAGCCTGCTGCGACAATCGAAGCGACACTGATAATTGGGATCGCTATTTTAAAGATCGTAATACTGGTCTGAGATTTACTAAATAAACTGACACTCCAGTAATTAAGTAGAAAGTAAATCAGCATTAATCCCGCCGCAATAAGTAACCCAACGAACGACAAACTTTGTGTTTGAGCATTAAATATTGTTGATGTAATAGGTTTAGCCCATTCCCACTGCCAAGAGTGCATGTACTGTACCGAAGCTTCAGCTTCAATAGGAATAACTGTCACAATTGAAAGCCAAGTAGCCCAAGCCGCCATGTAGCCGACAATGGAGCCATGAGTCAGCTCTAAAAATCGAACAGGACCGCCAGATTTAGGGAATAAGGTTGCGACCTCGGTATAAGTCAACGCAACAACCAACACAGCTATACCGCCTATCACCCATGAAACGAGTGAAGCAGGTCCTGCAATTTTTGCCGCGTGATAGGCACCAAAAAGCCAACCCGAACCAATTATCGAGCCAATACCTGTCATGGTTAATGATACTAAGCCCATCTTCCTTTTAGGCTTTAGCTCTAAATTATTATTCATTTATAGTTATCCTTCCTGTTATTAATACCGACTTTACAAACTGCTCTTATTAGAACTTAAAGCAGCCAGTGCTATACAACGTGAAAATTCTCAAATTTAACATTAATAAAAAAGTGGTTTTATAGTGGTCATATTAATAATGCTGTAGCAGAGGTAACTAAGCAGAAGTTTTTACTTATATATTTTATCGATTCCTATATTTTTTAGCATTGCATAAAGTCGTAGGTCAATAACGACAATCTTTTACTAACACGACATTACTAACTAAAAATTTCTATTTTATTCTCTGAGCATTGAATCTACTGGCGAGGAAAATAAATTTCACATTTATTTTTTCACTTTATTTTACACCCTATTTCAATGTTTATTAGGCTACATATTATAAAAATGAGAAAAAGTTTCCCCCCCAATTCTCATCAAGAAACATTAAAAAATATCCATATTAAAAACATAAAGATAGAAGCAAAACCTCATCATTCACGTTAAAAAAATTAATTGCACAACGCTTTATTAAGATCTACACCACATATTTACGTAAATATACTGATGTGTTTCATTTTTAAAAGTGGAATATTCCTAAATATTTTTTATATCAATTAACGATAGGTATATTTATCACCCTTACTTTTATTCAATATAAAAACAAATCATTCATTCAATATATATCTTTAATTTTAAAACAAACAATGTTTTATATTAAGTAAAATAGACGCCCCCTAAAATCTTTATATCTTACTTAATCAAACATAAATCAATGAATATATTAATTTTAATGTTTTTATAAAAAATTCATTAATTAAAACCGATTTTTTTTATTTCAAATATGAAAAGGTTTTGCATTTTTTTGTTAAGTGGTTGTTCAGAAAGTAACTGCTAGGTTCAATTGGTTGCATTTATTTGTCTATTTTTAACAATGCTCAAATAAGAAATAGTGACTAAGTATGCAACGTATAAAAATAACGATAGGGCTAGTTTAACGACCAATTAAATTAAGCTCTTTTGAAAGTAATGTTGAAATACGAATGAGATGTAAGCTCACGCTGTTAGCACCTTGGTTTATCAAGTGTGTTTGATGGCTAATGCATCAAATTCGACAAGGAGTGCAAATGAGTGATTTCAACCCAGGAATCATGATCGGTGTCTTCAGCCTTCTCGTCTTTGCGGTGATCGCTTCCATTTTATTTATTAGTAAGTCTATAGGTGGATTTGGTCGTCGTTTTGATAAAGAACAGCCTTTCGAATGTGGTCTTTTACCCTCTGGAACAACAAAGCATAACTTCTCTATTAGTTATTACCTCATCGCTGTTGCGTTTCTCATTTTTGAATTAGAAGCCGCAATCCTTTTTGCATGGGGAGTCGACTATTGGCAACTCGGTATACCGGGTGTCATTGCTGGCGTCACCTTTTTGGTGATTTTACTTTTAGGGTTCATTTACATGATACGTAAAGGTGTCTTTCAAATCGGAGTGTATGAGTCATGAGCGATATAATTCAAACCGTTAACGTCGGTAATTCCTCGAATGAAAAAGGCAACAACATCATTACCAATATTGTTGGTAAGGTTGATGATCTTATTTCCTATAGTCGGAAGCATTCGCTCTGGCCTTACAACTTTGGGACATCATGCTGTTTCGTTGAAATGATGACGGCAGCGACGCCTCGCTATGACATGGCAAGGTTTGGTTCTGAAGTACTTCGTGGCTCGCCACGCCAAAGTGACGTGCTTATCACCGCTGGTACCTGCTTTGTGAAAATGGCGCCGTTAATGAAGCATATTTATGATCAAATGCTTGAGCCTAAATGGGTGATTTCAATGGGGTCTTGTTCAAACTCTGGCGGTATGTATGACATTTACAGTGTTGTACAAGGCGTCGATAAAATTCTTCCTGTTGACGTCTATGTCCCTGGTTGCCCGCCTCGTCCAGACGCCCTACTCGAGGGTTTGATCATGCTTCAAGAGCACGTTCAAGCTAACCCAGTATCTGTGCTAAGTAAAAACCGTAAACCACTCGGTTTGAGGGTCGAATAATGAATAATAACGATCGTCAAATACTCATTGAGAGTTTCGGTGCTAAAGCGCCAAACCACGAAATCATTGGTTGTGAAAGTTTCGAAGTAAAAAAAGAACACCTTATCGATACCTTACATTTCCTAAAAAATGAGGCTTCTTCACAATTTGAAATGCTGTTCGACCTTTCAGCAATTGATGAATGTGAACGTGGCGGCGGACTCAGTGTGTTTTATTATCTGCTGAGTGTGAAAAATAAGGCATTTATTTCCATTCGCACACACATTGCTAATGACACCATTGAAGTACCTAGCGTAGTTGGGCTTTGGCCTAACGCGAATTGGTATGAGCGTGAAGTCTATGACATGTTCGGGATTAAATTCACTGATCACCCCGATCTACGCCGTATCTTAACTTTTGATTTTTGGAAAGGTCATCCACTACGTAAATCTTATCCTTGTCGTGCGACCTTAATGGATGAACCTTTCGATCTTGCAGGATCAGACTTTGATGATGTTATGAAGTCCTATGATATTCAAGGTAAGCAAGACGATGGCAGCATGGTACTAAACATCGGCCCTAACCACCCTGGTACCGATGGCATGATCCGCCTAAAAGTTAAAATGAAAGGCGAGTTCATTGAAGACTTGGATCAAGAAAT
The DNA here is from genome assembly GCF_003026075.1 of Photobacterium sp. GB-210. Taxonomy (NCBI): domain Bacteria; kingdom Pseudomonadati; phylum Pseudomonadota; class Gammaproteobacteria; order Vibrionales; family Vibrionaceae; genus Photobacterium; species Photobacterium sp. GB-210. The sequence goes on along the minus strand of NZ_PYNU01000002.1, from coordinate 284,450 downwards.
TGGCTTCCACCATCGCGGAGCAGAGAAAATTGCCGAGCGTCATACTTTTCATAATTACATCCCTTATACCGATCGTATCGATTACTTAGGTGGTGTAGCAGGTGAACTGCCCTACTTATTAGGGCTTGAAGCAATGACAGGGATTGAAGTCCCCGAACGTGCCAAGACCATGCGGATTATGTTATGCGAATTATTCCGAATTTCGAGCCATCTCGTATGGTTTGGAAGTATCACGCATAACCTAGGGGGTATGGCTCCCGCTTTTTATGCTTTCACCGAGCGTGAGAAAATCTTCGATGTTATCGAGTTGATCTGTGGCGGTCGTATGCACCCTGCGTTCTTCAGAATTGGTGGTGTGTCTCAAGATTTACCTGATGGCTGGGAAGAAAAAGTTGAACATGCCTGCCAAGGTATCGAACAGCTTGTCCCCGATCTTGAAAAGTTAATGACCCACTCAATGATCTTCAAAGTACGGACCCAAAACATTGCGGTTTACAGTCAGTCAATGGCGCTTGATTGGGGCTTAACAGGACCAAACTTGCGTGCGACAGGTATTAACTTCGATATGCGTAAAGATTTCCCTTACATGGGTTACGAAGATTACGACTTTGACGTTCCTGTTGGCCAAGATGGTGATGCCTACACCCGTACCGTTCTCCGTGTGCAAGAAGTGGTTGAGAGTTTGAAGATCATTCGACAAGCGGCGGCACGTATGCCTGAAGGCCCTATCCTTGCTGACAATGCGCCTAACTTTGGTTTTCCTCGAAAACAAAATGCATTACGCGATATCGAAACCCTGATCCACAGCTTTGTTGATACAGGCAGAGGCTTTAACTTCCCAGTTGCTGAAACCTTTTTTGCAACAGAAACCGCTAAAGGTGTCACAAGCTACCACACCATCAGTAATGGAACAGGATGTCCTTACCGTGTCCGAATTCGAACACCTTCATTTACACATTTCCAATCCGTTAAAGCCGTTTCTAAAGGCGACTTATTGAGCAATATCATCTGTTTAATCGGCTCTATCGATTACGTACTCGCTGATATTGATCGCTAAACAATAAAAACAACATCCCATGTAGATGTTGAGACGAATAAGACGAATGTCGCTCGTCATAAATAAAGTCCGCAATGTGAGGAAATCATGTTAACAGATCAAGAAAGAGCTCATCTGGAAGAGCATATTGCTCATTACCCAGAAAAAAGAGCCGGTGCCATCTATTGTCTTTATTTTATGCAAGATAAATATGGCTATATCACGAAACCAAGTCTCAACCTTGTTAGTGAACTTACAGACCTATCAACAACGCAGCTAGATGAACTTATCACGTTTTATACGCTTTTGCGCCGACGTCCTGTTGGTCGCAATGTCATGCGTGTCTGTGACAGCATTTCTTGCCATACCCGAGGTGCGAAAAAAGTGCTAGAAGCGGCAGAAAATGCAACAGGTAAAGCATTAGGAGAGATCGCTAATGATGGCAGCATTACCGTTCTACCCAGTATTTGTCTTGGACTATGCGATCGCGCTCCAGCCGCTCTAATCAATGATGATCGTGTTGAAGGTGAACTAACACCTGAACGCATAAGAATGATCTTAACTGAATTAGCAGAAGAAGAGATCAAGCTATCAGAGAAGCCTGATTACCAAAATATTATTTCGATGCTGACTCCTCAAGATGCGCCAGCAAAACCAAATGAGGAGGTGATGTAATGGACTTAGTACTTTCACGCAACTTTCATCACCCAAAACCATTAAATTTTGCTGAGTACTGTGAAAATGGTGGTTACCAAAGCCTTAATTCTATTATTGGTCAACCAAAAGAGCCTTTACTGGCAGAACTAAAAGCATCTGGTCTACGTGGCTGTGGTGGTGGTGGTTTCCCAACTGGCGTGAAATGGGGCTTCCTTGCAAAAGATGCCAGTCACCCCGTTTACTTGGTGGTGAATTTAGATGAATCAGAACCGGGCTCGTTTAAAGATAGACAAGTGCTTTATCGCGATCCGCACACTATTTTAGAAGGCGTTATCGCAAGTAGTTACATACTTGGTGCAGACAAAGCATTTGTTTTCATTCGTGGAGAATATCGCGAAGGGGCAAAAGGTCTTGAGAAAGCGGTACAAGAAGCACGAGCGGCTGGGCTTGTGGGTGAAAATGTCATGGGCTCTGGCTGGGATCTTGATGTTGACGTTCACTTAAGTGCTGGGCGCTATATCTGTGGTGAAGAAACCGCCCTACTCAATGCCCTTGAAGGCTACCGTGGTAACCCGCGTTCTAAACCGCCCTTCCCTATCGTAAAAGGTCTGTGGGGACAGCCAACCATAGTCAACAATGTGGAATCCATCTGTCATATTCCTTGGATCGTTCATAAAGGCGCCGAGTGGTTCAAATCTCAAGGTAAAGGTGATGCCGCAGGAAGCCATATTTACCAAGTGTCTGGTCCGGTCAAAAAGCCTGGCTTCTTTGAGTTGCCATTAGGGACTACAGCTAGAGAGCTTATTTTCGAACACGCAGGTGGATTACTTGACGATCGTGAGCTTGTCGGTTTTCTACCTGGTGGTGCCTCAACGCAATTCATGCTCCCTGAACATCTCGACGTTCCCCTCGATTGGGACGGCCCAGCGACTGTTGGTTCACGTTTAGGTACTGGCGGGATCATTGTGATGGACGATACGATTTGTCCAATAGACTTCATGATCAACCTGACCGAATTTTTCGCAAGAGAATCATGTGGCTACTGCACACCTTGCCGTGATGGCTTGCCGTATGTCGTGCATGTATTGAAAAAATTTGAAACAGGAGAAGCGACCTCCAAAGATCTGGATCTGCTTCATGAGCTCTGTGAAACCATCTATCCCAACACCTTCTGTGCGCTTGCACCGGGGGCGCTGATGCCAATCATGACTGGATTAAAACACTTCAAACATGTTTTTGAATCCCATATTGAAGAGCAACGCTGTACTCACAACCACCAGCTAACTGCGGAGGCATGTTGATCATGGGAACTATCTATATAGATGACAAAGCTGTCAAGTTTGAGCCTGGGCAAAATGTGTTAGACGCTGCGCGTAAAGCGGGGATCGATACACCTTATTTTTGCTACCACCCAGCATTAGGTGCCGCAGGCTCTTGTCGTATTTGTGCCATGGAAACCGTGCCACAAAAAGAAGGTGAAAAACCGCGTACCGTCATGACTTGTAGCATTCCAGCACAAGATGGCCAGCAATTTCGTTTTAAATCGCCAAAAGCAAAACAAATCCAAAAAGCCGTGGTTGAATTTTATATGACCAACCACCCCAATGATTGCCCTGTTTGTGATGAAGGCGGTGACTGTCACCTTCAAGACACAACCATCAGTGTCGGCCATGCTTACCGCCGTTATGATGGACAAAAACGTACCATGCCGGATCAATTCCTCGGTCCGTTGGTATACCAAACCATGAACCGCTGTGTGACCTGTTATCGCTGCGTACGCTTTTATCAAGACTATGCGCTTGGTGATGATTTTGGTGCAATGGGGTCAAGCAATCACGTACTTTTCCGCCGAACAGAAGATGGCGCATTCGATAGTCCATTCTCAGGCAATTTAGTCAGCGTATGTCCAACCGGCGTTTTTACCGATAAGGTTTACCGCCGTAAATACAGCCGTATATGGATGTTAGAAAAAGCGCCTTCAATCTGCTCAGGTTGTAGTGTGGGGTGTAATATCGAAGTCGGTGGACGTGAAGGAACCCTACGACGCGTTCAACCTAACAACGAAGCATCAAAAGTAAATCCTTATTTTATCTGTGATCGTGGTCGTTATGGGTCTCATGGCACCGAGTCGTACTCAAGACCTAAATACGTATCAGAGCAAGGCAAAGTCGTAAAAACGTCACCTCTAGATGCACTGAAAATAGCCCTTGTTAGAGCTGAAGGTCATGTGGGTATTTTAGGTTCCGTAGAAGAAGATCTCACGACTAACTTGGCACTGAAAGCTATTGCAAAAGAGATGAATGCGCCGTTCTCACCATTTATTTCACCGCAACAAGAAGCCTTGACGAAAACCGCTGTAGCAGCGAATCACAATGCGCCTTCTATATCAGATATAGAGCAATCAGATGCGGTTTTCGTGGTAGGAGAGCTTACTGAACATGCGCCTATGCTTGATCTTGCGGTACGCCAAGTTATCAAGGCTAAAAAAGATGTGTATGTATTACATGCAACACCTTCTCACCTCGTTACAGCCTTGAATAAACTTCAGCGAGGCCATGTTAAAGCGTTAGCACCAAGCCAATGGCAAGACTGTTTAACACAAATTAACACAGCTGTTCATGATGGTGCTGTGGAAGATCTCTGGATTAAAGATGTTGCCAATGCACTAAAACAGGCGGAAAAACCTGTCATTATTGGTGTGGCTGAACTGCTTAACACTGCAGATATCTCTCTACTTAATACCATTACAGAGTCACTTGCACCTGCAGCCAAAATGGCGATTACTTTACCGAGTGCCGGTTCTGTTAATGCAGTATTAACAGCACAAGAAAACTCATGTGCTGAGCTGATGACGCAAATAGAGAGTGACAAAATAAAGACATTAGTTGTTGTCGGCAGCGATCCGCTGAATACCAATAACCCACAGTGGCATGCACTGCATGACAAGCTAGACCAATTGATTGTGATCGACAAAGTCTTAACCAAAACAGCACACTTAAGCGACACCTTATTGCCACTCGCAGCATGGCCAGAAAGGGACGGTATGACGATTAACTATGAAGGTAGACTACAGCGTTTTAGCAAGGCTTTCGCGAGAAAAACAGCCACGATTGACGCTCATGGCATGATTGAAACCTTAATGAAATCACCTGAGACAATCGAGCAATGGTTAACTGAGCTCGCACCGACGCTACCTCAAGCTGGTGATGACGGGATCATCATCGAAAAAGACAAGCTTAAGTGCACACAATTACCACTTGAACAGAAAACAAATCCACCTGCAATTCAAAGTACTCAGCCGCAAGTTGCACTAAGTAAATGGTTTGGTGAAGGATATGTTGCCGATCATGCGCCTGAAATCCGCTCTCTCAAGCCAGGATCTTCCGCTTCAATAAATCCTAAACTGGCTGCCTCGCTAAACCTTAGCAATAGTGATCAATTAATGATTATTTGCGGTGATCAGAAGTTGGTACGCCCTGCGGTGATTTCCTCTCAAGTTGCTGACCTCACGGTTGCTTTAAATCAAGCAGATATGCGCCTACTTCAGGCTGATATTGCTTCACCATTGTGCCTTGAGCGCACCTCCGAGCTTTTTATTGATACAGATAAAAAGGAGGAAATCAAAAACATTATTGGTAGTGCATCGGTCATCATGATGGGAGAAGCCTAATGGATTCATTGCAGTACTGGATTTTTATTCTGGTCGGTATGGTTATCACTATCTTTGGTTTGATTTTAGTTGCAGGCTATACCGTTCTATTTGAACGTCGCTGTCTTGCCTTATTGCAAGACCGTTACGGCCCTAACCGAGCAGGTCCATTAGGGTTATTCCAAGCACTATGTGATGCAGCAAAACTGCTAACAAAAGAATATTTCATGCCTGGGTTTGTCGACAAAAAGCTCTACGCTTTAGCACCAATCCTTGTTGTGGTATCGATTCTTGTTAGCTTTGCCTTACTGCCTATCGGTAAAAATATCTCATGGGCAGCAGACTTAAACATCGGTCTGCTCTTTTTGATGGGATTAAGCTCCATTCACGCTTATGGAGTCTTTTTAGGCGGATGGGCATCAAGCTCGAAATACACCATGCTTGGCGCAATTCGTACTATTGCTCAGCTAATCAGTTATGAATTGGCAATGGGTATGGCGGTATTGGGTGTGGTTATGCTTGCTGGTAGCTTTAGCTTAACGCAAATTGTTGATGCACAAACGACACCGTATATCCTCCTTCAACCGGTTGGCTTCCTTGTATTCCTAATCGCAGGTATTGCAGAAACTCACCGCTTGCCATTCGATATGCCTGAAGCCGAAAACGAGCTTAATGCAGGTTTTAATACCGAATATGGCGGTATGCCTTTTGCGATGTTTTTCCTTGGTGAATACCTAGGTGTGATCCTCGTCGGTGCAATGGCAACAACCTTGTACCTCGGCGGATGGCACGGACCATGGGCTGAAGCCTATCCGCTTGTTGGCGTTTTATGGTTTGTATTGAAAACCTTCCTGTTAGTTTTCTTCTTTGTATGGATGCGTGCCAGCTTACCGCGAACGCGTTACGACCAGCTCATGGCATTTGGTTGGAAATTCTTACTTCCAATCGGCATCGTCAACATCATTGTGACCGCCCTTGTCGGTACATTCTGGATGTAGCCCCCAACATTAGAGAGAGACAATCATGAAAGTTATACAGATTTTACAAGAGGTCACAGGGGCTTTTGCGGCAACCATTAAGCACGTTTGGGCACCACGCGATACGGTTTGTTATCCAGAGGTAAAACCAGACTTACCTGAACGCTGGCGCGGTCGCATTGTATTAACGCGCGATCCTGACGGTGATGAACGTTGTGTTGCTTGTTATTTATGCTCTTCAGTATGCCCTGCCAATGCAATCACCATTCAAGGTGCTGAGCGAGAAGATGAGCGTCGATATGCCAAAACATTCGAACTGGATTTCAGTCGCTGCATTTTCTGTGGCATGTGTGAAGAAGCATGTCCAACCCTATCGATTCAATGCACCACTGATTTTGAAATGGGTAAATATTCTCGTGACAAGCTGCTTTATGAAAAAGAAGACTTACTCATTGATGGCACAGGTAAACACCCAGACTTTAATTACTACAAGCAAGCAGGTGTAGCAATTACAGGTAAAGCTATCGGCGATGGTGAAAATGAAAAACCACCAATCGATGTGTACTCTCTGCTGCCATAAGGACATCATCATTCATGTTAACTTGGAATATTATTTTCTATGCCAGTAGTGCCATCATGCTATTGGCGGCAATCAGTTTACTGTTTGTCAAAGAGCCGATGCATGGTGCGGTGTATTTAACCACATCGCTGCTCGCACTGGCTGTTATTTTCTATTTATTGGGTGCGCCGTTTATTGCCGCGTTACAAATTATTTTGTACGTCGGGGCAATCATGGTGTTGTTTGTCTTCTTCATTATGTTGAGTCCGGCAAGCCGCACCTTCCCACTCACGGCCAATCGCACTGTCATTTTACCGGTGATCTTACTCACCGTTATGTTAGTTGAGGCTTTCATCGTTCTACATCACGGTCATCAGTTCTATACAATTGAAACGATCAAAACCATCAGCCCTAAAGCTGTTGGTGCGGATTTATTTAATCATTACAAACTCGCGATAGAAGCGCTATCAACGCTCTTACTTGGTGCGTTAGTCGCTGTGATTTATCTCGCGGCACAAATGAAAGTTCGCCACTCAGAGACTGATGAGAAAGTGGAGGAGCACGCATGAGTCCACTGACTATCTTAATTTTATCCTTTGCCATGTTCATTATTGGCCTCCTCATTGTTGTTGTTCGCCGACAGCTGTTGTTTGTACTTATGGGTATCGAAGTCATGCTTAATGGCGTTGCGTTAGCCGCGGTTGAAGCCGGTCAACATTGGGGAAATCCAACAGGACAAATCATTACTATCTTTTTGATGATTGCAGCAGGCTGTGAGCTTTCTGTTGTATTGATGCTCGCCATGTTGTCGTACAAGCACCTAAAAACAACCCGTATCGACAAACTTAACCAGCTCAGCAATACATTAATTAGTAAGGGAGAACTGTAATGAATACATGGTTATGGTTAATTCCTGCCGCTCCGCTTTTCAGCGCCGCCTTAATTGTCTTATTTGGCAAGCACTTTCCGACTCGTGCAAGCGGTATACTCGCTTCACTCTCCGTCTTAGTGTCGGCTGTACTCACAGGCATGCTATGGCTATCCAGTGATTTTAACCCAGCTTTCCACCAGCAATTATGGACCTGGATGGCTGTTGGTGATTGGAACGTCAACATTGGTTTATCGGTTGATCGCCTCTCGCTAGTAATGATGACAGTGACAAGCTGGGTTGGATTTCTTATCCACTTGTTCTCCGTTCCCTTCATGCGCCGTGATTTTGGTGAAAGACGCTACTTTTGCTATTTAAATCTATTCGTTGCTGGCATGTTGTTCTTTGTGATGGCGGATAATTTAATCCTGCTATACACAGGTTGGGAAATCATGGGGCTATGTTCATACGGACTGATTTCTCATTACTACAACAAAGAAAAGAATGTGTACTCAGGACGAAAAGCATTCGTCGTAACACGAATTGGCGATACCTTACTTGCGATTGGTATCTTACTGACATTCACCGTGTTCAAAACCGTTAACCTTAACGAGATCTATACTATTGCTAGCCAGCAATCGATGAACTTATGGTTAATTGGCGCGATTTGTCTTCTATTCTTGTTCGGCGGTATGGCCAAATCAGCCCAGTTCCCGTTTCATGTTTGGCTTCCTGAATCAATGGCAGGTCCTTCTACGGTATCGGCATTGATCCACGCAGCAACCATGGTAACGGCTGGGGTGTACTTGATTGCACGTAATCATGTGCTCTTTAATTTAGTACCTGATGTCACATGGTGGGTATCACTTGTGGGTGCATTTACGGCGTTTTATGCAGCAACATGTGCGCTGGCGCAGAACGACATCAAACGTATTCTCGCCTACTCAACCATCAGCCAAATTGGCTATATGTTTGCTGCGCTAGGTGTAGGTGCTTATGATTTAGCTATTTTCCACGTCATTGTTCATGCGTGTTTTAAAGCACTGCTATTTATCAGCTCTGGTGTCATTATCGATATGTTTAATCACGATCATGACATTCGCAAAATGGGCGGTCTCGGCAAACGACTTCCTTGGCTTAAGTGGACTTACCTAGCAGGCTCTGCAAGTTTAGCCGCACTACCTGTCATCACTGCAAGCTTCTTCTCAAAAGATGCCATCATAGCAGCAACGGAAACGGGCCATTTAGGTTGGTTACTGGGTGCGCTTGGTTTAGCGGGCGCATTATTTACCAGTATTTACAGCTTCCGTATGTACTTTATGGTCTTCAATGGTGAAAACCGTACAGCATTTAGTGAACCTCGCTACCTGAAAAATAATGGTCTTCCTTGGCAGATGAAAGTTTCAACGGGTATTTTAGCCGTTGGTTCGATCGCTATTGGTTGGATGCAGTTTCCTAACGAATGGTCTTTTGGCCCTCACCTATTCCTCCCGTGGATTGACAGTCAACTAGGTACAGCGCCAGAGATTGCAACCTCTGCAGGTCTGATGCTGCAAGTGGTGGGATCATTAGTCGCTATTGCTGGGGTATGGATTGCATACATCTTAGTAAAACAAGAGCTTAAACAGGGGCATGGCATCGGTAATTGTCAATTCCTGAACTCAGCATGGTATATCGACGACCTGTCAAAACTAACGGTTATTCGTGGCTTCAAAGGTCTTTCCAAGCTGCTAGAAACGGTTATTGAACGATGGGTGCTGAATCAGGCCATTGTGAAAGGGATCGCGGCAATGTTATCTCTCTCAGGCGAAGCCGTTAGTGATGTACAAGGCAGCCAGCTTTCTCGTTATGTAATTATGATGATTGCAGGTTCTGTTCTTCTGCTTTTTTACTTGGTTTGAGCTATTTAGGTTTGATATATGCTTAGTTTATTGATTTTCTTACCCATGGTAGCTGCACTACTTATCGGCTCAAGTTGCCGTAAGCTGCCATTTATTGCACGCTCCATGACATTAACCACACTCATTATTGAGTCAATGTTAGTAGCTTGGATATTTATCACCCATCAAGTTCATGGTTTTTCCATGACAGAAAGCCTCAACTGGATCCCTGACTTCGGCATTAAATATTTAGTCAGTATGGATGGGATCAGCTTAAGCCTGATTGGTTTAACCTGTACCTTGTTCATCGTTGCAATGCTTGTAGCTTGGCACCAAGTGAATCGTTGGCAGGCTTTTGGCCCACTAATGCTATTAACACTCAGTGGTATTATGGGGGCATTTCTTGCTCTTGATCTCATGCTCTTCTACGTATTTTGGGAACTGATGTTAATTCCGATTTACTTCATGTTGAGTTTCTGGGGCGGTAAAGATACCAAACAAGCAGCATTAAAATTTGTTCTTGTGACCATCACAGGCTCTTTATTAATGCTTGTATCGCTTGTTGCTCTTTACATCATTAATGGTAACAACACAGGTGTATGGACATTTGATTACTTCTACTTAGCTTCCCATCCAATTACGGGTGAATTGGCTATTCCAGTTGTATGCGGATTCTTAATTGCCTTCTTAATTAAAATCCCAGGTTTCCCATTTCACTTTTGGGCGCCTGACACCTACCGCGAAGGGGCACCTGCGGTATCACTACTGCTATCTGGTGTTATGGCTAACGTCGGCGCATACGGTATTTTGCGTTTCTGTTTAGCTATCTTCCCTGAAGCAATGCATCAAATGATGTATATCGGTATGGCACTGGGTGCAATCGGTAGCTTATACGCCGCCCTACTCGCTTTCCGTCAAAAAGATCTCCGTAATGTGATTGCTTACTCAAGTATCAGTCACATGAACTTAGTGGTCTTAGCGATTTTTGCATGGCAACTTCAAGCATTGAATGGTGCAGTGATCCAATTAATTGCTCACGGTCTTTCAGTGGCAGGTCTGTTTGCCGTTGTACGTATGCTTCAAGCGCGCGGGTTTAGCGGTAAGTTTGATGAAATGGGCGGCTTATATAAAGTCCTCCCGGGTATTGGCGTCTTCCTACTATTTATTGTTGCAGCAAGTGTTGGTATTCCAGGATTAGGTAACTTTGCAGGTGAAATCTTACTACTCGCAGGTAGTTTCTCTGTCTCACCTCTTTGGACAAGCTTGGCTGCATTCTCGATAGTGTTAGGTGTGGTTTACTTCTTAAGAGCCTATGGACTGGCATTCTTAGGGCCAATCTCTGACGACAATGAACAACGTAAATTAATAGATCTGACAGCACGAGAAAAGCTAACAGCATCCATCATTGTCATTGGATTGTTCTGGGTTGGCTTAGAGCCGAACTATTTACTGCAACTTATGATGTCATCAACCAAAACACTGGCATCCATTCATTCGGGTTCATATTCATTGATTGAAGGGGTTATCAATGTCATCTCATGAGTTAATTAGTGCAATACCCTTTGCCATCCTAGGATTAGGTGCTTTAGGTGTCCTACTATTGGGTGTTCTGCCGGGTAAGAACAACCAACAACTCCCTTATATGGGATCGATTGTGGTGCTATTAGCGACCATGTTATCAGTGGCTTCTTTATTCGGACACAGTGCGAATATTGAAAACTTTGTGGTTATTGATCATTTCACACTCGTTGCTTTTGAATTATTCGCAGCAGGTGGGCTAGCAACCATATTACTGGCTAAAAATTACCCAGCCCTCAACAAGCATGTTGCAGAAGAGTTTTACGCCCTGATACTGATAGCTGTACTGGGTACATTTATCTTGGCCTCAGCAAGTAACTTATTAGCAGCATTCCTAGGGATGGAAACCATTGCCATTCCAATGTTTGCGCTAATCGCATGGAACCCTCAACGTAAAGGAGCCATCGAAGGAGGGCTTAAGTATGCTGTCACAGCCACTGTTGCTGCAGCATTCTTTATGTTTGGTATTGCACTGATCTATTTTGGTGCGGGCACTATAGTTATTAGTGAAATACCAAAAGCGCTCACCAGTGCTAACGCGATGCCGATAGTCGCATTGATCGGCTTTATGTTGCTATTTGTAGGCATGTGCTTTGAACTAGCTTTAGCGCCATTTCATAGTTGGCTGGCTGATACACTGCAAGCTTCACCTGCGCCTGTGATGGCATTTATTGGTAGTATCGCCAAAATTGCAATGCTGACATTTGTTATTCACTTCGTGATTCAGATTGAACCTATTTGGGATCAAATCTCGTTTGTACTTTGGGGCTTTGTGTTATTTAGCATTGTGTTTGGTAACCTATTGGCTTTCCACCAAACTAATATCAAACGTATTCTGGCTTATTCATCCGTTGCCCACTTCGGCTACGCACTCATGGCACTAACCAGTGTGATCCCGAACAGTAGCGCCTCTTTATCAGAAGCGGTTCATGCTACTGCTTATTACGGGCTGAGCTATGCCGTGATGAATCTGGTCGCGTTTGCTGTGATTGCAATGTTAAACAAACATAACCCAACGGGTGAATTAAAAGGTTATCGCGGTTTAGGTCGACGTTACCCACTCGCTGGTGTTGCAATGGCGATTGCTGTGCTTTCATTGGCGGGCGTCCCCCCTACTGCTGGCTTTTTTGCCAAGTTCTTCCTGTTCGCAAGTGTACTTGGCAACGGATATTTAGGCATGGTTGTACTCGCTGCATTAGCTTCTGCAGTCTCCGTATTTTACTACCTTCGTATCCTACTGGCCTTCTTCGCTAAAGAGGAATATCACCACCACAACCAATCTGCGAATGTTGAAAGTGTAGAGTTTGGTTCAACAGTGGTGATCAGTGTCGGTGCGTTTGCCACTATCGCATTGGGCATCTTTGCTCAAGCAGTGCTTACTTATATGTTTTAACAAATGAGCAACCTCGCTGTACAAGCAGCGAGGTTCTTCATGTCTTCTCTTTATTTCTTTCAAGCTACACTTTCCTCATTTAATTAGCCCTATCCCTCACAAAATCCCTGCGAAAAAGCTCATCACTAAAAGTACAATCCTCTGCTATATCAACAAAAAATTAAATCTCATCTAACCAAGCAGAATATAAAACTAATTAACGTTGATTTTTGATATTAAAAATCAAAACCTCCTTTAGAAGTAACAAATGACATCAAAAATACAAGAAACATAAAAATAAAAAGTCATAAAAACCAAAATTTAAATAATAAAAAGACCTAAATACTGCAATAACAAATAAAAACCAGTTATTAGAACCAAAAAACAACCATCAGAACAAACTATCAACTGTGACGAATGTCTAATTTGGTTTTTAACACCAAAAACAAACGAAAAACTGGTTTCTTTTGTTGGTTATTAGTTAAAAAACAGTGACACATTTCAGGTTATTTTGTTTAACCTATTAATCATTCCAATAACAAGTAATAAACAAAACAACAGATATTAAGGCTTAAATTATGATCATTGGTATCCCTAAAGAAATCAAAACACATGAATATCGCGTAGGTATGATCCCAGCGTCAGTTAAAGAAGTGGTCTCTCATGGTCATCATGTTTTTGTCGAAACCAACGCAGGCACAGGTATTGGCTTTAGCGATCAAGACTACATTGATGCGGGTGCACAAATCCTAGCAACAGCATCTGATGTTTTTGCAAAAGCAGAAATGATTGTAAAAGTAAAAGAGCCTCAAGCTGTTGAGCGTGCGATGCTTCGCGAAGGGCAAATTCTATTTACTTACCTACACCTAGCCCCGGATCCAGAGCAAACGCATGATCTCATTAATAGCAAAGCCGTGTGTATTGCTTACGAAACCGTGACAGATAAAAACGGTCGTCTACCACTACTTGCACCAATGTCAGAAGTGGCTGGTCGCATGTCTATTCAAGCTGGCGCATTCGCATTAGAGAAGTCACGTGGTGGAAGTGGCATACTACTTGGTGGCGTACCAGGTGTTGAACCAGCAAAAGTTGTGATTATTGGTGGTGGTGTTGTAGGTGCAAATGCAGCACAAATGGCATTAGGTCTACAAGCTGATGTCACAGTTATTGACCGTAATATCGATGTACTTCGCCAACTAGATGTACAGTTCAACGGTAAACTAAAAACAGTTTACTCAACCAATGACTCAATTGAAAAACATGTGCTTGAAGCAGATCTTGTTATCGGTGGTGTGCTAGTCGTTGGTGCTGCGGCTCCGAAACTGGTTACTGCTGAAATGATCAAGAAGATGAAGCCAGGCGCTGCAATTGTCGATGTTGCTATCGACCAAGGTGGCTGTGTAGAAACATCCCATGCAACGACTCACAGCGAGCCTACCTACATTGTTGATGAGGTGGTTCACTACTGTGTGGCAAACATGCCAGGTGCGGTTGCTCGTACATCAGCTGTGGCACTAAACAATGTAACACTGCCTTACATTGTTAACCTTGCAAATAAAGGCTACAAAAAAGCGCTACAAGACGATAAGCACCTATTAAATGGCCTAAATGTTTACCGTGGACAAATCACTTGTGAGAGCGTAGCAACATCATTGGATTTACCTTACGTTGATGCAGACTCTGCTATCGCGTGATTCATAGCATTCCCCCCCTCCTCCTGCTGGTTATCTCATTCACTCCTCCAGCAGGAGTTTTTACGTCCTCAAAACCCCATCAACACAAAATATTAAACCATTAAAATCACACTCAGCAAAATAAAATCAAATAAAAATCTAAACAAACCAAAATATTAATGCGATCAAAGTAACAAGTATTCCTATTTAGAATACTGCAAAGATTACCAATTTGTTAACATTGTATTCGATATGAAAAAACCTATAACAAATACATTAACCAATAAGGTCAATCACATGTCGACTTCCAATAACATTGAAATATCCACCCACGCAGAACAAAAACTCACCCTCAATAAACACGATAAAACTTGGATCATAAGCTTATTTGGCACAGCCGTTGGCGCAGGGATATTATTCTTACCAATCAATATTGGTGTAAATGGTTTCTGGCCTTTGATCACTATAGCCTTGCTGGCAGGACCAATGACATTTTTGGCCCACCGTGGCTTGGCACGATTTATTTTATCGTCAAATAACTCGAAAGCTGAGTTTACTGATGTTGCCGAAGAACATTTTGGTCACCGCTTCGGTTTTCTGATCTCACTTCTCTACTTCTTATCTATTTTTCCGATTTTAATGATTTATGGAGTGGGATTAACCAATACCGTTGAAAGCTTTATGGTAAATCAGATGGGTATGGCTACACCGTCGCGGGTGTTGCTATCTGGTGTTCTAGTTGCCCTCCTAATTGGAGTGATGACAGCCGGTGAAAAAACCGTATTACGTGCCTTTGAAGTGATTGTTTATCCATTAGTCTTCATCTTATTTGGGATCTCGGTTTATATGATCCCTAATTGGCAAATGCCAAACTTTACCGATATGCCAGATGCAAAAACATTTACTCAAACTCTATGGCTCGCTATTCCTACCACCATTTTTGCATTCAGCCACACCGCTGCGATTTCCACTTTTTCTGTTGCCCAAAAAAGACATTACGGAGAGCAGGCAGGTAAACGTGTCGACTTTATCTTAAAACACACATCGATGATGTTAATCACCTTTGTATTATTCTTCGTTTTCTCTTGTGCGCTCAGCTTAACCCCCGCTCAATTAGCCGAAGCTAAGGCACAAAACATTTCTATTTTGTCTTACCTTGCAAATGTGACTGGAAGTGGCTTGATTGGGTCATTTGGTCCCTTCATTGCTTGTATTGCTATCATCTCATCGTTCTTTGGTCACTTCCTTGGTGGACGAGAAAGTTTAAGCGGGATCATTGCCAAACATACCAACCTAAAACCTAACGTTGTTAATAAACTTACCATTGGTATTTTATTTTTCTCGGTATGGTATGCCGCAGTAAAGAATCCAAGTGTACTGGGTATTATGGAAACATTTTCAGGCCCTGTGATCGCCCTGATTTTATTTATTTTGCCGATGTATGCGATTAGAAATGTTGAATCAATGAAGAAATATCGCGGAAAGATAAGTAATATTTTCGTGACTGTTATCGGCTTAATTGCTATCTCAGCGATTCTATATAATTTGGTATAAATCGTGCGATAAGAAAACAGCTGATTCGTTAGCTGTTTTCTTTACTGATAAATATATCAATTAAATAACTTAGGCTATTACCCCGTCCCCCCCCTACCTCCACATCCCCTTTAAAAACAATCAATAAGCATAAAATCAAAACCTTACGGTGACAGCTTTTATTCAAAAATGGGAAAAATGAGACGACATTAATGACATCGCAGTGTCTTAAAATAGGCAAAAAGCATGACGTATTGATAAAAATTGCTGACGGGCAACGTTGAATAAATTCAACATACACTATACCCATTAATCCCCCCCTTTTTTTGTGTGTTTACATCACAGTTTTTACACTGCAAATTGCGCGCAGATAAAACTGTGAGCTGTCCCTCTTTCCCCATCTTAAAATGAAAATAAACTCCACTTATCGCAACATGCAAAGACAATTCTAATTTTACGGAGTTTTTCACCATGTTAGACCGCATCAAAAATGGCTTTTTTGAACAAGCACAAAAGTTCGGAAAATCCTTAATGTTACCCATTGCCGTATTACCCGCAGCAGGCTTATTGCTCGGTATTGGGGGCGCACTTTCTAACCCAAATACATTGCAAGCTTATCCTTTTCTCGATATTTGGTTACTGCAATGTATCTTCACGCTCATGGCCAGTGCCGGCTCTGTTATTTTTGGTAATTTACCGGTCCTTTTTGCAGTTGGTTTAGCCGTCGGACTCGCACGCAGTGATAAAGGTACCGCAGGTCTTGCAGCGCTATTAGGTTACTTTGTCATGAACGCGACCATTAATGCGCTATTGGTGCTTAATGGACAACTTCTTACCGAAAACTTGGGGAATGCCGGTCAAGGTATGATCCTTGGTATGCAAGTGTTAGATACTGGGGTTTTTGGCGGGGTCATCGTGGGATTGATGACTTACAGTCTCCATAACCGTTTTAGCAAAATTGAATTACCTCAAATTCTTGGCTTCTTTGGCGGCTCTCGCTTTATACCGATTATCACCTCATTCAGTGCTATTTTGCTGGGTGTCTTGATGTACATTGTTTGGCCGTTTGTCCAATCCGGCATTGGTACGCTGGGTTCACTCGTCGATGCTTCTGGTTACCTCGGCACGTTTATTTACGGCTTTGTGCTTCGTTTACTTGGTCCTTTTGGTCTTCATCATATTTTTTACCTTCCATTCTGGCAGACCGCATTAGGTGGCAGTTTAATCGTTGACGGCACGCTAGTTGAAGGGACCCAACGTATTTTCTTTGCCCAACTCGCCGATCCGAATACACAACAGTTTTATGAAGGCACTGCCCGTTTTATGTCTGGTCGCTTCATTACCATGATGTTTGGTCTATTGGGTGCCGCATTCGCCATCTATAAGTGTGCTAAAAAAGAGCATAAAACACGCGTCGCTAGTCTGATGTTCACCGCTGTACTGACTTCTTTCTTAACGGGGATCACTGAGCCTTTAGAGTTCGCTTTCTTGTTTGTCGCTCCTGTCTTGTACTTCATCCACGCCATCTTTGACGGTCTGGCTTTCATGATGGCTCATATCTTCAATATTACGATTGGACAAACATTCTCAGGTGGTTTTATTGACTTCATTTTATTTGGTGTTTTGCAGGGTAACGCAAAGACAAACTGGGTCATGGTTCCGGTGATTGGTAGTGTGTGGTTTGCACTTTATTACTTTAGTTTCTCTTTCATTATCAAACGAAAAAACCTGAAAACACCAGGTCGTGAGGATGATGACAGCGCCATCATCGAGAACATTGCAGGCTCTGAACGTACTGAAAAAATCATCGAAGGACTGGGTGGCCGCGACAACATTAAAGACGTTGATTGTTGTGCGACACGATTACGTATCTCCGTCATCAAGGGTGAAAACGTCAATGAAGCACTATTAAAAATGACGGGCGCACGTGCCGTGATCATCAAAGGCAATGGGATCCAAATCGTCTATGGACCACAAGTCACCATTATTAAAACTGAAGTAGAAGAAGCAGTAGGATGTTAAGTATGAATATGTTGTCAATCGTGAAAAATAATCTGATTGTTTCTTGCCAAGCATTAGAAGATGAACCGCTGCATAGCAGTTTCATTATGGGTCGGATGGCATTAGCGGCAAAAGAGGGCGGAGCCAGTGCAATACGGGCTAACTCACCACAGGACATCATTGAAATTAAGCAAGTTACGCAATTACCTGTTATTGGTATTTTAAAGCGAGATTACGACAATTCGTCCATTTACATTACCGCAACGATGAAAGAAATCGATGAACTCATGGTAGCGAATCCTGACATGATCGCGCTTGATGCCTCATTAGGGTTACGTCCTGACGGTATGACACTTCAAGAGATGATCAAGAACATTCGACAGCGCTATCCATCAGTGTTATTGATGGCCGACATCGCCACATTAGAAGAAGCATTAACGGCACAAGAATTAGGATTTGATTGTGTATCCACTACCCTTCATGGGTATACTACTGAAACGAAAGGAATGAAACTTTACAACCATGATTTTTCATTCTTACGTGCTGTCGTTGATGCTGTTTCTATTCCGGTAATTGCAGAAGGAAATGTCGGTACGCCGGCGCAAGCAAAACGCTGCCTTGAGCTAGGTGCCTACTCCGTCGTTGTTGGTGGTGCAATCACTCGACCAAAGCAGATCACTACAGCATTTATTGATGAAATTAAAATGTGTTAGGTCATAACAATGAGGCCTAACCTTGTTAGGCCTTTTTATGACTTCAACAACATCATTACTAAAAGAAATTCAAAAAAACCAAGAAACCTTTACTAAATCGGGCCGAAAACTAGCAGAATATATTCTGATGCATAGTGATGATGTCGTCACTATTTCCATCTCAGATCTCGCCCTAAAGGCTACTGTTGGTGAAGCCAGCGTGACACGTTTTTGTCGTCAGTTAGGATTTCATCGCTTCCAAGATTTCAAAACAGCGCTTGCTGTTGACGCTACGCAACAAGAATACGGTATTGATCCTAATCTTGGCTCTTTTGAATTATCAACAACAGATGATGTTATTGATGTCGCTAGTAAGTTAAAGAACAACCTCAATACAATTTTAAACGATACCATATCACCTATTAAGCCAAACGAAATAAAATTACTTGTAGATAAAATCACTCGCTGTCGTGACATTTGCTTTTTTGGTATCGGATCATCCGGTATTGCTGCCAATTATGCCTACACAAAGTTAATGCGTATTGGATTAAAGGCAGAATCACTCCACAACAACCACATGATGTATATACGTGCGAGCTTGTTAAATAAGGAAGATATTGCTTTTTTTATTTCTCATAAAGGCGAGTCACAAGAAATCATCAAATCACTTTCCTTAGCTAAGGAAGAAGGTGCAACAACGATAGCACTCACACATTGTCATCAATCAACGGTAGCAAAGATGGCAGATCATGTATTGATCACCGGTGATGATCAAACTTTCATTCAGGGGGACTCTATCGGAACGGTTATGTCGCAATTGTTTATGATCGATCTTATTTATACACTCCTCATTCAACGCGAACCTCAAAAAGCACAAGACGTTAAAATGAAGACAATTAAAGCATTAGGATAATGTAAAAATATTTAAAACTGGCAATAGTGGCTTTTATTCTTGCTATTAAAAAAAAGCCACCGTACTTACATACGATGGCTTTCAATATTCTTTTTACTGTACGTTTTTATTCAGCGTCAGCGTGACCATGGATACGGTGTTTAGTGACAAAGCCGACTAAGAAACACATCAAGAAGACAACCGCATACAAGCCGTTCGCGGTAACTAATGCCGCATGTGTGCCAAAGTTCTCTACGATTGGGCTGGTTACCACAAAGGTCAACATAGTACCGATGGTGCCACAAAGTAAAATGAAGTTCACCAACTTCGGTGATGATGCTTTAGTCTGCTGTGAGCCTAGCGTAATAATAGATGTGTAAATCGCACTACTAAAGAAGCCAAGAATAGAGATCACATACAGTAATGTTTTGGCATCAGTATCTTTATTAAACCAATACATTAATCCTGTCGCTAATGCCGATAACACCATGACAAGACGCTGTAAGTCGAACTTTTTCAAAATAGCACTGAAGATCCACATACCAACCATGTATGCGCCCCAGAAGTAACTGACTAAATGACCCGCATCGGTGATCGACATGCCCAAATCTTTAGTGGCATATTCAGGGATCCAAGAAACAAAACCTAGCTGACCAAGAATGTAGCATAAGGCCGCAATCGCTAAGAACACAACGCCTAAGCCCCATTTCTCTTTTTCAGGGATGACTTCAAATTCTTCTTCGTCTTTTTTACCCAGTACAGGGAATTCAGCAAATAACGTCAGCACAAAAATCGCTAGATAAATAATACCGATAGCCACATACACCCAGTACCACTGAAGATGATGAGCCAGAACCGCTGCAGAAATTATTGGGAAAATCATCCCTGCCATACTAAAAAATGAGTCTGTAAACAGTAGACGCGAGCCGCGTTGCTTACCTTCATAGATATGGGTGATCAAATAGGTACCAATTGACATGGTGATACCACTCACGACACCTAATACAAACATGCAGCCAGAGAAAATCGCGATACTATGCCCAAACATCAGCCCGAATATCGCCAAGACCATAAGACAAAAACCAAAGATGAGCTGGCGTTTTAACGGCACAATTTCCATCAACCATACATTAAGGAAGATGGAGATTAAGATACCTGTATTTAAAAAGGTAAAGGTGTTACTCATGCTTGATATTGGTAAGTTGAAGTACTTAGCAATATCCCCCATCACAATACCTGTGACGATAATCAATGAGCCTGTTAGCGCATATGATAAAAAACTAATCCATGTCAGGAGGTTGCGATTTGTGTTTGTCATTGCAAATCCTGAAAACGTTCTAATAGATAATAATATGATGAATGCTATCAATTCATATTACTCTTAATTGTGATTATACTCACAAAGAATATTTATTATGGGTTTTACTCCGATTAAACACCAATTTTTTCAGTTTTTATTCAGCCATCAATACACAACAGAGTGAGTATTAATCTAACTACTCAAACTATTTACTGGTTAAAACTTACTCTTTGACTGCTATTACATTGCTAGCTACCATGATGGATTAGCTAAATACCATTCGACTGTTTTTCTTAAACCCGTTTCAAAACTCTCTTGCGGTGTCCAGCCAACTTCTTGAGAAATTTTGGATGCATTAATCGCATAGCGTTTATCATGACCAGGACGATCATCCACATAAGTGATCAAATCACGGTATGCCTTAACCCCTTGCGGTTTATTAGGCACTAAGATCTCCAATACATCGCAGATAGCATGAACAACAGCAATATTGGTTTGTTCATTATTACCACCAATATTATACGTCTCGCCGACTTTTCCCTTTTCCAGAACCGCCACTAACGCTTTAGCATGGTCATCAACATACAGCCAGTCACGCACTTGCTGACCGTTACCATAGATAGGAAGTGGTTTCCCAGCTAAAGCATTTAAGATCACCACTGGTATTAGTTTTTCAGGGTACTGATACGCTCCATAATTATTTGAACAATTCGTTACAATCACAGGCAAACCGTAAGTACGGTGCCATGCTCTGACTAAATGATCGCTTGACGCTTTCGAGGCCGAATAAGGACTCGATGGCTGATACGGTGAGATTTCAGTAAACGGTTGTGCTTGTGGCGAAAGATCGCCATAAACCTCATCGGTTGATACATGAATAAACCGAAATAGCTGACGACGACTATCAGAAAGAGCAGAAAAATAGTGCCTTGCCACGTCTAGTAATACATACGTTCCAATCACATTGGTTTCAATAAATGCCGCAGGCCCATCAATCGAGCGGTCAACATGACTTTCAGCCGCCAAATGCATCACAGCATCTAGCTGATATTTTGAAAAAACACGCTCAATCTCAATTCGGTTAGTGATATCTACCTGTTCAAAACTGTACCTTTCATCATCACTGACACATTCAAGTGACGCTAAATTGCCAGCATACGTGAGCTTGTCTATGTTCATCACTTGATGAGATGTATTTTGTATCAAGTGGCGAATAACCGCTGAGCCAATGAACCCAGCACCACCTGTTATTAGAATTTTCAATACAATGGACCTTATTTTTAAAACATGCCATTGTAACGCTTAATTACTAACAGTAAGAAAAAATATAATATAATCTTTAACTATTAATTGTAGAAAATAAAATTGAAACGAGCAGTCTTAATTGATGCTTTAGCCCAAAACAAAAACAGCCCGATATTATTAAGCACTAGTAATCAAGAGCTAATATCGGGCTGTTTTATTTAAGCGAGAACAGGCAATTACGCGTCTGTTTTTTCTCTTAATGGTGTTAAATTTAAACCATCAGTAAACGAGGTATCATTGAGTGATTTAATAAAAGCAGTAAAGGCTTCGCCTAATGCTTTATCTCGCATACCGTATTCAACAAAGGCTTTCGCGTAGCCTAGCTTGTCACCACAATCGTGAGAGCGACCTGTCATGTGGAAAGCTTCAACGGTTTCATCTTGCATTAGCATGTCGATAGCATCAGTAAGCTGGATTTCATCACCTGCACCTGGTGGCGTCATTGCAAGCTTATCCAAAATGCTATGAGATAAAACATAACGACCAACCACAGCAAGATTAGATGGCGCATCTTCAACCGCAGGCTTTTCAACCATACGCGTCATAGGACAAGACTCACCGGCTTTTAATTCAGTGCCGTTACAGTCAACTACACCGTATTTAGAGACATCGCTCATTGGTACTGGCTCAACCATAATTTGGCTTGCATCGGTTTGTTCAAAATGGCTGATCATTGCCGCTAAGTTTTCTTTTCTTTGATCGGCAGAGTATTCATCCAAAATCACATCAGGCAAAACAACAGCAAACGGATCATTACCTACTAGCGGTTTGGCACACAATACAGCATGACCTAAGCCTTTTGCCTGACCTTGACGCACATGCATAATAGTTACGTCTTTCGGGCAAATGGCTTGGACTTCATCTAACAACTGACGTTTAACACGCGTTTCTAACGTTGCTTCTAATTCAAATGAGGTATCAAAGTGGTTTTCAATCGCGTTTTTAGAAGAGTGCGTCACTAATACAATTTCTTTGATGCCTGCATTTACACACTCATTCACGATATATTGAATAAGCGGCTTATCAACTAACGGCAGCATTTCTTTTGGAATTGCTTTGGTTGCCGGAAGCATACGCGTACCTAACCCTGCCACAGGAATGACAGCTTTATTTATTTTGTTATTCATTATTTATCCGTATTAAATGAAGAACTTATTTATTGTAAAAGTCGCGATACCACTGAACAAAGTTCTCAACACCTTCTTTAATTGGTGTTTGAGGTTCATAACCAGCAGCTTCAAACAAACCGCTACTATCAGCATAGGTTTTATATACATCATCCGATTGTATTGGCATGAAATTTTTCTTCGCTTTAATATCTAAATTTAACTCAAGGGCTTCAATATAATCCATTAACTTTTCACACTTACCATTACCAATATTGTAAACACGATAAGGTGCAGAGCTGTCTGCTGGTGAACCTGTGTCTACAGACCAGCCGGCTTGTTTCTGAAGTACTACATCTTAAATGCGTAGAATACCTTCAACAATACCATCGATATATGTAAAGTCACGTTGCATATCACCATTCTTATAAATTTCGATCGCCTCGCCATTCATTATCTTATTGGTGAACTTAAACAATGCCATATCAGGACGGTTCCAAGGACCATAAACTGTAAAGAAACGTAAGCCTGTTGTTGGCCAGTTATAGTGTGAGCCATTAACTTTTTTGCTTTTTTGCTGGCTACGTAGAGTGAAATTGGGTGATCAACAGAGTCACTTGTTTCAAATGGCGTTTTAGCGTTTAATCTATAAATAGAGCTAGAAGAGGCATAAATTAGGTGCTTAACATTATTATGGCGATAGAATTCTAATACATTTAAAACAGCTATAGAAGCAGAGACTATAGAAGATATTCAAAAAATCCCGGCTTTAAATGAAGCAATAAAAAAACAGCAGAATCAAAAGAGCCGAATAGACCAGAAGATCCAGATGCACTTCCTACTGGTGATACTGGCGATGGTGACGGTACTGGTAACTTCTAGTCACTGGTTAGGAGATACTAAATTAAGTATTAACTACCTAACTTCGAAAGCAAAAGGTAGCAGTGAATATGAAGACTTTGTTGCCGTTAGTATTGCCATCCCATTAACACCTTGGCGTGATATGAAGCCTGACTATGCTCAGGTATGTGGTATCGATCAGTTTGTATACTCATTGCAAACACGCGTAGGTGAAAGCCACAATAACTTAAACTCTGGTTTAGGGGCTTCATCGGATCTTCAGCATAACATTGTTCGTCAATATGAGAACCGTGGCCGACTTTCTCCTGCTTACTTCAAAGCAAACACTCAACGTTTAAGAAATGCATACATCAAATATGTGAAAGTAACCGTAGAGTAAAATAATAAAGGATATTTAGGACTTCGCTAGTTAAAAATATTTATTTATCAACATAACTATAATTATAATATCCATAGGTATTACTGATTTTTTTCTCTACCGAGTTAAGTATAAAGCCGGTGATCTCTACGCCAGCATGATTAAATCGCTCTTTTGCTACTTCAATTTCATGTATAGATGTCTTTTTAAATCGACCAACTAAGAAATTAGCCCCTGCATACTTACCAACTAATGCTGCATCAGTCACAGCTAATAATGATGGGGTATCTACAATAACAATATCATAGTTTTCATTAGCCCAGTCCATTAATTCAGACAACCTATTTCCCATTAGTAACTCAGAAGGATTGGGGGGTATACAACCACAAGAAATAACATCTAAATTATCAACATTAGCTTTTTGTACAATTTCATCTAAATTACCTTGATAACTTAAATATTCAGAAAGTCCATTTTTACCTTTTAAATTAAATACTTTAGTACTCTTTCCTTTTCGCATATCAGTATCAATAAATAATACTTTCTTTTTAGCTTGAGAAAATACTATGGCTAAATTTTTCGATAAAAATGACTTACCAAGATCAGGACTTGAACCTGAAATCATTATTATCTTATTTTTCGCAGTAGATATTGAAAAATATAAACTTGTTCGTAACGATTTTATTGCCTCTATCGCTAAGTCATCAGGGTAAAGACACGCAAGTAACATCCCCTCTTCATTAAATTCACGACTGCTTTTACTTTTTTTAAGTAATTTACTTTGATTAACGGAGTATGGCACAGTTGCATAAAGAGGAAGTCCTAACGATGATATTTGACGAGGATCATCAATACCACTCATAACAGTTTTCTTTAATAAAACAATTACAATAGAAAGCATCCCACCAAGTAAGGTAGCGAGAACAACGATAAGGGCTTTTTTAGGTTTAATTGGAATTGGTGACGTTTCTGCTGAGTCAATTAATCTTACACTACCAACTGTACTTTCCTGACTTATTCTTAATTGCTGAACTTTATTAATAAGCGATATATATATATGTTGAGCTGCCATCACATCACGATTTAACGTAATTATTTTTTGATTTGTTTTAGGCATAGCGCTAACTTCATTTTCTAATTCAGCTTTTCTTTTTAGTAGTGTCCTTTGTTGTTGTAATAATGAAACATATGCAGGATGCTCTTTGGTATATAATTTAGATATTTCAGACTCTTTGAAACCCAAATCAATTAATTTACTTTCAACTGATGCTAAAACATTAAGTGTCGACTTAGCTTGATAATCCATATCAATAGAATCGCTAGACACTTTAAATGCATTTAGTTTATTTTCAGCAATATCCAACTCTTTTTTAACTTCAGGTAACTGATTTTCTATAAAAGCTAAACTTTTAGCTGCTTCTAGCGCATTATGATCGATATTTTGTGCCAACTCATTATTAGCGATATCATTTAAAATAGTCTCCATCCGCAGAGGATTACTACCTACTAATGAGAGCTGTAAAATACCTGTGTCTTGGCCAGACTCCTTTATAGATAAGCTTTTTCTAAGAGATGATACCGTATTATAACGATTAAGTTTCTTAATGATAAACTTCTGCCCAACCTCACCATTCAGCTGTAAAATAAGTAACTGATATCCATTTTTATTTACTAGTTTTCCAACTTCACCGGAGAAAATCAGTTCATTATTTTTATTAAAAAAATCGTATACCCCTTTCTTAGCATCATTTATTTTTACAATATACTCACCACCTCTATTACCACTTGATTTATTATCATTTTCAGGTGTTATCAATAGTGAAACTTTAATCTCAGGTACATCACCTAAAAAATACGCTATCTTTTTACCTATGATAGGCGTAAATATGGGTGAAGAATATAAAGTTAGATTTAGATTATCAACAGTTCTCCCCAGCACCATACGAGACTTAATAATCTCTATTTCTGTATTTGCTGTAGACTGTGATATAAATAAGTTTGAAATATCATTCACGTGAAAATCTAAATGCTGATGCTGTGTCTCTACTTGTAGTCTTGCTACCGCTTGATAAGTTAAAGGTGTTGACTTCGCATAGAGCACACCTAGTATAGTAAAAAAACACGTGATACTTAAAATTAGCTTCCAAGATTCAAGAACTGATTTAAATAAATATATTAGATCAATCTCATCATGATTTAAATTACTATTACTATCCATTCTTATTTCATCCCTAATTTAATCATGTTATTTAAGGTCCGTATAATAATCCACACCTTGAGTTAGTGTGGTAAAGTTTGTAATGGTTGGTAGAACCTGCGCCATCACTCTATTCCACCTTCCCATTGGTGATGCGGTAACATAGATTATATCTTGAGGGTTTAATTCGAATTGATTGGCAATAATCATAGCTGCTGCACTTTTCATATTCAGTTGATAAATATCTGCAACTTTATCCTCTTTATCCTCTTTATCCTCTTTATTTATTCTAATAACAAAGACACCTTCAGCATCAGCACTGATTTCATTAATCCCGCCAACGGTACTGAGCGCCTCAGTTAAATTCATTCCTGAACGGTCAATTTGAAGCGTTTGGGGGTTATTCACCTCCCCCATTACGAATACTTTTAAATCGTCATTATTAGCTATATGTATAATATCATTATTTTTTAATAATATATTCTGAGTTAAATCGCCGTTTTGAATAAGATCGTAAGCCGATAAATGAATAACATTATTATTTCTTGTTACAGTAACATTATGCCAATCAGCATCAATACTAAAACCCCTCGCCTTATTAATAGCAAGCAATAATGTTAATGCCTTATCTGTAATAGCTTGCTCTCCAGGAAGCTTCACTGAACCTGTTACATAAACTTGTTTTGATTTATAAGCTGCCACTGAAACTTCAATTTGTGGCATTTCAATATATCTCGCTAACTTCTTTGTTAACACACTTTGTATATAAGATAATTTGTGTCCTGCAACATGAATAAAGCCAACATAAGGATAAAAAATACGCCCATCAGCATGCACGCGAGTACCCGCCTCTTCAGGTGTACGTTCCGGTCCTTGCGGAATTGTTAGCTCTGGATGATTCCAAACGGTAATATTTAATACATCAGTGGGTCCAACAATATAACTATAATTGTTTATATCTGTTTGTAACTGTTCATTCGTCTTAGCTTTTACTTCTTTTTTTCTTACTTTGTTTATCACACTACTATCTAAATAATAAATATTTACCTTGTTCAAAATAGATTCATTTTTAGTGTTTTTTATCTCTTTATTTTTTATATTCAAATGCATTCCAGGCATACTGCAACCGGAGAGAAAAAACAGACAAAAAAAACCAACTAAACATACATTTTGTAAAGCTTTACATCTATAGAAGGGCATTATTTAAATATTCATAAGTCAATAAATGATAACAATTATACCAAATAAGAATCATAAAAACTCATTGCATAGTATTTATGTATGCTTTTAATGACCAACATCATAATAATTAATGAAATATAACCCACAATCAAAAAAAACACATAAGTATGACAATTAAATAAAAATAGTAATAAATCTATTTAAATAGCTTTTTACAGTTTTTTATTTTTAAAATATAAAAAAGGTGAGATATAAACCTCACCTTTTGGAGCAATAATGCTTTAATTACTGTTTATAGCTTTGCAGCTAATTCAACACCTTGACGAATTACACGTTTAGCATCTACCTCTCCGGCAACATCCGCACCGCCAATCACATGAACATTAATGCCTTGCTCAGTGAGCTTTTCTGACAGTTCTTCAACCGATGTTTGACCTGTACAAAGTACAATATTATCGGCATCTAATATTCGAGATTGTCCTTCAACAGTAATATGTAAACCTGCATCATCGATTTTGTCATAACTAACCCCACCAAGCAGTTCAACACCGCGTTTTTCTAATGTTCTACGGTGGATCCAGCCTGTTGTTCTGCCCGGACCTTTACCGACTTTGCCCGGTTTTCTCTGCATTAACCATACTTGTCGCGGGCTAATGTATTCATCATGCGGTAATAAGCCACCTTCATGAGTCAATGTTTTATCAATCCCCCACTCTTCAAGCCATTGATCAAGATTTTGATTTTCAGGCTCGGTTAGCATGGTAGATACATCAACCCCAATACCACCAGCACCAATAACAGCGACTTTTTGTCCTAACTGTACTTTATCTCTAATCAAAGTTTGATAATCGATAACCTTAGGATTATCGACGCCAGGAATAGGCGGAATACGCGGTTTAACCCCCGTTGCGATAATGACTTCATCATAGTTAGCTAAATCATCTTCCGTTGCAGCATAACCAAGTTTTACGTTTACACCTGTTTGTTCTAAACGACGAGTAAAATAACGAATCGTTTCTTTAAACTCTTCTTTTCCTGGTATTTGCATCGCAAGGTTAAATTGCCCACCAACGTGGTCATTTTTCTCAAATACATCGACGGTAAAACCTCGCTCTGCAACAGCAACAGCGCACGCCATTCCAGCAGGTCCAGCTCCAACAATCGCCACTTTTCTATTTTGTGCTACCGGGGTTAATACCAGTTCGGTCTCATAACACGCTTGAGGGTTAACTAAACAACTCGCACGTTTACCAACAAAAGCATGATCTAAACAGGCCTGGTTACATCCAATACAGGTATTAATATCATCAGCGCGATCTTGCGCGGCTTTTTCGACAAAATCAGGATCGGCAAGGAACGGTCGTGCCATCGATACCATATCAGCTTGCCCTGACGATAGAATATCTTCAGCCACTTGTGGGGTATTAATACGATTACAAGTAACTAAAGGAATAGAGACTTCTTGTTTAAGCCTTTCTGTAACCCAAGCAAATGCGGCACGTGGGACTTGCGTGGCAATCGTCGGAACACGTGCTTCATGCCAACCAATGCCGGTATTTAAAATGGTTACACCAGCTTGTTCTAGAGCCTTTGCAAGCATTACCACTTCTTCATGAGTACTGCCTTGCTCAACTAAATCCAGCATTGAAAGACGGAAGATAATAATAAAGTCACGTCCAACTCGCGCGCGAACCGCTTTCACAATTTCTAGTGGGAAACGAATTCGATTTTCATAACTCCCACCCCAATCGTCATAACGTAAGTTCGAACGCTGGCAGATGAACTGATTAATCAGATAGCCTTCTGATCCCATCAGTTCAACCCCATCATAGCCAGCTTCGCGAGCAAGCTCGGCGCTTTTTGCAAAAGCATTGATGGTTTTTAAAATCTGACGTTCAGACATTTCACTTGGGGTGAATTTAGAAATAGGTGAACGAATAGCAGAGGCACTCACTGCAAAAGGCGACATTGCATAGCGCCCAGCATGTAGTAACTGAAGCGCTATTTTTCCACCTTCATTATGTACTGCATCTGTAATGTTTTTATGTGCCCGAGCTGCACGTGATGAACTAAATTCAGCACTTAACGGATGTAGTCGCCCACGAAAGTTGGGAGAGAAACCGCCAGTGACAATTAGTCCTACACCACCACGCGCACGTGCGGCATAGAACGCAGATAATTTTTTAAATCCATCTCGTGATTCTTCAAGCCCTGTGTGCATAGAGCCCATTAACACACGGTTTCGTAGGGTAGTAAAACCAAGATCCAATGGCGCTAACAAATGAGGGTATGCTTTATTGTCCATGGCTTTTGCTTCTCTTTTTATTATGGTCTGACCAGTATATTAACCCTGTTATGCCATTTCAAACATTTGTTTACATTAAGTTAACATTTGTGCTTTCGCGCACTTTTCTTATGCCTTGGATGACTAACAATACGGCTATTTATTCAATACCTTGTTTTGATATCTCTTCTTAATAGTAAATTTACTGAAATTAGTTAATGAGTACGATACGATATGTCTCAAGAATCATTAAAGAGAGCATCCATGAAAGCCATATTCAAAGGGATTGGAGCGTTTTTCAGAACAATCTGGAAGTTAATCAACTTTGCCCGTAAGTTTATTCTTAACTTAATTTTCCTACTGATTGTAGGTGCCATTATTTTTGCTTTTAGTGATAACGATGATAACGCTGAAAAGCCAGAAGCATCGGCGCTGGTACTAAACCTATCAGGCCCGATTGTTGAGCAGAAAAACTATGATAATCCATTAGATAACGTTATTAGTGATGTGATGGGGCAACCACCTGTTGAACAAAACGTTTTATTCGATATTGTCGAAGCCATCCGCACTGCAACTACCGATAGCTCTATCACTGGCCTTGTATTAAATCTTAAAAACATGCCAGAAACGAGCCTGACAAAACTGCGTTACATTGCAAAAGCCATTCAAGAATTTAAAGCATCCGGTAAACCTGTTTATGCTTATGGCGGTCATTACAGTCAAAGCCAGTACTACCTTGCAAGTTATGCCGATAAGATCTTTATGTCACCTGATGGCGGTATCATGTTAACGGGTTATGGCACCTATACGCTTTACTATAAAACATTATTAGAAAAGCTAGATGTCACTACTCACGTTTTCCGTGTCGGTACTTACAAATCATTTGTCGAACCGTATATCCGTGATGGCATGTCAGCCGCAGCAAAAGAAGCCAATACGGTTTGGTTAGATCAATTATGGGATGCTTATACCTCCGATGTGGCGAAAAACCGCAATATCGATGCTAAATCATTGACGCCTGAAATGAACAGCTTTGTTGAACAACTCACTGCTGTTAATGGCGATTTTGCTCAACTGAGTAAAAAAATGGGTCTTGTTGATGAGTTGGTAACTCGTCCTCAATTAAGCCAAATCTTAATCAAAGAATTTGGTGATAACGGTGAGCACAGCTTTAAACAGATCAGCTACTACGATTACTTATCGATGCTGGTTGATGATCAACAACCATCCAATAACAAAGTAGCTGTCGTTGTTGCAAGTGGCGCCATTGTTGATGGCAAGAGTAGTCAAGGTACAGCAGGTGGTGACACGATTGCAGCACTACTTCGCAAAGCTCGCTTTGATAACGATGTTAAATCTGTGATCTTACGTGTCGATAGCCCAGGAGGCAGCGCCTTTGCTTCTGAGGTGATCCGTAATGAAGTCGATGCCTTAAAAGCGGCGGGGAAACCTGTTGTTGTTTCGATGTCGAGTGTTGCAGCATCAGGTGGTTACTGGATCTCTTCAAGTGCCGATAAAATTATCGCACAACCAACAACGATCACCGGCTCTATTGGTATCTTTGCGATTTTAACCACATTTGAAAAAAGCTTAGAAAAGCTAGGCGTTTACAGTGATGGGGTGGGAACGACTCCTTTCTCAGGTGTCGGCGTAACACGTGCTCTTCCTGAAAATGTCGGCAAAGTTTTCCAGCTTGGGGTTGATAATGGCTACCAGCGCTTTATTGGTTTAGTCAGCAAATACCGCCATATGTCACTTGAGCAAGCAGATAAAATTGCCCAAGGCCGAGTATGGACAGGTAAGGACGCGAAAGAACGTGGTTTAGTCGATGAGCTCGGTGACTTTGATACTGCAATAACGGAAGCGGTGTCGCTCGCTAAAGTAGATGATTACCAATTGGTCTGGATGCAACAGCCTCTTTCTCCTATCCAGCAATTCTTTAAAGAAATGTCAGGTGAAGTAAAAGCACAGGTTGTGGCAATGGTTCTTGGTGACACACCAAATGCATTAGCGCCAGTGACTAAAGTTGCAAAAGATCTGACTTCTCTTAGTAACTTTAACGATCCTAATGGTCGTTATGCGTTCTGCTTAAATTGCAGCACCGTTAACTAGTAACAAAAACGTTATCAGCAACCAATAATTAAAAAGCTCGGCGATATGTCGAGCTTTTTATTATGCAAAAACGCTTAAATAAGCCAGCCAATCAACATTAGTGATAAAAACCGAAATAACTCAAAAGATAAGCACATCAATCTTAGTTCACATTTCAATGCAATAAGTATCACTCTAAAAATCGCTTAACTCGCATCTTCATACAGTTTGCGTATAATGCGCACACCAACCGTTAACTCTGTGCTTAAAAATGGAAAGAAAACATATTTATATCGCCTACACTGGCGGCACCATTGGTATGCAAAAATCTGATCATGGCTATATTCCTGTATCAGGTTTTATGCAAAAGCAATTAGCTAGCATGCCAGAATTCCATCGCCCAGAAATGCCTGAGTTCACTATCCATGAGTATTCACCTTTAATCGACTCATCAGATATGACACCTGCGGATTGGCAACGCATTGCTGACGATATAAAAGATAATTACGAAAAGTATGATGGTTTTGTGATCCTTCATGGCACAGATACTATGGCGTACACCGCTTCTGCTTTATCTTTTATGTTCGAAAATTTAGATAAGCCTGTCATTGTCACCGGTTCTCAAATCCCGTTAGTTGAACTTCGCTCTGATGGTCAAAGCAACTTATTGAATGCGTTACACATTGCGGCTAATTACCCGATCAATGAAGTGACCGTATTTTTCAACAACCAACTGATCCGTGGTAACCGCAGTACTAAGGCTCATGCCGATGGTTTTGGCGCGTTTATCTCACCAAACTTGCCACCATTATTAGAAGCAGGCATTAACATAACCGTTAATAGCGGAACGGAATTAAATAAAAAACCGAACGGTGAATTTAAAGTTCACACCATTACGCCACAGCCTATTGGTGTGATCACCATGTATCCTGGGATCTCACCAGAGGTTATACGTAATACCCTACGCCAACCTGTAAATGCGATGATCCTACTGACTTTTGGCGTAGGTAATGCGCCTCAAAATAAAGAGCTGCTTGATCAGTTAAAAGAAGCATCGAGTCGCGGTGTGATTGTCATGAACTTAACCCAATGTTTATCAGGTAAAGTTAATATGGGTGGATACGCAACGGGTTGTGCGCTAGCGGATGCTGGCGTGCTAAGTGGCTATGATATGACACCTGAAGCGGCATTGGCTAAATTACATTACTTACTCAGCCAAGATTTACCGATAGAAACAATGCGCACGCTGATGCAGCAAGATCTCCGTGGTGAGTTAACCTTGTAAGTTAGCAGTACTTGTTTAATAACGAAAAGAGCCGAACGGGCTCTTTTTTATTTTTAGCTATCATAAAATAAAAACACCACTCCCCCAAAATTTTCCAACCGAACTACAATTACAGCTAATAGCAATCTACCTTCATGGGTTGAAACAATGATGATTTTACACGGTGCCTCTATTTCGCCCTTCGTCAGAAAAATCATGTTGGCACTTAATTACAAAGGGATACGTTATGAACTCCAACCTCTCACCCCCTTTTTAGAAAAAGAGCTTGCGCACAAACGCCACCCAATGGGAAAAGTCCCTGTACTTGAACATAACGATACAACAATCATTGATTCAACCGTTATTGCCCATTATCTTGACGATACCTACCCCGTTCCCCCACTTTATCCGGGCGACGCTAAACAACGAGCGAAAATTCGTTGGTTTGAAGCTTATGCTGCAACGCGTGTCACGTCATTACTCGGTGGCGTTTTGTTTTACCAAAAAGTATTGCGCGATAAAATGCAAGATAAGTCGTGTGATGAAGAAGCAGTGGCTCAATGCCTTACTCATCATCTTCCTAATGTGTTGAATTACCTTGAAGAGCAACTCCCCGAGCTAGGGTATGTTGGCGATCATTTCTCAATGGCTGAAATAAGTATCTGGAGTATTTTTAGAACGGGATGGATGGCAGGGCTACGATTGCAACCCCATTATCCTACTCTACACCACTATCTACACCGTATAGAGCAAGAGCCATGGATAGCCAATATTGTGTCAGAAGAAGATCATCAATTACAAAGTTTCTATTGCGAAGCTATGATATGGTCTAACCTGCATGATAAAGTCTAATGTTAGATATCATCATGTTCAAAGCGAGCTATCTCTGGCGACTTTCCAAGAGTCCCTTGAGTAGCAAAATCACGTTTTAATTCAGCTTTACTCTTAAATTTTATTTCGCCACCGGCTGCAACCGTCATGTGTTGCGCATCACTATTATGGCGAGACTGATAAAGCATCACAGCCTGCATAGCAGAATCTCTTTGATTAGCCGTTAATACTGAACCATCAGGCCACTTTCCGGTTTCTACTGCAGTTGATATCCGCTCAAAAACTTCTGGCGTCATAGCCTTCAATAATTGCGACACATCCATATCCACTCCTCATTTTGATACTAACAGGCTTGTTTAAGTACATCGCTGTAGCTTATAAAATACGTAATAACAGTCAACGCTTTCCCCTCAAACTGTAATAGCGATCACAGGTTGATAGCTCTATCAAAATAAATTCACCATTTTCGAGATCATCCGTCGATAACAACAAATGACATCGTTATATTTATCCTTATTCGTAACCAACATGTAGGTCACTATGGCGTATTACTCCGCAATTATAGAAACATCAAAAAGAGTAGTGCCGACAAGGTTGCTCTTAAACAGTACTAAACGTCTTATCACAACGATCAGTATGAGCTTATTATTAACTGGCTGTTTTGAACGACACCGTACCACAGATAGCTTATGTGAAAGTTATCCTGAATTGTGTACCCAGCTCAACGTCAATGATGGTCAATGTCGTATTCAACGAACAGGATTAATTTGGCAACGTTATGATGTGTTGAAAAATCCAACCGACCAAGAAAAATTTAAAGAGCTTGAAGCGACGCAAAAGTACATTTTTTGCTTGGAATATGCCGCTCGTATTGAACCAACAGAGCTAAAAGATCGAAAGACTATTCGTATGAACGCACTCTACGATAGCTATAACAATGTAACACGCCTAAACAAAGAGCTATCGTTGTCGACCGATCCAGAGATTATTTACTACCGTTGGAGTCAAGGTGATGAACAAGCACAACAACAATTTCTCGCTCTCGAAGGTAAAAAGGAGTTAGAAACCCCGGATCTTCAGCTTGCGCTTGCCAGCTACTACATCAGCAAAGATAAGGATAAAACCTATCAATTACTGCATCATGCACTTTCACTCTATAAGAAAAATGAAACAGTAAACCAAGATATTATTAAATCATTGGCAACCTTATCTCAGCAGCAAAAAAAACTGAAGGAAGCTTATATCTGGGTATTAATTGCTAATGATATGAATATGCCTGTAGTCGAGGCCAAAAATATCGCCAGCTTATTTTTATTAACAGAAGATGAACAGAAGGTTTTAAATAAAAAAGCAGTCAATATTTTAGATAATTTACAAAATGGCAGCTATGAACGAAAAATGATTAATTAAAATTTTATTGCAAATATCAAATAATTTTATAATTGATACATACAAGATTTAATCATTAAACTTATTTAATTTTAAGCGTTATATTTTAGATATTTATTTCAGCGACGGTCAATAATTATATATTACCGTCACTCATACGTTTTATTCATCTGCAAAAATTAGAGAAACAGAATTAACACAGTAACGTTCACCTGTTGTTTGCGGGCCATCAGTAAAAACATGTCCAAGATGACTATCACAATGCTTACAGCGAATTTCTATGCGCTGCATACCATGACTATTATCTTCTAAATAAGTGATACAATCGTTATCAATAGGCGCATCAAAGCTAGGCCAACCGCACCCTGAGTCATACTTATTCGCTGAAGAAAACAGTGGGGAATCACAACAGACACATGAATAAACACCTGTTTTATGATTATGAAGAAGCGTACCGCTAAAGGGAGGTTCAGTTGCCTGTTGTCGACAAACTTGATAAGCCTCTGCTGATAATTTCTCTTGCCAATAAGTATCAGGTTTATTTTTCATCACACCCTTCCCTTCTTTCCCTCAATATTACTTTTCAAAATATATTTTTTATTTATAAAGACTGTAACACATATGGCTGTTTTAAAAATTCACAGTTTAAAGAAAAACCGTCTAATGTATTTATCAGCGATATAAAATTGAAAATTACGCCGCTGTTAAATCACACAGTATTTGTATGATTTACCGCCGTTGTAGTCGAAATGTAAATTAAATCCGATCTTTTTTTTGATTTTAAGCAATATAAACGATTTT
This sequence comes from Photobacterium sp. GB-210, assembly GCF_003026075.1. Taxonomy (NCBI): domain Bacteria; kingdom Pseudomonadati; phylum Pseudomonadota; class Gammaproteobacteria; order Vibrionales; family Vibrionaceae; genus Photobacterium; species Photobacterium sp. GB-210. Next base: position 248,114 of record NZ_PYNU01000002.1, on the reverse strand, counting down.
TTTGCTTGCAGGGTCACGTAGTATTATGTAATTTTACTACCAGTTATCTTTCATTAGAAATTAAGTTGTGGAGCAACTGTAATGACAATTAAAGTAGGTATTAACGGTTTCGGCCGTATCGGTCGTTTTGTTTTCCGTGCAGCGCAAGAGCGCAACGACATTGAAGTTGTTGGTATCAACGACCTTATCGATGTTGAGTACATGGCATACATGCTTAAGTACGATTCAACTCACGGCCGTTTCAACGGTACTGTTGAAGTTGAAGGCGGTAACCTAATCGTTAACGGTAAAACTGTTCGTGTAACAGCTGAACGTAACCCAGAAGATCTTAAGTGGGATGCAATCAACGTTGACGTTGTTGCTGAAGCAACTGGTCTTTTCCTAACTGACGAGACTGCACGTAAGCACATCACTGCTGGTGCTAAGAAAGTTGTTCTTACTGGTCCATCTAAAGACGCAACTCCAATGTTCGTTATGGGTGTTAACCAAGACACTTACGCAGGTCAAGATATCGTTTCTAACGCTTCTTGTACTACTAACTGTCTAGCGCCTATCGCTAAAGTTCTTAACGACAAGTTCGGTATCGAATCTGGTCTTATGACTACAGTTCACGCAACTACAGCTACTCAGAAGACTGTTGACGGTCCTTCTGCTAAAGACTGGCGTGGCGGTCGTGGTGCTTCTCAGAACATCATCCCATCATCAACTGGTGCAGCTAAAGCTGTAGGTGTTGTTCTTCCTGAGCTAAACGGCAAACTAACTGGTATGGCTTTCCGCGTTCCAACTGCTAACGTTTCTGTAGTTGACCTAACAGTTAACCTTAAGAACGGTGCATCTTACGAAGCTATCTGTGCTGCTATGAAAGAAGCATCAGAAGGCGCTCTAAAAGGCGTTCTTGGCTACACTGAAGATCAAGTTGTTTCTCAAGATTTCATCGGCGAAACTCAAACTTCAGTATTCGATGCTAAAGCTGGTATCGCACTAACTGATAACTTCGTTAAAGTTGTATCTTGGTACGACAACGAAATCGGCTACTCAAACAAAGTTCTAGACCTAATCGCTCACATCTCTAAGTAATGTAAGCAATTAGCTCGCTTTCTTTGAAAGCAATTAAAAAGGCGGCGCATTTTGCGGCGCCTTTTTTATATCTAGTACAATACAAAAAACGATCAGAACTCTTCACTGCTTTAACAAATTAATTTTCATATTTTTTGATATTTTAAAGCGAAAAATAAGTGTTTTTTTGCTTAATGTTTAATGCACGAATAAACGCTAAACAAATAAGCACTTCCTGCTTTTAACTTTTAAGGAATGAAGATGAACCTACGTCAACTTTCTACTGTTAACGCTTTATCCGACAACGTCACAGTTTGTGAATATCAAGGGATTAATATCATTCGAGTGATCCACCCTCTTGCTGAAGCTGGAATTTCACTGCATGGTGGCCACCTGTTATGGTTTAAACCACAAGGTGAAAAAGACATTATTTGGTTAAGTGAAAAGGCCATTTTTGATCAGTCAAAAGCGGTACGTGGCGGTATTCCAATTTGTTGGCCTTGGTTTGGTCAAGCTGGTACCCCATCTCATGGTTTTGCCCGCACATCGCAGTGGTCATTATTAGAACACCGTGAAAATGAAAACGGCGTTATTGTCAGCCTAGCACTGGAAGATAATGAAGAAACCTATGCGATTTGGCCGCATAAGTTTAAAAACGTCTTAACGTTTGAAATCGGTCAAGAACTCAAAGTAAGCCTGACATCGACTAATACCGACAATCAACCATGGTCATACAGCGGCGCATTGCATACTTACTTTGATATTGCCAATATTAACGATATTGATATTACAGGAATGGGGCCAAACTACCTTGATAGCACACAGCAAGGCAAAGCGTGTGAAGGTGGTTCTACACTGACCTTCAACAGCGAAACTGATCGTGTATATACTCAGCCAGAAGCCACTATCACGATTAATGATAAAAACAATAATCGTGAAATTTTGGTCACTAACGAAGGTCACAATGCTGCTGTAATTTGGAACCCTTGGCAAGCTCTATCCATTAGTATGGGTGATATGGCTGATAATAGTTTTGAAACTATGGTATGCGTGGAATCAACAATCCACCAACCAAGTATTGAGCTAGCGCCTGAACAGTCACATACTTTAGTGACAACGATTTCTAGCCGTTAATTAGAAACGAACCACGGGCAATATTATTGCTCGTGGTTCAAGCATACATTTTTGCAGAAGCTTCAATCAATACCCAGCCATTTCCATCGGGATCATTAAACGTAGCAAACTTACCACCGACTAAATTAACAATACTTGATAATAATACACCACGTTGCTTGAGCTCTTTATGTGTTAGCTGTATATCATCCGTTTGTACGACTAAACCTTGCACTGTACCTGCTTCCATTCCGCCAAATGGCGTCACTAAACTGATTGTCGTTTCTGCACCTCTTGGTGCTAATTGCAGCCAGCGTTTTTTATTATTCGAACAATGATCTCGGATCAATTCAAAACCAAGTGCATCTCGATAAAACTTCAAAGCCTGATTTTGATCCGAAACCGGAATGGAAACAGTATCGACACGTGAAATTGTCATAAAGCCACCTACCTATACAATTTTTAGGACTTCATTTCAGCTTATGTCAGAGAAAGCTGTTTCGTGGAAAAAAAATATCTTAGGCTCAAATACACAAAAAAATTCTCAATAATTGTCCTTCTCTATCAATAATTCAAAAAAAAACAAATAAAACCAAACAAAGCCAATAGACCAAAACAATAATTCAACACAAAAAAGTTTTATAGTTTTTTACTTCAACATAATCCACAAAAACAAGATTCTTCATTAATTACTATAATTAACAGTAGATTTACATATTAACAATAAAAAACAAAAGCATTTTAGCGTCAAAAGCGCTTGCAGAACCCATCCCATAAGAGGATAGTAAAAATATACGGTTAAAAAACATCCAGTTTTAAACCGTTATCACAAGCTATTTTTTATTTAGAAATCATTAACTCAGTACAGCAAATTGATTAGTTCGGTCTAGGCTTACAGTAAGGGATGCAAAAGAGGTTGATTTTCGTCCTGTCTAAATGATCAAAGAACGATTCAGGGGGCATACCATGAGTATTTTTGACCACTATCGTCATCGCTATGAAGAATCCAAGGACGAAGAACTTTCATTACAAGAATTCCTTGATATTTGTCGTAACGATCGCAGCGCCTACGTCAACGCCGCAGAGCGTCTATTGATGGCGATTGGCGAACCAGAAATGATTGATACCGCACAAGACCCATATCTTAGCCGTCTCTTCTCTAATCGGGTCATCTCTCGTTATAAAACGTTTGAAGACTTCTACGGTATGGAAGATGCGATAGAACAAATCGTCTCTTACCTCAAACATGCAGCCCAAGGGCTTGAAGAGCGTAAGCAAATTCTTTATTTATTAGGCCCTGTCGGCGGTGGTAAATCGTCGCTAGCAGAAAAATTAAAAAGCTTAATGCAGAAAATGCCTATTTATATTCTAACGGCAAATGGTGAGCGTAGCCCAGTTAATGATCACCCTTTCAGTTTATTTGATAAATCAGAAGATGGTGATCTACTTGCCAATGAATACAATATTCCATCACGCTATTTAAATACCATCATGTCACCGTGGGCGGCAAAACGACTCCATGAATTTGGTGGCGATATTACACAATTTAAAGTGGTGAAAGTGCGTCCGTCCATCCTTGACCAAGTCGGTATCGCAAAAACTGAACCGGGAGATGAAAATAACCAAGATATTTCATCGCTAGTTGGTAAGGTAGATATACGTCAACTTGAACATTATTCTCAAGACGATCCTGATGCTTATAGTTATTCAGGTGCTCTATGTAAAGCTAACCAAGGCTTAATGGAGTTTGTTGAGATGTTTAAAGCGCCGTTAAAAGTACTTCACCCACTTCTTACCGCAACACAAGAGGGTAACTACAACGGTACTGAAGGGTTATCCGCATTACCTTTCGATGGAATGATCCTTGCTCACTCTAATGAGTCAGAATGGCAAACCTTTAGAAATAACAAAACGAATGAGGCTTTCTTAGATCGTGTTTATATCGTCAAGGTCCCTTATTGTTTACGGGTTTCTGAAGAAATAAAAATCTACCAAAAACTACTTGAAAATAGTGAGCTATCAGCCGCGCCTTGCTCACCAAGTACGCTTGAGATCCTTGCTCGATTCACCGTTCTGTCTCGCTTGAAAGAGCCTGAAAACTCAAGTGTGTATTCAAAAATGCGAGTCTATGACGGTGAAACACTAAAAGATACCGATCCAAAAGCAAAATCGTACCAAGAATATCGCGATTACGCAGGTGTCGATGAAGGTATGAATGGGTTATCAACTCGTTTCGCCTTTAAGATTTTATCGCGGGTCTTTAACTTCGATCATTCAGAAGTTGCAGCAAACCCTGTTCACTTGTTTTACGTGCTTGAGCAGCAAATTGAACGTGAACAATTTCCACAAGACATTGCTGAAAAATACCTTGAGCACTTAAAAGGCTTCCTCACACCGAAGTATGTCGAGTTCATTGGTAAAGAGATCCAAACCGCTTATCTCGAATCTTACTCCGAATATGGTCAAAACATTTTTGACCGCTATGTCAGCTACGCCGACTTCTGGATTCAAGACCAAGAGTACCGTGATCCTGAAACTGGACAGCTCTTTAATCGCGAAGCACTTAATAACGAATTAGAGAAAATAGAGAAACCAGCGGGGATCAGTAACCCTAAAGATTTCCGAAATGAAATTGTTAACTTCGTTTTACGTGCTAGAGCAAACAATGCAGGCAAAAACCCCAACTGGACCAGCTATGAGAAACTCAGAACAGTCATAGAGAAGAAGATGTTCTCAAATACTGAAGAGCTACTTCCTGTTATTTCATTTAATGCAAAAACATCAACAGATGAGCAAAAGAAACATGATGATTTCGTCGCTCGTATGATGGAAAAAGGCTATACCCGCAAGCAAGTACGCTTATTGTCTGAATGGTATTTACGCGTACGTAAATCGTCGTAAACCAGCTGCAAATGAAATAAGGGGGAGCTATGGCATATTTTATCGACCGCAGGCTCAATGGTAAAAATAAAAGTACGGTTAATCGCCAGCGCTTTTTACGCCGCCATAAGCAGCAAATAAAAGAATCTATTGCTGATGCGGTAAATAAACGCTCGATCACGGATGTTGATAGTGGTGAAGATATCACTATCCCATCTCGTGATATCCGAGAACCTAGCTTTCATCAAGGTAAAGGTGGACAACGTGATGTTGTCCACCCTGGCAACGACCAATTCACACCCGGTGATCGTATCGAGCGACCGCCAGGTGGCGCTGGTCAAGGTGGGGCTGGTAAAGGAGATGCAAGTCCTGATGGCGAAGGCAATGATGAGTTTGTTTTCCAAATATCTAAAGATGAATATCTTGATCTTTTATTTGAAGATCTTGAATTACCTAATTTACAAAAAAACCAAATGAACAAAATAGTCGAGTGGAAAACCTTCCGTTCAGGCTATAAATCACAAGGTGTTCCCGCAAATATTGCCATTGTGAAAACCTTGCAAAATTCATTAGCAAGACGTACCGCAATGACCGCAGGAAAAAGAAGAAAACTGCGTGATTTAGAGCAAGCGCTCACTTTATTATTTAACACTGAACCTGCACAACCTTTTGAAGAAGAAAGGATAAAGCAAGAAATCGAGTCATTGAAACAAAAAATAAATAGAACACCATTTATTGATACCTTTGATCTTCGCTATAAAAATTATGAACGCCGACCGCAACCATCAAGTCAAGCGGTGATGTTTTGTTTGATGGATGTATCAGGCTCGATGGATCAAGCCACAAAAGATATTGCTAAACGTTTTTATATTTTGCTTTATCTCTTTTTAAACCGTACCTATAAAAATGTGGATGTTGTTTTTATTCGCCACCATACCCAAGCAAAAGAAGTGGATGAACACGAATTTTTCTATTCACAGGAAACTGGCGGCACCATTGTTTCAAGCGCACTACGTATGATGAATGATATTGTAAAAGACCGATATCGTCCTGAAGAGTGGAATATTTATGCGGCTCAAGCTTCTGATGGCGATAACTGGGCTGATGACTCACCCGGTTGTCGAGAGCTATTAGATAAGCATATATTGCCATTTTCACGTTATTACTCATACATAGAAATCACACGACGAGCACATCAAACATTATGGCGTGAGTATGAAGCGCTACATAACAGCCATGATAATTTTGCGATGCAAAACATACGGACTGTAGATGATATTTTCCCAGTATTTAGAGAGCTATTTAAAAAACAAGTAAGTTAATATTTGAAAGCTTACTAAACGATAGTCAGCGATATTGAAACAATATCGCTACTCTTTCTGGCCGGTATCACGCGCTTTAAGGGGATCTTAGTCATGAATACAAAGACAAAAACAAAAACACTCAGCGATGGACCGGATTGGACCTTCGACTTATTAGAACAATACCATGTCGAGATCAAGCGAGTTGCAGAGCACTATCGCCTAGATGCCTATCCGAACCAAATTGAGATCATTACTGCCGAACAAATGATGGATGCCTATTCAAGCATTGGTATGCCCATCAATTATCATCATTGGTCTTTTGGTAAACGTTTTATCGAAACCGAGCGAGGCTATAAGCATGGGCAAATGGGACTCGCTTATGAGATCGTTATCAATTCGAACCCTTGCATCGCTTATTTAATGGAAGAAAACACCATCACAATGCAAGCCTTAGTAATGGCACATGCCTGCTATGGTCATAATTCATTTTTTAAAGGTAATTACCTGTTTAAAACATGGACTGATGCAAGTTCAATCATCGATTATCTTCTCTTTGCTCGAAAGTACATTACTGAATGTGAGGAGAAATACGGCGTCAATGACGTCGAAAAGCTCATTGATTCCTGCCATGCATTAATGAACTACGGTGTGGATCGTTACAAACGCCCACAAAAAATTTCATTAGTCGAAGAAAAGGCGCGTCAAAAAGCCCGTGAAGATTACCTTCAATCACAAGTTAATTCGCTATGGCGCACCATTCCTGTTCAAGCCGAAAAAGAAACCGTGATTGAAGAAACACGATTTCCTTCTGAGCCACAGGAAAATATTCTCTATTTCTTCGAAAAGCACGCTCCGTTGCTTGAACCTTGGCAACGTGAATTAGTCCGGATAGTACGTAAGATAAGCCAATATTTTTATCCTCAAAAACAAACTCAGGTTATGAATGAAGGCTGGGCGACATTTTGGCACTACACGATTCTTAATCACCTCTATGATGAAGGCTTGGTGACTGAGCGTTTCATTATGGAATTTCTCCATAGTCACACTAATGTTGTTGCCCAGCCTGAATATAACAGCCCCTATTACAGTGGTATAAACCCTTATGCTTTAGGGTTTGCTATGTTTCAAGATATACGTCGAATATGTGAAAATCCTACAGAAGAGGATAAGCATTGGTTTCCTGATATAGCAGGATCTAATTGGCTTGATACCCTACATTTTGCGATGGAAAATTTTAAAGACGAAAGTTTTATTAGCCAGTTTCTTTCACCTAAAGTTATGCGAGATTTTAAACTTTTTGCAGTAAATGATGATGATCGTCATAACTATGTTGAAGTGAGCGCTATACATAATGAAGAAGGTTATCGTGCGATAAGAGAAAAACTCTCTTCACAATATAACCTCAGTAATAATGAACCCAATATTCAAGTCTGGGATGTTGCTTTGCGCGGTGATCGCTCATTAACACTACGCTATATTCCCCATAATCGGATCCCACTTGGTGATAGCCATAAAGAAGTAATTAAACATCTTCATCGACTTTGGGGATTTGATGTTACATTAGAAGAAGAATTACCGGACGGACGTACCCAAATCATTGCGACTTGTCCAATTAAGACACAATATAATACTGAGATTTAAATTTTCTATCTCTCGTTAAAAACAACGCCACTGAAATCTTTAATTTCAGTGGCGTTTTATTTATTAGAGTAAATTAGTAATTAAAACTTATAGGTTGCGCCTAAGTACCAAGAGCCAACAGACATATCATAATCTTTATTCGTCGCTTCAAGTGTATAGAAGTCTGCTTCATAAGCTGTTCGAATACCTAAACCTGGTGCTTGTTTAATTTGATACTCGAAACCCGCACCTAAACGAATTAAACCACCATCATCTTTAAATCCAGGCTCTTTAACAGAGATTTGACCTAAACCAACAAGAGCAAAAGGGCGTAAACCATTATCAAAGGTATAACCCAAGTTTGCAGCTAGGCTGAAAGATTGATGCTCTGTTTTACCAGTGAACTTGTGACCTTTTACTTCTAATGTATTTTTAATATCACCATAGGTCGTGTATTGCGCTTCTAAAGCAACTACGCGGTTAAACTGATAACCCGTAATTAGTTTATAACTTTCACCATCAGCTTTATTTGAATAACCAATTTCGTGGTTATTTTCAAAACTGTTTGTAAGTGATTTATCATAATGAAAATCAGTAGTACCCACACCAGCACCAATATAAAAACCATTATATTTATTAGATGGGTTTTCAGATGCTGAAGCATAAGATGAAGTTAGTGTGCCAATAAGTGTCACTAATAATAATTTTTTCATATTTTTACGTTTTAAACTGCTTTACAAAAGAGGTGCCCAGCTTAGTAAATCATGTATAAAAAAAACAAACGAAAACCAAACCTTAACTACACTAAAAATAAATCAACATAAAAAACAAACAAAATCATAATGATACATTTAAATTGGTTACTGCTTGTCGGTATAACAAACCATATCAAACGCTTCATTTTTGCTATCAGTGAAAAAATACAATCTATTATCTATTCTCTTATAGCGATAATAGATGCTGTAGCCTTCATAATCTTTATAGGCTCTATTTAAATTAGGATCATCATGTTCTTTTAAAATTCTAACACGATTAAAATTCAAGGTTAAATGTTCTCTCGTTTGTATATAGTCGCCTTCATAATAAAGCTCCATCAGCTTATACTCATCATCCCCTTCCTGAGCTTGTATAAATTCATTAATCAAAAAGCTTCTTTTAGAGCTAAATGTTAAGATCATACTTTCAGATATATGACTATATTTAGTATAAGATTTTGATATAAACCCCGACTTTATTTGGTCGCATACCCATGTCGTTGACACTAAATTATCTTTATTTGTAAATAAGTAACAAAGACCTAATATAAGGAGAAAAAAAACGACCATTAATACTGCATTAATATACTTCAACATACTACTTTTTTACTCTTCAAATAGTCATTTAACTGTTTAGAAAATCTACCATTAATAAATTTTGACATTCTAAAATTAAATGTTCTACCATCTGATGTAATTATAAACACTACGACTGCCGTATTGTTCGCTATTCTCGTATTATACTAAAATTGTATAAAAACCTTAGAGTCACATATTGATGAAACACCTTTCTTTATATCTTTAATAAAGAAAACTTTATCAACCTTATATTTATCGATATTATTGAAATATATATTATTACTACCAATACTGAGTTCATTACTATAATTTTTAGTATCAATAAAATACGGTAATGAATGTATTTTATTATTTGTATAAATAAATATGCTTACTAACACAACAGTCAGAAAAAGTAGCAAATAAAAAAAACGTTTATGAGCATAGAATGACAGTTTTATTTCTTTAATCTTATCATCACCTTTCTCGATAGCATCATCCTCTGAAACTGGTTCAGGTGTAATATCGCAACTTTCTTGGTGGCATTGAGTTATAAAACTTTTTTCTTTTATTTCAAGTAAATACCCTGATTTACTGACGGTTGTGATCGTAATCATCTCTAAAGCATGATTGGCTAATACTTTTCTAAGTTTAGAAATCACATTCGTTAAGGCCTGCTCAGATACAATCGTATCTCCCCAACACTGAGATAATAAAAACTCTTTTTCTACACATTTTCCTTGGTGCGCCAGTAAAAGTAAAAATACATCACTCACACGAGGCGTAAAATACTCTGTCTGTCCATTGTCATGAGTAAGAGTTCGTGTGGAACTGTCGTAGGTTACGGAACCAATTCGGTACACTTCACTGCTTGCCATACTGACCATTTTATTAACATAATTAATCCTTAATTATTAGTTATGCTAACTATACAATCAACTTACAATCAAGTTATTCACCTTCAAGCATTCCTATTTACATCAAGATGCTGATTTAAACAGCAGAAATACAGGCATAAAAAAACCAAGTGCTTAACACTTGGTCTAATATTCGCCGCAGTAATTTTAAATTATTGCTCTTCTTCGTACATATATTTTGAAATTTCAACACGGTGACTATACCAGATCGCACCACTTTCACGTCCATATAAACGAATACGATCAGCAACTAGCTCTGGTTTATTTTCATCACAGTATGATTTCATGTCGCGGTAGAAGTTTAATGCTAATTCACATGCTTCTGGCTTCATAAAATAATAACCACCAACACGCGTATAAATTTTACGTAAGCCATTAATAGTTAAAACATAAAGTGTATTACCAGACTTACCCGCCATACCTTGGAATAGACGATAATCATAATAGTTGAACGCACGAGCTAAACAAATTTCTTCACAAAGCTGTGGATCATCTTTGCCGTATTTATCTACGATTTTTTTAACTTCTTGAATAAGATCAATACGATCATCGCTGTTTTCAATAAACTCAGCAAAGCTTGATGCTTTTCGAAGTCTTTCAACTGAGTCAATGACATGCTGAATTAGAAGACTTGATTCTTCTGCATTACCTCTTACAGCATAACGCATAAATACGCTACTAATGTCAGTTCGAGCAGCAAGAAGATCGGTTAATACTCGTTGAACATCCTGCCCATCTAGTGTCACTAAGGTATCAAGGATATTTAAACCTGAAGTATCCATGTAGTTATTAACACGTGTTGGCTTACCATGTTGGATGGTTAACCATCCATCACGTGCTAAACGCTGCAATACTTCACGTAATGTTGTTCGAGTTACGCCAATTAACTCTGAAAGTTCACGCTCAGCAGGAAGAATCGACCCCTGAGGAAAGTGATTATTCCAAATGCTTTCAATAATATATTTCTCAGCAAATGTCGCTGGGCTATCTGCCTTAATGACCATCTAAGTAAAATCCAGTTCGCTTCATGCACTTTTATAATTGCACTCATCATACCACTAGTTTCTTATTAGAAGAAACCTCACTATTAACTCTGACATGAACATGAAAGAGAAGTATAAAAATACAACGATATTGTTAAACTGATCACTAAAAAAAAGGGAATTTGAATGCATCTAACAATTCCAGTCATATTTTCTGTATACTGTGCGGTTTATAACACTGACATATTCAACTCCCATTTCAAGATGAAAATGTAACGAAATAATTGCATTATTGTTTAACTTATTGACTAATACCTCTTAAACGGTAGAGTTATATAAAGATGAACTGGGAGCGAATGGAAGCTGCTGCCTAAGAAAGTTAAAACATCCGAGAACCATATTCTTGTTTAACTTTGATACCTCAATCTCGACCATTAATCTTTTGCAAGAAGCGACTGATTACCCTGCTGATTGATCAATCAAGGCATTTAGCCAACATCAGATCCATACTATTTTGCGCTAATAATAAAGAGATCCAACACATGGCTATATCGCTAGGGAATGCCTTTATCAAAAATTTTTTGGGTAAGGCACCTGACTGGTACAAAATTGCAATCATTACTTTTTTGATCATTAACCCTATTGTCTTTTTTCTTATTGATCCGTTTGTTGCTGGCTGGTTGTTAGTAATTGAATTCATCTTTACTCTCGCAATGGCATTAAAGTGTTACCCATTACAACCTGGTGGGTTATTGGCAATAGAAGCTGTTGCTATTGGAATGACAAGCCCAGATCAAGTAAAACATGAACTTGTTGCAAATATTGAAGTTTTACTCTTACTGGTCTTTATGGTCGCGGGTATCTACTTCATGAAACAGCTTTTGTTGTTCATGTTTACTAAAATATTAATCGGCATCCGCTCTAAAATTTTACTTTCTCTCGCTTTTTGTGTGATGGCCGCTTTTCTTTCCGCTTTCCTTGATGCTCTAACCGTTATTGCGGTTGTTATCAGTGTAACGGTAGGTTTCTACAGCATTTATCATAAGGTTGCTTCAGGGCAAGATCCTCATTCTAATCATGATCATACCAATGATAATCACGTTCCAGAGCTCAGCCGCGATGACTTAGAAAACTACCGCGCTTTCCTACGTAGTTTGCTAATGCATGCTGGTGTAGGTACCGCGCTAGGTGGCGTAATGACAATGGTGGGTGAACCACAAAACTTAATTATTGCCGATCAAGCCGGATGGGATTTTGGTGAGTTTATTATTCGTATGGCGCCCGTTACTGTCCCTGTCTTTTTCTGTGGCTTGTTAACCTGTGCACTGGTTGAGAAATTTAAAATTTGTGGCTATGGTGCTGAATTACCTGAAAATGTTCGCCAAATCTTAGTCGACTTTGATAATGAAGAACGTAAATCACGTACTAACCTTGACTACGCGAAATTGATTATTCAAGCGGCAATAGCAGTATGGTTAATTATCGGCCTTGCAATGCACTTGGCTGCGGTGGGTTTAATCGGTTTAACCGTTATTATTTTGGCAACATCGTTTACTGGGATCACCGAAGAGCACGCTTTGGGTAAAGCATTTGAAGAAGCACTGCCCTTTACCGCACTACTTGCTGTGTTCTTCTCTGTCGTTGCAGTCATCATTGATCAACAGCTATTCGCACCTATTATTCATTGGGTGTTAAGCCTTGAAGGTAGTTCACAGCTTACTATGTTCTACATTGCGAATGGCTTGCTATCGATGGTTTCAGACAATGTATTCGTTGGTACGGTATATATTAACGAAGTAAAAACCGCGCTAACAAACGGTGTTATTAACCGTAGTCAGTTTGATATGTTAGCCGTTGCTATCAATACAGGTACTAACTTACCATCAGTAGCAACGCCAAATGGTCAAGCGGCATTCCTGTTTGCTTTAACCTCTGCTATTGCACCACTTATCCGTCTTTCTTACGGTCGTATGGTATACATGGCGTTACCTTACACTATTGTTCTTGCATCCGTAGGTTTAGCCGGCATTGAGCTAATGCTAGTTCCTATGACAGATTGGTTCTATACCATGGGCTGGATCACTGATGCATCATCAGCTGCCGCAACAATACCTGCACTTGCTCACTAATTCACAATAGCGAAATTGACAGATGATTTACTTCTCTATAAAGCTATGATTGAATATTGGTGTTAGATTAGTGTCATAACGTATATGAAAACCCTGATAGTTCAGGGTTTTCTTTTATCTTAATTAGTACGTAGAGTATCGATGATGCAATACCTCAATACCTTTTCAAAATCACGTTTAGCATGGCTGCTACTACTTCTTTCTATTGTTACCTTTGAAGGTTGTGCCCTATTCTTTCAACATGTAATGAACCTTGCACCGTGTGTGATGTGTGTTTATGAACGTGTCGCGATGATGGGGATCGGTTTTGCCGCTCTTGTTGGTCTTCTCGCCCCTCAAAATGCCTTTTTCCGTTGGATTGGTTTAGCCGGTTGGGGATATTGTGCATACCGTGGTGTTGTATTGGCCTATCAACATGTGGGTTTTCAGTTAAACCCATCACCATTTGCAACCTGTGATTTATTCGTCCGATTTCCAAGCTGGGCGCCAATAAATCATTGGGCTCCTTGGATGTTTGAAGCATACGGTGATTGTGCAAAAATTGTTTGGCATTTCTTAACACTTACGATGCCACAATGGTTGGTTGTTATTTTTGCTGGAAACCTCATTGTTTGGGCTGTCATGGTTATCGCGCAGCTCTTCGGTAAGAAATCAGCTTAAGTTCGAAGCGAATAAATAAGACAGAAAAAGCGAAGACTAACAATTTAGGCTTCGCTTTTTTGTTAGTCGTTACTTCGTTAATACATGTTGTTCTAAGGCGGTTAGAATAGGGTAATCAGCAGGACATAATGGATAACGTTTAAATTCGTTTAAACTCACCCATACCATTGCTTGATGCGTATTTAATACAATATCGCCTTCACACCATCGAGTTAAATAACCTTTTAATTCAATGATTTTATCACCGTAATCAAACACGCTATCAGCCAACCATTGTTGTGTTTTAGTCGTGATCGCTAACTCTTCCATAAGCTCACGCTCTAATGCGTACTCTGGTAATTCCCCCACTTCAACTTTACCGCCAGGAAATTCCCATAAACCACCTTGGCTCGCATTATCTAATCGCTGAGCAAGTAGGTACTTACCTTCTTTCTCAATCACTCCCGCAACAACAACGATTGTTTTAAGCTTTTGCATTAATGTGACTTACCGCAGCACTGTTTGAATTTCTTACCGCTATCACATGGGCAAGGATCATTACGACCAATATTTTTATAAGGGTTAATCGCTTGTGCTCCTGCGCCAATTTGAAGTTGATCCGCAGCCATCATTACTTCAGTTAGCATCAATGGTAGTTGCGAATAAAGCTCACTTGGTGCAGGCATTCCTGTTACGCCCGCTTGCTCCATTTGTTCCAGAGTACCCGCTTCATCAACACATAACATTAGCGTTGTCAGTAATGCTGATAACATACGCATTGTGCCATCTGAAATCGACATCTCTTCCCAGTTTGGTTCAATGTAATACCAAACAGCTAAAAAGCCTTGAGCAAACTGTGAAAGTGCCTCATTTGTATCACCACTTTCTTGCCATTTAAGCTCTACCGGTAATTGGTATTCACCCGCTTTTACTGTGCGATACTGCATTTCAAAGTGGTTTAATACGGCAACTTTATCGGTTTCTGAAAGCGCTATATCATTATCTTCTGTGACAACACCAGTTAATAACACAGGTAACCAAATCTCTGGCTCCATAGGTTTCGGGTTTGCATTTGCAGCAAATAACGCGCCTTCAATAAAAGGAGCAGACATGCCATCCCAGCCAGTTGGGAGTGTCATTAATGTATTCATGATAATTTCCAATAAAAGTTTCTATCGCCATTATACCTGAACTCATCCTTTAACTTCATATCATCACTTATTGAGTAGAATAAATCGCAATATTGATTGTTTCTGATAACAATGTAAGTCGTGCTGATTAAAAATTTATTATGCTAATTACTTGATATTTGATGCAGTTCAGCGAAATTAAACATATATTCTGTTTAATTACAGATAAATGTCATCATTTATAATCTATGCGATGGGAATAGCCATGGATAATCACGATTTAAATGCAATCATTGCTGGCGCGAGTGGTTTAGTTGGAGATGAACTCTTACACCAGTTACTTGCCAATAAAAAATTTAAACATATTTATGCTCTGTCTCGTCGTGATTTACCGTTTCACAGCAGTAAATTACACCAAATCATTGATCCGCTCCTTCGAATAAATAACTGGGAGCACGAAACGCCTCAGCCGCAATATGGCTTCATTTGTTTAGGTACGACAAAACGTAAGGCGGGCAGTAAATCGGCACTTGCAGCAGTTGATCTCGATTTGGTAAAAGATGTCGCCACCACAATGAAAAATCTGGGCGTTAGACACATTATTGTCGTATCCAGTCTTGGTGCATCAAGCCGCTCTCCTTCCCACTACTTACGCTGCAAAGGAAAAATGGAGCAAGCAATCACTAAGATGGGATTTGAACACTGTATTTTTATTCGACCAGGCCCTTTAAAAGGTGAGCGCAGTGAAATGCGTACTGACGAGCAATTATTACAACACGTGTTTGATGTGATCAATCCATTGGTTGTCGGTCCCCTAAAGCATTTCTCCCCAATACCAGCTGAGTGCGTGGCACGTAGCATGGTGAAAATGGCGCTATCTTGTCAACAACATCAACTTGAGCAAAAAACCATTGTTTCGGGTCATCAACTCCGCACTATTTAAAATCAATGGTGACAAATTAACCCTCTCGCACTAGAATCTTGCCCCTTATATGTAATTACCGAGCAGAGCTATAACCACTATGCGAGTTATTTTAGGCCCGATGGAAGGCGTCTTAGACCATTTAATGCGTGAGATGCTGACTGAAATTAATGACTACGATCTTTGTGTCACTGAATTTGTCCGTGTCATTGATAGCCTATTGCCTAGCAGTGTTTTCTATCGTCTATGTCCCGAGTTACGTCAAGGTGGAAAAACACGCTCAGGTACCCCTGTGCGGGTACAAATTTTAGGACAAGATCCTAACTGGATGGCTGAAAATGCGCAGCGTGCATGTTCACTAGGCTCTGCTGGTGTTGATATTAACTTTGGTTGTCCAGCAAAAGCGGTCAATAAAAGTCGTGGTGGTGCTGTTTTGCTAAAAGAGCCAGAGCGTATTTATCAAATAGTTAAAGCTTGTCGCGCTGCTGTCAATCCCATTAAGCCTTTAACGGCAAAAGTACGTTTAGGCTGGGATGATCCTGCCCAATGTTTTGAAATTGCAGATGCTATTGCCCAAGCCGGCGCAGATGAAATGGTGGTCCATGCGCGTACTAAAGAAGATGGTTACCGTGCAGAGACGATTAAATGGGATTATATTAAGCAGCTTAAACAAAGTGTCACTATCCCAATTATTGCTAATGGCGAAGTCTGGAATTATCAGGATGGTCAAGCATGCCTATCTGCCACCAATACAGATGCATTAATGGTCTGTCGCGGCGCGCTTAATTTGCCAAATTTAGGCAATGTCGTAAAACATAACCAAGCGCATATGAGTTGGGAAGAAGTACTCTCTTTATTATTAACTTACTCTCAATTTGAGATCAAAGGAGATAAAGGGCTTTACTACCCTAATAGGGTAAAGCAATGGTTCTCTTACCTACGTCATGAGTACCCCCAAGCGAAATTATTATTTACCGATATTCGCGCCTTAAATAAAGCTACCCCCATCATCGAAGTGCTTCAGCGCGCGCAGCAGCAGTAGCAGTAGCAGTAGCAGTAGCAGTAGCATCAATGGACAGCCCAACCTAATTAGGCTGTCTTCTTTTACCTTCCACCATCATTGAATACTCCCCATTCTTCACACTTGTGCATAAATGGCAGGCCATGCCGTTCAACTTGACGGTTTTACACATCGCACCTCTGCACAACGTATTAAATAGTTTAAGAAAAGGCTATAAACTGACGATCCTCGTCAATGCAATTCCTTTAACACGTTGTAATCATTTCCTCACTAATCAGCCTAATTAGCATACTTATTTATTAGACTATATTTTATTTCAGCTATCTCTCACTTCTTATAAAAATTACTTTGCTCCCAACCGTGTATTTTGTATATATCTCGCTGTATTAGGACTCTTTCAAGTTACGTTTTAGCGTTTATCAGCACTAAAACCATTTCTTATCAGTATGGATTTTTATGAACAAACATTTAATTATGGCTGCACTGTGTTGCTATTCATCATTCAGTTTTGCTGGGTTTGATGTTATTACACTTGGCGCTAAAGGTGGGATCCAAGACGGCAACCTGACCGCATTTATGCTGAAATCAAACACTGACAACAATTACATAACCTTAGATGCTGGTAGCATTGTCAATGGGCTTATCGCTGCGACCAATAAAGATGCATTCAATGACATGATGGCACCGATATCCAGCCCTTACACCCAAGAAGGTTATATCCTAACCCAGAAAATTCAGGGCTACTTTATTAGTCATGCCCACCTTGATCATATTGCAGGACTTATTATTGCTTCGCCAGATGACAGCAATAAACCTATTTATGCCCTTCCGTCTGTTCATCAAACTATCAGCCAAGATTATTTTAATTGGAAGGCATGGCCTAATTTTACGAGCCAAGGTGAAGGCTTTAAACTCGGCAAATATGAGTTAGCACCACTGACTATCAACCAGTGGTTACCCGTTGCCAATACCGAATTAAAAGTAAAAGCCTTTCCATTAAGTCATTCAGGCGCAGAATCTACCGCATTCTTATTTAAAAATGTCGCCAACGAAGTGGTCATTTATTTAGGGGATACTGGTCCTGACGCGGTCGAAAAAAGCACGGCGTTAGATACTATTTGGCAACAGATTGCACCGTATATTCAGCAAAAGAAACTAAAAGGGATCTTCATTGAGACTTCTTTTAGCAATAGCACACCAGATAAATTACTATTTGGTCACTTAACACCAAAATGGTTACTCGCAGAATTAGATTCATTGGCAAGCTATGTTGGTGGTGAACAACCATTAAAAGATCTTAATGTGATCATCACACACATTAAACACAGCTTAAAGAAAGGCACGAATCCACAAACCGTTATCGAACAAGAACTCAATGCAGATAATAAACTAGGCGTTAATTTTATTTTCACTGAGCAAGGCGATAGAACACTGCTTTAAATGATTATAAAAATAAACAAAAAAGGCTCGTTATCTAACGAGCCTTTAATATATATCTTTAAAATCAACGACGTAAGGGGTGGTTTGTGATGTGATCTTCCCAATCAATCACATCAATTTCGTACACAATCTTGTCGCGTACCGATTCGTTGGCTTTATGCATCGCTTCTTTTGAACCAGTGAGCAGTGGATGCCACTCAGGTAATGGTTTTCCTTCTGCTAATAAACGGTATGCACACGTTTCAGGAAGCCAAACAAACTCATCAATACGATCACGAGTCAACTTTAGGCATTCTTCTCCGGATTCAAAACGATTAGGATAATCTTTACAAGAACATGTTTTATTATCTAATAAACTGCATGCCACATTGGTGTAATAGATATCATCTGTATCATCATCAATAAGCTTATGCAGACAGCACTTACCACAACCGTCACAAAGTGATTCCCACTCCTGATCGGTCATTGTTGCTAAGTCTTTTTCTTGCCAAAAATGCGTCATGATACCTACACCGAATTCACGTTACGCGCTTTATAACAGCGCTAAATTACCATTTACTATTTTATTATAGCGCGGTGTTTATAGCGATCCTGACGGTAAACTGCAAATTTAAATTACCTATTAATCAACAACAGCATCGAAATGAGAGCTATTATTATTTATAGAAATAAAGTAAATATATCGCTGAAATAGTTCTTTAATTTTGATCTTATGAATAAGGAGTGGTAATTTGCGCAGCCAATTTAAACAATGAAGAGAGTGATTGATGGAATGTCGTCTTGGCTGTGGTGCCTGCTGTATAGCTCCAAGTATCTCATCAAGCATACCAGGAATGCCCAACGGCAAGCCTGCAGGTGTCCCTTGCGTTCAACTCAATGAGCAAAATTTATGTAAACTTTTTGGCAAAGCTGAACGCCCTGCTGTATGCCACCACTTTAAAGCTTGCCCTGATATTTGTGGAAAAACCAATGAGCAAGCTTTAACGATAATTACAGAATTAGAGCAAATGACTTGATCAATGCTCACTATCTTGCGACGGCGTTATTCTGTCGTTTTCCCCGTCAGAATACGTAACGCAATTTTTGCGCTTTCCGCCACCTGATGACCAGTATGTGTTAAATAACCACCATCCAGTTGAGTAACCAATCCTTTCGCATATAAACGTTGAGCAGCTGAAACCAATGCTGGATTTGCATCACTATGAACTTTTACCCCTTCCATGTTGCTATGAATAGGGAATTTCACTAATAGATTCATTTCTTCAACAATATCTTGAGTGTATGGCATAACGACCTCTTATTAGTCTCTATTTAGATCTCAATGTCTAACGACTGACCTATTTAATATCATGAGTTAATACTAGCGGTTACTGGTGATAAAACTAGGTGCCAAGATCAACATCTTACGATCTTTATATCAGTGAAATGCGATCGCGCTCATAATTTTAGAACTCTTTTTTCGGATGTTTACAATTGTACAAAAAACGCCCTAACCTGTTGAGAGATATAAAAAAGCCGCTAATAAAAGCGGCTTTTAAATTAAGCTTGAATACCGACAATTAACCATGGTGCATTTGGCGTTTTTAAATCTCGCTCTAAATGCCATACATCATTAATATCTTCTTCAATCCCTTCTTGGGTATCTTTATAACGACCAGAGAACTTAATACTTAGCTGTGCTGAATTTGCGTCATAGTCTGCACGTACAAGTTCAGCATCAACGTACATCACTTCGGTGTGTTGCTCACCTGAAAGTTTAGCACGTTCAGCTTGTAAATCAGCAAATAACGCAGGTGATACGTACTCTTTGATTTTCGCTAATTCGTTATGATTCCATGCACCTTGAATAATGCGATAGTGATCGCGAGAACCACTTAAAAATGCATTCATATTAAAGTTAGGCGGCAAATTAAATGGCACATCACTATCGGTTGACTCAAAACCACCATTTTGTGGTTGAGATTGCGAACCTGTCGCTTGACGATATTGCTGTTGTGCTTGTTGTGGCTGCTGTCGAGGAGAGTTTCCTGCATAAGATTCACGATGCCCCATCGGAGTGCCTTTATTTGCACGCATTGCTTTAAATAATTTAAACAATACAAATGCAATCACACCGATAATGAGAATATCCATAAACTGGATACCATCAAATGAACCACCAAAGAAAGCAGCGAGTAAGCCACCTGCAAGTAAGCCACCTAATAGACCGCCCATTAAGCCTTTCTTGCTCGATGACGCAGGTGAGTTTTGTTTACGAATAGTATCTGTTTGTTGTGGCTGTTGTTTTTTCATTGGCGCAGTTTTAAAACTTTTACCAAACGACTTGCCACCACCGAATTTCTTTGCTTCAGCATGCGGTGCCGACAATGCGACCACAAACACTAAAGCAAATACGGTAAAAAAGCGTTTCATCATTGTTGAAGTACCTTATCCATGTCCTGTATGCATCGTAGCCATATAACGGAGAATGTCAATTCAAAGCCGTCGCGAAATTGTTACTATTTCTTAACATTTATCGGTGATAATCTCATCATTCTTAAATACAGCGCCTAAATATTTTTGTATACTGTTTTTTATTTAAACGACTTATAAAAATGTTCTTCTTTTTATGGCACTTTCCCCATCAAAAGTGGTCTTTTATAAGTAATCACACGTTAAGTCTTTGTTGTTTTTTATCTTACGATATTTTCAACACTAACATGGATATTTTTATGCAAGAGAATAACACTCACAGCAAAATCATTGGTTATCTACTCTGGATATTCGGCTTTACGGGCGCTCACCGCTTTTATTATGGCAAACCTGTAACAGGGACTATTTGGTTTTTAACCTTAGGTCTATGCGGTATTGGCTGGTTAATTGACTTGTTCTTAATTCCATCAATGAACAGAGAGTCTGACTTGCGTTTTGCTAGTGGTGAGATTGATTATAATATCGCTTGGCTACTGCTCACTTTTCTTGGCGTGTTTGGCGTCCACCGCATGTACATGGGTAAATGGATCACAGGGATACTTTATCTTTGTACCTTTGGGTTCTTCCTAATAGGTATTCTTATCGATTTTTGGACGTTAAACGATCAAGTATCTTTAGAAAATACCAAGAATAAAACTGTATAGCGTTTAGTATTGGTGATTTTTGTTGTGACAAGATATCATTTCCAATCTTTAGAAATAAATTGTCACAACTTGTTCTGGCATCGAATTCCTAACAACTATGGTTTCGATTAAATAACAATATTGAACACCGTTCTATAATTAATAACGTTAGTTTTTAAAATACGATAAGCAAACACATCAAAGAGTAATACCCATGGCAAGAAGAAATGACCATACTCGTGAAGAGTTGGTAAGCATGACACTGGAGCAGGTAAAAAACTTTCTCAATGAGCACCCTCACCATGAGCTAAGTTTACGTAAAGTCGCCGCTATGATTGGCTATGTTCCAAGTACATTAGTGAATGTATTCGGTAACTATAATTTACTGTTACTACACGCAGTTGCCCAAACACTTGATGAATTATCTCAAGAAGCACAGACGTGTTTAACAGGTGCAACCAATCCAGAGCAGGCACTTCGTAGTCTCGCATATTGTTATCTCGACTTTGCAATTGCTCATCCATACCGCTGGCAGTTAATCTTCCAACACACCATGAATGGTGAAGATTTACCAGAATGGCAATCAGATCGAATCAATAACATGACGGGCATGTTGGAATCATTGATTGGTCAAGTTAGCAGTAACATGTCTAAAGAAGAAGTACTGGAAACAAGCCGTGTTATTTGGGCTGGTGTTCACGGTATTACACTACTGACTGTTGATGATAAGCTATTTACCTCGACGCCTGTTGACGGCAAAGCACTTATTGATAACCTTTTAAATACTTATCTAAATAAGTGGAATTAGTAATAGAGATAGCGTAAATGACCACAAAGCCCCAATCGAGTCTTCTAACCAAACGGCGTTTCTTACCGTATTTTTTAACGCAGGCACTTGGGGCATTTAATGATAATGTTTACAAAAATATATTATTAATCCTGATCGCTTACGCTTCTGTTGATACCCTTCCACTGAGTGCTAATTTACTGATTAACATTGCCGCTGGGTTATTTATTTTACCTTTCTTTTTATTTTCAGCCTCTGCTGGTGTTATTGCCGATCAATACGATAAAGCAATGATCATGCGCCGAGTTAAACTCGCTGAAATTGTGATAATGAGCCTTGCTGCAATAGCCTTTTTCTATCACAGTTATTCCGCTCTTCTGGTGTTGCTCTTTTTGATGGGAACCCAATCGGCTTTCTTCGGGCCTGCAAAATATGCCTTACTTCCCCAGCACTTAAAATCAGAAGAGTTAATATCAGGTAACGCTTTGGTTGAAACAGGGACCTTTTTAGCTATTTTACTTGGCACATTGCTCGCAGGTTTTATTGCCGACAGCCATAACGCTCACTATATTGCTGCAGGAGCCGTGATCATTTTTGCGATATTAGGCTATCTCACATCTCTTGCTATTCCGAGCGCGCCACCTACGGTAAAGAAAACAACCTTTAAGTGGCAACCGATTAAACAAACTCGTTCAACCATGGCTATTGCACGACAAGATAAAACGATTTTCCAATGTATTATGGGGATTAGTTGGTTTTGGTTTTTAGGGGCTTGCTATCTCACCCAATTCCCTAATTATGCAAAAATCAGCCTCGGTGGTAATGCCGCTTCGGTCTCTTTCTTACTGATGCTATTTTCTATTGGTATTGCTATTGGCTCAATGTGTTGTGATCGCTTATCTCAACACCGTATAGACCCAGGAATAGTGCCTATTGGTAGTTTAGGGATCACGTTATTTGGTTCAGGTTTATATTTCCTCGCCCCAGCAACTACAGTGCAAACTCAGAGCCTAATGGCGTTTATGACGGCACCAAGCCTATGGCCAATCTTTGCGTCATTGCTTTTACTCGGTATTGCTGGCGGTATTTTTATTGTTCCGCTTTATGCCTTAATGCAGCAGCGCTCTAAAGAAGATGAACGTGCACAAATTATTGCAGCAAATAATATATGGAATGCTGTGTTTATGGTTGTCAGTGCTATTTCAGCCATTGTCTTCTTATCTGTTTTAAAGCTTTCCATTCCAGAGTTCTTCTTAATCTTAGCGGCGGTGAATTCATTAGTTGTTGTCTATATCTACTTCCAAGCCCCTGATTTTTTTTGGCGCTTTGTGGTTTGGATGATCACTCATACGATGTATCGTGTAAAAAAACAGAATTTGAATAATATTCCTGAACAAGGTGGTGTGTTACTTGTCTGTAATCATGTCAGCTACATGGATGCTTTATTGTTAGCAGGCAGCTGCCCACGCCCTATCCGCTTTTTGATGGACCGTGATATTTATAACCTGCCATTGGTCAAATCCTTCTGTAAAGCATGTAAGGCAATTCCTGTCGATGCGAATGACCGTACATCTATTCGTAATGCTTTTTCAAAAGTGTCAGAACATTTGGATAATGGCGATATTGTTTGTGTTTTTCCAGAAGGACAGCTCACCTTTGATGGCGAAATAGCCCCGTTTATGCGTGGCATTGATTTAATCATTAAACGTTCGAATGTCACGGTGATCCCTGTGGCACTGCAGGGGCTATGGGGAAGTTATTTTAGTCGAGAGGGTGGCGTTGCTTTATTAAAATGGCCAAAACGTTTCTGGTCACAAGTCACTATCGTCGCTGGGGAGTGTCTATCTTCCCAAGAGGCAAATAGCCAATTGTTATATCAACAAGTAACGCAATTACGGGGCGATAGAAAATAGTGCTCTTCTTTGTTAGGTTCTAACTAACAAATAGATTAAAAAGGCGAAGCTATATTAGCTTCGCCTTTTTATTATTGCTTAGATAACCAGTCGGCTAATTTCGTCCGAGAGAGTTTAATCCCTTGATAAATATCGCCATCAGGTAAAGCAAGATAACGAACTGGGCGCTTAAACGCAGCCACTTTATCTGTCATATAAGTCATCACATGATCAATAAATACCGCATCCATCGGGCAAGTTGTTTTCACAATAGCAACCGGTCGTTGACCAAAGTCATAATCATCAATGGGTAAAACAACAGCTTGCTCTATCTCTGAATACTGTAACAGTACCGCTTCAATATCTTCTGGTTGAACATTCTCTCCACCAGAAATAAACATGTTATCTGCGCGACCATGAATAAATAGCTCATCATCATGCCACTCACCCATGTCTTTAGTTGCAAACCATTCCCCGTCGTAACCATGGTTATCTAAAATAGAAAAAATAGTATGGTTGCGGTAATACCCCAAGCACAAGGTTTTGCCTCGAACTAAGATCTCACCATCACGTAAAAGTAATTCTCTATTCGGTAATACGTTACCGACACCACTACTCTCATTCGCTTGTTTAGCCGATATTGTTGATGCCATTTCCGTCATACCGTAACCACACCAACAGCTAATACCAGCACTGTGCGCTTTATTAGTGAGAGTAACTGGGATATGTGCACCACCTAATAACACCTGTTTTAGCATCATTGATGATGGTGCTGCCGTATTCTCAATACTCTCGAGCAGACGTTGTAATTGCGTTGGTACTAATGATGCGTGAGTCACCCAATGCAATGCTTGTTGCTGCTGTGCCTTATCGACAATAACTAAACATGCTCCGCGATATAACCAGCGCCATACAATCGCTAAACCCGAAATGTGGAATAACGGTAATGACAATAACCAACTATCCTCTGCTGTGAATGTCATTTGACTCAGCAAGCCAGAAGCACTGGCTAAATGTGACTCGGCATTATGAACCACTGCCTTGGGTACACCCGATGAACCTGATGTTAAAGTCAGTGTCATTGGACGATGCTCTTGCCATGTCACAGGTACCATCCGTGCAACAGTGGGGAATTGCAGAACAATATTTTGCCCAGTTAGCGCTGTTATATCGTGTTCACTATCCGACCAAATATAGTCATTATCGAGTACCACTAACTGTTGCTGCAATTCAGTAGAAGACAACTTCGGGTTAAGCCCTACATAGCGTGCCCCCACTCGAAAAATTGCAAGCATCAGCCATAATACTTGGATCGAATTATCAGCGATGACGGCCACAAGTTGATCACGCTTAACGCCCTGCTCGACTAACCCTTGTGCGTAATCATCAACGTTTGAAGAGACATCTGCCCAGGTGTACGTTTGTGCATCACGCGTTTTATCACCTAAAGAGATGGCTATATCTGATGGGCGTTCTGCAGCCCATCGCTGCCAAGGCCATGTTAGAAAATCGTGTTTTATTTCTGCCATACTAGGTCTAATTCTGCTAAAGAAATCATTGGAAGTTCACTATCCGGCCAAGGTGTCACCAATTGTGCTTTAAACAACTGCATGGTATCTAGACCAGGGATAACATTGGGTGTCTGCCACTGGGCGAAACGTGCTAACTGATTTAATCCTAGGCTTGATTCCAAACTTGAACTAATCACTGCCGTTAACCCTGCCGCTTGAGCTTGTTCCACCAGCTCGATACAACGGGCTAAGCTACCAGTTAGTGTGGGCTTGATAATAATTGCCGCAACACCTGGTTGTGCTTTTACTTCAAAATGAGGCTCGCGGACAGTTTCATCCCAGGCAATATTAATACCTGTTTGCTCTGCAAAAATCAGGCTATCTTGAGGATCAATACAAGGCTCTTCTAAAAACGCGATCCCTTGCCGATTTTCAGGCTTCACATATTTAGCAAACTGCTGTGCTTTAAGCGGTGTCCATCTACGGTTAGCATCTAAACGTAACTGAACCTCAGGGATCGCTTCAATAAACATATTAGCAACAATACCATCACGCACCGCTTCATACATACCGACTTTAATTTTAGCGACTTTATCACCATTTTCGGTATTTAAACGTTCAATCAACTCGTCAGGATCACCGGAGCATAATGGCGCTACCGCATAGTTTGCAGTAAGAGGTAATTCGCCCGCTAACTCTGCCATTGCACAACTAAAACCAAAGGCAACAGAGGGATAAGCATCGTTGATATGGATATCTTTCCCTTCAAGCCAATGTTCAACTAGTTGTTTTGTTTGATCTAACGCTTGCTCTAGCGTTTCATTGCTAAACTCAGGCAGTGGCGCAATTTCACCTACACCAACTTTGTCACCTTGAGTAAGTTCGACAACCAAACCTTCACGTGTTACTAAACGTTGATCACGTAAAATAACACCAGAATCCATCGGTAACTGATATCGATATAACTTAACGCTGCGCATTCTTGATAACCTTTAATTAATACCAGAGCATAAAACACGCTAAACCTTAGTCTAACGGCATATTAAATCACTTTAATTACAATGGCTCGTTACAACTTTTGAATAAAAGCAGATAAGGCAGATGTAAATGCATGTGGTTGTTCTACATGAATATTATGCCCAGCATCAGGGATCACTTCTACGCTTAGCTCTGATTGCATAGCGATCTGACGAAATTTCGCATCATATTCACCACAAACATAACGAACGGGTAATTTTAAGTTTTGTAGCGGTGTGAGTAATAATGGTTGTTTAGATAATGACGTTGCTAGCAACATATTCGCGACACCTTGGCCAAGGTTATCACTACGTTTAGCGACTAAGCTTTGTCTTTGGTCATGGTTCAGTGATGAAAAAACAGTTTGTTGATACCAATCATTCAGCACTGAAATTAGAGATTGTTGAGAAAAACGTGCAGCCCATGTTTTATCATTATCAAGACGCGCCGCACGGTCTAAAAGCGGTAATCCAAAGTGCCCACCCTCTAAAAAGATACCTTGCAACCTTGGCCCACGCTTCGTGGTATCCTCATTTGATAATTGCGTTGCCAGATACATAGCAAGTCGCGCACCTAACGAATACCCCACCAAAACGAAACGTTGAATACCACGGTGTTCCAACGTTTTGAGTATCGCCTGATAACTCTGTTTAAAGCCAATATCAGAATCATCTAGTGGCATAGATACTGACGCACTAAAGCCATGCCCAGGCAGATCGATAGTTACACAACAATAGGGATGCATTAGTGCTGAAGTAATTAATCGCCAGTCCCGCCCTGAGCCTAATAGCCCATGAAGAAAAACAATCACGGGTTGGCCTGCTTGCGGGCGTTTTCCAAATACTTCAGAGTAAAGACGCACGTTTTACCTCAGAAAAGATCTCTTTTAACATCTGCCCAGCTTCTCCAGCAGGCGTTTTAATTTCGATGATCGTTGTCTGGTTAACTTGTTGTGCATTCACTACCGCAGTTTGGGCTTCAGCAACTGTTGTTGGGCTTTGATAGTTAAATCCAAACATGGCAGCTGCATGGCTAAATTCAAAACCATGAGGCATACGATAAAAATCATCTTTTTGCTGCTCTGGTACTGGTAACATATCAAAAATACCGCCACCATCATTATTCGTAACCACCACGACCATAGGTAATGCAGTTTGTTTTAATAATGCGAGAGAATTAAGATCGTATAAAAATGACGTATCGCCTAATAGCATCACTAATGGTGCTTTTCTAGCGCGTTGCACACCAGCCGCTGTTGCTATTAATCCATCAATACCTGATGCACCACGGTTGGTAAATGTCGCTGTAGTTGGTAAATCACCAAACATATCTAGCAGTCGAACAATCATGCTATTACCGAGAAACAACTCAGAATCAGGTGCGAGCCAATCTCTCAATAATGTCGCTAATGACATTTCAGATAAATTGTCACAATGCTGCTTCGCTATTTCACGATAACGCTTAGACGCGCCCACTAACGGTAATGCCCATCCACTATGTGGTGATGTTTTTTCATCAAGAAGCGCTGCACAAGTCCACGCGCTCACATTCGCTTGAATACGAGAACCAGAATGATGATGAGGGTCTAAACGTCCTTGTTGTGGATCGATTAACCAATAATCATCCCACGGCTGATCGCCAATAAACTGTAATAAACGTTTAGAAACAATCCGTGCACTAAATTGCAGTAATACTTGTGCTTGAGACAAAACTTCGGCACAGGCTGGATTTTGTAACCAACCATCAAACCCCGCATATTCGCTCGAGCCTCCAGCTTGAGGATCGACCAATAATGGCCAGCCTAATCGGGCTGCTAACGCTTTCACATCAGCAAGTTCATTGGTCGCTAACTTACCCGCAACAATTATGCCTTTTTTGTCGCACAACCGCTGCCATTGCACTGAATCAATGACGATATCAGCGCTAGTCGCTTGTTGATGTTGGCAATACGGTAATACCGTTGCCTGCCACTTTTTAACTGGCGCTAGATAGGCCGAAAAATCTATCGCCTCACCATATAGCGGCTCAGGGTAATGACAATTTAAATGGATGGCTCCGCCACGTAACTGCTGTTGATGCATCAACTCATCAACCACGCCTAATAACCAATTAGGAGAGATATCAAGTGTAGGGGCGGGTAGATCAACAAACTCTGTTACATGTTGCGAAAAAATACCATGCTGGCGTATGGCTTGATTTGCGCCACATTGCAGTAATTCAACAGGACGATCTGAGGTTAACAGCACTAATTTTTCTTTTGTTAGCCCAGATTCAGCAACGGCAGGTAATAAATTAGCGACTGCTGTACCTGATGTCACAATCACCGCAATGGGGGTTTGTGATGCTTTGGCTAAACCTAATGCGAGAAAGCCTAAACCACGTTCATCAAAATGAGTGTGAATAGTCAGTTTTGACTGCTTTGCTGCCGCTAACGTCAATGGTGTGGAACGAGAACCTGGCGCAATACAAACATGTTGAACACCTTGTCGGACTAACTCTTCAAGTATCAGCTCAGCCCAACAACTATTTAATGCAGCCCTATAAGAAAGACTATTCGATAAGGTTAATTGCATGATGCGCTTTATACTCCATTTCAGCAGCTAACGAGCTATCCGTCTCTTGCTCAAATAAACTACAGAGTGTTGATGTTTTTCGATCAAGTTCTTTCCATTCACTTTCTGCTACTGAGCCCGGTACAATGCCTGCTCCTGCAAATAAATGAACTTCACCTTCAATGATTAATGCACTACGAATAGCCACACAAAACTCACTATGCTGCTGGCTAATATAACCCACCGCACCACTATACCAACCGCGAGAAAAAGGTTCGTTTTCAGCAATAAAATGAAGCGCAGGATCACGAGGTAATCCAGCAATCGCAGCGGTTGGTTGTAAATTTTCTAATAGATCTGCACTAAAGACGCCACTATTTAATTCAGCATCAATACTTCGCTTTAAATGCTGGACTTTACGTAGTTGAACCAACTCAGGAGTTTGAGACACATTCATCGATTGGCTACAGGGCACTAATCGATTAACAATATCATCAACCACTAAACGATTTTCGTAGCGATTTTTATTATCAGATAATAACCATTGTGCTAATTGCTGATCTTCTACATCATCTTTACCACGCCCAATCGTACCTGCCAACGCTTCAGTTTGTATCGCATGTTCATGGCGTTGAAATAAACGTTCTGGCGTTGAGCCCATAAAGCCATGCTTTTCATCCAGCGCCAGTAAAAAGTGAAAACTATTGCTGTTATTAGCGCAACTCGCTTTCAGTAATTGAGCGGGTGATACAGGTTTATCAAGCTGTAACTTTGTTCGTCGAGCAAGCACCACTTTTTCAAATTCTTTATGTTCAATCGCATCTAATGCTCGTGTCAGCATGTTTGACCAACCAGAAAAATCTGGCGTATAACTGCGATTTAAAATTTTACTGTGAATACCACTGATCAACGATGTATCAAACATCAACTGTTGTAATGCCGTCAAAATACGTGCGCGATCTTCACCGACATTAACAGCAATATGCCATTCATTATCCAGACGGCTTAATTCAAGCAGCGGTAAAAAGAAAAAGGAGGAGAGACAACGTTTATTTCGCTCTGTTCTTCCATCAAAAGATCGCCCGCCCCACACTCGCTGCTCATTAGAAATCACTTTCTCAGCGGCTTTAGGATCAGTAAATGTTTTTATTTGTCCTAGCGCGACAACCTCTTCTCGGCAATTACGCGATTGCCAATAGAATTTGGGATACAAAGCTTGTGTATCCATCCAATCAATCAGGTCGATATGTTTTGATAGATCTAATTTAACCAATATACGCTGGGTTGTTGCAGATGCTTGCTCTAATTTAGCAATTAATCGTTCAACGGCTTGTTGTAACGCAGTCAAGATAACCTCGCTCAGCTCTATTACACCAATACGGCTCATCCCTGGCTGAAAGATACATATGTCACTCTCTTAGACATATTTTCCTTACTAAGAATAGACACTTATTTCCTAAAGAGAGAGAATAACTGCTAATTCTCTTAGTAAAGAAGAATGATGTATTATTCTACCTCACAAGAAAGCATCTGACTAATGAAGTAACACATTTGTATTACTTATCTGACTAGCAGAAACCTCTGTTCAACTTTGCTGATTCTAGTTAAACACGCCATTTTCATTCTGCCAAAAGAAAACAAAACACTATTTTACATAATTATCTTCTAAAAGGTGTTCCTATATCCCTCTTTTATAGTGTAATTTGTGGTTATACCTAATAATCATCAGGAAAGCCTCATATGCAAAAATTCGGGATGTCATCCAAGCTTAATAATGTTTGCTATGACATACGTGGTCCCGTTCTGAAACACGCTAAGCGTATGGAAGAAGAAGGGCAAAAAATACTCAAACTAAACATCGGTAATCCAGCACCGTTTGGTTTTGATGCCCCTGATGAAATTCTCGTGGATGTGATCCGTAATCTACCAACATCCCAAGGTTACTGTGATTCAAAAGGCATTTATTCTGCGCGTAAAGCCGTTGTTCAACACTACCAAAAGCGCGGCTTACTTGATCTTGATGTCGAAGATGTTTATATCGGTAACGGTGTCTCTGAATTAATCGTTATGGCAATGCAAGCACTGCTAAACCATAAAGATGAAATATTGGTTCCATCACCTGATTACCCATTATGGACAGCAGCAGTCTCATTATCTGGTGGCACACCGGTTCACTACACATGTGATGAACAATCAGATTGGTATCCAGATCTTGATGATATAAAGAAAAAAATCACGCCAAATACTCGCGGTATTGTTTTAATCAATCCGAATAACCCGACGGGTGCGGTATATAGCCGAGATTTTCTGAT
Source organism: Photobacterium sp. GB-210 (assembly GCF_003026075.1). Lineage (NCBI taxonomy): Bacteria > Pseudomonadati > Pseudomonadota > Gammaproteobacteria > Vibrionales > Vibrionaceae > Photobacterium > Photobacterium sp. GB-210. Next base: position 216,481 of record NZ_PYNU01000002.1, on the reverse strand, counting down.
CGAAGTGGTTGAAATTGCACGTCAGCACGATTTGATTATTTTCGCCGATGAGATTTACGACAAAATTCTATACGATGGTGCACAACATACCTCTATTGCCCCATTAGCAGAAGATGTAGTTTGTGTAACCTTCAATGGCCTTTCAAAGTCATACCGAGTGTGTGGTTTCCGTGCAGGTTGGATGGTTATTTCAGGGCCAAGACACCGCGCTAAAGGTTACATCGAAGGGTTAGAAATGCTGTCATCAATGCGTTTGTGTGCCAACGTACCTATGCAGCATGCCATTCAAACTGCATTAGGTGGTTACCAAAGCATTAATGAATTAATCTTGCCGGGTGGACGCCTGCTCGAACAGCGCAATAAAGCTTATGATTTATTAACTCAAATCCCTGGAATCTCTTGTGTTAAGCCAAAAGGCGCGTTGTATCTATTCCCGAAATTAGATCAGAAGAAATTTAATATTCAAGACGACCAAAAAATGGCAATGGACTTTTTACTACAAGAGAAAGTGCTTGTTGTACATGGAACCGGATTTAACTGGAAACAACCGGATCACTTCCGCATTGTAACCTTACCCCATGTCGATGATCTTGAACTGGCAATGGGACGCTTAGAGCGCTTCTTACATAGCTATCGTCAATAACCTTTACAAACAATTCTTAAGCCTCGGTAAACCGGGGCTTTTTATTAACTAAAAACTGTCAATATTTCCCTAACTTCTGTTACCTTTAGTGCATAACGTCTATAGATGCTGCTCATCAGCACATTTAGTTTAAGAGAATTGATCATCATGGAAAAAAGTCATTTCTTCGCTCACCTTGCTCGTATGCGTTTAATTCAACGCTGGCCATTAATGCGAAGTGTCGAAACTGAAAATATCTCCGAGCACAGCCTTCAAGTTGCTTTTGTCGCTCATGCACTTGCGTTAATTAAAAACCGTAAATTTGGTGGGAATCTAAACCCTGAACGTATCGCGCTGCAAGGTATGTTTCACGATGTTAGTGAAGTACTCACAGGTGATATGCCAACCCCAATAAAATACTATAACCCTGCAATTGCTGAAGAATATAAGAAAATCGAATTAGCAGCAGAACAACGACTTATTTCTATGCTTCCTGAAGAATTTCAGGATGATTATGCCTCTCTGCTTGATAGCCATAAAATTGATACTGAAAATGCAGCTATTGTTAAACAAGCCGATACATTATGCGCTTATATAAAATGCCTTGAAGAGCTCAGTGCAGGGAACCATGAATTTACTCGAGCGAAGAAAAGATTGGAACAAACCCTTGAGCAACGTAAAACACCTGAGATGACCTATTTTCTTGAGACATTTGCTGATAGCTTTAATCTTACTTTGGACGACATTAGTTAATGACTGAATTTACTATCTCACCTATATGGGAAGAACGCTTTTATAACGAACAAAAAATGCGCCGTGATGATCATCGCTCAGCTTTTCAGCGCGATCGAGCCCGTATTCTTCATTCTGCCGCCTTTCGTCGTTTACAAGCAAAAACTCAAGTCCATGGCGCTGGTAATCACGACTTCTATCGGACTCGACTCACCCACTCGCTAGAAGCATCCCAAATCGGTACAGGGATTGTTGCACAACTCAAATTAAAACAACCTGAGTTTAAATCATTACTCCCTTCAACCAGTTTAATGGAAAGTTTGTGCTTAGCACATGATATCGGTCACCCACCATTTGGTCATGGCGGTGAAGTCGCTTTAAATTACATGATGCGAAATCATGGCGGCTTTGAAGGAAACGCACAAACCTTTCGTATTGTAACCTTACTCGAACCTTATACCGAAGGATACGGTATGAACCTCGCCAGACGTACCTTGCTTGGTTTACTAAAATATCCAGCTCTACTCAGTGAAACTACCGCTCCAGAGCGCGCACCTGATGTCGTGAACTTTCGTCACCTTAAAGCAAAAGACTGGTATCCAGCGAAAGGCTTATATGTGGACGATAAAGAGGTCTTTGACTGGGTATTAAGCCCGTTATCAGACAAAGATAAAGCCCTCTTTGCACAAATGCGTTGTGAGCGTTTATCGCCAAAAGAGCCCTGTAAGACACGTTTTAAATCATTAGATTGTTCAATCATGGAATTAGCTGATGACATTGCATACGGTGTCCATGACTTAGAAGATGCCATCGTAATGGGGATTGTGACACGTGATGATTGGCAAGAAGCGGTTGCCTCAAAAATAGCAGAATGTGGTGACCCATGGCTAGAAGAACGGATAAGTGATATCAGCGAGCTGATGTTTGCTAGCCACCATCAGCGCAAAGATGCCATTGGCGCGCTGGTCAATGGTTTACTTACCTCTATAACCATTAGTCCTACGATTCAAAACGGTACTGATTTTTTTGATGAGCCATTATTACAATGGAATGCCTTTTTATCCGAACCGATGGAGCGAGCTTTAGAAGTACTTAAACAGTTCGTTAGTATCTATGTGGTAAAAAAACCGGAGATACAACTGTCGGAATATAAAGGGCAACAATTGATCATGGAACTCTTTGAAGCTTTTGCTTCTGATCCCGAAAGATTGTTACCAGATAATACTCGCTTGCGGTGGTTAGAAGCTAAAAAGCTGGGTGATAACGAGCTTAGGATCATTGCCGATTACATTTCAGGCATGACAGATGGATTCTCTCAACGTCTTTATAGCACGTTATTCTTACCTACCTCTGAAACAGGTATCAGCAATAATGGTTATGGTTTTTAATCATTAACCAGTGAATATAAAGGGAGCCCATGCTCCCTTTTGTGTGCCAACTAACCCTTATAGTTTTTATCAAATACGCCGGGCGGCATTTGTTGAATTTGAAAATTAATCATATTTTCGAATGTATCGAGCAATGGCTGAAGATTTAAAGATGTTGGCTCTAACACTGATAATGCTAAATACCCCGCCTCAACCGTTGATACTCCCTGCTCTTTTGGCGATTTTCTAATACGATAGTTTCCAGTCTCTACATTATCTAAATGGACTAAGGGTAAATGATGTAAATTGGTCGATAATTGCCACATTTTGTAGGCTTTCTTCCAAGTCCCATCAAGTAAGATAATCACGTTGTTTCGAGATGGCTGAGCCTGCTCTGCTATATCAGACAGTGCTGTCGCACGCTCTCCAGGATATACCACATAAATATCACGATCAGACTCAGCTAAAGCTGCATTTAATTCCTCATGCTGCGAAAAATCTTCACCTACCCAAAGTCGGCTATTGGGTAAAGAAAGTGATAGTATTCTTGCTGTACCAATTGCTCGTTTAACTTCTGATGGATGTTGTAAAATCCATAACTCTGTTTGAGTTACAATAGGTTTTATCCAGTGGCAAATGCAGGCTTTGTTTGCTTTACCACAGTTATCACAGTACCGACTCATTGAGGTTGCCTTGTCTATTCGAAATTATATTATTATTGCGATAATCATGATGGTTATAGCTCAATTACCACAATGTCAGCCATTATTAGTTTGGGATCGCCAAGACATTATCAATGGTGAATTATGGCGGATCCTATCAGGAAATTTCACGCATACCAATTGGGTGCATCTTGCAATGAATGCTAGCGCCTTTGCAATCATTAGCTATATTTTCCGTGCCCATTTTCATGCTAAGTCTTATAGCTTATTGATCTTAATTTTATCGTTCACTATAGGTATTGGGCTCTTTGCTACCAGTATTACTTGGTATGCTGGATTTTCAGGTGTACTACATGGCATCTTCGCTTGGGGTTGTATTCGTGATATCCAATCAAAAACTCGGGGGGGATGGCTCTTACTCCTCGGGCTAATCATTAAGATAGGTTGGGAACAATACTTTGGAGGATCTGTGAGTTCTGAAGAATTGATTGGCGTTCGTGTAGCAACTGAAGCCCATTTGATTGGCGCAATCACAGGCATACTGTATGCCTTGCTTATCAAGCAAAAAATCAACGCTCAAGTTGAATATAATCGCTTTAAATGACGATCAATATACGGGAGCACGCTCGCTCCCGTTAACGTTAATAATTACAATTCAATACGCTTTCTATTTTTATCGACAGTCGCCTCACCGATCCCTTTCACTTTAGTTAGATCATCAACGCTCGCAAATTTACCATGCACTTTTCGATAATTAATTATCGCTTGTGCTTTCTCAGCACCAATGCCGATTAGTAATGTATCCAATTGCTCAACATTAGCAGTGTTAATATTAATTTTGATATCAATACCTTCATGCGTATTGTCAGCAGCGTAACTTAAAGAGGCGAGTGCTAATCCACCAGCCAACGAAATAGCTTTAAACAAGCGAGATGGCAACATATTTTTATCCTTTATTGGTATGAGTGTTTAAAAAGGATAAAAAGAAAAGCGGGACGATGAGGGGATTATTTAAAAATAAAAGATAAAAAAACGACGGGCCGCACAATAGCGGCCCGTTAATAGAAATGTAAATTTCAATTAATTTGCTGGTTTGTCCAACATTGGGTAAGTGACTTTCGCCGACTCACGTAAAGTCTGAAGTGTTGTTGATAGATCTTGTTGAGCAAACATATTCTCAACTTGGGTTGCAAACTGAGTATCAACATCATCTTTCGATGGTGTAACATTCACAACTTTATCTAATGCAATAATTTCAACATTACCTTTGTTGTCACGTGTTACACCATAAGACACTTTACCGTCTTTTGGTTTAGGTAATGTAAACGCAACACGTGCAACATTAGCATCAGGACCTGAACGTGTTATGGTTTGATCGCCAGAGAAACTTAAGCCATCTTTTGCTACAACATCTGACTTACCGTCACGTAATGCTGCAATGATAGAATCCGCCTTCTCAGTTGCTTGCTTCTCACCTTTTTGTTGAGCCAATAGTGTTTTCACTTTTGCTTCAACATCAGTAAATGGCAGCACTGATTCAGGGCGTGCATCATCAACACGAACCACAACAACATGCTCTGGTGCAATCTCAATTACATCAGAGTTCATACCGTCATCATGAACCTCAGGGCTTTGTAATGCTTCTTGCACTTTCTTATCACTTAACACACCGGTCTCATCTTGTAATGAGATAAAGCCTGTTTTAATGATCTTAGCCTTTACAGCTTCTGCTGCTTCATCTAGTGAATCTGGTGATTCAAATGCTGTCTCAGCTAGCTTGCTTTGTAGCTTATAGAATTGCTCTGCTACTTGCTGCTCTTGAAGTTCAGCGACAATGCTCGCTTTAACATCAGCAAAAGGTTTAACTTTAGGCTCTTCGATACCATCCAGTAAAATAATGTGGTAACCATAAGGTGACTTCACAAGGCCAGACATATCACCTGGTTTTGCTAATGAAAATGCTGCTTTTTCAAACGCAGGATCCATCACACCTTTACCGAACCAATCAAGCTTACCGCCATCTTTTGCACTGAAAGTATCATCGGATGATTTTTTCGCAACATCAGCAAAGTTAGCACCAGCTTTCAACTCAGCCAGTAATGCTTCCGCTTTTGCTTTAGAAGCATCACTATCACCTTTTACTAAGATATGGCTAACTTGAATCTTCTCAGCAGTACTGTATTTGCTCTTATGTTCGTTGTAATACACTTCAGCTTCTTTATCAGTGATCTTAATATTGTTCACTAGATTTTTATCTGACAGTTCAATGTAAGACACTTTCACTTGAGCTGGGCGTGTAAACTGCGTTTTATTCTCATCATAATAAGCTTTAGCTTCTGCATCCGTTACCGTTACTTTATCGGTAAAGTCTGCAAGGTTTAGCTTCAAAGTACGAACAACGCGCTCTTGTGATTCAAGTTTACGAAGTTCATTCAATTCATTTTTAAGTGCGAAGTCACTGCCTTCTAATGCGCTTAAGAATTGTTGACGTAGCATGTCTTTACGGATTGACTCTGCAAACTGCTCAGGAGAAATTCCAGCACGACGTAACGTTAAATTATATTGTTCATTATTGAACACACCATTAACTTGGAAAGCAGGCATTGCTACAATCGCTTGCTTAACTTGAGCATCGCTCACACTCAGGCCTAGCTCTGTTGCGCGTTGCTCAATCAACTCATCATTAACCATACGCTCAAGCACGCTATTACGGAGTTGCTGTACGTAAGCAGGATCACCCATTAGTGTTGAGAAGTAATCACCTAAACGTTGCTGCATTTGGTTACGTTGATTTTGATAAGCCTGCTCGAATGCACGCTGACTAATTTCTTTACCATTAACTTTTGCTGCAACTTGCTCATTACCGCCCGCCAGATAACTGCCGACACCAGCAAATACAAAAGAAAAAATAATTAAGCTAAGAATAATCTTAACCCAGATGCTGTTAGCGCCTTCGCGCAATCGCTCCATCATAATTTGCCGTCTCTCCTACTTGTTCGATCTGGCACGGTTTCGAACTACAAATGTGTGCACAAAATATCGGTATCAACGCGATAGCCGAACCTTCAATATTATTAAGCCGTTACTGACTAAAACGTAAATAACCTGTTGTATTAGTTTTTAAACTAAAGATAGCACCAACACAATAAGCCACAAAGCGCATAGTATGATAACTTGATACCGATTTGACTAATGAAATGTTCTTTATCTTTATATTGGTTAAGAAACAAAACAATAAATCCCTAGTCAAATAGGCATCATTATAAAGTAAAAAAAGCGCATCAACCGATGCGCCTTTGTTGTACTGGATCAGTATACCCTTTCCAGTAGCAATATTTAAGCCATGATAACATGACAAAACAGTCAGAAAAAACCAACTATTTCTTAGTTAACAGAGTCTTTTAGCGCTTTACCCGGCTTAAAACCAGGTACTTTTGCAGCTGCAATTTGAATTTCTGCACCTGTCTGTGGGTTACGGCCTGTACGAGCTGCACGTTCACGTACAGAGAAAGTACCAAAACCAACCAATGCAACTTGCTCACCGTCTTTCAATGTATCTGATACCGCTTCGATGAATGCGTCTAAAGCACGACCCGCTGATGCTTTTGAAATATCTGCGCTTTCTGCGATTTTATCTACCAGTTGAGTTTTGTTCACGATTAAATCCCCTTAATGAACTTGCCTACCCGTAACTCGTCACTGAGACGCTGTGAATAGTAGACAATAAATTGTTTCTAGACCTGATTGTATTGATAGAAACTTAACAGGCCTTAATAATACATCGCTTAGCGCGGATTAGAGTTAACTTATAGCCAGACAAAAAAACGCTGACAAGGACTTTTGTCTTTGAAAGCGTTTTTTATTTAGTTAATTTTGCTACAGGTCACTATTTTGAGCATTTACCAGCTCAATACCTGTCGGATTATTCTGAAGTGCAACAGTTAACACTTCATCAATCCAACGTACTGGACGTACTTCCAAATCGGCGATCACGTTCTCTGGGATCTCTTCCAAATCACGCTCGTTCTCTTTGGGAATAAGCACTGTTTTAATGCCACCGCGGTGTGCCGCTAATAGTTTTTCTTTCAAACCACCGATAGGTAAAACTTCACCACGAAGTGTAATTTCACCCGTCATAGCCACATCAGCACGAACAGGATTCCCCGTTAGGCTAGATACAAGTGCTGTACACATTGCAATACCCGCACTTGGGCCATCTTTCGGTGTCGCACCTTCAGGTACGTGAACGTGAATATCACGTTTTTCGTAGAAATCAGCTGCAATACCTAAACGCTCAGCACGAGAACGTACCACCGTCATTGCCGCTTGAATCGACTCTTGCATCACATCGCCGAGTGAACCGGTATAAGTTAACTTACCTTTACCTGGCATAGACTCTGTTTCAATGGTTAATAAGTCACCACCTACTTCCGTCCACGCAAGTCCTGTTACTTGACCAATGCGATTACTTTCGTCAGCTTTACCGTAGTCGCAACGCTGAACACCTAAGTAATCTTTTAAATTATCTTGGCTGATTTCAACGTGTTTAATGTCTTTATTAAGTAAAATTTCTTTCACTGCTTTACGGCAAAGTTTCGATATTTCACGCTCAAGGCTACGAACACCCGCTTCACGTGTGTAGTAACGAATGATGCCAATAATCGCAGAATCATCAACAGTCAACTCACCCGCTTTTAAACCATTACGTTTAATTTGCTTATCAAGTAAATGGTTCTTAGCAATGTTTAGCTTTTCATCTTCGGTATAGCCCGATAGACGAATAACTTCCATACGGTCAAGCAATGGACCTGGGATATTCATCGAATTAGATGTAGCGACGAACATTACATCAGATAAATCGTAATCCACTTCTAAGTAGTGGTCATTAAATGCGCTGTTTTGCTCTGGATCTAACACCTCCAGCAATGCTGAAGCCGGATCACCACGCATATCAGATGACATTTTATCAATTTCATCTAATAGGAAAAGTGGGTTTTTCACCTCTACTTTTGCCATTTTCTGAATCAATTTACCCGGCATAGAACCAATATAAGTACGGCGGTGACCACGAATTTCCGCTTCATCACGTACACCACCTAATGCCATACGAACATACTTACGGCCCGTTGCCGCAGCGATCGATTGACCTAGAGAGGTTTTACCAACACCAGGAGGACCAACTAAACATAGAATTGGGCCTTTTAGCTTGTTTACACGGCTTTGTACTGCGAGATACTCAAGAATGCGTTCTTTCACACGCTCAAGACCATAATGATCGGCATTAAGCACTTCTTCGGCTTTTGCAAGGCTCTTCTTCACTTTAGAGCGCTTGTACCAAGGCACGCTTAGCATCCAATCAATGTAGCCACGAACAACGGTTGCTTCCGCTGACATTGGTGACATCATTTTTAACTTTTGCAGCTCTTGCTCGGTTTTTTCACGAGCTTCAGCTGGCATTTTAGATTCTTCAATCTTTTTCTTTAGCGCTTCAAACTCATCTGGCGCATCATCAAGCTCACCCAATTCTTTTTGGATAGCTTTCATTTGCTCATTTAAGTAATACTCACGCTGAGATTTTTCCATTTGCTTCTTAACGCGTCCGCGGATACGTTTTTCAACTTGAAGCAAATCAATTTCTGATTCCATCATTGCCATTAAGAACTCTAAACGTTCTGTAATATCAACGATTTCTAATACTTTTTGCTTATCAGCCAGTTTCAGCGGCATATGCGCAGCAATGGTATCTGCTAGGCGGGCCGCTTCATCGATACCGTTAAGTGAAGTTAATACTTCAGGTGGGATCTTTTTATTTAGCTTGATAAAGCCTTCAAACTGGCTGATAGCGGTGCGAACAAGTACTTCTTGTTCGCGTTCATCCATTTCAGGCGTAACCAGATATTCAGCATGAGCAGTAAAGAACTCATCATCAGCTAAATCTTCAACTTTGGCACGTTGTTGGCCTTCAACCAAGACTTTTACGGTACCGTCAGGTAGCTTCAATAGCTGTAAAATAGTTGCAACAGTACCGACATCATAAAGATCAGTGATTGACGGTTCATCTGTCGCTGCTTCTTTTTGGGCAACCAACAGAATCTGTTTATTGTTCTCCATTGCCGATTCTAGGCAACGAATAGATTTTTCCCGTCCCACAAACAATGGAATAACCATATGAGGGTACACCACCACGTCACGTAGTGGCAGAACCGGGATCTCAAGGCGCTCAGAACGCTCCAGGTTCATATTCATCTCTCTTCCTGTCAATACTAATCGTATTAAGTAACTGGTTGAGTCACTTACTTAATACGACTAGAAAGTTAGCTTATATTGAGTATATGGGGGTGAAACATGATTATTCAACGAAAGAAGTAACAGAAAATAAAAAAGGAGGCTTATGCCTCCTTTTTTTAGCCTTTATGTGCACTTATTAGACACTTACTCAGCTGCAGCTGCTGGTGCTTCCGTGTTTTCATAAATCAGTAGAGGCTCAGACTCACCTTTAATTACTGACTCATCGATAACAACTTTACTTACACCTTGCTGAGACGGGAGCTCATACATAGTATCAAGCAGTACCGCTTCCACAATAGAACGTAGGCCACGAGCACCTGTTTTACGCTCCATTGCTTTACGTGCAATAGCAACCAGTGCATCATCACGAAACTCAAGTTCAACATTCTCTAGCTCTAATAACGCAGCATACTGTTTAGTTAGTGCGTTCTTAGGCTCACGAAGGATCTGAACTAGTGCTTCTTCGTCAAGCTCACCTAATGTTGCTGTGACTGGTAGACGACCGATAAATTCCGGAATTAAGCCGTATTTAACAAGATCTTCAGGCTCAACTTTTTCAAACAGATCACTTAATGTGTCGGCTTGGTCTTTTGAACGCACTTCTGCGCCAAAGCCAATACCAGTACCTGTTGCTACACGCTGCTCAACAACTTTATCTAGGCCTGCAAATGCACCACCACAGATAAATAGGATCTTAGAAGTATCAACTTGTAAGAATTCTTGTTGAGGATGCTTACGACCACCTTGTGGTGGCACTGATGCAACAGTACCTTCGATCAACTTCAGTAATGCTTGCTGTACGCCTTCACCAGATACATCACGAGTAATCGATGGATTATCTGATTTGCGAGAAATCTTATCGATTTCATCAATGTAAACAATACCACGTTCAGCTTTCGCCACGTCGTAATCACATTTCTGTAGCAATTTCTGGATAATATTTTCTACGTCTTCACCCACATAACCCGCTTCAGTCAGCGTGGTTGCGTCAGCCATCGTAAATGGAACATCTAACATTCGTGCTAGTGTTTCAGCTAATAGTGTTTTACCACTACCAGTAGGGCCGATAAGTAAGATGTTACTCTTACCTAGTTCAACACCTTCACTAGTTGTATCGCCATTACGTAGACGTTTATAGTGATTATATACCGCAACAGCTAGCACTTTTTTCGCATGTGCTTGCCCAATTACGTAATCATCTAGGTTGTTACGAATTTCTTGCGGAGTCGGCAGTTCATCGCCATCGCGTTTAGGCATCACTTCTTTAATTTCTTCGCGAATAATATCGTTGCATAAATCAACGCATTCATCACAAATATAAACAGAAGGGCCTGCAATCAGCTTGCGAACTTCATGCTGACTTTTACCGCAGAAAGAGCAATACAATAGCTTACTGCTACCACTCTCTTTTCGCTTATCTGTCATTCGCTAACCTCTTATTGGGGTATTCCCATCATTGCCTTGTCTTGAGTGTATAACAAGTCGGCTTATTTTGCTGCGTTAACTATCTAGAGTTAATCAGCGAAATAAGTACTTAGTCACGTTGACTCAACACGGCATCCACTAAACCATATTCTACAGCTTGTTCTGCAGACATAAAGTTATCACGGTCAGTATCACGCTCAACAACCTCTAGTGGTTGGCCTGTATGTTCAGCCAATAAACCGTTTAGACGTTGTTTGATTGTTAGAATTTCTTGTGCATGGATTTGAATATCCGATGCTTGTCCTTGGAAACCACCTAATGGCTGGTGAATCATTACACGTGAGTTCGGTAGACAGTAACGCTTACCTTTCGCACCACCAGCAAGTAAGAATGCTCCCATTGAACATGCTTGACCCATACATACAGTACTCACATTTGGCTTAATGAACTGCATAGTGTCATAAATTGACATACCCGCAGTAACAGAACCACCTGGAGAGTTGATGTATAGGAAGATGTCTTTATCTGGGTTTTCTGACTCTAAAAATAGTAGCTGTGCTACTACTAAATTAGCCATGTGATCTTCAACCTGACCCGTTAAGAAAATCACACGCTCTTTTAAGAGACGAGAATAGATATCATAAGAACGCTCACCACGAGAAGTCTGCTCGACCACCATAGGTACCAGCGCATCCAAAATTGGTGACATGGCGTTTTTTTCTTGGTAGCTCATAACGTTATTTCCCTAAAATAAATGGCCCGAATGAAATGACTCACACGGACCATTGTTAGCAGAAGACTTGAGATAATGTCAAATCTCTACATCAATTTCAGCAAATTAAGCAGCAGGATTCATTAGCTCGTTGAAGCTAACGTCTTTATCAGAAACCTGTGCTTTAGCTAGAAGTGCGTCAATCGCTTGCTCTTCTAGAGCAACATTACGCATGTTGTTCATTAGCTGTTCGTTAGTTTCGTAGTATTTAACTACTTCTGATGGATCTTCGTATGCAGAAGCCATTTCAGCGATGATTGCTTTAACGCGCTCTTCGTCTGCTTTTAGCTCTTCTGACTTGATCACTTCACCAACTAGAAGACCTACAACTACACGACGTTTAGCTTGCTCTTCGAACAACTCACGTGGTAGTTCAGGCATGTTCTTAGCATCACCGCCAAAACGTTGTGCAGCTTGCTGACGTAGTGCTTCGATTTCTTGATCGATAAGTGCAGCAGGAACTGTGATGTCGTTTTGCTCAACAAGACCGTTAAGAACTTGATCTTTGATGCGACCTTTAACAGCTTGCTTAAGCTCACGCTCCATGTTCTTACGAACTTCAGCTTTAAGACCGTCAACAGAACCGTCTTCAACGCCGAACTTAGCAACGAACTCTTCAGTTAGTTCAGGAAGCTCTTGTGCTTCAACTTTGTGAAGTTTAATAGCGAATGCTGCAGCTTTACCTTTTAGGTTTTCAGCGTGGTATTCTTCAGGGAACGTTACTTCAACAGTAAACTCTTCACCCGCTTTTTTACCTACAACGCCTTCTTCGAAACCAGGGATCATACGACCTTGGCCCATAGCAAGTGCGAAACCTTCAGCTTTACCGCCCTCGAACTCTTCACCGTCGATAGTACCAACGAAGTCGATAGTTACACGGCTGTTTGCATCAGCGGCTGCGTCTACTTCAGTCCACGTAGCTTGTTGCTTACGTAGAGTATCAAGCATTGTATCAACGTCAGCTTCAGTTACTTCAACAACTGGCTTCTCAACAACAACTTTATCTAGACCTTGAAGTGCGATCTCAGGGAATACTTCGAAAGTCGCTTTGAATACTAGGTCTTTACCTTCAGCAACTTCTACTGGAGTAAATGTTGGCGCGCCTGCTGGATTGATTTTCTCTTTAACGATAGCTTCGATAAAGTGACGGTGCATTACTTCACCTAGGATGTCTTGACGTACTGATGCGCCAAACATTTTAGCAACCATCTTAATTGGTGCTTTACCAGGGCGGAAACCGTCGAAACGACGAGTTTTAGCAATTTTCTTTAGTTCAGCTGTTACTGCATCTTCGATGTTTGCAGCAGGAACAGTGATTGTTAGTTGGCGTTCTAGGCCTTCAGTGGTTTCAACGGTAACTTGCATTATATTTAACCTCAAAACTTACTCAGCTTTCTGAGTGATGTTGCCGAACAGCCATTTACTGACGGTGGCATCCTTTTCGTGTTACGGCTCGAAAACCATAACGCCTCAATTCTTTTACTTTATTTCTAAACTGTCAGATATGCTCATCCAACTTAGAAATTAAAGCGCGTTATTATAACGACACACTTAGGTGGCGTCGAGGTGAGATAGACTAAACTGCTATCTAGCTCTACAACTGAAACACAAGATAGGGTCTATAACGAACATTTCAAGGGGTAAGGAGAAAATAATCATAGATCTCTGCGTTTTTTGGGTTCAAATGTTGGAAAAACAGTCGAATTAACGCAAATATTACGTAACAGAGAAAGCATTTTTTAGCCGTTACAAGACTAACTACAGAGTGATTTTTGTATTAAAAAATCTTAGAAATGAATTAGATTTTGGATCTTATATATAAAGAAGAGAGAATGGCACGCCCTGCAGGATTCGAACCTGCGACCACATCCTTAGAAGGGACGTGCTCTATCCAGCTGAGCTAAGGGCGCATCATTGTGTAACATGGCGTTACGAGGCAGGATTATACGTTGCTAATCATTTAGGTCAATACGTTTACTTTAAATTTCATGATTTAAACCGCCAAGCGATTAAAGTTAAAGCAATCTGTTTTATTTTCAGTTTTTTCAGTGCAATTGTAGATACCTATTCCCTTCAACGATAAACACTTAAGATTGTTCGCCATTATTAAACAAACAAAAAGCAAACGTTTGCGTTATAGCTAAAGTAATCATTTTCTGACACAATAATAGCGTCCACATGCTTAGCCTATATAAAAAGGATTACCATGACCGCCCAAATTATTGATGGGAAATTAATATCCCAAACAGTTCGACAGGAAGTTGCCGCTAGAGTGAAAGCTCGTAAAGATGCTGGTCTTCGTGCACCCGGCTTAGCTGTTGTGCTCGTAGGTCAAGATCCTGCTTCTCAAATTTATGTTGGTAGTAAGCGAAAAGCCTGTGAAGAAGTCGGCTTTGTCTCTAAATCATTCGATCTACCACCAACAGCCTCAGAAGAAGAATTATTACTTCTTATTGACGAATTAAATCTCGATCCAACGATTGATGGCATTTTAGTCCAACTTCCATTACCAGCTGGTATGGATAGCACACGAATTTTAGAGCGTATTGATCCTGAAAAAGATGTTGATGGCTTCCATCCATACAATGTCGGACGCTTAAGTCAACGTATCCCAAAACTACGCTCTTGTACCCCTAAAGGTATTATGACCCTCTTAGAACGTTACAATATTCCGGTACGAGGGAAAGAAGCGATTATTGTTGGCGCTTCTAATATTGTAGGTCGCCCGATGACACTCGAATTATTATTAGCAGGGGCTACAACAACAACTTGTCACCGTTTTACTCAAGATCTTGAGAGCCATGTTCGTCGTGCAGATATCCTTGTCGTCGCTGTAGGTAAACCTAACTTTATTCCTGGCGCTTGGATTAAAGAAGGGGCTACCGTCATTGATGTGGGTATTAACCGATTAGATAATGGTAAATTATGTGGTGATGTTGAATTTGATATTGCCAACCAAAAAGCAAAACATATCACTCCAGTCCCTGGTGGTGTCGGCCCAATGACAGTCGCAACATTAATAGAAAATACTATGTTAGCTTGCGAGCAGTTTCACGGCGAATAATTGGTAATAAAAAGAGTGATACCTATTGCTCTTTTATTCTCCAAAACAATGCTATTTTAAATTAGCAGTCCTCTTCTTATTAACAAATAGAATAAATAAAAAAAGCGATGGAACACCATCGCTTTTTCTTTTGATTATACAATTTATGGCGTCGACTATAAGCTTTTAGCTAGTTGTTTGACATACGCTGTAAATTCTTCACCAAATTGATTATGGCGCAAACCGTACTCAACAAACGCTTTCATGTAACCAATTTTACTACCACAATCATGGCTTACGCCTGACATATGAAATGCATTCACTTGTTGAGATTGCATTAGCATATCGATAGCATCGGTCAATTGAATTTCATCACCCGCGCCAACAGGCGTACGGGCTAATAATGCCCAAATTTCAGCTGGAAGTATGTAACGACCGACAATAGCTAAATTAGAAGGCGCGTCTTCAACTGAAGGCTTCTCAACAACCTTTGTCATCGGTGCTGATTCGCCAGCATGTAATTCCACACCATTAATATCCGCAACACCATAGTTTGACACTTCAGACATAGGAACAGGTTCAACCATCACCTGACTCACTTTAGTCTCGTTAAACATTTTCACCATGGCAGCCATATTATCGCAACGTAAATCGCTCGCAACATCATCCAAAATTACGTCAGGTAAAACAACTGCAAAAGGCGCATCACCAACAAGGGGATGTGCACACAATACTGCATGACCCAAACCTTTAGCTTGACCTTGACGTACATGCATAATGGTCACATCAGGTGGACAAATCGCTTGTACTTCTTCAAGTAGCTGACGTTTTACTCGCGCTTCTAATGTCGCTTCTAATTCAAAAGAGGTATCAAAGTGGTTCTCAATCGAATTTTTTGAAGAATGCGTCACTAAAATAATTTCTTTAATTCCTGCTGCAACACACTCATTCACTACATGCTGAATAAGCGGCTTATCTACAATTGGAAGCATCTCTTTTGGAATAGCTTTGGTTGCAGGTAACATTCGAGTACCCAAACCAGCAACAGGAATAACAGCTTTACGCACTAATGAAGTATTCAATTTTTTTTCCAGTATATTATGTTTACAAACATCGTATTAGATAGCTTTCAAATATGCAAAAGAGAGTTCTGACCCACTGATAAAAATGATCACTTTTTAAGCAGATCAGTGTTATCTACGCTTACTTTTACAGGCTTACCTAACAAGTTAATCAGCATAAATGAGCGTTTCTCACCATCAGGTTCTTGGTAAATAGCTTCAAGACCTTGAAACTTACCTTGCTCTAACTTTAATTTTTCACCGGGCTGAGGAAGCATTGACAACAAACGTTGATGCTCTTCACTATCTTCATTCATCATTAAGTTATAAATAAGTTCTTCACGTACTTTTTGTGGCATTGCACCACAGCGAATAAAGTCAGCCACACCACGTGTTGATCGCACCGACGTATAACTTACCATTTCAGGATCAAATTGAACAAAAACATAACTTGGAAATAATGGTTCGATTGACTCTATTCGTTTGCCTCGGCTCACTTTTTTTACTGTTACCTGGGGGTAGTAGCAATCCACACCTTGACGATCCAGATTGATCACTGCACGCTCTTGTTCACTGCGCTTACAATAAAGCAAATACCAATCTTTCATCATCAATCCTAAACATTAAAATTCATCGCTATTATATACATAAATAGCTACTTTTTATATTGCGGCTAATTCGGGATATAAAGTATTTATTGAGTGCTTATTGTTGCTCAACTCATTTATGGAAACCAAGACAGTCACCACTTTTACAGTAATTCCACAGTCAAACTTTGTAACATTCATGAACAATCTAAATAGATAGACAAAAAAACCACAAAAAGATTAAAAAACAAAATATAAAACCAAATAATTAATAATTATAAAAACAACAACATAATTACCATACTAAAAATTAACTTTTCAATTTTGACTAAGAAATCTACAACCATTTGTTTTTCAATAGGTTGAAATGTTTATCATTTGTTCTTTAAATGTAAAAACTTGCAGTCGTATATATTGTGCTTTATAAAACCACCGGTATTAGCAAACACACCATCACAATAATATAGAGAATCCTATGAGTCATAATAGTAGTGGTACCTTATTGGGCCACCCAAAAGGCTTGTTCCTGTTATTTGGAACTGAGCTATGGGAGCGTTTCTCCTACTACGCCATGCGCGCTATTTTAGTTTTGTACTTAACAGATAAAACTATCGATGGCGGCTTAGGCTGGAGTACTCAAGAAGCATTAAGCCTATATGGTATTTACACCGGTCTTGTCTACTTTACTCCTTTAATTGGTGGATGGATTGCAGATAACTACTTAGGTCAACGTCGATCAATTATTATTGGCGGCGTATTAATGGCTATTGGTCAATTTACTCTCGCACTCCCGCACAGTGTCGTTGATCCTCATGCTGTAAACGCTTTCTATTTAGGCCTTACTTTCCTGATCATTGGTAATGGTTTATTTAAGCCAAACATCTCAACCATGGTGGGTGATCTCTACAAAGAAGGCGATAACCGTCGTGATGGTGCGTTTACTATTTTCTATATGGGTATCAACATAGGTTCATTACTTGCCGGTGTTATTGCAGGTACAGCTTCTGCCATTTATGGCTGGAAAGCAGGTTTCTTATGTGCCGGTATCGGTATGCTACTCAGCCTATTGATCCAACTGTTTTTCGCACAACGTTACCTAGGTGATATTGGTACTGTTCCAGCTGCAATTCGTGATGCAGCAAACAACGCAAGCGGTAAAAAAGAGCCACTAACCAAAATTGAACGTGATCGCCTGAAAGTAATTATGGTGATGTGTACTTTTGTTATCGTATTCTGGGCAGGCTTTGAACAAGCTGGCGGCTTAATGAATATCTATTCTCAAGAATACACAAACCGTATGATTGGTAGTTTCGAAGTGCCGGCAGCTTGGTTCCAATCACTTAATCCATTTTTCATTATTATTTGTGCTCCGATTCTTGCTGCTCTTTGGGTAAAATTGGGTAAGAAAGAGCCAAACTCACCTGTGAAATTTGCACTAGCAATGTTCTCGTTAGCAGTAGGCTTTGCTTGTATGATTGGTGCTGCGCTTGAGCAAGGTGGCGATATGACAGTGAAAACCTCTATGCTATGGCTGATTGGTGCATACTTCTTCCATACGATAGGTGAGTTATGTTTATCACCGATTGGTTTATCAATGGTGACAAAACTTGCACCTCTTCGCTTAGCATCATTAATGATGGGTGCATGGTTTGGTGCTAACGCCATTGCTAACTATATTGCAGGTGAGATTGGTTCACGTATTGGTGAAGCCGGTCCTCTAGCAATCTTCTCTGGTATTGCAATTACTGCAGTGATTGCCGGTGTATTACTGCTGTTACTATCCAATACCTTAATTAATTGGATGCATGGTGCAGAATCTTCATCTAATGACGAAACAACAGAGGTTAAAACAGTAGAAGCGTAATGCCGTACTGATAATAATCCATTTAAGGGTAGTGTTGCTAACACTGCCCTTTTTTACATCTTAATGTTTTTAAAGTTCACACTAAAACTAGCATGCCCCAATTGGCTTAGCGATAAACGCCCACCTGATGGAGACAATGCTAGCTTCGATAACATATTGTGCCTTGCTTCTCGTCCAAGCCATTCACCTGATGCGACTTCAAAAGAGGCATCACTTGTTCGAAGTTGTGCTTCAATACCTGCAGGAAGAATATGCAAACATCTATCAGACAAATCAAATACGCCAAACAAAGCCTTGATAGGTGACGCATAACCTGAGTGCTTCATCCCTTTTTCAATCAATGTGACTAAGTGGCTTAAGCTTTCTAAACAATTACCTTGATTACGTAAATAATCATTAAAAAAAGCACGAATTAATAACGCAGTTGCCGTCGCATTATGATCACCACTACTGGTATCAAGAAGGTAAAAGGCTAATTGACCATCTAATAGCCAAGTATAATCAAGAATAACTGGAAGGGAATCAATGGATTGTAAAACACAATAATTTAACTGCCATCGTCCATAAGTCGATTGTGTTTCAGGCATTAGTCCCACTAATAGCTCACGTGCCGCTTTAGGGTTATTTTGCAAATCTTTAATATGCCATTCCAATTCTTCTTCAACAGGCTCTGTATCTTCTGTAGTATCAAACCATCGATTAGAAAAATCTTGTCGATGATGTGTCGCACTGTCTTGCCCCTTCAATACCGATATCATAGAAGATTTCAGCATTAAAATATTTTCTAATGGCTTTATTAAGAAATCCTTAACACCAAGTCGCAACGCTAAAGCGACATCTGTCATTGCTCCCGTTCCTGAAATAACAATAATTGGTATCATTGGATATTGAATAGACACTTCTTCAACAAACTCCATACCTGTCATAACAGGCATAGCGAGATCGCAGAGTAACAGATCAGGAATATGCTCCTTTAATGCACGTAGCCCTTCTAAACCATTATCAGCCTCTTGCACCAAGCATCCTTGGCTCTCAAGAAAGCCAACAATCATATTTCTAAATACTGGGTCGTCTTCTACAACGAGAACATCTTTCCCTTCTAGCAAAACCACCTCCACCAATACCTACTTAGTTTAAGGCACATTACAAACTGAAATTAAAGGCCTTAAAGACTGTCTAATTTTTGCGACTCTATTAAGCATAGAAAAAACACCACAAAAAATATGTATTCATGAACATTTAATAAAAATAAATTCATTTATGTAATACACTTCAAATTATCGTACCCCTTTATTTTGGTAAATTGACCATAATAAATATGATAAAAATACTATTTCAGTAGGAAAAACAAAGAAAAAGAGATGCATTTGACTCATTTTGTTATACAATTGCTCATCATAAGCGTTCAATAATGACTTTTTTATGAAACTTGACGATCTAAACTTATTCCGCATGGTTGTGGAAAATGGCAGTTATACCGCTGCATCTAGAAAAACCCAGGTACCAGTTGCGACACTGACACGTCGAATTCAAGCACTTGAAGAAGGCCTTAATATTCGCCTGCTTAATCGTCATGCCCGTAAACTGTCACTTACTGAAGCCGGTCAAAAGTTCTATCATGACTGTGCGCCTTTACTACAACAGTTACTTGATACGACTGAACATATTAGTGAAGAGTGTAAAGGTGCAGCGGGCAAGCTACGTATTGCCGCACCAACCAATATTACCAAGGTAATGCTTCAACCTTTATTGAATGCCTTTATGTTGGAACATCCAGCAATTAGCATTCAGCTATATATGAGCAATGAGCCAGATCAACTTGATCCGACGGACTGGGATGTTATGTTCCGTATTGGTCCTCAACGAGATTCAACACTGATCGCTCGTCGTATCAATGAAGTAAAAGATATTCTTGTTGCTAGCCCTGAATATTTAAAGAAAAACCCAGAGCCTAAACATGCTCAAGATCTTCACGACCATGTTTTACTGAAGGGTAATCCTTTACTACGCTGGCGTCTAAACAACCACAACGGCGAAACGGTTACGATTAATGAACGAGGTCGCTTTGAAGCAAGCGAACTTAACGTCGTACGTAAAGCGTGTTGTGCAGGCTTAGGGATCACGTTAATGCCTGATGTTATGCTGGAAAAATACATTACAGCTGGTGAGGTGACTCAAGTACTTAAAAACTGGTCAGCAAACCCACGTGATGTATATTTGATTTATAATCACCGTGATTACCAACCAGAAAAATTACGTCTATTTATTGATTTTGCAAGTCACTACTTTGACTTAGAAAAACACTAAAAACATTTATTAATAACGTAATATTTTAGAAAAATGCCATATTAGCCATTAATATGGCATTTTGTTTTTATCCTGTTAAGAACAATCACCCACATAAAAAAAACATACAGTTACAAACCTTGCCCTCCCCCAAAAACCAAGAATGGCGTACTCTTTCCGCATCTCAGTTTTCTCATGATCTCAAGTCTTGTAGAACTGACTTATTCTGTATATTTACTTAATACTGCCGTCCCCATTAATGCGCATCCATAAAGAGCGTGGATTTATTTATGCATGCTCAATTGTTACTGCAGGACAGGCGATTATCACATCGCCAGTGATCTTATAGAGTCATGGTTTGGGGCCTGAGTTTATCCATAAAAAAGCCGGAGTTTTACACTCCGGCTTATAACTCTATTTGCTCACATATAAGACTTAAATGCCTTCGTTATGTAACTCTAAATTAGCTAAATCTTGCTGAATCTCACGCTGCTTTTTCGAGTCATCACTGCGTAGTGAATCTAAATACTCTAAGTACTTTTGGTTCACATCACCGGTTACGTAATTACCATTAAACACAGACGTTTCAAATAATTTAATTTCAGGGTTTCCTTCAGCGACGGCATCAACAAGATCTTGTAAATCTTGGAAAATAAGACCATCGGCACCGATAATATTTGAAATTTCATCCACTTCGCGACCATGAGCAATTAACTCATTAGCGCTTGGCATATCAATACCATAGACATTAGGGAAACGAATTTCAGGTGCTGCTGATGCTAAGTAAACTTTCTTCGCACCTGCCTCTCTTGCCATTTCGATTATCTGCTCTGATGTGGTACCACGAACAATAGAGTCATCGACTAACAGTACATTTTTATCTTTAAATTCAGAGCGAATGGCATTGAGTTTACGACGCACAGACTTACGACGCATTTGTTGCCCTGGCATGATAAACGTACGGCCCACATAACGGTTTTTAACAAAGCCTTGGCGATAAGGTTTATCTAACGTACGTGCAATTTCTAGCGCACTGTCGCAAGAAGTTTCTGGAATAGGAATAACAACATCGATATCAATATCTGCCCATTCTCGTTTAATCTTTTCACCCAGCTTGGTGCCCATCGCTAAACGCGCGCCATAAACAGAGACTTTATCAATAAATGAATCAGGACGAGCAAAATAAACAAACTCAAATACACATGGATTTAACTGTGGATTATCGGCACATTGCTGAGTAAATAATTGCCCATCAAAAGTGATGTAAACGGCTTCACCAGGCGCAATATCACGGACAAAATCAAAACCAACCGCATCAAGTGCCACTGATTCTGAAGCTACCATGTATTCGGCTTTACCTTGTTCTTCACGCTTACCAATACATAAAGGGCGAATACCATTTGGATCACGAAATGCAATTAAGCCATGACCGATAACCATAGCAACAACCGCATACGCACCTTTTACAATTCGGTGAACTTCACTGATTGCTTTAAAAATTTCCTCAGGGCTAATAGGATAACTTGGACAATGCTCAAGTTGATTTGCCAGAATATTCAGTAAAATCTCAGAATCTGAGGTTGTATTGACATGACGTTTAGCTTGCTCAAATAAGGTCTCACGAATATCTGCTGCGTTGGTTAAATTACCATTATGAGCCAGTGAAATACCGTAAGGAGAATTAACATAAAACGGTTGGGCTTCTGATGCACTAGAGCTACCCGCAGTTGGATAACGCACGTGTCCGATACCTACATTACCTTGTAAGCGTTGCATGTGTTTAGCTTCAAAGACATCACGCACTAAACCATTCGCTTTACGCAGACGGAAACGATTGCTTTCTAAGGTACAAATACCCGCAGCATCTTGGCCGCGATGTTGCAGCACAGTAAGTGCATCATAGATAGACTGGTTTACCGGGGTTGAGCCCACGATTCCAACAATACCACACATTTCCAAAATCCTCGTCGTGCATAAAAATACAGTTACCAAATCGAATAAATTTGGTAACTGCTATTAATTTGGCGCTATTTCATGTTAGGTAAGAAGCTTGAACTGTGTTTGATATAGGAAAAAAACCATTCAATGACAACGCCAAACTGTGGGATGAGTTTTGACTGTTTCCACCAATCAGCACTTGCAAACCCTGTAAAGGCATCGAGAAAGAACAATACTGCCGCAACAATTAACACGCCGCGAACCCCACCAAAAACTACGCCCAAAACTCTATCAGTACCAGATAACCCTGTTTTCTGTACTAACTGACCAATAACATAGTTAACTACCGCGCCAACAATCAGCGTTGCGATAAATAAAACGGCAATAGCGCTACCGTTGCGAAGCATTTCATCATGAAAGTTTGTAAAGTAAACCGCAAGCTGTGGGTAGAAATTACTCGCCACAAAAAACGCAGTAAACCAGATAACTAATGAAAGTGCTTCTTTAACAAAACCACGGATTAAACTTACCAAAGCGGAAAAGCCAATCACGGCTAAAATTACATAATCAATCCAGATCATCATGTGTATTTCGTCTTGTTGATGCGTATTCTAACAGAAAAAATGAAGACGCAAACGTTTACTTAAGGTTTTATTGGGCTAAATTGATACAATTTACCACTTAACCCGGTTAATTTTTTCAAGTCATCAATCTTAGCCAAAAGCTTATCTTTTGAAAGATCTGGTCCCACAACAACTTTTACATACTGACCCGGTTGCGCATCTTTAGGTAATAAATGTGCTTGGTAACCATTTAAACGCAACTTCGCCACCAGTGCGCTGGCATTCTTAAAATTACCAAACGTCCCTAATTGGATCATCCAGCCACTATTTTTTAAACCTTGCTCAGACACAACTGCAGGCTCTGGCTTTACAACAGGTTTCGGGGTTACGACAGTTTTTGGTTGCTCAACGGGCACAACAGGCTGTTCAGGTTGAGGTGCTTTGTCTTCTTCAACGGTATAGGTTTCATTATTATCACCTGATGATGTTGAAACCGTATCTTTACCATTATCCACTGTTACTGTGACAGGATCTTTAGGTAGCTCCGAATTTACCGTTTCAGGGTTAGGTATTTGAGTAAACTCCTTTTGATCACCCATTTTAGGCTGCAACGGAATGCTTTCGAACTGCTCTTTATAGTGCTGTTTTTGCCCATCAAAAAGATCAGGAAGAAAAATCACGCCAACGGTTACCAAAATAATGGTACCAATCAGTCGATTTTGAAATTGGCTAGCCACATGGACTCCTATACTATTTAACCACTTTATAATAAAAGTGTTTTTCACTCATTAACGTAAATGACTCGTTATTTGCCCGACAGTGTAAAACGAGCCAAAGACGATTACCATATCATCTCGGTTAGCTTGTGTTAGCGCTTGGTCAAATGCAGCCTCTGGCTTATCAAAACCCATACAATCTGGTGGTAAATACTGCAATATTTCATCGGCAGTCGCCGCTCTTGGGCCCGTTAAAGAAGCGGGATACCAGTGATCTACTACATCTTTCATCATTGCGATAGTCGACGCGATATCTTTATCGTGAAGCATCGCAACGACAGCATGAATATGCTTCTTACCTTCTTTTTGTTTAATTCGGTTTAATTGCTGAGCGAAATACTCGGCTGAATGGGGATTATGTGCGACATCCATAATGATCAATGGATCATCACTCACACGCTGCATACGTCCTGGTAATTGAGCTTTACTTAAACCTTGAATAATATTCTCTTCCGAGATATCAAGCTCTGCCGTTCCTAAAGCCATTAATGCTGTGGCTGCATTAGGGAGCGGTAAATTAGGTAGTGGCAAGTGAGATAAATCAAATGCACCACACTGCCAGTTCCAATGGTCATCGGCTACTTGATAATCAAATTGATAACCAACTTGATGTAATTCTGCGCCAATATCATCCGCGTGAGCAGGAACCGTAGCTGGCGGATGAGGTTGGCCGCAAATAGCCGGTTTACCTGAGCGGAAAATACCTGCTTTTTCATGACCAATTACGTCTATATTATCACCAAGCCAATCGACATGATCGATTGCAAGACTGGTGATCACGCTAACATCATGATCAACAATATTAGTGGCATCTAATCGCCCACCGAGGCCTACTTCCAGTACAACAACATCCACTTTATGTGTTTTAAATAGTGTTAACGCAGCAAGCGTACCAAATTCAAATAAGCTTAAACTTATATCACCACGCGCTGCTTCAACGCTTGCAAATGCTTTGCTATGTTCACTGTCATCGAGCTCTTTATTATTGATACGAACACGTTCGTTATAACGTACAAGGTGGGGAGAACTATAAACACCAACCTTATAACCCGCTTCAATTAAGATAGCTTCTAGCATGGCACAGGTTGAACCTTTACCATTAGTACCCGCAACAGTAATAACACAAGGCGCAGGTTTAAGAAGATTTGCTTTTTCACCCACAGCTTTAACGCGATCTAATCCAAGATCGATTGCACTGGTATGTAATTGCTCAAGATATTTCAGCCATGTTGAAAGCGAGGCTGTCGCTTGTGGTGCAGTCAATCCTGACATGAGAAATCATTCACTTGTTTATAAATTACTTGAGCCATAATTTACCATCGAATCTTAAATAACTTAAACCTATGACGATATAAATTCGATTAAACGCCACGTTAATGGCAATAGCGCTATTACATACTCAAAAAAAAAACCGCCTAGCGATTAGCTAAACGGCTTCTATATTCATCAATCAATATAATCAATTAGGTGTTTTCTGAATCTTCAGCTTGGACAGTAGCCTCAACAGACTCTGGCTTACTATCGACAGAAACAACTAACGGTGATGCTTGGTTGGTCATTTTGGCAACAAGACCTGCAACACGCTGACGCATTTCACGGCGATCAACAATCATATCAATCGCACCATGTTCAAGGAGGAACTCACTACGTTGGAAGCCTTCTGGTAGCTTCTCACGTACGGTTTGCTCAATAACACGTTGACCTGCAAAACCGATCAGTGCTTTGGGTTCACCAATATTGATGTCACCAAGCATTGCAAGGGATGCTGATACCCCACCCATAGTTGGATCGGTTAACACAGAGAAGAAAGGTAAGCCTTTCGCTGATAAACGCTCTAACGCCGCACTGGTTTTTGCCATTTGCATCAGTGACATCAACGCTTCTTGCATACGTGCACCGCCACTTGCAGAGAAGCAGATCAATGGGCAGTTATTTTCAATTGCCGCATCCACTGCTCGTACAAATTTAGCACCAACGACAGAGCCCATTGAACCGCCCATAAAAGAGAATTCAAAAGCACATGCAACAATAGGTAGACCTAAGACTTCCCCTTTCATTGCGATTAATGCATCTTTTTCACCCGTGGCTTTTTGCGCGCTATACAAACGATCTTTGTACTTTTTAGAATCGCGGAATTTAAGCTTATCTTGCGGCTCTAGCTCTGCGGCAATCTCAACTTGCGTATCAGCGTCTAAGAAAGTTTCAAGACGACGACGTGCTTTCATACGCATGTGATGATCACACTTAGGGCACACCTCTAGATTGCGCTCAAGATCTGCATGGTACAGTACTTGATCACAAGAGGTACATTTCGTCCAAACGCCCTCAGGAATCGACACTTTTCGTGAAGAGACAATGTTGCTTTTAGTTAGAATCTTTTCAAGCCAGCTCATGAATGACCTTTATTCTTTAATGCTTCCGCCGTCAATGGCCGAAGATACAAATTCATTGGATAACGATCAGAGATTAAAACACAATCTTACTAATCTGTAGATAAAAAACTGGTACTACCTTATCAAGCTAACCCTTGTAACTCAATCAGCTAAGAATAACGGACCTAATGGTACACGCGGTAAATTGTGCTCTTTCGGGTAATCAACATCAACCAAATACAAGCCTTCAGCTTTGGCTGTTGCTCCTGCTAATGTGCGATTTTTTTGCGCAAGTAGCCACTCAATCCACTCTGGTTTTTCTTCACCTTTGCCGACTTTAATTAAGCTACCTGTGATGTTACGTACCATATGGTGAACAAACGCATTCGCTTTGATATCAATGATCACAAAGTCGCCTTGGCGAGTGACATTCAGGTGCATTAAATTACGCCATGGGCTTCGAGATTGACAGTGAACCGCGCGGAAAGACGTAAAATCATTTTCACCCAGTAAGTACTGACCAGCCTCATGCATTTTTTTCTCATCAAGATGGCCGTGATAATGGCTAACACCATTACCTAAAATAGCGGGACGTAAGGCGTTATTAAAAATGATGTAACGATAACGGCGTGCTGTCGCAGTAAAACGAGCATGAAAATCCTCATTCACTTCTGTCGCCCAACGTACCGCAATATCTTTAGGAAGATGAGCATTAGCGCCCATCGTCCACGCCACCATTTTGCGATCAATATTAATATCGAAGTGAACAACCTGCCCCGTGCCATGAACGCCAGCATCAGTTCGTCCAGCACAGAAGACTTCTACTGGTTGATTGGCGACTTTAGAGAGAGCTTTTTCCAAACGCTCTTGTACGCTATCTACATCACGTTGGCGTTGCCAGCCATAATACTTAGCACCATCGTACTCTACACCTAAAGCTATTCGCATAATTTATTCAACTTCGATTAATCAAACCTATGTAAACCACTAACACGTAATTTACGAAACTGTTCCGAATTATAAGTAATTCACAAGATAAGGGAAAGAATAGCGCGATAGGGATAACATAATGCAGCAAGTAAAAATAAAAAAGCACGATAGAATTATCTCTACCGTGCTTGTTCTATCTTAAACAAGAGTGATGTTACAACTTCAAAAGCAATCTTTTGGCTTCTGCTTGAAGATCTTGTTCAGCATTTTTCGCAATATCCTCTAATAAACCAACAGCACCTTCGCTATCATTCATTTCTAAATAAGCTTTAGCCAAATCAAGTTTACTTGCATACTCACCATTAGTATCAACATCATAGTCACCAATACTGGCTAACATATCAGGGTACTCGTCAAGCCCTACCTCTAAATTTAAAGGATTGGTATCGGGATCAACTTGCTGATGCGATGGGTCATCTTTCATTAATTCATCAATACTAATATAAGATGGTTTTTCAGCTATAGATTGTTCAGCCAGTAACTCACTGGTTGCTACGCTTTCCAGATCATTGGTATGTAATGAGAAGTCAGACTCTAACGAAACAGACTTCACGTCGTCTTTTACCAAATGCGGTTGTTGTGTCCAATCTTCTTGAGCTAACTCAGGCTCAGATACCGAGGTTTGCCATACTTTAGCATCATCATCAGACATCTCATCGTCAAAAGTATAATCTGCTTCTAACTCATCTTCTGTTTGCGTTAATAATCCATCACGTTCACCGTCTTCTAAACCCAGCCCAGAGCGATCCACTTGCTGTTTGGGTAATTCATCCATTAATAATGGTTCAGTCTCAACATCAGTCGTGTTGTCACTAACCTCTTGTGGCTGTATTGACTGAGATGGGCCTTCATTATCTGCATTATCATTTAATGAATCATCAAACAGTAATGCATCCATATCAAGACCTGCAGAATCAACCATGGTTTGATCCAACTGATCTAATACAACTGGCTTCTCTGTTACCTCAATAGGCTCTTCATTGGGTAAACGTAAACCTTGTTCAATTTCATATTGCTCAAGCTCATGTTGTTCATCCAATGAAGCTTGCAGCGCTTCACCTTCATCAAACTCTGGAATGGTCGTTGGATCGAGTTTTTCAAAAGGATAAACATCCCTTTGAGCGGTATCAAATGGCGATACTTCATTTTCACTAGCAACCGTTGATGCTGGTAACGATGACTCATCAGGTAATTCAGGAGCGGTTTCAGCAACAAAATCTACTGTATTTTCAGGAGATAATTCAGATTTAGGTGAATACTTATCTGCAGCTTCCGCGGCTTGCTGCAATTGACGAATAACATTATCAAGTGCGATTTGCTCATCAATGTCGTTATTAAGTTCTGTTTCGTCAAAAGGCTCAGCATCAGGATCATCCAATGCCGCTTGTTCATCAAATTCAGGTAAATCATCGAGTGATAATACGTCTTGATGAACAGCATCTTCTTGTGGTGATTCATACACATCATCAGCAAATGCTTTTAATGCATCCTCTTCATCAAAAGAAGGAAGATCGTCTACATTTAGCGGTTCATGTTGCTCTGCTGCAACATGACTCGCTAATGCATCTTGCTCATCTAGTTCACGTTCAAGATCTGAAACGGTTAATGGCTTAACATCACTGTCTAGCGATTGACGATAAAAGTCTTCGTCTAAAACATCATCTAAGATCTCATCGAATTTCTGTTCACTACTTGGCGATAAGGTTTGCAGCTCTTCAGTATTTTGTGACTCAAGGACTTCTTTCGATGGCGTATCGCGAGTGTCACTCGCAAATTCAGACGTGAAAACATCATTCGGTGCTTCTTCACTAGGCAATTCAGTTACAACTTCAGACCCTAATATATCAGGCTCTAAAGTATCAGCATTGCTTTCATCAGTAAGAGATATGTCTTTTTCCTGTTGAGCATATTTTTCAACATCACTTTCAGGATTAATAACATCCTGTGATTTCTGCTCTAGATCAGAAGCGAATGATGGCAATTCGATAATTTCATCAAGATGTTGATTCTCATTATTAGGAGCATCTTGTTCATCGACTGCTGCTAACTGCTCAGATAAAATTTCATCTAATAATTCAGTACTGGATTCATCAATTGCAATGTGATCTTGTTTTGATGAGATATCAGCATCATTGTCTTTTAATAATTCATCAAGCAATTCAGTACTATCTTCAGCCACTTCTATCGTTGAATCAGATTGTTCCGGTTCATCTTCATCTAAGATCAACTCATCAAGCAATGCTGTACTGTCTTCAGCCACTTCTATCGTTGAATCAGACTGTTCCGGTTCATCTTCATCTAAGATCAACTCATCAAGTAATGCGGTACTGTCTTCTTCAAGTTCAATATCACTACTTAATTCATCATCTTCTACTAACTCATCAAGTAATGCAGTACTACCTTCTTCAAAAACACGTTCATCATCTTGTGTTTCATCCGTCAGTTCATCTGAAACAGTTTGATCTAATTCAGGTAAATCAGCACCAAAGCTACCAAATAATGCATCCAATTCATCTTGGTCAATATTCTCAGAGGCTTTAACTTCAACATCTTTTGACTCATCATTAATTTCAGACGTAGCGCGGTCTTGGCTTTGCTCTTCTGCTTGTTGCAAAATTTCATCTAATAACGATTGCTCTAACAAGCCATTATCTAACTCTTCATCTTCGTTATCTGCTGGCAATGGCTTAACATCGTCATTATCACTAAGATCAAAGTCATCCTGAGATAAATCAAAATCATCGAGACTATTTTCAGAATCTTCATTTTTCGCTGATTCATTGAGAGATTTCTCCCACATTAACGCTAAGGCTTCATCTGAACTTGGCTCGCTCTCATTATCCATTTCATCAAGAGCACGCTCCATGTCTTCTAAACCAATAGCATCATCACCTTTAACTGAAATACTACTACTTAAGTTATTTTCAAAAGCTTCATCAAATTCAATATCATTAACAACTGCTGATTCAGTCTTCGTATCAGCGTCATCGCTAAATTCAGTAACAGACTCTTTTACCTCTTCTTTCTCATTTTTAGTTGACGGATCATTTTTATCATCAATATCTAACGTAAAGTCAGGCTCATTGAATAGATCATCATCCGCAAACAGGTCATCTAGGTCATCTGAAGTATCAAGAGCTTGCTCATCACCATCAATAGGAGGGATGACAACAGGTGCCGTTTCAGCAGCTGAAGCCTCTGGAGCATTTAATGATTTCACCTCATCTTGCTCTTCTTCTTTACGACGCAATAAGAAGAATGCCAGCAATGCAGCAAGTAAACCGCCAGGAATAATACCAGCAGCAGCTAATGCCCAAGGGTTATTAGCCAGTGAATCAAACCAGGTTGAAGTAGGTGGTGTCACAGGTTGTGGCGCATTTTGAAGTTGTTTTTGTTGCTCTAAGAAAGTCAGCAGTTCTTGGCGTACATCATCGCTATCTTTAACTTGATCTTTTAATGCATCAACTTCTTGTTGCATTTCCGCTAAGCGTAAACGAAGCATGTGGTTGCTTTCCACCAGCTTTGTCATTTGCTCATCTGTCATCGCTTTTTGCTGTTCTGATAATTCAGGCTTGGCAGGAATAGCCGTATTTACTACATTATCAACATCAGCAACTTCAACGTTTTCAGTTTTAGGCGTTTCAGAAATATTCGCGGTTGATTCAGCTGGTGTCGCTGCACTAATCACAGCAGCAGTTGTTGCTACCGCTACCGCTTTCTCTATTGTTTTTGCTGGAACATTTGTTGTTGAGTTAGCCGTTTCATCAACTACCGCCACAGGCTTTACAACTGGCTCTGCGGGCTGTGTGCTTTTTACGTCTTTTTTCGCTGCTTGCTCTGCTTGTATTTTTTGTAGTTCTTCAGGCTTGGGCTTTAATTTTACAACACGTTTTTGACTAGCTGGCTTTGCTTTAATATAGGGTGCACGTCTTTTATCCGCTTCTAATTGACGACGGATCAAGCTCTCTTTCTCGTTCTTAACCTGGCTTAATGTTGGCATAACCAAGGTACTACCAGGGATCAATCCATGAATATTGCTGTTTTCAAATGCTTGTGGATTAACGTGATAAATAGCACCGATAACTTGGTATACAGATACTGAAGCATTAGGACGATTTCGAGATGCGATTGACCACAAGGTTTCTTTTTCACCTGTAGGGCCATAACGACGAGTAGAAAGTGGTGCGGTGTTTGACTGCGAAATTGAACGCAGATCAGGTGTATCAATACCTCGGCTCGCTTGCGAATAGGATCCATCCTCATTCGACGGGCCAATAATCCGAACAGTATTCGCATTCACCACAGGCAAATAAGAAGAAATGGTAACGAAAGCTACCGGTACAATAAAGCGCTTTACTATCTTAGGGATATCAGACACTGCCTGCGTTCCTCTCTGGCAGAGATAAATAAGCCGAAAACGTTAATTCAATGAACGCATTTCGAAACAATACGAGTTGCTTATATGTTCTACAAACTACACATATAACGACAACATAAAGAAAATCTTAAGGTTGTTATGGCTAATTTTTGCTAGCTGACGATGTATGTCAAGTGACTACTTAGGGTTTTACCAGCAAGATCATGGAAATGAGAAAGGAGCAATCTCTTGCTCCTTTTTTTATTTCTTTTACAAATATTCTTCAATTAGCTTTTCAGCAATCTGGATACTATTTGTTGCCGCACCTTTACGAACGTTATCAGCTACAACCCACATATTCAGACCACATGGGTGGCTTATATCTTCACGGATACGACCTACCATCACGTGATCTTTACCTACTGAATCTGTTACCTGTGTTGGGTAATCAGTACCATGGAAGACTTCAATACCATCAGTATTTTCAAGTAGATTAATCGCATCTTCGATAACAACAGGTTGATGCGTTTCTACATGCACCGCTTCTGCATGACCAAAGAAAGCAGAAACACGCACACAAGTTGGATTAACACGAATACTTGAATCACCAAGAATTTTTTGTGTTTCCCACACCATTTTCATTTCTTCTTTGGTGTAACCGTTATCCATAAACTCATCGATATGAGGTATGCAGTTAAATGCAATTTGCTTGTCATAAGTACTGTTTTCAGCTGGCAAACCATTTAGCAATTTTGCTGTTTGACCGGCAAGCTCATCAATTCCCTTACGACCAGAGCCAGATACCGATTGATAAGTCGCAACATTAATACGATCAATACCATAAGCATCTTGAATTGGCTTAAGAGCAACTAACATTTGAATCGTAGAGCAATTGGGATTTGCAATAATATTACGGTTGCGGTAATCAGCAATCGCTTCAGGGTTTACTTCAGGGATCACTAACGGAACATCATACTCATAACGGAATTCAGATGTGTTATCGATAACCACTACACCAAAATCTGTGGCAATAGGCGCCCAATGACGTGATGCTTCAGCGCCTGCTGAAAACAAAGCAATTTGAACTTGGCCCCAATCGAAATCTTCCACGTTCTTCACACGGATTGATTTACCTTTAAAACGTAACACTTTGCCAGAGCTACGATCACTTGCCAGCAAGTAAAGATTGCGAACAGGAAAATTACGCTCTTCTAGCACCTCGACCATAGCTTCGCCGACAGCACCTGTTGCGCCTAGTATTGCGATATCATATTCCTGACTCATTGAGTGACCTCTACTACTGTAAAACCTAATTTAGCCAGCGACTCTACCTCAAAATCGGCCTTGCCTGCTACTGTAATTGCACTATATTCACGGCGATCCCAGTAGTTTTTTCGCATCATATCAAAAGCAGTGGCCATTTTGCTGTTATCGTCACCAGCTAGCTGCATTTGACGACGGAACATACCGTCATCTTTACGTACATCATACACCAATTGGGTAAGGCTAAATAAACTTGCCTCGTCCCATTGACGACTTAATTCAACTTGAGGAATTGGCGCAACAGGCAATAGTTCACTCGCATCTACCTGCTTATCAACACCTAGAAACTCACAAAAGCGGTTGAAAACCATGGTTGTTCCACGCGCTTTACCTTCAAGCCCATATCCAGCCACATGCGGTGTCGCAAAAGCTAAATACGGTAGTAGCTCTAAATCCACCAAGGGCTCTTGCTCAAACACATCAAGTACTGCTGTAAGTGCCTTCCCTGTACCATTATGAGAAGCCACTAAGGCCGCTTTTAAAGCACTATTATCAACAATAGGACCACGTGCCGCATTAATTAAAATAGCATTGGGTTTTAATGCATTAAGAAAAGCGTCGTTGACTAAGTGATGAGTTGGAAACTCGACATCACGAGTTAACGGGGTATGGGTTGTGATGACATCACACTCAGCAAGTAGCGTTTCAACTGAATCAAATTGACGCTCATCGCCTTCCGCTTGCTTTAATGGATCGTTAAGCAGATAACGAATACCTAATGCATCTAAACATTTCGCCAAATATGAGCCAACATTACCAGCGCCAATGATCCCAACAGTGCGATCAAAAATAGAAAAGCCTTGTTGCTGGCCTAATACCATTAAGCTACTCAGTACGTACTCGGCAACACCCACTTTGTTACAGCCTGGTGCTGCTGTGAAAGTAATACCACGCTCAGCTAATAGCGGTTGATCAACATGATCTTGTCCTGCTGTTGCAGTTCCCACAAATTTTAACTTATCGGCTTTTTCTAACAGACTGTTATTAACTTTGGTCACCGAGCGGATCATCAGGGCATCAATCCCTACCAAATCATCAGCCGTTAAATTTCGACCTGGTTTGGCGATGACCTCACCAAGCTCACTAAACAACGCCAACGCATACGGCATATTTTCATCAATAAGGATTTTCATTTCGGCTTCCCTGCTTTACTTAATCAGCCCCGAACAAATCTCGGGTATACACTTTTTCTTGTACATCTTGAAGTTCAACCGCCATACGATTAGAAACAATCACATCAGACATCGCTTTAAATGCTTCAAGATCTTTGATGACTTTCGAATTAAAGAATTCATCTTCTTCCAGTACGGGTTCAAACACCACCACTTCAATACCTTTGGCTTTTATACGTTTCATGATGCCTTGAATACTGGATGCACGGAAATTATCTGACCCCGATTTCATTATTAAGCGATAAACCCCAACCACTTTAGGCTGTTTGGCAATAATTGAATCTGCAATAAAGTCTTTACGTGTGGTATTCGCATCCACAATCGCACCAATAATGTTATTCGGCACGTCACGGTAATTCGCGCGTAATTGCTTAGTATCTTTCGGCAAGCAGTAACCACCATAACCAAAGGATGGATTATTATAATGATTGCCAATGCGAGGGTCTAAACCTACGCCTTCGATAATCTGACGACTATCTAAGCCTAATGCTTCCGCATAGCTATCAAGTTCATTAAAATAAGCCACACGCATCGCAAGGTAAGTATTGGAAAATAATTTTACCGCTTCTGCTTCTGTAGAATCTGTAAATAAAACGGCAATGTCTTGCTTTTCAGCACCTTGTTTTAATAGTCCTGCAAAGATCTCAGCTCGCTCTGAACGTTCACCAACAATAATACGAGAAGGATGTAAATTATCGTACAGTGCACGACCTTCACGTAAAAACTCTGGCGAGAACATAATATTTGTAATGCCGAACTGTTTTTTAATACTTTCTGTATATCCAACAGGCACGGTTGATTTAATCACCATGGTCGCTGATGGATTTTTCTCTATCACATCTTTAATAACGGCTTCTACTGAGCTGGTATTAAAGTAATTTGTGATCGGATCATAATCAGTTGGGGTCGCTATAATGACAAATTCAGCGCCATCATAAGCATGTGATGCATCCGTTGTTGCTACAAGGTTCAATACTTTATGCTGTAAAAACGCTTCAATTTCCGTATCAACAATTGGAGAGAGACCTTGATTAATTAACGCAACTTTCTCTTCAATAATATCGAGTGCAACAACCTCATTATGCTGAGATAACAGCACCGCATTAGACAGACCGACATAGCCGGTTCCCACCACAGTAATTTTCATTACCTAACCTCAATGAATAAATGTGCAAGTAACTGTAATTCAACCCTTGCCTACTGACTTTAGTGTAACTGAAAACATGTTAAAAAAACAAAAGCAGCAATAACTAACAACTATCTCACTGTATTATTGAAAAAGAGTGAATAAAAAAAGAGCCATAATCACTTATGGCTCTTTCTTAATATAAACGGTGAGTAATTAAATACGATTACGCTTCGTATTTCTTAATCACTAGTGTTGCGTTAGTACCACCAAAACCAAAGCTGTTAGACATAACAGTCTTCAGTTCAACATCACGCTTCTCAGTCACAATATCAAGACCTTGTGCTGCTTCGTCTAGGTTATCAATATTGATGCTTGGTGCAACAAAACCGTGCTCTAACATCAATGTTGAATAAATCGCTTCGTGCACACCCGCCGCACCCAATGCGTGACCCGTCATGGCTTTTGTTGCAGAAATTGCAGGGCTGTTTTCGCCAAATAGCTCTTGGATTGCACCTAACTCTTTCACATCACCAACAGGCGTTGATGTACCGTGAGTATTGATGTAATCAACAGGCGCATCTAGATCTTGCATCGCCATCTTCATACAACGAACTGCGCCTTCACCTGAAGGTGCAACCATATCGTAACCATCAGATGTTGCGCCATAACCGACGATCTCACCGTAGATTTTTGCGCCACGTGCTAGTGCGTGTTCTAGCTCTTCAACCACAACCATACCGCCACCACCAGAAATCACGAAACCATCGCGATCAGCATCATAAGTACGTGATGCTTTTGATGGATCATCATTATATTTGGTTGATAGTGCGCCCATTGCGTCAAACATCATCGTTAATGACCAATCTAGCTCTTCACCACCACCTGCAAAAACAACGTCTTGTTTGCCCAGTTGGATTAGCTCTAATGCGTGACCAATACAGTGTGCAGATGTTGCACATGCAGAGCTCATGGTGTAGTTAACACCACGGATCTTAAACGGTGTTGCTAAACACGCAGAAACCGTTGAAGACATTGTACGGGGTACCATGTAAGGACCCACACGTTTCACGCCTTTTTCACGTAGCGTATCAACTGCAATGTATTGGTTATGCGAAGACGCGCCACCTGAACCTGCCACAAGACCAGTACGCTCATTAGAAACTTGATCTTCAGCTAAGCCTGAATCGGCAACCGCTTGTTCCATTGATAGGTAAGCAAAAGCTGCAGCGTCACCCATGAAACGCATTTTTTTACGATCAATATGTTCTGCTGGGTTAATTTTCAAATCACCCCAAACATTTGAACGTAGTTTCATTTCAGCAAACTGCTCAGAAAAATTAATGCCTGACTTGCCTGTTTTCAATGACTCTAGTACTTCTGCAACGTTGTTACCAATACTAGATACAATGCCCATGCCTGTAATTACGGCTCGTTTCATGATGACTTCCTACTAAAATTAATTGGATATAGCCTAACCGTGAACTTTCTCTACGGTGGATTTTCTCCCAAACGGCTTTAAGATGCGCGTTCATAACAGCAATTTTACCGTCTTAACGGAACATCATATCTTAAAGCGGTTTGGCGTTTGTTATACCGAGATAACAGAGCTATCGACTATAACGGCTTTAGTGGTAAAAAGTGGTCAGCTTTCCTGATATTCGGGTACAATCGGTTCAAAATTGCCATTTCTTTCTATATTACGCCTAAAAGTGGTGATATTTAAACCAAGTTTTTCATAATCGTTTGTCCGTTATAAAAGAGGTTTCCCTTTTGTCTTCTTCACAACAAGAAAAATCCCCCTTACAAATTGAAAATGCCGTTCTTGATTGGAATGATGTGGGAACCCCCGTCTCAAATAACTTTGATGATGTCTACTTCTCCAACGTTAATGGATTAGAAGAAACGCGCTATGTTTTCATTAAGCAAAATGGCTTACCTGAGCGCTGGATTGACGGTGACCGTCGTCGTTTTGTTATTGCAGAAACAGGATTTGGTACCGGATTAAACTTTTTAGCCGTATGGAAAGCATTTAAAGATTACCGCTCTCAACACCCTGATGCCACAACCACTGAGCTACATTTTATCAGCTTTGAAAAATTCCCGGTAACTCAGCAAGATTTGATTAAAGCCCATCAAGCATGGCCTGAACTTGCTGAGTTTGCAGAGCAACTTCATGCCCATTACCCACCCGCTATTGCAGACTGTCATCGTATCGTATTAGAAGATGGCATGATCACCTTAGACCTCTGGTTTGGTGATATTAAAGATTGTATCCCTCAAGTATGGGTTGGCGATGAGGGTATCGTCGATGCATGGTTCCTTGATGGTTTTGCCCCTAGCAAAAACCCTGAAATGTGGAATCAAAACTTATTTAACGGCATGGTTAAAATGGCACGTAAAGATTGTAGCGTAGCAACCTTTACCGCTGCGGGCTTTGTTCGTCGAGGGTTAATAGAAGCCGGTTTTGATATGCGCAAAACCAAGGGCTTTGGTACTAAACGTGACATGATCGTAGGTCACGTTGTTGAACGTCAGCATAAAACGAATATTATGCCTTGGTATAATCGTGAAGCACAGACAGAGCCAAACGCAAATATTGCGATTATTGGTGGTGGTATCGCATCAGCAACTACCGCACTGGCTTTGCTTCGTCGTGGTCAAAATGTCACATTATATTGCGCTGACAATGAACTTGCTGAAGGTGCATCAGGCAACCGACAAGGCGCAGTCTACCCGCTATTGAATGGCAATAATGATAAGTTATCCCGTTTTTTCTCTAGCGCTTTTATCTATGCACGACAACTTATAGAGCAAGCTGCAATTCACAGCGATTTTAGTCATAACTGGTGCGGTGTAACCCAATTAGCATGGGATGATAAATCAAGCCATAAACTCGCAAATATCATCAATGGTGGTTTTGCATCTGAACTTGTTCATAAGCTCGATAAAAAACAAACCACGCAAATTACCGGTGTTGAAACGGGGTTTGAAAGTGTTCATTACCCACTTGGCGGATGGCTATCACCTAAAGAGTTAACCACAGCGTTAATTGAACATGCCGTTAATGAAGGGAAACTGACGCTACAAACACAAAAAGAATTATGTCAGCTAGAACAAGTTAACAAAACTCAATGGCAACTGACTTTTACAGATGGTAGTGAAACGCGGCATAGCACGGTTATTTTGGCTAATGGTCACCGCTTTAATCAATATCCTCAAACCCAGCAGATCCCTGCTTCTTCTGTACGCGGGCAAGTCAGCCACGTGCCGACCAACCCATCACTGGGCGAGCTAAAAACGGTGCTTTGTTATGACGGCTATCTCACTCCAATAAATCCAGAAAACCAAAGTCACTGCATTGGAGCAAGTTACGATCGTCGTAATATTGATCTTAATTTTAATGAAAACGACCAACAAGATAACAAGCAACGGTTAGTAAACTGCTTACCTAATGTTGAGTGGCCTAAACAAATTGATATCGATGGCTTTGATGTTCACAACAGAGCACGTGTTGGTATTCGTTGTGCAGTACGAGATCACTTACCGTATGTGGGTAATGTTTGTCGTTATGATGATTTATTACAGCAATATGATGATCTTAGAGATAATCAAATATCAGCGAAAGCTGCCCCAATCTATAGCAATCTTTTTGCTATTGTTGGTTTAGGCTCTCGTGGATTAAGCTCAGCACCATTACTCGGTGAACTCTTAGCATCGCAAATTTGTGGTGACCCACTACCACTACCACTTGACGTACTTGAAGCGCTCCACCCAGGTCGCATGTGGGTTAGAAAGCTACTTAAAGGCAAAGCAATTCAGGCACTATAAATTAATAAAAAAGCGCAATGACTATCCTCTAATTACTAGCGGATAACTTATTGCGCTTTCTTTATTTTACCGTTACTTCAATTCTGCCGACATAACATTCATTAGTTCATTATTTTCATCGCCAGATAAATCCCATACAAAAAGACCTGCAAGCTTGTTTTTCTTCACCCAATCAGCTTTGGCTTTTACCGAGCGTGAATCATCATAACTAATAAAGACTTGTTTCTCTTCATTCCACAAGTAAGGTGCCTCAGCTTTCTCGTCATAACCTGAGATATAGCCTTGTGCTTTTGTATAGTTACGTTTTAAGTCCCAATACATAAAGTAACCAGGCTCTTGTGCTGAGGTACCAAAACTTGCACCTTGCGTAGAAGAAAGCTCTTTCGGAATGGCTTTGCCATCAAATCCTTTGGTTCCTTCCCAACCTCTACCATAAAATGCCGCACCAACAACTAATTTATCAGCAGGGATCCCCAGAGAAATCATTTTATTCACAAAGACATCGGTGCCCATTCCCCACCAACCATTATCCGTTGCATGAAGATTAGTTAAATGCCCTGTTTGTGTCCCCCATCCACCTAAATAATCATAAGTCATCGCAAACATATTAGTTAAGTGCGGAGCAACAGCAGCCCAATCAATTGACTCTGCTTTACTTCCTACACCAACAGCAGTAGAAAGCTCATATTCACGCCCTGTTTTCTTCTCTAAGTTATCTAACTCAGAACGCAGTGTTTTAACTAAATGGGTATACGCTTCTTTTTCTGATGCTTTCTGCTCATCCGATAATTTAGTATCAGGATTCCAAGGAGAGGTTGTTAAACCGCCACCACCTGGGTACTCCCAATCTAAATCAATACCATCGAAAAAATCATACTGGGCAATAAGTTCAACAGCTGATTTTGAAAAGTGCTCAATCGATGCTTTATCTTTTGCCATTGCATGGAAAGGTTCAGACATTGTCCAACCACCAAAAGAAGGCAATATTTTTAATTCCGGCTTTTCATTTTTTAAATCTTTAAGCTGAGCAAAATGTCCTTTATAAGCAACCTTAGCTTTCGTCGGCCCAAAATCTTTCTGTAATGCTGATACTTGATCAACTATCACCGCACTAAAAGGCTCTTTACCCTGACATGCAGCTTCAATTTGTTTCTGTACCGCATCACTCGCACCTTGATGTGGACCGCACATGCTTAAAAAAGCATAAATAACATGAGTAAGATTACCTGCAGGAATATCTTTAACAGTATAAGGATTAGCTTCATTATTGTATTGCCAGTCGGCAAAGTAACCCGCAACAACAGGAGAATCAGCGGCAACGGCTGAAGAGCTTAATAGAGCGGCTATCGTAAGAGGTAAAATCGCTTTCATAAATGTCCTTATTTATCATTATAACTAGCG
The DNA here is from genome assembly GCF_003026075.1 of Photobacterium sp. GB-210. Lineage (NCBI taxonomy): Bacteria > Pseudomonadati > Pseudomonadota > Gammaproteobacteria > Vibrionales > Vibrionaceae > Photobacterium > Photobacterium sp. GB-210. Next base: position 175,923 of record NZ_PYNU01000002.1, on the reverse strand, counting down.
GCTAATGCTTTTAGCTTCACAATAAAAACAGAACAACAGCTAAGATAACAATAAGCCAATATAGAGTAATGACTACCTTAGTTTGAATATTGATAAGAAGGGATAAATAAAAAGCGTAAAGACTAATTTTTAGATATTTTTCAGATTCAGCTCTTATTTATAATTGAAATGAAATTTAAACCATTAATTTTATTCAATACAAAGCATCTTATTATATTGAGAGCAAACAGCGTAATCACTCTCAAAATAAAGACATTAGAAATACTATTGAATCATATTGCTATTCATGAGCAGCAATAATGATATGGGCTTCGGGCTTACAGTCTTGTAAACATTTTGCCAGTTGTGTTTGCGCAACAACATCACCATGAACAACACGGATCACAGAGGGACCCTCATTGATCCCAGCAACAAACTTGACCAAATCATCTTGCGCAGCATGAGCCGAATAACCTGACATTTGATAAATATTGGCTTTAACATCTATTACTTTATTATGTATTTCAACCACTTCATCACCGTTACATAACGCTCGCCCCAGTGTGCCTTCTGCTTGATATCCAGCAAAAATGACATCCGTTCTGGAATCTGGCAATAACGCTTCTAAGTAATTAACAATCCGTCCGCCTGCACACATTCCACTTGCGGCAACGATAATCGCAGGCTCCCCTGAATGCTTTAAACGATTAACTAACTCGATATGATCTTGATGTGTTTCTATCGTAATACACTGTTCAAAAGAAAGAGGGTGACGCCCCATATAACGTCGATCTTTTGCTTCTTTTGACCATAACTCTTGAAAATGGCGATATTGCTCCGTCACCTTCAAGGCTAACGGTGAATCTAAGATCACGGGTAACGATTTCCAGCGTCGATAGGTATTATCATGACTAGAACCTGTTAACACATCGGCTAATATATTCTCAATATCAAATAATAGCTCTTGTGTACGACCTACACTAAAAGCAGGAATTAAAATTGCTCCGCCATCTTGTAATGAATGTTCTATAATTTTCCGCAAATGAGCTTCACGTTGCTGGGTATCATGTAGGGCTTTGTCACCATAAGTACTTTCAATCACAAGCACATCGGCTTTTTCAGGAGAAACAGGATCGGTTAATAGTGGTGTATTACAAGGACCGAGATCGCCACTAAATACTACAGTATTTTGTTCTGGAAGCTCGACTTCTATATAGGCAGAACCTAGAATATGACCGGCTTGACGAAAGCGAACAGAGACACTATCTCCATTTAATAAAACGACTTTCGCCCAACAATCATAAGGAACAGGACGTATTCTTTGCTGAATAAGTTGTGTAAACTGCTTACATTGCTGAGAGTTAAATCCTAATTGAATTTTTAAACCATCTTCAAGCATTAACGGCAATAATGCTGCCGTTGCTTCTGTCGCATAAATTGGACCGGTAAAACCTGCAGCAAGTAGCCATGGGATACGACCAATATGGTCAATATGGCTATGAGTGATCAAGAGCGCTTCAATACGTTTAACATCGAATTCAATATCAAACTTATTATTCTTATTTTCAGCACCCTGAAACAGACCACAATCAATTAATAGGCTGCTATTACCAATCACTAACTCATGGCACGATCCTGTTACGCCAGTTTTTGCTCCATGGTGAATAATATCCACGAACATTCCTTGTGTTTATATTTCGTCCAATTTTTGATAATGACAGAGCTATTACCATGATAGAAATATTAACAACTAGAATCAGAGCAGGCTCACGAAATCAACGAAAAACAACCATGTGACACACAAACAACATACTACTAAATCAATAAATAAACCATATTTATAAACTGAAAATTAAAGTTTAGCCGCCCACGCTTGTGACGCTTGATCCACTAAAGTTAATGAATGTTCAAATGCTTCACGACTCTGGCGATAAGGATCTGGAATGTCACGTTGACCAACCCATTGTCCAAACAACATAGTTTTACCTCGTGCTTCAGGAGCAATATTGGTTACAGCTTCAATATGCCCTTTTTCCATCACTAAAATCAGATCATATTCATGACATAACTCAGGCGTTAATTGCTGCGCTTTATGATCGGATAAATCCACACCATATTGCTCCATCACCTCACATGCCATCGGATCAGCACCTTTGCCCACTAATCCACTTTTTTGGGTTGCAATGCCCGCTGAAGCTATATGTTTAGATGGCAACTTTTTCTGCAATATACGTTCACCCGAAGGAGAGCGGCAAATATTGCCCACACAAACCACTAGGATTTTGTTGAACATGGTTAACTCCGTTTAAAATAAAAAAGGGCTCTTTGTATGATAACAAAGAGCCCTTATAAAATGACATATTAAATCTATTTGGCGCCAAAACCAGTCAGCATTGTGCGAATTGTTTTAAATACTATATTAACATCTAACCAGAAAGATAAATTCTTAATATAATATAAATCAAAAGCTAACTTCTCAGTAGTTGATTCCGTATCATCTGCATACCCCTGGACAACCTGAGCCCATCCAGTAATACCAGGTTTCACCATATGTCGATAACCATAAAATGGAATTTCTTGCTCAAACTGTTTAACAAAACTATCTTGTTCTGGTCGAGGTCCAATAAGAGACATATCGCCCTTCAACACATTAAAGAATTGAGGGAGTTCATCAATACGTACTTTACGGATAATCTTACCAACTTTTGTAACACGAGCTTGCTCTTGGGTTGCAAACTTATCTTCTGCACCAGCTTCCTTTACAGTCATGCTACGAAACTTGTAGATACGGAAAACCTTACCACCTTGACCTACTCGCTCCTGTATAAACATTGCAGGACCTGGATTTTCCAACTTAATTAAGATCGCAGTAATCGCCATAATAGGCAAAGTGATAGGAAAAGATGCAATAATTATTAACGACTCCCAAAAACGTTTAAATGCCATATAAAGCGGATTTGGCAACAAAGTACCGATTGCATTCTCAGATAGATGCTGGGTTTGTACCTTACCTTCAAGCATCTCTTTTATGCTTTCAGCATGAAAGACAGAAATATTAGCCAAACTACAATCAGCAATGAACTTCTCTGAGTCGGGAGCTAAGTTCTTATGTAAATCAACAACTAAACCACCTTTAACATCAGTAATATTATACGGTTGTTTTAGTTCAATTACACGAACTCGTCCTTTTTGATTAAGAGACTTTATATCAAAATTTGGAATCGCGAATAGCACTAAGCGCTGAGATTCTTGACGTAACAGGGAGGTTACATAAAACCAAAGAAAGGAAAATAATCCACCATAAATCAGTGCGCTACGCGAATAATCAACACGAGTTAAAAAGACTAAGCTCATTGCGACAACAAATACTGTAGTCACTACAGGTAAGATATAATACTTACGTTCAACTAATAAATATGTGGATATTTTTGGCAAAACAATAGCACTGATTAGATAGCAACCAGATGTAATCCAAATAGAGTTTACTACCGTTGCTGGTTTGAATGGAAAAAGTACATTCAGCATTGAAACAACAAAGAAAATGCCAATAAAGTGGCAAATGTATGAGTTCGATAACAGTTTTTGAATTGGTTTTATGTTCATTAATATTCTCAAATACCACAAAATTGATACTTTAATCAAGCATTATAATTTACTTACGTGTAATTTTATAGACTCTTCTCAATAAAGATTTCGGTAGCAGTCTAATATGAGAACGAATTAAGAATCGACCAGCAATACGAGGTTTGTTAGGTACATCAGCGTTAAGAAGATACTTCATAAACCTAAGTTCTGATTTATAATAGTCAAATCCCTTTCTTCTCTCTAACATACCATTACCAATTCGAGCATTAACAAGAACCATATCCAAATTATCCAACTCGAAGCCCTTCAAATACATACGAATCCATAAATAGTAATCTTCCATGAATTTTAAATCTTGATAACTACCTGAATTAATAACCGCACTCTTCCTATACATAACAGTCATATGATTAAAGGGGTTTCGTTTAAAAATAAACTTTTTAATCGCATCACCAACAGGAACTTTACGCATACTTACAATCTGTTCAGGATTTTCTTCAAATTCAGAAATATGAGAACCACACATAGCTATATGAATATTTTTAGACATATACTCATATTGAATTTCAAATCTGTTTGGTAGGTTTATATCATCTGTATCAACTCTAGCAACTAAATCATATTGACACCTATTCAATCCTATGTTTAATGCACACCCTAAACCTACATTTTTTTCTAAAATAACTTCTACGATGGGTAGTTTTACCTTCCAGTATGACAAACATTCATACAAATCATCAGTTAAAGGTCCATCATGTACAATTATTATTTCTTTTGCCTTCATGCTTTGCTGAAATAACGATTTCAAACATAAATCTAAATTATCAGACTCCTCTCTATAATAAATAGAAATTAATACAGAGATGTTACATTTGTTCATTTCCTCATAATTCATTGTTCGACCTTATTTAGAAAATTTTTGTACTAAAGATTCATAATCTTCAACAGTATCGATTTCAAACCAATCATCACTTTTGATTTTAGATACATATACATCCAATTCATTAATATTTTCTTTAACAATATCATCCCAATAAAGGTTCATCCAATTAGAAGAGTTTAATTTCATTTTTAGACTTAACTTTTCACTTAAAATTTTTGCATCTTTAGAAGACCAATATGATACGCCACTCATGATGTAATCTTCACCACAACTAAAACTAATTTCATTTACTTTTAAAGTATCATCAAAATTAAGTTTCCATTCATTATATGAGTTCTTTTTACCAGAGAAGTATAAAGAAGATGATATCTCTTTTATAAGAAAATTATTATTCATAAAAACATCAGCATCAATAACGTATGAGTTTTCAAGCTTATCAATAATTAAACTCATCGAATAAATATTATTAAATTTGTCATAATATTTATTATGCTTTAATGATACATTGTATTTTTCAGTAAGATAGTTAAATTTAGCAGATAAGTAACCTGTCAATATTGTAATATCGTTAATACCTATTTCATGAAGATACTCAATCTGTGTTTCAATTAATGGTTTACCGTTAACACATAATAGACTTTTTGGTGTTACATTAGTTAAAGGTCTTAATCTACTACCCAACCCTGCGGCTAAAATTATTGCTCTCACTCTAAACCTTTATTTTTATTAACAAGTAAAATTGACACACCTGATAGTATTAGACACATAGAAATAAACATTGGAATATCAACGTATTGATTCAAAAATAGATAAGATATAAATACTCCCCAAAAAGAGTACGTTACATTCAATAATGTCGCAATTGGCGCCCCAAGTTTATCTATAGATGAGTACCACGTTAAGTATGATAACGTGGCAAACAAGGACGCAAAAAGTATCCAAGAAACTATTTTATAATTAAACGCTAAGAAAACACTATAATCAAAGTCTATAATAAAAGATATAATAACAAAATATAATAAAGCTGATGATAACTGCCTTATAAATAACATAACACTGGAATCTAAAGAATCATCATTGGACAATCTATCAACAACTATACATTCAAAAGACCATGTGAACACACAAATTATTGAAAAAAATATCCCCATGAAAATCTTCTCGACAAAAATAGTATTTGCAGAGAAAAGATTAACTCCAATACAACCTATAACAGTAAGTAAAATTGACAATATAGTATATTTTTTAATTTTCTCTCCAAATAAAAATGATAAAACTATTGCTATTATAACCGGGTATATTGCCACTGTACTTGTTGCTACAGCCACCCCAAGATACTTTATCGCTAGTAAGTAACATGTCAGACCTACAGGTCCAGCTAAAAAGCCTGAGAGTGATAAATAATAATGCTTTCTTATGTTAAGTTTCTTTAAATCATTTAATTTAATTTTGAAAATAAATACAGTAATTGCTGAAAAAGAATCATGGATAAAGGCAACTAAAATAACACCTAAAGGTATATATAAACCAAAATTAGGAATCCCTTCTTGACTTAATATAAAGCTTAATAATGCCGCATTAACAGCCCAAAAAACACCTGAAAATAGCCCTAAATTATAGCCGTTATTATATTTCAGATTAAAGTCCATTTAATTTAGCCTTAAATCGCTCAAATCGCCCTAAGCCATAATCATAATGATCACTACCAGATTCTGACTTAACTACTGACCATAATGTCCATAAATAATCTTGAAATATATAACAACAATTCAATCTAAATAACTCATCATCTGTTATTTTACGATTAAAATAACAAAATAATGATTGTTCTATTTCATAACTATTAAAATCAGCTTCTAGATAAAGAGCTGCTAAATCCCAAAGAGGATCATTAAGACCAGAATACTCCCAATCAATCAGATACATATCTCCATTTGATTTTATGAAATTCTCTGGAACTGTATCATTGTGACAAGAACAGAAATTAAAATCCAATTTGTTATATTTAGATATTAATTTTTTAACAATTGGATAAAAAACTTCCAACTCATCATAAAAAACTTTATTTTTAATTTTTTGATAATAACTATCAACTTCATCATTAATGCTAAATAGATTATTAAATTTATTATTTCCTTTATGTAATCTTTTTAATAAAAGAGAGCATGATAAAATATTTTCTTTAACTGTTTTTCTATTTAAAGTTTCAGCTCCATTTATGTAAGGAGTAATTTTCACACCATCAACAGTTGAAAAATAACTAGGCTTTATATCTATGTTAGAGATTGAAGCAACATATGTATTATGCTTTTCATTAGTTCTATTTATTATACTATCCGTTCCTACTCCTGGAATTCTTATAACATATTTAGAGTTACAACAATCAGTAACTAAAAAGTTTTTATTAGTCATCCCACCGAGAGGCTCTATTAAGCTAACTTTTTTATTTATGTTCTTCTCAAATATATTTAACACTTCATCATTATCAAATGTAGCATATAATCTATTTAATCTTAATAAAAAATCACTTATCTCTTCAGTATTTAATGATTCACTTGGCACCTCAAACCAGAGAAAGTCATCCAAATAGCATGTTGACACTAAATAATCACTATCAATGATTTTTTTATCAAATGAACATTCATTTCCGGAAATATATAATTCAAATAAATATTTATATAAGTCATTAGATACTTTAAATAAACCAAGATATTCTTTATACGTTTCTTTATCATTTACTCCAACCGATAAGAAATCATTTGAAATATTAATTATATGGTTTTCTTCATATCTTGAGTTTGTCACTAATACAGAGTTATTATTGTTACTTTTCAACAACACATCGATAGCTTTTCTGTCAAAAATAATATTTCCATCAATAATAATATAAGAATCCACACAAGGATCACTTAAATCATAAGAACATAGAGTGTGTAGTGAAAAATTTTTAATTGATGATATTGGTATAATATTTACATTCGGATCATTAACCTTACTAATAAAACACTCATAATTATAATCATCAACAACAACATCTATTAACTCAATATTATAAAATTTAACATTCTCAATAATCTTATTTATTACTAATTGACCTTGAAAGCTCAAGCAACTTACTGGTTTATTATGTTTTTGATTAGCACAAAGAATAATAGCTTTATTTTTCATATAGTTCTATCGATACAGAGTGATTAACTCTCTTACTTTCTTCTGGCAATTGCATGTAATTTTTTCCATATAGTGTTTCTAAATATTTTTCGGTATTGTTTGGACAACTAAAATAAAAATTACAGAACTTAATTTCTTTTAAAGGAAATATTACATCATAGTTATTAAAATAATTGCAGTTTGGAATTTCTATACCATAACCTACATTTTCACTATATTTAACATTTTGACTTTTTATTATATTTTTTTTCCATGACTCTATAGCTTTCCATGGCAATATTTTTGAAACAATTGCTAGTATATATCTCAAATATGACTTATGTTTTTTAAACAGCGAAGATGTCTTTATATAATATAAAACAGAAAACAACCTTTGTACTCTAATTATATTTTTATTTTCTGAGTAGTAATCCATTGGAAATACATCAACAAACAATCCTTTATGAAAATCACCGTTTTCAACACCATACAAAACATCATCACTTTCAATGATTTTAGTGTTATTTAACCTTATTTTACATGGAATAGTTCTTTTCGGATAATGTTTATCAGTATCAGCAGTCTGTAGAAAGAATTCACTATTTAACTCTGACTTACAACAATCAATAAATTTATTATAGTCTTCTCTTAACATACAAACATCAATATCATCATCCCAAGGAATGAAGCCAAGATGTCTTTTCGCACCTAGTAATGTGCCCGCATCTAACCAATAATTGATATTGTTTAATTTACAAATGCGATCTATTTCAACTAGAATAGTAAGCATCCTATCTTGAGCTTTCTTTATATTATTCATTTTTCATCAAAAAGTTAAAAACTAAACACAATTTATTTTGGGCTGACTCAATATTATTTGACTCTATGTAACACCTAAACTCAGGTGCATTTCCTGAGGGTCTTAAGTGAATAACATCTCCATTAAATAACGTTATTCTCAGCCCATCGGTTATATCTACAGTTGTTATATCTATATTACCAAGGCCTATTTTCGATAAAAACTTAGCAGGATTTTCTATTGCTTCTTTAAGAATTGCTATACTTTTTTCAGTTGCAAAATTCTGAATACGATCACTGTGTGTAAAACGCTGAGGTAATGCATTTACTAAGTTGTATATTGGTCTTTCTTTTATTACTGCTGCTGATAATAGCATCAATGCAGGCAATACTGCATCACGAGTAGGTAATGCTTTAATTGCTTTACCATTAACTAATGTATGAGAGCCTAATAAAAAGCCACCGTTAGCTTCAAAACCTGCTACTGAATTATATTGCTTCAATAACGAATCAAACTCAGCAATGACGTAAGGAGAACCTATTTTTGTACGTGTTACATGATTAAAACGCTCACAGCCTTCAATGGCAGTATTGCAACTTACAGGAACAGCTAGAGCTTCAATATTCATTGCATCAGCACACAGCAAACCTAAAATATCGCCACGTAGCCAATCACCGTTTTCATCAGCGACCAATGGGCGGTCACCATCACCATCGGTTGAAAATATAAAATCAAGGTTATACTCTTTTGACCAGTTTTTTGCTTTTTGCTTGTCTGCGTCTGATACCGCTTCCGTATCAATCGGTACAAACTTATCACTTCGCTCTAGAGCAATGACTTCAGCACCCAATGCTTCAAACATCGGCGCATAAAGGTCTCGCCCGGCACTGGAATGTTCATAAATACCAATACGCTTACCTGTCAGCATTTGACTATCAAACAAAGAAGTGTAGCGCTTAATATATTGGTTTGCCGCTTTATCGCTTACAGTTAAGACAGGCAAATCCGTAATAGCTTCAAATTCAGTAGTGGCATTTAAAATAGCCTGTTCATCCGCTTTACTGATTTCTCCATCGGGACGGTAAAACTTTAAACCATTACGATCGAAAGGAATGTGACTGCCTGTGACCATAATACAAGGGATATTATCTTGCATTGACATGTAAGCTAACGCGGGGGTTGGTACCACACCATAATAAGCCACCTCAAGCCCTAACTGCTCAATAGCTTTAGCACATGCTTGTCCCATTGCTGGACTGCTTGGTCGATTATCAATCGCTATAGCAACTTGCTGAAATGCAAACTGTGATTGAATAGAAGTAAGAAATGCATGAGTAAAAGCAGCACAAGCATTAGCAGTGAACTGTTCAACTAATCCACGAGCACCACTGGTACCAAATAGAATACCCGATTCTTTAATAACCTCTTTTGACACTAACATCATTAGTACCCTACTCCATAATCCTCAACACGCACCACATCATCTTCCGATAAATACGCACCAGAACGCACTTCAATTAATTCTAAAGGGATTTGCCCAGGATTCGCTATCGAATGCGGAGAGCCGATAGGAATGTACGTTGATTCATTTTCTGTTAGTAAATAGCTTTTATCGCCATTGATGACTTTGGCAGTCCCTTTCACGACCACCCAATGCTCAGCACGGTGATAATGCATTTGGGTAGCAGTACGCTCACCCGGTTTAACTATCACATGCTTAACGTGGAATCGGTCACCTTCTGCGATTTCATCATGTGTTCCCCAAGGACGGTACACTTCACGATGCTGCAAGTATTCATAGCGGTTGGCTTGTTTCAACTGACCAACAATGCCTTTCACATCTTGCACTTTGTCTTTGTGCGCAACAAGTACCGCATCTTTAGTTTCAACGACTACCAAGCCTTCAACCCCAACCGTGGCAACTAACTTATCTTGTGAGTAGATATAGCTGTTAGTGGTGTTTTCAACTAACACATCACCACGCGTCGCATTGCCGAACGCATCTTTTTCATTGACTTCCCACAGCGCCGACCAAGAGCCCACATCACTCCAGTTTGCATCCATAGGCACCACAACCGCATCTTGCGTTTTTTCCATTACAGCATAATCAATAGAATCATCTGGGCATGTCATGAACGTTTTTTTGTCTAAACGCGTAAAGTCTAAGTCCACACTTGAATTATCCATGGCAACTTGACAAGCTTTTAAAATCTCAGGGGCATATTTTTCAAGCTCGGCTATGTAGCGAGAAGCTTTGAAGAGAAACATACCGCTGTTCCAGTAATACTCACCGCTAGTAACATACGCTTTTGCTGTCTCTAATTGTGGCTTTTCAACAAAGGCATCCACACAATAAGCATCATTATTTAATGCCTCACCACGATGAATATAACCATACCCCGTTTCTGGATGTGTCGGTACAATACCAAAAGTGACAAGTTTGCCTTTTTCTGCTTCTGCTTTTGCATATCGGACTGACGCTAAGAAAGCATCGGTATCTTGAATGATATGGTCAGCCGCTAATACTAACAATAATGGGTCTTCATCATTGGCTACAGCTTTGAGTGCTGCGAGCGCAATAGCTGGAGCGGTATTACGTCCAACTGGCTCTAAGATAATCCCACTATTATCCATCCCACCTTTGCGCAATTGCTCTGCCACAATAAAGCGGTGCTCTTCATTACAAATCAGTAATGGGGCTTGATGTTCAATGCCATCAAGACGCTTAACCGTTTCCTGCAACATGGTCGCATTTGAAGTTAACGCTAAAAACTGTTTAGGATAAAGGGTACGGGATAACGGCCACAGGCGGCTACCTGAGCCGCCTGCCATGATTACAGGTAGAAGCATAATCCGTTCTTCTTTTGTTTAGAGAAAATAAAGCTTGGTATGACGATGAACATCGCCAGTATTCAGTAAGGTTGCCACATCAAACCATTGGTAGTGACCATGCTGCTCTTTGGGTAATTGCGTCAACGGTACATCAAACTTCAGACGATAACCCAGTACAACGTAATGCGTGGTGAAGTCATCACCCGAGAAGTTATCATCATAAAAATGTTCAAACGGACCAATTAAGGTCGCATCAGACAATTGCAACTCAACCCCTAACTCTTCTTTCGTCAATCGAGCAAATGCCGTCGCCAAGGTTTCGTCTTTTAATACGCGCCCACCAGGGACGAACCAATAACCTTGCGCCGGCTTATTCAAGCGCTGTCCAAGCAGCACATACCCATCTGCATTTTCAACGATTAAATCAAGAGAAATAAGTGGGGTATGTGCCACAACGGTTTGAAATGTGTGTGTATCTAACCGTTGTGTCATGATTACTTCCTAAAGTTATCTTGGTTTACTAAGAACCACTGATAGGTCTGTGTTAAGCCTTTTTCTAAGCTCACGCTATAGCGCCAACCTAAATCAGCAAGACGGCTCACATCCATTAATTTACGCGGCGTACCATCAGGTTTAGTGCTATCAAAGACCACATCACCTTCAAAGCCCACGACTTTTGCCATGGTCTCTGCCATTTCACGAATAGTGCAGTCAACACCAGTACCCACATTAATGTGAGATAACATCGGTTGAGTATTAGCTTGATATGTCTCGTTATCTAATTCCATCACATGGATAGAAGCGGCAGCCATATCATCAACAAACAAGAATTCGCGCATTGGAGTACCCGTACCCCACACGACTACTTCTTTGTCGTTATTTAACTTCGCTTCGTGGAAGCGACGCATCAAAGCCGGAATAACATGCGAGTTATCAGGGTGGAAGTTATCATTCTCACCGTATAAGTTCGTTGGCATCACACTGCGGTAATCTCGCCCGTATTGACGGTTATACGATTCACATAACTTAATACCGGCAATTTTTGCAACCGCATACGGTTCGTTAGTCGCTTCTAGCGTGCCTGTAAGCAATGCTGACTCCGTCATTGGCTGCTCAGCCAATTTAGGATAAATGCACGATGAGCCTAAAAATAGCAGGTGCTGTACATCATGCTGGTGTGCAGCATGGATGATGTTACATTCCATCATCAAGTTTTCATAAATGAACTCAGCAGGGTAAGTATTATTAGCATGAATACCTCCTACTTTTGCAGCAGCTAAGTACACTTCATCAATATGTGCTTCAGCAAAGAAATCATTGACTGCTTGTTGATTTAATAAATCGAGCTCGCTACGTGTACGCGTAATGATTTCAACGTTGTCACGCTGAGATAATTGACGAACAATCGCTGAACCCACCATACCGCGGTGGCCAGCAACAAAAATACGTTTTTTCACAACTGATACCGTCATTAGTTTTCGAGTGAAATCGCCACGTCAAAGCCATTGGCTTTAAGTAGAGCGTGTTGTTTCGCTTTATTGATGTCGTTTGCCACCATCTCAGCACACATTTCTTCTACGGTAATCTCTGGTGTCCAGCCTAGCTTCTCTTTTGCTTTGCTTGGATCGCCTAGTAAAGTCTCTACTTCTGCAGGACGGAAGAACTTAGGGCTCACACGAACAATCACATCACCGACGTTAACGCTTGGTGCTTTCTCACTATCAACTGCAGTAACAGTTGCAATCTCATCCACACCCTTACCTGTGAACTCAAGCTCAATACCCGCTTCGTTTGCAGACATACGAACAAACTCACGCACAGAGATTTGCTTACCCGTTGCGATAACAAAATCATCGGCCACTTCTTGTTGTAGCATCATCCATTGCATACGTACGTAGTCTTTTGCATGACCCCAGTCACGAAGCGCATCCATATTACCTAGGTATAAGCAAGACTCTAGACCTTGAGATATATTAGCAACCGTGCGTGTAATTTTACGAGTCACGAAAGTCTCACCACGACGCGGTGATTCATGGTTAAACAAAATACCGTTACATGCATACATACCGTAAGATTCACGGTAGTTCACTGTAATCCAGTAAGCGTACATTTTAGCTACAGCATAAGGAGAGCGCGGATGAAAAGGTGTGGTTTCACGCTGAGGGATTTCTTGTACCTCACCGTAAAGCTCAGACGTCGATGCTTGGTAGAAACGGGTTTTCTTCTCAAGACCATTAATACGGATTGCTTCAAGTAAGCGAATTGTGCCCATCGCGTCAACATCAGCCGCATACTCAGGCGATTCAAAAGACACAGCTACGTGAGACATGGCACCAAGGTTGTAAATTTCATCTGGCTGGATTTCTTTTACAAGACGAATAAGATTAGAAGAATCCGTTAAATCACCATAATGCAGGTGAATATTATCATTCGTATTACAAACAGCATCCACACGCTCGGTATTAAAAGACGACGCACGACGAATTAAGCCGTGAACTTCATAACCTTTTTCTAATAACAGTTCAGCAAGGTATGAGCCATCCTGACCAGTAATACCTGTAATTAATGCTTTTTTCATCATTTATCCTTACTACTTTTTAACAACTTAATATATAAGTCACTCGGTAATATATTACTTGCAATTAATTTTATCGTATATTTTAACACCGAAGAAGAAATTGAATAATATTTATTCAAACCTCTATTGTGTTTTTCTTCAAAAATAAGAACATCTTTTATTCTAATTTTATAACTTTTCCAAGATAATGTTTGTGAGGATACGCCACCAAGTTCAAAAGTCGTTAACGAAAAAGGGATAAAGTATGTACCATATTGTTTTATAGCTCGTAATTTATAATCAGCATCTGAATTAATAACCATTTTTCGATCATATTTATTTAAACTATAAAATTGTTTAGGAAAAAGCATAGCTTGATGATTAGGTAGATTTGAATCAAACCACTTTCTTATGTACTCATCTGTAGCCCCCTCAGGGGGATAAAACCAAAAACTAGTTTCTGAATTTATCTTAGCTGGCCAAAAAATAACTTTTGGTGAAACTTTATCTATTGTATCAAACAAAACATTAACATCACCAATCCCATTGAAGTAATCTCCAGAATTAAGAAATAAAACATAATCTCCGGTACAATATTCTAAACCTTTATTCATAGCATCATATATACCATCATCTTTCTCTGATACGGTATAGGTAATAAGATCTTGATAATTATCTATGATGGAAGCAGATTCATCAGTAGACCCACCATCAATAACAACAAGCTCTAAATTAAAGCATTTTAAAAAGTTATCAATTGAAGATAACGTTCGTTCTAACCCTTTACTATCATTAAAGTTAATAGTAAGAATAGATAATTTAGGCTTCATAAATCCTTCTTATTGAGAATAGATTGATATAAAGATAAATACTGCTCAGCCACAATATCATTGTCCCATTTTGTAACAGCTTTTTCTCTACATTTTTGGCTCATGTATAATTGAAGTTCATTATCATTAATTATTTTTTTGATGCCAAAAGCTAGATCTTCAGAATTGAACGCCCTTGCTAAATAACCAGTTTTCATATGTTCAATAACATCAGGGATTCCTGCTGTTTCAAATGCAACCACAGGGCAACCACAAGACATTGCTTCTGTTGCGACTTGTGGTAGGTTTTCAATACGAGAAGGAAGAACAACTAAATCTAAAGCACTATATAGGATAGCTAATGTTATATCATCATTAATATGCCCCATAAAAGAAAATGGGAGTTTACTCTCAACAAAATTCAACGGCCGCTCTTGACCAAAAACAATACAACGTAATGGTGGCATGTTAGAATTATCTAGATTTAATAAAGCTTGTTGTAGTAAATCAAAGCCTTTGTTATAAGTTTCTCCTCCCATCCAAGAACCAAATCCAATTAACTTCTCATCAAGGGGGAAATTAAGTATACCTCTGGCTACGTGTTTATCTATAGGCTTAAAAACTTTTGTATCTATTGCATTAGGAATAACGCTAATTTCCCATCCCTTAAATAAGGAACTTTCACGAGCACATTCCGCCATCCAGTTACTTGGTGCAACAATATTGAAGGGCTTAGACCAATGTTTTTTCTTCTGTTTCCAAATAAACTTATCAAGATCCAGATATGAGTCCCCATCTTTACGGTTAGAGCTTGTATAGCCATCATAGAAACGATTATTTTGCAATTCGACAACATGTTCTGAACCACAAAAAGCCCACATATCATGAATTGTCATCACTACAGGTTTATTTATTAGAGATATATCCTTAATGGAAAGTGTCTCTCCATTAATCCAATGAAGGTTAACTATATCAGAATCATCATTATTAATATTCTTTAACATTTTACTTGGAATTAAATTTAAAGAATGGAGGGATTTATTAGAACTTCTTTGTAATTTTAACATCATTTGTCCTAACCCAGAACGAATCATATTTATAGCTAGCTCAATTTTATTTTTTTGCCCTGTAATTAGATAATTAGATGTATTTTTTACTTTTACAAACATCTTTGCATTAGCTCTTGAATTACACAAAGCTAATAGTAGTCGCTTGGCAGCTCTCGCCGCACCACCAGAAGAATCTGAATGAGATACAATCAAAACTTTCATAATAATCACACTATTTTATGTATTCATTAACATCCGTTATAGATAACAAATAAGGTGTTGGTAGATATATATTCTTCCATGATGGATAATAAGAAGCTTTAAATGTATTCATGATTGCTAATGATGATAAAAACATGCTAACAAGCAAACAGCTAAATATTATGCATTTAACCTTACCATTTATCATTTCCTTATAAAAAGAAATAATATAAAAAAAGAAAACCAAGTTAACAACAAATGTAGATCTAATGAAAAACTGAGGAATTCCACTAAAAATTAATATAGTAAAAATAAACAACGATATAAAAGAATATGCCTCTTTATCTAACCATTTTCTTTTCAAAACCAAAAATAACACCACAATAAAAAATGGGGTAATCTGCAATATTAATGAGTAGCTTTGATTAACAGTTAACCCATCAAAGATAGATTTAGAATCTAAGTATCCAAGAGAGAACAACCCCGTTTTATTTAAAATATACGTTATAGCTATTGAAGAAATATCAACAATGTAAAATGCACCTCCTGAAAACAACAAAACAAAGGAAAGTAACATCAATTTTCTTGATATTTTTATTGTATATTTATACAAAAAAATAGGAATCAAAAAAACACCAGTAACAGGGTGTATTATTAAGAAAAATGGAATTAGATAATAAAAATTTCTCTTTTCAATTATTAAAAAATAAGAATAGAGGATATATATAGATATTGCGAGAAAAAAACGTATTCCACTAGCTTCAGTTAAAAGAGGAAAAACAATAACAAACAAAATCACGAATAAAATTCTAGCTTTACCACTATAACTCTTAGCTCTTCTATACAACATTAATAAAAAACAAAATGTAGATATAAATACAGCTATTGCTGGTAAGAATTCTTTTTTCAACCCTAGATTGTATATTAAATATATAAAACCATATAAAAAAGATGATGCTGGATTATACGAAATATACCCGTATACAGTTTCTAATGTATTATTATTAACGTACCCATTATATACACTATAGTGCCTAACTAAATCATACCCTTCATATGGAACATAAGTAAACGCAAGGATAGACAAAAAAATAGAAAGTCCTATATATCCGAAAAATTTATTATTGTATATATATATAAGTGAAATGGGTAATAATAGTAAAGGAGATATTAAAAATGATAACGTAATAATTACTAACGATTTTTTTAATTTCATTAAGATTATCTTTGGAAATTTAAAAACTAGAGATATTCATAAGCTTTAAAGTTATGACTATACCTTTCTGTTTCTTTCGGTATTATCATATAATCCCCATATATTTGACTGAGATATTTATCATAATCTTTAATAGCTAAATAACTTCGATTTTCAAAAGAAATGTTTTTATAATTTTCATATAAGGATTTATCAAACAAATCTTTTTTCAAATAAAAACTACCAATACTTACTGCATATTGAGAGTTATACTTATTAGATACAATTAAACTCATCAATAATAATGACATTTCCTTAATAAAAGATAATGGATACTTAAGTTTGTTTTTTTGATAAGTCAAATAGTCAGAATACAAATAAACTCTTTTTATGAAATTTATTAATTTAAGTTTTATACCTTTAGATAAAATTCTTTTTGATAGATGATCAATAGGAAAAACATCAACATTTATACCTATATTATCAAAAAAGCTAGGACTATTTGGTTCAATTATCTTTGTATTATTCAGTGATATTTTTCCGTAAAACCTAGGAAAATAATTTTTACCATCTCCTTTTAAATGATGGCAATTATACTTTTCATTACAGTTGAAATTTTCCATTAGGTATTCATAATCATCTCTTGGCATCATGATATCAATATCATCATCCCACGGGATATATCCTTTATGTCTTATTGCACCTAATAAAGTTCCTCCTGCTAAAGAATATTTTAGATCATTTTCAATGCAATATTTATGAATATCGTCAAGTATTTCTAGCTGTTTTTCTCTTAATTCAATTAAAGACAACTCGCGCATTTAATTTATACCCTTGAAGATAAAGTTAATTTAATTCCCATATTTAAATTATAATGAGGCTTCCAGCCAAGCTCTCTTAATTTATCAGTATTCAACATAACTCTTTCATAATTACAATACAGATTATTATCATCAGGTGTAACTCTTGATACTGATATATTCTTGTTACTTAGTGAAATAATCTTTTGGGCTAGTTCAAAGATTGATATATCTTCGTCTTCATTAGCAATATTATAAGCCATTTCATTTTTACCATTAAGTAATATATAAAACATCGCTGAAACAGCATCTAGTACATAACAAAATGATCTTAGAGCGCTACCATCACTTTTTAGAACTATATTTCTATCATTTATAGTATCACCAAGAAGATCAGCCATAACTCTACCATCGTTAAAACTCATTCCTGGGCCATATGAGTGCGCAATCCTCGCTATATTAAACTTTAATCCATATTGAATACTTGCACTCTTAAATATATTCTCAGACATTCTTTTACTTTCAGGATAACAAGAGCGTTTATCAAGAGGATCAAATATTCCTATATTATTCTCTTTGATAGAATTAACACCTTCTATTTTTCCATAAACTTCTCTAGTTGACGTGAATAAAATATTTTCAATATTTTTATTAGATTTAGCTAAGTTAACAATATTAAAACTACCAATCACATTTGCTTCGATTATATTCAATGGTTCTTTTTCTATAAAATATGGACTAGAATTACCAGCTGCGTGAATAATATAATCTATATTATTATTGTATGTAATTTCATCACTAATATCTTGAACAATATATTCAAGTTGTAAAGATTCCTCACCAAATCTATCTTTTAGTCTGTTGTAAGATCTTGCAAGAGCAATGATCTTTATATCGTAATTACGGTTTTTATTAAGCAATAGCAGCAGATCGATACAATTAGCAGCAAGCATACCTAATGCACCAGTAACTAATATTGTTTTGTTTCTTAGTTTCGAATAATCAACTTGAGACTGATTAACTAGGATATCAAAATCTGATTCATTCATAATTTTATCCAAAAATGGCTGTCTGTTCTTTTGCATCTACAATGGCTTTAAAAATATAAAAATCAATAGGTGTTGTAATTTTAATATTTTCAGATATACCATCAATTAAGTGAACATTAAATCCGTAATGCCTCATCAATGAGCATGAGTCAATAGCTTCAAAGTACTTGTCATCGATAGCTTTTTTGTGAGCGTAATATATATCTTTAATATAGAAACTTTGAGGTGCTTTTGCTAAACGTGACATGCTACGATCATGAACATCCATAACTTTATTATTTTTATCAACTCTGACAAAGGTCTCAACGGGAGGACATGATGTTATAGCACTACCATTATCAATTACAGATTTAATGTTCTTATTAATAATATCTTGATTAATTAATGGTCTAACGCCATCATGTATTAAAACTATTGAGTCTTCATTATAGTTTTTATGTATATAATCAATTCCATTAAATATTGACTCTTGTCCAGTTTCACCACCTGATATTACCTTAACAACTTTATTGATATTGAACCGTTCTAATAATTTTTTTAAGTAATCAATCCATTCATGTTTACAAACAATAACAATAGCGTCTACGTCGTCATTATTTTCAAAATGTTCTAAAGTATAAATTATTACTGGTTTACCATATAATTCAAGGAATTGTTTTGGTTTTGCTTTATTACCCATTCGGGTACCAACACCACCAGCAAATATTAATGAAATATTCATATTCATTCCTTAAAAATCAAATTTATTTTTTTTGAATACTACTTTATTAAATAATGCTTTTATTAGACTCTTCGAACTAGAGTAATATAATACTTTATCTTCAATTGATTTATCTTCTATTAATAATTGAAAAATATTTATTATTGGAAACTCTTTTTTATTATTTACTGGATTATTAAAACCAGTAAATTCTTCGGCTCTTTGCATTAAATCATTTCTTATTTTCAAATAATCTTTAGGATTCTCTGGAGGTAGGTTAAAATCATAAGAAAATTTTCCTTTTATAAAATCATTTAATTCAACTTTATGAGATAGATGCTCCATACCACTATATCTACCTTTAACATCACCTGTACTTTCATTTGTACCTGCACCTGTAGTGTTACCAATGTTAACTCTTAATACCGGCGTTTCAAATGCTAAACAAGGTAAAACTACATGTAAACAAGGAGAAACAACGCAATGCGCGCTCTGATATAAATCTAAAATTATTTCTGCAAGTTCTATTCTCGATTTACTATTTAAATATGGTGTTAACATTCTTGACAACGAATAAACAGGGTATTCACTATTATTTTTAATAATCTCTATGCTTTCTCCTGGCATATCAACAGCTAATATGAAATTTTCTTTTTTTATTTTTTTATTCTTTTCCAATGTTAATGTTAAACAACCAGAAAAGTATGCAGGTATACCGTTATTATTAAGAAACTCTGCAGTACCTGTATCTCGACAACCAACAGGTCCATTTTTTATTAAATAATTTTTTACTTCTCCACTCAATAAATAGTCTCTAATTTCTGGCCTAAAATACATAGATATTAATAGAGGCTCAATAGACTCTGACGGTGGGAAGTTTTTAGGCTCCCACATCCACCAAGCATTCATAATTAATTTTGTTTTTTCATCAGAAGAAAAAGAACCAACTCGCTCTCGTTGAATATAACTATCGATAGTTGGTAAAAACCTTTTTGCAGCAACGCTCTGTATATCATCACCAATGTTATATGAGGAATACTTAATCAAACCATACTTATAACTCATCACTTTTTACCACTCACTTTATATTTTTTAATCAGTTTATTTATAGCTTTTTTTTCGTTTGATTCCATTCCTAAAAAATAGATCATTATCAAACTTAAAACAACAGAAACAATAGTTGAACAGAATAACCGCTCAATACTCTCATTCATTTTTATGTGGATGAGGTATAATGATATTACAGAGGGAACTATGCATAATGTTGGAATTACGATCGCTTTTTTGACATAGTTGAAATATTTAAGACCACCTCTTATTTTTATAAAATAAATTCTGAATGTTCCTGCAATTAACTCAACAAAAATCATCACATAAAAAACAATATAATCAGGATACTTAAACTTCAGTAATACGTATGCAACTGGTAATGTCAAAAGAACAAAACCACCTACTACAATTTGATAATATTTTATATTACCTAAAGCCTGTATTGTTGTTTGTAATCCAACAGTACTCATATTTATTAGAGAAAATATTAAGATCATCTGACAGAAATAAACTGCACTGTCAGGTGTTGTTTTTAACCATAGATCCAGAACATAATGCATTTCAAAAAAAAGCGGTAATGCAGGTAAAGATAACAGCAGTAGGCCATATTTACTCGCATAAGTCGATAATAGAAGCATCCTATCTCTTTCACCTGAAGCTTCTGATTTAAGTATTTGAGGCGTAATTGCACTAATCAAATTTAATGAAAACTCTTTTAGTTTTGAGTTAACTTGATTTGCTACTCCATATGCAGCATTAGAAACTGGACCAAAAAATAGATTTAATAATACTGAAATACCACTATTCCTTAATGTTCCTGCAGCCGCACCAAACGAATTCCATTTGTTATAATAAAAAAGTTCTTTAAAAATCAACTTATCAATTGAAAAATTAATTTTTCTACAATATTTATAATTTATATAAACGAATGTAAACCTAACACATTGCATTATTACAGCTAATAGAGCCATGAATAAAGAATATATCTCTAATTTATTACCATCCGTATAATTAATTAAAAATGCAATCGCTAGTTGACTAATAGACGTAAATATACTTATTATTGTTTCAAAATAAAAGTCTTCATTTGCGCTTATTATAGCAAGATTAACACTTCCAATAATATTTACAACCACAGTAATAACAGCCATGTAATATGCAAATTTTGCTGAATCTATTTCATTTAATGGTATATTTAGAAACCCATCAAAAAAATATTTTGATAGTAAACTCAAAAAAATTAAAAAGATCAGCGATATTAAAATTAATTGCGACAGTGCTGTATTATAAACCTTATTAATATCGAACTTTTTTGAACCAACACTATATGTTATACACCTTTGAGTTGATAAAACTATGGCACCATTAAGAAATGTAGATAAAGCAATTACATTTGATACAAGGTTGTAAATACCAAAATTCACTACCCCCAGTGAGCTTAAAACAATTCTAACAGAATATAAACTGATAACAGTTACTATAACCATCCTTATATATAAAAAAATGGTGTTATTTATAATTTTTTGTGACTTCATAACATATATGATTCAATATGTGTAATTTTAAACACGCTACCGCCCTCTAGTTTAAGGCTATTACCAGTTAGCTAAATGAATAATTTTATTTTTTTAATAATAAGTTAATTATTAAAAAGTGGTCTTATTAGCACGATAGAAGACCCAAATACAAACCCCAGAATTAGTCCAATAATAACGATCAATTTTCGGTTAGGCTTATCACGTGAAATAGGATAATCAATATTTTGTAAAAACCTTATACTTTGAAGTTTAACATTAGGATCTAATTTTATACTTTTTAATAAGCTTAAATTCGTTTCTACATCACTTAATTTAGGCTCAAATAAACTAAGATCTTTAGACTTTTCTAAAATTTTAATTTTTTCAGTTAAAGCCTCTGTTCCAAGGTTAATTTGAAAAAACTCTTGTTCATTCATATCTGCGATTGGCTTAATTACATTTGCAGATCTTGCTATATCTAAAGAATACTTTGTTCTTATCAGTTCATTAGCTAATAATTTTTTAGCATTATCTGATAGTGACATTTCTTTAGCTTTAAGCATTGCATCACTATTTTCTATTTTTGCGACTAATTTTTGTGTTAAATCTTCGCGTACTTTAACAGATATAAAATTAGAATATGCTGTTAACAGTTGATAGGACTGTTGAGCGCTTTCGGCCTGAGATCTAATATAAAATACATAGGGATCTTTTTTATCTACTTGCGACGCAGAAAATTTTGAAGCCCAGTTACTAATAAAGATATGTCTTTTGTCAGCATCAGTTGCGTTTATTTGTTTTTCCAAAATAGGCGTTTTTTCTATAAATGTTTTTTTATTATCAAAAGCATTAAACTCAGTAACAAAGTCGTTAAATAAATTCTTTTTATTAAACATTGACTTTAATTCATTTAGTTTCGCGGAATCTTTACTGTAAACAGTATAAAGATTAGAAACTTGATTACGAAAAGCTATTGAGTTTTGATATTGACTAACAGTGATAACTGCTTTCGATGTCCACCACTGCTGAGCAGTCAGTGCATAAACAATAGCACAGGCTGTGAAAACGACTGAACATACAGCTATCGTCACTTTACCTTGCCAAAGCGTTTTGACTAACTCAACTAAATCAATCTCATCACTTGGAGAGTTATTTACAGCTTGAATATCACTCATTATTTTTCCACAAACCTAAAACTAAGCCGAAACTTTTTGCCACATTTGGCACACAAGAACATAATCTGATGGAGAAAGCTCACTTTTTGCATCAGCAATGCTTCGCTCTACTTTTTCCTTCATTGCTGACAGTTGTGATTCATTTTCTAATTCACAATCAGCAGCCGCTAATGAAATATGCCCACGCAAATAACCACCAGCAAACAGCTCATCGTCTGTTGCAGTGTCTATTCCATCGTCGATAAGCTGCAATAGCCTCTCTTCGTATTCTTGAATTGTCATTTCCTACCCTATACACAACCCATTTCATTATATCGAACGTGTTATGTGAAATCCTGTTCTGTTAACTGTTTAATACCATAAAAAGCTCGAAATACATCAGATAGCATTTTTGCTCGTTCTGGAATTCCGTACTCTAAATAGGTTAGTACTTGTTCACGCACTTTAAACGTGAATGCTACCCTATCAGGCTCACAGTCACCACTCAAGTTGTCACAGCTTACTTGGAATGTAAATCCGCAACTTGCTGATAAAATCCACTCTATGGCCTGTGGTTTAATCTCTACTTTCTCGAATGCTGCTTGAACAGCTTCAGAGCGTCCATCAGGTTCATACCAATAACCATAATCCTCTAATTTGCGTCGCTCAGCACCTGCGATACACCAGTGTGCTAACTCATGCATTGCCGAGGCAAAATAGCCACGAGCAAAAATTATCTGATTATGCTGTCGCTCACTAGAAGCAGGCAGATAAATTGGCTCTTCACCGCCTAGAAGTAACTCTGTATTGAGACTGTCTAAAAATAACCCATTGAAAATAACGATTAAGTCGTTGTAATCATGTCTCATACTAATGGTAACTTCTAAAATACATAACTTATCGATTATACAATGCAGTGAATCTAAGTGCGAATATTCTTAAGGTGACAGACTATGACAAACGTCATGTTATTGTCATTTTATAAAGAGATGACAATTTTTGCTTACTTTTCAGTCAACTATTCTAATAAAAATAAGAATAGGCCACTCAAAGCATAACAAACTTAAATACTCAGCTATTAATTTAGGATGAATTAAATTCATGCATAACCATTTTCTTTTCATTAGAAGTAGATGACTATCACAAATACAATCAGTTCAATTTCTTTTTGGACGATGAATATCATGCTGCTTTCAATTTTATATATTATTGGCATTACTGCAGAAGCAATGACCGGTGCATTAGCAGCAGGTAAACGCCACATGGATTGGTTTGGGGTAATGCTGGTTGCAAGTGCTACTGCAATTGGTGGCGGCACGGTACGAGATATTTTACTCGGTCACTATCCACTAGGTTGGGTAGCTCACCCACAATATTTAGTGATCACGTGCGTTGCAGGGATTTTAACTACCTATTTTGCCCGTTGGGTAGTTCGTTTTCATAAAGTGTTTATCTTGCTCGATGCTATCGGCTTAATCGTTTTTAGTATTATTGGATGCCAAGTTGCAATGACAATGGGGCTTTCTCCAATTATTTGTGTTGTTGCGGCGGTAGTGACAGGCGTATTTGGTGGTCTGCTACGTGATATGATCACTCGCCGTAAACCTATGGTGCTACATAAAGAGCTTTATGCATCGGTCGCATTTATTGCAGGTATTATGTATTACGCCATGTCATATATAGGTATCCATCCTGATATCACCACACTCATTACTTTAATTACAGGTTTTAGTCTACGCATGGCTGCTGTCTATTTTAGCTGGAGCTTACCTGTGTTTGAGTTTAAAGAAGAAACCTTCCACTAAAGCTCAACGTATTATTGGATAAAGCAAAGCCACGCTGAATACATCAAGGCGTGGCTTTTATATATCAATTAGTTTATTTGGTTAAATCTTCGGTGTATCGGTAGCAACATCTGCGTTTTGACCACGATGACGTAATAGATGATCCATTAAAGTAATCGCTAACATGGCTTCAGCAATAGGTACCGCACGAATGCCAACACATGGATCGTGGCGACCTTTCGTCACAACTTCCGCTGATTCACCCTGCTTAGTAATGGTTTCACCCGGAACCGTAATACTTGATGTTGGCTTAAGCGCAATATGTGCCACAACATCTTGACCAGATGAAATACCCCCTAAAATGCCACCAGCATGATTAGTTTTAAAACCTTCCGGTGTCATCGCATCACGGTGTTCGCTTCCACGTTGTTCAACCACATCAAAGCCATCACCAATTTCCACACCTTTTACCGCATTAATACTCATTAAAGAGTGCGCAATATCGGCATCCAAGCGATCAAAAACGGGTTCACCTAAACCAACAGGGACATTTTGCGCAACCACGGTAATTTTCGCACCGATTGAGTCGCCTTCTTTTTTCAGCTTACGGATCAATTCATCGTAAGCTTCAACTTTATCGATATCAGGGCAGAAAAAGGCGTTTTGCTCGATTTGCTCCCAATCTACTTTATCTATTTTTACGTCACCCATTTGTGATAGGTAAGCGCGTACTTCAATGCCATGTACTTGCTTTAGGTATTTCTTTGCCACAGCACCTGCAGCAACACGCATTGCCGTTTCACGAGCAGATGAGCGACCACCGCCACGATAATCTCGTACCCCGTATTTTTGATGGTAAGTGTAATCAGCATGTCCTGGACGGAATAAGTCTTGAATATTCGAGTAATCTTTAGAGCGTTGATCGGTATTTTCAATCAAGAGACCGATAGATGTGCCCGTTGTTACACCTTCAAATACGCCAGATAGAATTTTCACTTCATCCGGTTCGCGACGTTGCGTGGTATATTTTGATGTTCCCGGACGACGGCGATCCAAGTCATGCTGCATATCAGCTTCAGTTAATGCGAGTCCCGGTGGGCAGCCATCTATAATACAGCCCAGCGCCAAGCCATGGCTTTCGCCAAATGTGGTGACGCGAAATAGTTGTCCAATCGTATTTCCTGCCATTACTTCCTCTGTGATATCTCTATGCTTACATGCATTTTTAATTTTTACTAATACAGACATAGTGCAAAGTTGTCCGATAGATTGCAAGAACAAGTGTACAAATTGCCACCAGTGCCATCTTTCCAAAACAAAAAAAGCGACAGGCTTTCACCTATCGCTTTTATTTAGCTCTTTAAATTAGAGGTTAAGCTGTTGCTAATGCTCGTTCAGCCTTCGCTTTACGTACTTTCTTAAGTGTTACCGCAACAAGAGCAGTTACGACCATACCTGATGCCATACATAGTAGGGCAAGAACTGGTTTGTTCATCGCACCCAATAATGCCACCACTGGACCACCGTGTGCTACGCTGTTGGTAATACCGAAAGAGAACGCCATCACTGCAGCAACCATACTACCTAACACGTTTGCTGGAATCACCGACAGCGGATCTTGCGCTGCAAATGGAATTGCACCTTCAGAGATACCTACTAAGCCCATTGCACCTGCCGCTTTACCGGCTTCAACTTCTGATTGCTCAAAGATATTTAACTTACGACCAAGTACTGTTGCTAAGCCCATGCCTAAAGGAGCGACTGGAATAGCACATGCCATTGCACCCATGAACTGTGTATGACCGTTTGCAATCATACCAACAGAGAACAAGAACGCGACTTTGTTAAAGGGACCGCCCATATCAAAGCCAGCCATACCACCCAGTACAATACCGAGTAATACTACGTTACCTGTGCTCATTTCAGTAAGCATGCTGTTCATGCTATCCATTAATCCAGCGATTGGCGCACCAATAACGAAGATAAATAAGCTAGCGATAAACAAGGTACCCGTAATTGGCGCAATAAGAATCGGCACTAATGGCTGCACCATCTTATGATAATTACGTGTTGCAACCCAGCGAACGAAGTAACCCACTAGCAAGCCTGCAACAATGGCACCAATAAAGCCAGTACCCGCACTTGCATCATAGAAAGAACCATTATTGGCAATCCAACCACCGATGAAACCTGGTGCTAACGCAGGACGATCACCAATCGCAAAAGCAATGTAACCCGCAAGAATTGGGATCATTAAGGTAAATGCAACAACACCAACATCGAGCACTTTTTGCCATAAACTACCCGCAGGGATCTGCATACCGGCATCTGTTGGTTGACCACCAATGGCCAGTGATAATGCGATTAACAAACCACCGGTAACTACAAACGGGATCATGTGCGATACACCGTTCATCAAATAACGATATAAGTTCGAACGGGTTTGCGCGACTTTGCTTTCGCTCAAATCAGAGGTGTCATCACCATCAGCTTCATAAGCTTTCGCTACTAATGCTTGTTGAATAAGACCTTTTGCATCTTTAATTGGCGCTTTTACGCCAGTTTTAATCAGTTTTTTACCAGCAAAGCGAGCCATATCGACTTGCTTATCACAGCTAACCACTATCGCTTCTGCACGAGCAATTTCTTCAGCTGTTGGGGAGTTTTTGACACCAATTGAGCCATTAGTTTCTACTTTTACTTCATACCCAAGCTCAGTACCGGCTTTTTCTAATGCTTCAGCGGCAAGGTAAGTATGAGCAATTCCAGCAGGACAGCCAGTCACACCAATGATCAAACCTTTCGTTTGAGCTTGCGTAACGGCTTGCTCTTTTTCTTCAAGCAATAAGGCTAAGGCTTCTTTTTCAGTCTTAGCGGCTAAGAACTTCTCAACAAAACCATCTTCAATCAACTTTGATGAAAGTTCAGCTAAGACTTCAATATGATGGTTATCGCCGTTATCAGGTGATGCGATCATGAAAAACAGTTGTGATGGTTTGCCGTCTTCTGCGCCGTATTCAATACCGGCACGGCTAACACCAATCGCTACCGCAGGCTGTGCAACGGCTGCACTTTTCGCATGAGGGATAGCGATCCCTTCTTCAAATCCTGTATTGCCTAATTCTTCACGTGCTTTTACATCAGCAATGAATTGCGTTTTATCAGCCACGCGCCCTTGCGCTGCCAATATTTCAGCCATTTCATTAAACACGTCATCTTTGGTTTTCGCCTTAAGATTAAGGTTAATTAAGCTTTCGTTGATCAAGGAAGTGATCATGTTCTATCCCCAAGAATTATTTTTATCGCCCATCACACTACGCTTGATGGATTTGAGTATGGGAATATTGTCTAGTGTTTGGCTGCTTCAAAATAGAGCATAGAAAAGGCTTTAACTGGATAAATGTAACCTTAGAACAAGGATGTGAACTATCACACATTTTACTCAAACATCAATAAACTGATAGGGTAAAGATTAAAATCTTTTTTTATCAATCAATTAAGGTTAAATTAAAGTTTAAATATATACAAAAACTTATAGCAATAAATTTTTATTAACTAGAAATAACACACATCCAACATTCCATCTCAGCCTACTTTTAGTGAAAGACTTCACACTATCAAAAACAAAAAAAGCGACAGAATATTCTGTCGCTTTAAATAAGTGCTAGGACGTTAGATCTGCTTAGTTGTAGGCGCGGGCAAAAGTACCAACACAAGTGACTTGATACTGCTCAGTATAAGCCGGAATAAACACTGACTGACCTTTCTCTATTTCAACACTATCACCATTACTATGAGTCAATGTTACAGGTGCATCAATAGCAAAAACGATTTCAGCACTATTCACCGTAAGACGAATATTGTCTACTTGCTTGTAAACACTGAACTTAAAATCAGGAACAGGGATAGCGTAATGTAAACCATTTTCTGCTTGTGTTGGGGCTAATAGCAATGAATCAAACGCCATTGGCGTAAAATAGGTGTTTGCAACGAGCTCAGGTACATCCATGTATTTTGGCGTTAAACCAGCGCGCAATACATTATCAGAGTTCGCCATGATCTCTAAACCTGTACCTTTAATGTAGGCATGTGGCGTACAGGCACTAAGGAACATCGCTTCACCCGGCTGAAGGGTTAATACATTTAGCATCAACGGCGCAAATAAACCGATATCACCAGGGTATTGCTCAGCTAACTCTAATAATAAAGCAAACAATGGCTGATCTTTATGTGCTTCACTGTAAGCCAATAATGCATTTACCGCTGAAGCTTTTTGCTCACCTTCTAGCGATAACATTGCTGTAAAGAAATCACGTAAGCCCGCTTCCGTTTGATTGGCATTAAATACTGCTACTAACTCGCCGATAGATTGAATTTCAAGTGCATTGAACTGCGCAGCAATGTCTTCAATTTGGCGGAAACCATTCATCGCTTGGTACGGTGTTAACGCAAAGACTAACTCTGGCTTGTGGTTTGGATCTTTGTAATTACGGTTCGCCGCATTACGCGCAATGCCCATTTGCTCTTCTTTCGCAAAGCCGACTTCTGCTTGCTGCTTATTTGGGTGAACCTGAATAGACAGTGCTTTTTCTGCCGCTAACACTTTAAATAAATACGGCAGCTCACCAAATTGTTGCTGGGTTTGCACACCAATGATCGCATCCGGATCCATTGCAATAAAGTCAGACAGCTTTACCGCTTTTCCCTGCCTTTCAATTTCAGAGCAGCCATTCGCATGAGCGCCCATCCATAATTCTGCTTGTGGTTTCGCTTCAGGATTTGCGATACCAAACAAAGATTCAATCGAGGTTTTACTTCCCCATGCATAATCTTGAATCACGTTATTCATTTTAAAAAACACAGGACGGTGAATTCCAGCCATATTCATTCCTAAATTTATTATCGTTGTGCATCGATGAAGATAAAATCGTATTCCACTTAGCAAATCTGAAAATAACTAAGAGGAATGCCATTTAAGCAATGCTAAATGTTACATAAGTCAAAAAGTGGTACATCAATCAGATCACCATAAGCCCTTCTTCGATATAATCCATTAAGTGAGTTATGTTTTACGAAATATTGCTCTGCACTATAACAAAAATAGCCATAAATATTTATTGCTAACTCACAATTCCTCACAACATTGGGTGACTTGACGCAAATTATGGATACCGTATTTCTTAATCTTATTGATTCTATTCTCGAAGAACGAGAAAGCTTTAACCATATTTGGTTTGCTAATGATCACACCACACCGCCACAATTTAGTTACCAAGTGAATTTCCCTCGTCTTGAACTCGTGCTTAAAGGCGAATATGTGAATCAATTAGAAGACGGTGAGTATGGCATTCGAGATATTAACTTAATGCTGGGTGATGCTCTGTATATTCCACCGAACTGTTGGAATAAACCCAATTGGGATACGGAATGCTCGGTATTGAGCCTACTGTTTGGTAAAAGACAAATTGGTTTCAGTTTAGTCAGCAAAAGCAAAGACAATCCTCACTTTTTTGATGTGCAAAAACACTCAATCCAAGCCGCGACAGGACATGCTATTGATCCTATTTTATCGGCATTGAATATGCTGGCAAAAGAGCCAACGAAAAAACCAATGGATGAATACCTCTTGTTAGCGCTCCTCAGCTATAGCCGCTCTATGCTCAATACCCCAGATAGAGTGAAAAAAAATCGTTGTGAAGATCTTTATCAAGGGATTTGTATTTATATTCAAGAAAATTTTCACCGCGCGATCAGCCGAGAATCTATTGCTCATCGTTTTAACATTACCCCCAATCACCTCTCGCGCTTATTCAGACAACAGGGACATATGCGATTAGCAGATTACATCTGCTGGGTACGGTTAGAACGCGCAAAATTTATGCTCAAGAAATACAATTTTCGTTTAGCGGAAGTAGCAACCCGATGCGGGTTTCAAGATATGAATTACTTCTGTCGGGTATTTAAAAACAAAACAGGCCGTACACCAACTGAATATCGTAGCCTTTAATCAGACGCTAGCATCGCCTCAATGATCAGCGCTTGTATAACATTACTATCAGAAGCTTGGCGTAAAGCATCTGCATAACGATCTTGTAGTAGTCGCTTTGAAAACCGAGAAAAAGCCATGAGTACAGAACGCGATAAGGGCTTAGGTAATACCATCATCAATACCTTGCTTACATCTCCTCGTGCGCTGTGCCAATTCATTTGCTGACAACAAGAAATCACCATCGCAGGCTGAGTAATAGGTTCTATCATCACATGGGGCATCGCAATACTATTGCCCATTACAGTAGCAGAAATACTCTCACGTTTTTCTATCGCAGCTAACACCTCTTGATAATCATCGACTTTAATCACTTTTTCATCCACCAGCGAGCGCGTCATCGTTGCTAATAATTGTGCTTTATTATTATCGGCTTGAATCTGTTTTGGCGTGATAAAAGACAGAGGAAAATCCAGCATTGTCATACGCTGTTTTAAAATAGCATTTCCCTTACTATCGCTCGATGGCAACAATAACGGACAAGCATATTCGTGAATAATATCAGTCAGCACCAATAGGGCTAATTCAGCATCCACGCCTGTAATAACGAGCTGACACAATTGATAAGGCTTACTTGCAAGCGTTGAAACGCGCAGAGGCTTGGTTACCGATTCAGATCGTAACAATTGCAAGTTAAACACCTGCACATCGGCAGTAAAATAGCTGGCGAGCTTTTTCAATTTGTCTAACTGATAAAGGGGTAATCCACTATGACCACAATAGAACGTAAGGCGCCTTTCCAACATCGTAATGCTCTGCTATTGGGTAATTAATTGCTGGCAACGTTTTAGCACAGCTTCTGGATCAACCAAGACCTCTTCAATAGTAACACAATGGATTTTACTGCCTGTGAATCGGCTACGCTGCTCTACTTCAATATCTGAAGCAATCAAGGTTAAATCTGCTTTAGCTATATCTTGCAGTGTTAACTGATCTTCAATCCCCATCGCACCTTGGGTTTCAACGTGGATCTGAATTCCCATTTTATGAGCCATTTTATTTAGCGCATCTGCTGCCATGTAAGTATGGGCGATCCCCGTAGGACAAGCTGTTACAGCAACAATTTTCATGCTCTTTCCTTATCAATATCATCGCGAGTAACGACTACAAATAAAAACGCCCTTTAAACTATCTACTCTGTCTAGAGAATGTATAGAAAACTAAAGGGCGTTATTTATCTATTTAAGTGTATTAATCTTCTCTTTTAGATTTCCACTTTTTGATGCCAGTACTTTTACCACCAAAACTTGGTTTTGAATCACGATCTGAAGGACGCGCTGGACGACGATTATCATTACGTCCCTGACCACGCTGTTGGCGCGCTTCACCACCTTCTTCATTGCGGCGATTTTGACGCTGACCACCAGGACGACGAGTAAATTCCCCCGTACCACTGTAGGTTTTAAACGCTTTTTCTTGAGCACGCTTTTCATTACGCGCTTCTTGCTGGCGGTGATCGTAAAGTTTCGCATCAGTGGCTTTAGCAATTTTACGACCTTCAGCATCAACTTTTGATGCTTCTTCAGTACCTGATGATTGTGCAATTAAACGGTTAATTTCACCGATTTCATCATCAGTTAAGTAACGCCACTTACCATTAGGTAATCCATCAATCGTGATGTTCATAATGCGTACACGGCGAAGTTTATACACTTCATAACCAAGCGCTTCACACATACGACGGATCTGACGGTTCAAACCTTGAGTTAGCACAATACGGAAAGAGAAATTCGTTTCTTTCGTTACCTTACAAGGTAGGGTTACCGTATCTAAGATCTCAACACCTGATGCCATTTTCTCTAAGAATTCTGGCGTGATCACTTTATCAACACGGACTACATATTCTTTTTCGTGAGAGTTACCCGCACGTAGGATTTTATTAACGATGTCGCCATCATTCGTTAAGAAGATCAAGCCATCTGATGGCTTATCTAAACGACCAATAGGGAAAATACGCTTGCGGTGACCAATAAAATCAACGATGTTACCTTCGATATGACGTTCGGTGGTACAGGTGATCCCAGTTGGCTTATTTAGCGCGATATAAATTGGACGCTCTTTGCTACGAAGTGGCTTATCATCAATAAGCACATCATCGTTATCCATTACGCGTACGCCCATCTCTGGTTTTTGACCATTGATAGTGACGCGTCCCTGATCAATCAGCTTGTCCGCCTCACGGCGTGAGCAATAGCCTGTATCACTAATGAATTTATTAAGACGAACCCCTTTTGGGCTCTGCTGTTCAGTTGGATTCTGTGACATGGTTTTCTTCTATAAAGGGCTTTAGGACGATCAGGGTAAAAACTGCAAACATGCAGTTTAATTACTCGATAGTTATCTATGCTGAAGTTTAACTGATTGCTCACTAAAGAGGTAGTGCAAGGTGTTGAACTTATTTGATGCTAGATTTATCATTTAAACTCAATAAATTAAATATGGATCGTAAGATGAATATAATATATGGCATTCAATGCCATAAAAACTTAAATCAAATTGATAGTCTAATAAACTCTCTCAAACTATCAGATAATGATTATGTTTTTATTCATGTAGATAAAAAATCAGATTTTTTATTTAACAATATTTATAAAAAATATCATAATATTCATAATGTAATAGTTATTAAAGATCGTGTTGATGTTAATTGGTCAGGATTTAGCCAAGTAATGGCTACTTTAAAAATCATATCATTAATAAAAACAATGAAAATTAATTATGACTTTTTTTGCTTAATCAGTGGTGAAGATTGTTTATTACAAACTTCAAATAAGTTAAAAATTTTTTTAAACAATAATAATAAGTCTTTTGTCGATTATAGTAATGATGCCACAAATTACTTATGGCGAATAAATTATTTTAACTTTTTCAGAGAAAACAAAAAAAATAGAAGCTTATACTTACGCCTAACCTCAAAGATATTAACCACTATTCAAAAGAAATTAAAAATAAAAAGAAAAAACTTCAATGAAAGTGAAATTCACATTGGATCTCAATGGCTTACATTAAAATCATCACATTTAGACATTATATATGAAAAGATAGATGACTGTTTACTGAATAATTTTAAATATACAAGCTGTGCGGATGAACACTTTTTTCAAATGCTAATATATAAATATATTCCTTCAGATGAAATAGTCAAAGATAATCTACATTATATCGTTTTCGATAATGGAGAAAGCTCTCCAAAATATCTAAGAATAAACGATTTAAAAGAAAAAAAACTAAATAATAAAAATCTTTTTTTTGCACGAAAAGTAAATGAGGAAACACTGCTAAACTGGAATAAAGAATATTTATAAAAAAAGCCACTTCTGTGGCTCTTTTTTTTTTTAAGAAAAAGCTTAGTGATTTATACGACCCACATAATCATGCTGCAGCTCTTTTTCTAACAAGCTTTCGACATAACCCGGTGATTTCGTCTTTCCAGCCATTAAACGGTACATTGCAGGAATAACAAACAAGGTCACTAAGGTCGCGAACGCCATACCGAAGAACACCACTGTCCCCACAGAGATACGGCTTTCAGCCCCCGCTCCCGTCGAGATAATCAGCGGAATTGCGCCAAATAAAGTCGTAAATGCAGTCATCAATATTGGACGCAGACGACGTACTGACGCATCAATGATCGCTTGTTCAAACTCAACACCTTTATCACGCAATTGGTTAGCAAATTCTACAATCAGAATACCGTTTTTAGTTACCATACCAATAAGCATGATCATACCAATTTGACTGTAGATATTGAGCCCTTGCCCCATTAACCATAACCCTGCTAAGCCACCGAAGATCCCCATAGGAACTGTCAACATCACCACCAGCGGGTTTACAAAGCTTTCAAACTGCGCAGCAAGAACTAAGTAAGCCACTAGCAAAGCTAAACCAAAGACAATGGCAATACTGCTTTGATTGTCTCTAAAGTCTTTCGACTCTCCCGCATAGTTAATAGTTATATCCGATGGCAACTTCTCTATCGCTTGTTGATCCAAGAAATCCAACGCTTCCCCTAAGGTGTAACCTTCAGACAAATTCGCCGTTAACGTGATCGATTTCTGTTTCTGGTTATGGCTAAGCTTCTGCGCTGAAGCGACTTCATCAATCGAAGCAACGGTATCAAGCGTGACAAGTTGACCATTTTTCGCACGTAAATAAATCTGACTAAGATCAGCAGAGCTATTAAAACGATTCTCGTCACCACGCAGGTAAACATCGTATTCTTCACCACGCTCAACAAAAGTAGTTTCACTTCGTCCGCCCAACATCACTTCCAATGTTTCTGCAATATCTGAAACTGGAATACCTAAATCCGCCGCACGTTGACGATCAATATTAACCATTAACTCAGGCGTCGTTTCTGCATAATCTAAATCAACCCCTTCCATAATTGGGCTGTCTTCTGCAATGTGTTTTAGCTCCGAAGCCCACTTAAACAACTCTTGATAATCAGAGCCACCGAGCACAAATTGAACTGGCTCAGAAGAACCACCGCGAAAGCCTGGCATAATTGGAATAACACGCACATCAGGAATCCCCGTTAGTGCTTTACTCACCATGCCTAATGCTTGTTGTGCCGACACACTGCGATCTTGCCAATCTTCTAACTGCATGATCACAAAACCAGTTTGATCTCCAGCTCGACCACCGAACGCGGGTGATTGAATACTGACAGATTTCAATACGCCTTTACCCAACATTGGCAACAAACGGCTTTCAACTTCATCCATATTGCCGATCATACGGTTATAACTAGTACCTTCTGCACCTTTTACAAAGGCAAACAATACACCGCGATCTTCTTGTGGCGCTAATTGAGCAGGGATCACCTTCATCAACGCGGCACTTGCGCCAATACACGCTAATACAACAATCGGTGCGATAAAGCGTTTTTTAACCGCAAACGTAACACCTTTGCGGTAGACATTTTCAAGCTTATCAAACTGACGATTCACCCATAGGTTAAAGCGAGTTGGTTTTACATTGGCTTTTAAGATTTTACTCCCCATTACAGGCGTTAAAGTTAACGCAATTAATGAAGAGAAGATGACCGCCATCGCAAGCAATACTGAGAACTCAGTAAATAAGCGCCCTACCATGCCTTCCATAAAGGAAATCGGTAAGAACACCATCACCAGTACCGCTGTGGTCGCAATCACCGCAAACCCCACTTCACGGGTACCTTTAAAAGCGGCAAGCAATGGTGATTCACCGCGCTGCATGTGATGGAAAATATTCTCAACCACCACAATGGCATCATCGACCACCAACCCAATAGCAAGAATTAATGCCATTAAGGTCAGCAAGTTGATTGAAAAGCCAAAGAAATACGCGGTAATAAACGCTGAAATTAACGATACTGGCACCGTTACCGCTGGAATTAAGGTTGCGCGTGCTTGTCCAATAAAGACATAAAGCACCAAAATAACCAAAGCACCCGTGACTAATAATGTGCTGTACACTTCACTGATTGAGCGATCTATAAATACCGTCGCATCATAATCAACCGTTAAACTTGTCCCTTCCGGTAAGAACTTCTGCATTCGCGCGACTTCTGCGCGAACATCTTTTGCCACTTCTAATGGGTTAGCATCAGACATAGTGACAATACCCAAACTTAAGTTAACGACTCCGTTGCTTTTAAAGGTTGAATTTTCGTTTTCTGCACCAATCGCAACATCAACCACATCTTTTAAGTAAATCGGCGTACCATTTTCTGTGGTTCTAACTGTCAGGTATTTAAAATCATTAGCCGTGCGATATAAACGGGCCGTTCGCACAGCCATCACAGTTTGGTCATTACGTACTTCACCACCAGGTAATTCAACGTTTTCATCACGTAACGCGTCAATAATATCTTTGGTGGTAACACCGCGACCTGCCATTAATTCAGGTTTCAGTTTTAGGTACATCACCTTATACAGGCCACCACTTAAACTGACTGAACTCACCCCATTAATTAAGCTGAAACGATCTTCCAATACTCGCTGGGCGTAATCCGTTAACTGCGTACGATCCATCTCTGATGAGGATAAATTGATATAAACGGCAGGCTCACCTGAACCATTGTCTTTCGACACAATAGGATCGCTCGCATCATCCGGTAGACGTCGTTGAGCACGGGCAACCGCATCACGCACATCACTGACACCTTCGGTAAGGTCCCAATCCATCGAAAATTCAATCGAAATACGTGACATGCCATTTCGTGTTATCGAGGTGATGTTGTCAATGCCACTAATACCTGACAACTCATCTTCGATCGGAGTAGTAACTTGGCTTTCCATTACCGTCGCAGATGTGCCGTCATATGTAGTCATCACGGTAACAACAGGGCTTTCTACATCAGGCATTTCTCTTATGGCTAATTTAGAGAAAGACACCACACCAAACACACACAGCAATAAGCTTAAAACAATGGCAACAACAGGGCGTTTAACCGAAATGTCTGATAACCACATTAACTACTTGCTCCATGCTGTGAATCATTCTTTGTTGCTGTTATATCCGAAACTTTTATTCCATCTCGCATATTCACTAATCCTTGAACAACAATACGATCGCCAATCTCTACCCCCTTATTAACGACCACGGTATTATCAATACGGGCACCAAGCTCCACTTCAGTTCGATGGACTTTTTGTTTATCGTCAACAAGGTAGATAAAGCGTTTAGTTCCTGAGTATTCAATCGCTTGAACTGGAATTACCGCTTTAGGTTGTGGGACAAAACCTATATCTGCCGCTAACAGCATGCCAGGCTTAAGTGAATTATCTTTGTTATCAAATACCACTCGAACTTTGATATTTAAAGAATCGGTTTGAACACGTGAATCAATCGCTTGTACTTCACCATTAAACACACGATCAGGCCATGCTTGGCTTGTTGCGATAACTTTCATTCCCGGTATAAGGTGTGAGAGATATTGTTCAGGAACAGGAATGTCTAATCGCATTGTCGAAAGATCGTCAAACGTCAACAGTTCCACGCCTTCAGCAACACGATGACCTTGGCTGAAATCAAAGAGTCCAACTGTGCCATTAAAAGGCGCACGGATCATATAATCATTAAGCTCAGCACGCGCCGCTTTTAAACGAGCTTGAGCGATATTGACACTGGTCGTCTGCGCATCAATTTCTGTTTGAGTGATAGCTCCACGTTTCACTAAGCGTTTAAATTCGTTTAATTTACGTTGCTCGTCATTGAAATAGGCTAGAGCTTCATCAAAAGCCGCTTTTGCTTTGTCATCATTAAGTTGAATTAATAGCGTGCCTTTTTGAACACGTTGATTTGGTTTAACCTCGATGTTTTTAATCTGTGCAGATGTTTCTGCTGCAATATTTACAGAGTGCTCAGCTTGCAACTTTCCAGTTAAAGAAAGTGATTGAGCGATAGGCATAGAAGAAACCGTTCCCGTCGTGACACTCACAACACGGCTTGATCGCGCATCCTTCTTTTCTTGCGCAGCATGAGAAGTTCCATGAAAGTAGAAGTAACTACCAGATAACACTGCAGTTACTAATACTGCTACGGCCATTTTTTTCATTATCAACACACCATAAATAATCCTGCCGCAATCATATCTGAATCTACGGTTTAGCAACGTCAAGAAATGTAAATATAAGCAACAATTGGTAATCTGATGAAAATTCAGGCAAACACTCAGTATTTAAAAGAAAAGTCTTTACAGGATCCGAATGTTTGCTATTATCCGCCCCGCACTTGTGGTGGGGTTCCCGAGTGGCCAAAGGGAGCAGATTGTAAATCTGCCGGCACTGCCTTCGAAGGTTCGAATCCTTCCCCCACCACCATCTAATTTGAAAAGCTGTCGCCACTGACGTCTTTTCTGGCGAAAGCCAAATATAGCAACACCCCGTGGTGGGGTTCCCGAGTGGCCAAAGGGAGCAGATTGTAAATCTGCCGGCACTGCCTTCGAAGGTTCGAATCCTTCCCCCACCACCATCTAATTTGAAAAGTTGTCGCCACTGACGTCTTTTCTGGCGAAAGCCAAATATAGCAATACCCCGTGGTGGGGTTCCCGAGTGGCCAAAGGGAGCAGATTGTAAATCTGCCGGCACTGCCTTCGAAGGTTCGAATCCTTCCCCCACCACCATCTAATTTGAAAAGCTGTCGCCACTGACATCTTTTCTGGCGAAAGCCAAATAATAAGCAATACCCCGTGGTGGGGTTCCCGAGTGGCCAAAGGGAGCAGATTGTAAATCTGCCGGCACTGCCTTCGAAGGTTCGAATCCTTCCCCCACCACCATCTAATTTGAAAAGTTGTCGTCACTGACGTCTTTTCTGGCAAAAGCCAAATATAGCAATACCCCGTGGTGGGGTTCCCGAGTGGCCAAAGGGAGCAGATTGTAAATCTGCCGGCACTGCCTTCGAAGGTTCGAATCCTTCCCCCACCACCATCATTTAAACCAGTAGCTCAGGCTGCTGGTTTTTTTTCTATCTATACCTTTACTCCCCCTTAAATATTTCCCATCTAAGTTCTAAATTTGTACGTAAAAAAATTGCTATAATTTCATTATATGATTACTTTTATTCATGACATTTAATAATGAACAACATGCATATTAAATATCATAAACATCAATAATAACAATTAAATGGATAGTATATGGCTTTGGGTTTCACGGAATTAGAACAAGAAAAGTGGAACACCATAAAAGTACTCATCGTAGATGATCAGCTCTCTTCTGCTCAACTCGTTAAAAGTGTCTTAGATAAAATTGCGATCAAATCAATTGATATCGCGACCTGTTACCAACACGCTATTCAGTTATGCCAAACCCAGCGTTATGATCTTATTTTGTTTGATTTCCATCTTAATCAAAATATTAATGGTGGTGAGTTACTGTCTTTACTCAGACAGCAAAACCTTATTCGTTCAAATTGTGGAATCATCTTTTTTTCTGGAGATCACTCACCTGAAGTCATTTCAACCACAATGGGAATAGAGCCTGATTGTTTTCTTACCAAACCCATTAACGTCGGCACCTTAAAACAACGAGTGATCAGTGTCTATAAAGTTTGCTTACACAGAGAGCCAATATATCAAGCTTTAGACAAGCAAGATCATCAACAAGCAATACAGTTATGCCGTCATTTACTCCGAGAGCAAGGCCATAATCTGCATATAGAAACGCTTTTACTAGAGCTACTTATCGAAATAAAACAATGGCAGCAAGCAGAGCAATTATTACTTTTATTTAAGCAACACTCTCAACACCATAAGTTATCATTGATTGAAGCAAAACTTGCGACAAAGAAAGGCTATCACCTCGAAGCGATTAACCGACTAAAACGGTTAATTAAGCATGTCCCTCTTTGTGTCTTTGCTTATGATGAACTAGCGTCCCTTTATCAACAAAATAACCAAGTCGATAAAGCTCAAGAAGTCGCCATGCAGGTACTCACCTTAACACCAACCATACCGCATCGAGCTTTAACTGTTGCTCAATTATCTGCAGATATGAATGATATTGATAACTTTCTGCAGGCAGGGAAAACATTAGCAACACATCTACCGATTATTGATAAGTTATGGCTAGTACACTTTGCTGAATATACCGCTATTTTCGAGCAAATTTACACAAACCAATTATCAAACCAGCATAATCATCGACTACACACTGCTATTAAAGATATCCATCACTTAGCTCAGCTAAGATTACAGGGTGAAAAAAAGCAACATTTAGACGCCTTCGCCAATATTGCACTGGCTCGTCTCTACCACATAGATAAAAAGATCCAAAAATCCAAAAGGCGTTTACTAAAAGGATTAAGTCCATT
The DNA here is from genome assembly GCF_003026075.1 of Photobacterium sp. GB-210. Lineage (NCBI taxonomy): Bacteria > Pseudomonadati > Pseudomonadota > Gammaproteobacteria > Vibrionales > Vibrionaceae > Photobacterium > Photobacterium sp. GB-210. Next base: position 134,989 of record NZ_PYNU01000002.1, on the reverse strand, counting down.
TTTCGGTGTGATGCTTCAAGCTCCGTCAATAGTCATGATCGAAGCACTTCCTATGCTAATCAGTTATGGTGAAAGCCGTTTAATTGGAGAGATATACCAAGTATTAATGACACGATCTGAACTCGATGAACACAGTCAGCACCGTTTAAATGAATTAAAAGAGAAACAACTCATTATTGAAAATGTACGTTTACTTGTAAGCCATTTAGAAACAGCAAAAGCTAATTTGATACAAGATCCCAAACGAGCTGGTGCGCTATATCAAACGATTTTACATGATTACCCACAGTGTAGTGAGGCAATGCTTGGTTATTGTGAAAGTTTACTCAATCAAAAGGCTTACAATCACTCTGATATTCAAAAAAGCTTAAAACAACTAAAAACCATCGAGTTACCACAACCGTTAGCGGATTGGAGAAAATCCTTAATAGCGAAATTATCCTCTCCACAGGTCATATAATAACGACGGAAAATAAAAGCCTAACCTAAGTAGTTTCTAAACGAACACATACTACGTTAGGCTTTTTCGCATGACTCAATCGTCAATTAACGAATAAATCGGTTATAGATAAATAGCAGCACTAAAGCACCGACGGTGGAAATAATAATAGTACCAAGCAGACCCGACGCACCTATACCCAACAGTGAACCAAGGAAACCACCAGCAAAAGAACCAGCAATACCTAAGCCACATGTTGCAATCCAACCGCCACCATCATTTCCAGGCATCAACCATTTAGCGAGTGCACCTGCTATAAGGCCAACAATAATCCAAGTGATAATAGACATGATATTTTCCTTCGTCCGTGGCAGTAACAAGGTAATTACTGCACCATATTGATAAAAATACTTTTTAAAACAACATGTTTGAGTATTTCGTATTCATTCAGCATAGACCTGATAACTCACTCAGTACAAGTAAAGTACTCATTTTTTATCTCTTTTTATCATGACCTAAACTTCTAGCTAAAAACAGACTGTTATTAACAATCTAATATATTGATTTTTAATAACTATATTTCATCAACCCATTAATATTAAATTCTTCCTCAAAGCAATAAAACACTGATTTATTTATTTGACAGACTTACCACGAGGGGTATGTAAACAGATTGTTTAAATATATTTCAGAAAAAACAACATTATCTTTAGCTATTCATCCCTTCTCGGTACCTAAAAAAATAAGTGATCTTCATCACAAACGCGTATCCGTGAGAGACTTAATATAGTGACACTATTTGTATGATGTAAGAGCTAGCTATGAACAGATTTGAAGGAAAAGTTGTCATTATCACAGGTGCGGGTAATGGTATGGGTAAAGCTGCGGCACACCGTTTTGCCTCTGAAGGCGCAATTGTCGTTCTAGCAGACCTTTATCAGGACGCACTAGATAAAGTACACAGTGAGCTAATTTCAGAAAAAACACTGTGTGTTAAAACCGATGTTTCAAATGAAGCTGAAGTAAAAAACCTTATTGATCAGACCATTAAGAATTTCAATAAGATTGACATCTTAATCAATAATGCTGGCGTACATATTCCAGGCACAATATTAGACGGTAGCATTCAAGATTGGGAGAAGATCTCTAGCGTAAATATTAATGGTGCTATTTACTGCTCTAAATATGCATTACCTCACTTAATCAAAAGCAAAGGCTGCATTGTTAATAATGCCTCTGTTTCTGGTTTAGGTGCTGACTGGGGCGCAGCTTACTACTGCGTATCTAAAGGCGCTATTGTTAACTTAACTCGTGTACTTGCACTGGATTTTGGCCTACAAGGTGTGCGTGTTAACTCTGTATGCCCAAGCCTAGTGAAAACCAATATGACTAATGGCTGGCCGGAAGATATTCGTAATAAATTTAACGAACGTATTCCGCTTGGTCGTGCAGCAGAGCCTGAAGAAGTCGCAGCGGTAATGAGCTTCTTAGCAAGTGATGATGCCAGCTTTGTAAACGGTGTTAACCTACCTGTAGATGGTGGTGTTACCGCTTCTGACGGTCAACCTAAAATCGTTGCATAATCATAAATAACACCTACCGAAGGCGGCTCTTTATCTTTCTCGTCGCCTTCATTTATTCCTCTTACCTTCGCTTTATATCGATTAACCTCATCGTTTATTTAAAAGAAATAGGCTCTACCAGCGTTAAATATCTATGTTAGTATCTTTGCTTATCCGTAATTAAAAACTGACAGAAATCGGAATAAATGATGAAAGTTATCTCCTTCAATATCAATGGGCTACGCGCTCGCCTTCACCAACTTCAAGCCTTAATTGAAAAGCATCAGCCGGATGTGATCGGCTTACAAGAAATCAAAGTTCATGATGAAGCCTTCCCTTTAGCGGATGTTGAAGCGATGGGCTACAAAGTTTACTTCCATGGTCAAAAAGCCCATTACGGTGTTGCAATGCTATGTAAGCAAGAGCCAATTAGCGTACAAAAAGGGTTCCCAACCGATGATGAAGATGCCCAACGTCGAATGATCATGGCCACCTTTAAGCAAGACAATGGCAAGAACATCACTGTCATGAACGGTTATTTCCCACAGGGCGATAATATTAAGCACGAAACAAAATTTCCTGCAAAAGAGAAATTCTACGCTGATCTGATGAATTACCTAAATACGGCCCACACTAACGATGAAGAATTGATCGTGATGGGCGATATTAATATCAGCCCTACGGATTTAGATATCGGTATTGGTCCTGCTAATGCTAAACGCTGGCTAAAAACAGGTAAGTGCTCATTCCAACCAATTGAGCGTGAGTGGTTACAAACCTTGCTAGACTGGGGTTTTGTCGATACTTTCCGTCAACTTCACCCAACCGTCGATGATAAATACTCATGGTTTGACTACCGCTCGAAAGGCTTTGTTGATAACCGAGGTCTACGCATTGATGTTATTCTTGCCACACCATCACTGGCTGAGCGCTGCATTGAGTCCGATATCGACTACGAATTACGTGGTATCGAAAAACCCTCTGATCACGCACCTATTTGGTCAGTCTTTAAATAATTAATAAAAGGTGAGTTTCTACTCACCTTTTTTATCTTCACTCTACTTCACCACAAGGGACTAATTATGAAGCTGTTTGTATTTGATCATTGCCCTTTCTGCGTAAAAGCAATGATGATTGCGGGCTTAAAAAAAGCCGATATTGAATTGGTTTACCTACAAAACCACGATATTGATGCACGAATCGAAAAAGTAGGCGCTAACATGGTACCTATTTTACAAAAGCCAGATGGTAGCTATATGGCTGAGAGCCTAGATGTCGTCAAATTTATCGACAACAACGATGGCAGTCCTGTTTTAGCGCCGGAAGTACATCAAGATGAATTAGTACAATGGGCTGAAGCAGCACGAGATTGTGTACCCTACCTACTCTACCCACGCTGGCTAAAAATAGATCTACCAGAGTTTCAGGTTGAAGAAGCAAAAACGTGGTTCTACAACAAAAAAACGCCAATGTTATCCGTCAGCTTTGAAAGAGCCTTTGAAGACTCTTCGCACTACATTGAGCTGACCAATAAAGCGCTGCAAACATTGGAATGGGTAACACTGCCTTCTGAGCGAAGCAACCAGCTTAGCTATGATGATATTCATCTATTTCCAATGCTACGTAATTTAACTGTCGTGAAAGGGATCCAATACCCAACTCGCGTACGTCAATACATTGATGAAGTCGCAGCACTGACTTCAGTCCCACTTTATGATGATGTGGCGGTGTAAAAAAAGCGCTGATAAAACAAAAAGCTCAGCATCTATCATTAGCATGCTGAGCTTTTTCTATTCAACTTTATTAATCTGTTATTTCAGTTAATGGCTGTAAATGGCGTAAATACCGCGCTTCAAGTTTTTTAAATACCCAGATTATGACAAACGTCAGCACCATGTAACAAAGCCCAGCAAACAAGAAAGATTCAAACGGCGCGTAGTAACGAGAGTTTACAATTCTCGCGGCCCCTGTTAAATCAACAATCGTCACAATACCGGCAACGGCTGAGCCATGAACCATGAAGATCACTTCATTACTGTATGCAGGTAACGCTCGTCGTAATGCACTAGGAAGAATAATACGACGAAGCGCTTGAAATGGGCCCATACCATAAGCTTTCGCCGCCTCTATCTCACCTTGCGGCATACTATTAATAGAGCCTCGAATAATTTCAGCGGTGTATGCGGCAGTATTTAAAATGAAAGCAACTAACGCACAGAACCATGCTTCTTGCCACATTGTGCCCTGAACATTGATAACTTGGCTTAATCCGTAATAAATAAGATAAAGCTGAATCAATAGCGGCGTACCACGAAAGAAATAAATATATGCCCAAGCTGGAAACGCAATAAATTTATTACTGCTATTTCGCATCATTCCAATGGGGATCGCGCAAATTAAACCGATCACTAGCGAAACGGTAACCATCCACACTGTAGTGTAGAAACCTTCTAGATAGATTTCCCAGCTTTCTGTAAAGATACTAAAGTCCATCGGCTCTACCTCGTCGGAATACTGTATTTACGCTCGGCCCAATTCAGTACCAAGGTGGAAATAGAGGTGAAGATCAAAAATACAACCGCAATAGTAAAATAGAAGGTAAACGGTTTTTGAGTGGTTCCTGCAGCCAATGCCCCTTTACGCACCATGTCATCTAAACCAATGATAGAAACCAGTGCGGTGGTTTTTAATAACACTAACCAGTTATTACCAAAGCCAGGTAAAGCATGACGGATCATTTGAGGCAGTAAAATTCGACGAAAGGATAAAAATGCACTCATGCCATAGGCTTTACCCGCTTCAAGTTCACCTTTATCTACCGCTAAGATCGCGCCTCTAAAGGTTTCTGCCATATAAGCACCAAAAATAAAGCCTATTGTCAGAACACCAGCAACAAAGGGGCTGATCTCGATATAATCAGGAAGGTAACTTGTCCATTCGTGGTTAGGATCAGATTGAGTAAAAGAATTATTCAACCATTCATTAATATTATACAAGCTATCATTAAGTAGCATTTGACCACCGAAGAAAATCAGCATCATCAATACTAAATCAGGAATACCACGGATCACCGTGGTGTAAAGTGTGGCGATAGCACGCGCCCAACGGTAAGGTGAGAGTTTCGCTAAAGCGCCTAACATACCCAGTGTTGCTGCTAATAAAAGAGAAAGCAGTGCCACTTGTATTGTTATCATCGCCCCTTGAGCTAAAGACCATCCATATCCATATAAATCGAACAACGTCATACTCCTTCATTGTTCGAATAAGAGAGCACTTAGCTTAGCCCTTTGACGAACTAGCCAAACTAGAAGCTAGGTGCTCTTTATTCATTTATGACTTACTGACCGTAAACATCATATTTGAAATACTTATCAGCGATCTGCTTGTATTGACCGTTTTCACGCAGTGCAAGAATTGCTTCATCCAGTTTTTTGGTTAGATCTTTGTCTTGTTTACGCACGGCAATACCAAAACCTTCACCGAACCATTTAGGATCTGTTAATGATGGGCCGATAAATTCAAAACCTTCACCACCGTCTTTATTTAGCAAACCTTCTTCTAATGCTGATGCATCACCCAATACGCTAGCAATACGGCCGGCTTTTAAATCTAGGTAAGCTTCGTCAAATGAGCCATAACGAACGATTTCAACAGACTCTCCGAAATTATCCGTTAAGTATTTGTCATGAGTCGTTGCACGTTGAACACCAATTTTCACACCTTTAAGCCCTTCTTTAGTGAAGTCGAGCTCGGTACCTTTTTTGGCAACAAACTTGTTCGGGATAAGAGCATACTTACCAGTAAAGTCGATTTTCTTTTTACGCTCTTCGGTAATAGACATTGCAGCGATGATTGCATCGTATTTACGAGCAAGCAGTGATGGAATAATACCATCCCAATCTTGGGCTACAATTTTACATTTGACCTGCATTTGCGTACAAAGCGCGTTTGCCATATCCACATCAAAACCTTTCAGCTCACCGTTTGGCTCAGTCCAGCTAAAAGGAGGGTAAGCGCCTTCAATACCAAAACGCACTTCTTTCCACTCTTTTGCTTGTACTGCTGATGAACCCATCGCTGAAATTAATGTTGCGGCTAAAATCCATTTTTTCATATCGCTTCTCCTGCTACGTTTAATTGTTCACACCAAGCCATGCTGTGAACCTTGTACTATTTGTACGGTTATCTAATCACAGAGGGTTAGCCTCTATGTCTTAATCGATAACCCTAAGTTTAGTAAATAGACGAAATAAATTGCTGCAATCTTTCAGATTCAGGCTGGGTAAATAGCTTATCGGGATGACCTTGCTCTTCAACAAGGCCTTGGTGTAAGAACATCACGTGATTGGATACATCGCGAGCAAAAGCCATTTCATGAGTGACTACCAGCATGGTACGGCCTTCTTGCGCTAAATCTTGCATTACACCTAATACCTCACCCACCAATTCAGGATCTAAGGCCGATGTCGGTTCATCAAACAGCATCACTTCAGGATCAACAGCAAGGGCTCGCGCAATTGCTGCACGCTGCTGCTGACCACCAGATAAATGGGCTGGATAATAATTACGGCGTTCAAATAAGCCCACTTTTTTGAGTAAGGCTTCCGCTTTTTCAATCGCTTCTGCTTTAGGGACACCGAGCACATGTATCGGCGCTTCAATCACATTCTGTAATACTGTCATATGAGACCACAGATTAAATCCTTGAAATACCATGGCTAAACGGGCACGAATGCGTTGAACTTGTTTATCATCAACAGGTAAATATTCACCGCGACGATTATTGTGCATTTTAATCAATTCACCATTAACCCAAATTTCGCCTTGAGTAGGGGTTTCAAGTAAATTGACACAACGTAAAAAAGTACTCTTTCCTGAGCCTGATGAGCCAATAATCGAAACGACATCTCCTCTTCTTGCCGTCAGCGAAATACCTTTTAATACTTCATTGTCACCAAAAGATTTATGCAGGTTCTTAATTTCTAGCGCCACGTCATCCTTCATGTGCGCATACTCCTGTCCCTTTAGAAATCATCTACTACTCGTTTGCCAATTCTATAGCAAAGCACGACATTTCATTAAAAATCATCTTTTTTGAAAGTATCATCTGAAATTCATGATTGCAACATTTCATTAACCTAACCAACATATATCAAACAGCACCATAACCTGCCATTATACCCACATAAATAGCATAAATACTCAGTTCTGTTTTTATATTCATTTTTCTTATAAGCAGGAGAACAGCCTTTTTTGGGTGATATAAATGAAGGACAAAAGACTAACTGGTAAGATTTGAGCAATATTTTATTTTATGTCTATTTTATTGACTCAACATTGACGAAAAAATAGCGGATATCTTTATAGTATTTTTTAACAAGGTCGAGAATGCCATAAAATTCGCATTCTAATATTACTCTGCTATGTTTGTTTGAAGAATAAAAATGACTCAAATTTGCATATCCTTGTAAGTCATCATATTAATTATCTCGCCTTTTTTTTGTGACCTTTAACAATAAAAACAAAATGGCGTTACATTAAAAGAGGCTATTCATATTTTTCAGTAACAATTAAATTATTTTTGAATATATTGGTTTTATTTAATGTCTCACATACGTTAAATAAAACCCAAAAAAACAACAAACACATGATAAATAACAACTATTCTTTTTTGGTATTTAAAGACCAGCCAAATGTAATAAAATTACATTAAAATTTTCTTTAGTTTTATCAAAAAAATTATATCGTTAATTTTCAATAATTTACAATCATGAGAGATATAACAAAATGTCTAATTTTGTTATAAATTTTCACAGCAATGATCTAGGTCAAATATATGATGCGTCACCTTTGGTATTATCTCCTCAGCGAATTAAATCTCACTTCAACTCAATTAAAGAGCACCTGAGAAAATGGAAAATAATTCTTTCGACTCGTTAATGCCACCAGCAATGGCAAAAAAAGCTGAAGAAGTCGGTGTTTACAAAGCAACTAAGCACCCACTACAATCTTTCTTCTTAGCGATTACCGCTGGTGTATTCATCTCTATTGCATTTGTGTTCTACACAACGGTAACTACAGGTGCAGGCGATATGCCATGGGGTATGGCAAAATTCGTTGGTGCATTAGCATTCAGCCTTGGCCTTATTTTAGTCGTTATTTGCGGCGGCGAGCTTTTCACTTCTTCTGTTCTCATCACTGTTGCTCGCGCAAGTAATCGAATTACTACTGGTCAATTATTACGAAATTGGGTTGTTGTTTATGTTGGTAACTTCATCGGCGCGTCATTCTTCGTAATTTGCATTTGGCTAGCAAAACAACACCTTGGCGATAATGGCCAATGGGGTATTACCGCGATGAAAATAGCTCAGCACAAACTGCACCATACCTTCGGTCAAGCCGTAATACTTGGTATGTTATGTAACTTAATGGTGTGTCTAGCCGTATGGATGACATACTCTTGCCGAAGCGCAACAGATAAAATCATGGTTATGCTATTACCTGTTGCTATGTTTGTTGCTTGTGGTTTTGAGCACAGTATTGCAAATATGTTTATGATCCCAATGGGCATCGTTATCCATAACTTTGCATCGCCAGAATTTTGGACAATGACGGGCGTAGCCCCTTCACAGTTCGCAGATTTAACAGTTAACAATTTTATTATGAACAACTTAATTCCAGTCACTATAGGTAACATTATTGGTGGTGGTTTCTTAGTTGGTCTCACATACTGGGTTATTCATCGTCGTCCGGAACTTAACGGCAATAAAAAGCACTAAGTTCTAACGTCGGTAACAGGTATTTTTTTCTACTGAAATAGATAGATAGGTAGGTATACAATGGCAGAGCAATTTGCTGGATGGGAAGGCTTTACAGCTGGTGATTGGCAGAACGAAGTAAACGTTCGTGACTTTATCCAAAAGAACTACACTCCTTACGAGGGTGACGGCTCTTTCCTTGAAACAGAAGCAACTCCAGCTACAGCGAAACTTTGGGACGCTGTAATGGAAGGCATCAAACAGGAAAACGCGACTCACGCACCTGTTGATTTTGATACAGATGTTGCCTCTACTATCACTGCACATGATGCAGGTTACATTGAGAAAGAACTAGAAACTATTGTTGGTCTTCAAACTGACGCGCCTCTTAAGCGTGCTTTGATCCCTAACGGTGGTATCCGCATGATCGAAAATTCATGCAAAGTATACGGTCGTGAATTAGACCCTATGCTTAACAAGGTTTACTCTGAACTACGTAAAACACACAACCAAGGTGTTTTCGATGTTTACACGCCTTCAATCCTTAAGTGTCGTAAGTCTGGTGTTCTAACTGGTCTTCCTGATGCATACGGCCGTGGTCGTATCATTGGTGACTACCGCCGCGTAGCACTTTACGGTATTGATTACCTAATGAAGGAAAAACTAGCTCAATTCGCTTCTCTAGAAGAAGAGTTTTTGAATGGTGAAGACCTTCAGATGACGATGCAACGCCGTGAAGAAATTTGCGAACAGCACCGTGCACTTGGTCAAATCAAAGAGATGGCTGCTAAGTACGGTTGTGATATCTCACTTCCAGCTGTTACTGCACAAGAAGCTATCCAGTGGACTTACTTCGGCTACCTAGCTGCTGTTAAATCACAAAACGGTGCTGCAATGTCTCTAGGTCGTACTTCGACTTTCCTAGACATCTTCATCGAGCGTGATATCGCCGCTGGTAAGATCACTGAAGCACAAGCGCAAGAAATGATCGACCACTTCGTAATGAAACTACGTATGGTTCGTTTCCTACGTACGCCTGAGTACGATGAGCTATTCTCTGGCGACCCAATCTGGGCAACAGAATCAATGGGTGGTATGGGTCTTGACGGTCGTACACTAGTTACACGTACTAACTTCCGTTTCCTAAACAGCCTATACACTATGGGTCCTTCTCCAGAGCCAAACATCACTGTTCTTTGGTCTGAAAAACTACCTGTAGGCTTCAAGAAGTTCTGTGCGAAGGTATCTATCGATACATCTTCTATCCAGTACGAAAATGATGACCTAATGCGTCCAGACATGAACTCTGACGATTACGCAATCGCTTGTTGTGTATCTCCAATGGTTGTTGGTAAGCAAATGCAGTTCTTCGGTGCTCGTGCTAACCTTGCTAAGACTATGCTTTATGCAATCAACGGCGGTGTAGATGAGAAGCTTAAGATTCAAGTAGGTCCTAAGACTGAAAAAGTAACTGCTGAAGTTCTTGACTACACAGATACTATGGATCGCCTAGATCACTTCATGGATTGGTTAGCAACAACTTACGTTGCAGCACTTAACGCTATCCATTGGAGCCACGACAAGTACAGCTACGAAGCATCGCTAATGGCTCTACACGATCGTGACATCAAGCGTACAATGGCTTGTGGTATCGCTGGTCTTTCTGTTGCAGCTGACTCACTATCAGCTATCAAATACGCAAAAGTTAAACCAATCCGTGATGAAGACGGTATTGCAATCGACTTCGAAATCGAAGGCGACTACCCTAAATTCGGTAACAACGATGCTCGCGTAGATGACATCGCTTGTGACCTAGTTGAGCGCTTCATGAACAAGATCCGTACTCACAAAATGTACCGTGATGCGATCCCAACTCAGTCTATCCTAACTATCACATCTAACGTTGTGTACGGTAAGAAGACGGGTAACACACCAGACGGTCGTCGTGCAGGTGCTCCTTTCGCACCAGGTGCTAACCCAATGCACGGTCGTGATGAGAAAGGTGCTGTAGCATCTCTAACATCTGTAGGTAAACTACCATTTGCTCACGCTAAAGATGGTATTTCTTACACATTCTCTATCGTACCAAACGCGCTAGGTAAAGATCTTGATACTCAAGAAAACAACCTTGCAGGCCTAATGGATGGTTACTTCCACCATGAGTCTGGCATTGAAGGTGGTCAACACCTAAACGTTAACGTTCTTAACCGCGAAACGCTTGAAGACGCAGTTAAAAACCCAGAGAAATACCCACAGCTAACTATCCGTGTATCGGGTTACGCAGTGCGTTTTAACTCTCTAACGCCAGAGCAGCAAGCTGACGTTATCTCTCGTACTTTCACTGCATCTCTATAATATAGAGCGTACAGTTTAGTATGTAGGAAACTTGTTTCCTGATAAAAACCGGTCTTAATGGCCGGTTTTTTTATGTCTACATATCTTCCCCACAAGCCTCGCTATTGTTTATCGACTCAATGCAGATTTTTTAATAATTACAACATATCTATTACCAATAAAGTCATCTCTCCAAATTTTTATAAGTTAGCGATAAATTGACACAAAATAAGAGAATACCCCTAATTTCCATCCCGATATTTCGCTACAATACCCTAGTGGTTTGTAATAAAATAACACTCAAATAAACGCAGCATGCGGAGAAGTAATCAATGTCAGCAATAGGTCGTATTCACTCATTTGAATCTTGCGGAACCGTCGATGGACCTGGTATCCGTTTTATTGTTTTTCTGCAAGGTTGCTTAATGCGCTGTCAGTACTGTCATAACCGTGATACATGGGATACTCATGGTGGTCGTGAAGCTACGGTAGACGAACTTATGCATGAAGCGAAATCATACCGTCACTTTATGAATTCATCTGGCGGCGGTGTTACTGCTTCTGGTGGCGAAGCAATGCTTCAACCTGAATTTGTTCGTGACTTTTTCCGTGCTGCGCAAGCTGAAGGGATCCATACCTGCTTAGATACCAACGGTTATATTCGCAAACATACTGATGTGGTTGATGAAGTGTTAGACGCAACGGATCTTGTGATGCTAGATCTTAAGCAAATGGATGATGGTGTTCACCAAAATCTGGTTGGTGTTTCCAATAAACGCGTACTCGACTTTGCTCGTTACCTGCACCAACGCGGTCAAAAAACTTGGATCCGTTATGTTGTTGTTCCGGGTTACACCGATGACGAACATTCTGCACATCAACTTGGTGAGTTCATAAAAGATATGGACAATATCGAGAAGATCGAACTACTTCCTTACCATCAACTCGGTGAGCACAAGTGGGAAGCTATGGGCTTTGAATACCCGTTAGCCGGTGTGAAACCACCGAAAAAAGAAACCATGGAAGCGATTAAAGAAATCCTTTCTAGTTATGGCCATAAAGTGATGTACTAATCCACTCAACAAAAAATACAAAAAGCGAGCATTAGCTCGCTTTTTAATACGTGTTAAACGGTAACTATCTTAACGGGATAATGGCAAAATAATCGTCAAAAAGGTGATAAAAAATAACATAATGCCAATCGAAAGTGGTGCTGTATGTTTCAACGTAGTCACTGGCTCGTTCATTGATAGCTTCCTTTAATATTTTTAATGATTTTGATATATATCAAATTTTAAAGTGTAATGATGAATAAACACACAGCCAATATTGCAACCAGAGTTTACAGTATTCACCAAATTCATCTTCATACTTCTACTCTATATATCGATATACTGCTTCTGCTCTAGTGACTAAATAACCACTTTCTTATTCTTTTATTACCTATCTCTAAAACGCATTCAATAAATCTTATATACGGTACAAAACGCAACCAAAAACAGCAGCAATTTATAACAACAAAAATAAAATTAACCATGATAAAATGATGGTATAAAAGAAAAGCAAACGATTGCGTCACTATATACATCTTTATCTATAGTATTTAAAACCAACACCATCAATATCACGCAGATACGCATGATTTCCACTGTGAGGATATAGCCTATATGAAAAGCGACATCGATATTTGCCGTGACACCCTACTCTCTCCGATTGAAGGCATTGCCAAAAAAGCGGGTATTCAACCACAGGAACTGACACCGCAAGGTTCATTAAAAGCAAAAATAAAACCTGCCATTTTGAATCGCTTAGCGGATCAAGCAGAAGGGAAACTGGTGGTCGTTACTGCGATTACACCAACCCCACTAGGAGAAGGAAAAACCGTTACAACAATTGGTTTAGCACAAGGGTTAGCAAAAATTGATCGCTCAGTAATGGCTTGTATTCGACAGCCGTCAATGGGACCTGTCTTTGGCGTAAAAGGTGGCGCAGCGGGCGGCGGTTATAGCCAAGTCGCACCAATGGATAAGCTAAACCTTCATCTTACGGGTGATATTCATGCGGTTACGGCAGCGCATAACCTTGCAGCTGCTGCAATTGATGCTCGCTTATATCATGAATCACGTTTAGGTTATGATCTATTCAGTGAAAAAACAGGATTACCTGCGCTACGTATCGACATTAATAACATCACTTGGAAACGCGTGATGGATCATAATGATCGTGCTTTGAGAATGATCACCATAGGTCAAAATGAACCAGATAAAACCATTAATGGTTTAGAGCGCCATGACGGCTTTGATATCACAGCCGCCTCTGAACTCATGGCTATTTTAGCACTTGCCGATGATCTCCATGATATGCGTAAACGCATTGGCCGTATTGTCGTCGCTTATGATCTTGATGGTAACCCTGTAACTACAGAAGATCTGCAAGTAGCAGGAGCCATGACTGTCACTCTCTGCGATGCCATTGAGCCCACCCTAATGCAAACGTTAGAAGGCGTACCCACTCTTATCCACGCAGGTCCTTTTGCCAATATCGCGCACGGAAATTCATCTATTATTGCAGACAAAATCGCATTAAAACTCAGTGACTTCACCATTACTGAAGGTGGCTTTGGCTCTGATATGGGATTTGAAAAAGCCTGTAATATTAAAGCCCAGCAAGCAAAAAGAGGCCCTGACTGTGCCGTTGTTGTGGCAACATTGCGTGGCTTAAAAGCCAACTCTGGTCTTTATGATTTACGTCCAGGACACGCTTTACCTGACGGTATTTTTGCCAAAGACAATGATGCGCTGGTTGCAGGGTTTGAAAACCTAAAATGGCATATCAGTAATGCCGCCCGTTATGGTGTTCCCGTTGTTGTCGCAATTAACCGTTTCCCACAAGATACAGATGAGGAATTAGCGCAACTACAAGCAATGATCAAAGCAGAGAGCTTTGACACTTTTGTAGACGTTGCTATCAGTGAAGCCTTTGGTAAAGGCGGTGAAGGGGCGATTAAACTCGCAGAGTGTGTGGTAAAAGCCTGCCAACATAAAGCAAACTTCACTCCTTTATATCAACTAAACCAGCCATTAGAAGAAAAAATAATGGCTGTGGCTGAAGTAGGATATGGGGCTAGTCATGTAGCGTTATCAGAGGTAGCTCAGCAACAATTAGTCAAATTTAAAGCTCTAGGGTTTGATGAGCTGGCTATTTGTATGGCAAAGACACCGCTATCTATTTCAACCGACCCTAGTATTAAAGGGGCACCAAAAGGCTTTACCGTCCCAGTACGTGAATTAAAATTGTGTGCAGGAGCTGGATTTATTTATGCTTTATGCGGCAATGTAATGACAATGCCAGGGTTACCTGAAAAGCCCGCATTTATGAATCTTGATATCGATGAGAATGGCAATATTATCGGCTTAAGCTAACAACGGCTAAAGGTTAACAATAAAAGGTTGTTGTTGCTTAACGCATGCAATAACAACCTGTTAAACGACGCTATCTTATACTTGCCCGAATACAGAGATAGCTATATTACTTTAACGATATCACTCGACAATAACCAAAAAAAAAAGACCTTAAAATAAATATGGCTTTTCATTTTTAATAATATACTGTAACAAAAAAAGATGCCCATATGGTGTCAGATCAATTTATTTTATACCTAACCTGCTACTCTCAATGGCAGAAAATAAAATATTAATGAGGCTAACTCAAATGGAAATGACCCACGCTCAACGCTTAATTTTATCTAATCAGTACTACTTGATGTCAAAACTGACACCTGAAAACGCAGCACATTATCGTCGCCTTCAAACCATTGTTGAACGTGGCTATTCATTACAAATGCGTGAACTAGATAAAGACTTTGGTGATTTACCTGAAGATGATTGCCGTCAAGTTATCGATTTTATGGAGATGTACCACGCTCTCCAAGAATCGTTTAATCTTGAAGATTGTCGTTGCGATGGTGCCAAAGATATTGATCAACGCCGATTACAATTCCTTGGTTTTGATGCTGCCACTGAAGCACAGCTTGTGCATTACGTCCGCTTCCTCGTTGATGATGAAGGTTTATATCCTCAATTTGAGAAAACAGAACATCGCTTCAATAGCCAAGTCCCAATGCTAGAAAAATACCAACGTATGCTAAAAGTATGGCGCAACTGTCCACGCCAATACCATTTATCTTGCAACGAAATTCAGCAAATAATCACAGCGTAAATTTTCATTCAGCCCTAAAAAACCGAGTCTATGCTCGGTTTTTTTATGGCATGATATATTTACCTTTGTCCCGATTAATAGCTATAAAACGCTCATAACATACCATATACACCTCTTTTTTGTGAACTATACCGTAAATTGCTATTGATATAAGGCATGAATTGTTACTAAATGGTATAGCTACATTCCTAATTATCTAAAAGTATAAAAATTTAGTCGAGATACGCTAGGGATTACGGATTAACATGGTACGCTTCTTTTCCTTCCTCTTTTTTTTCGCCACGCCAGTACTTGCCCAACCGACTCAGAATTTAATCGTTCTAACGACATTTTCAGAATCTGTACTAAACCCGATCGTTAAACAATTTAAACAGCAGTATCCAGAAAGCGAAGTTAGAGTCATTGTACGACGTGAAGAATCAGGGCTTCGGTTATTGCAACAGAACAACCATGATATTGATATTATCATTTCATCATCACCAACCTTCTTCCAGCCTCTAATCAATAGCCAAAAGTTATTACCGCTTCATGAAACTACAATTAGAAAAACGCCTCAGCAACTTTCACGTAATGTTTTTTCCTTCGGCCACACAGGATTCGGATTACTGTGGAACAATAACTATTTAAATAAGAATAAGTTACCAATTCCTAGCCGATTAAAGGATTTGATAAAACCTTATTACTATCGTCACATTAGTATTAGCAGTCCTTATCGTTCAGATACCACCCATTTAATGATTGAAAATATATTGCAGCAATATGGCTGGGTTGAAGGTTGGCGATTGCTCTATCAAATTGGAGGAAACCTAGCGTCAGTGGAAACCAGTGCGTTTTCACTCAGTGAGGCTATCTCTCGCGGTTTAATTGGTATAGGGCCGGTTGTTGATAGATATGCACACACTTATAAAAAACAATTTTCATTTGTTGATTTTAGCTATCAACCACAAAGCGCTTTATTACCGCATTATGTAGCCATGGTAAAAAACAGCCACCATTCACAATTTTCGAGAGATTTTGTGAGTTTATTACTTTCACAAGAATGCCAAACCAAATTAACAATTGACGGGCAACTCGCCAATAATGGTGATATTGGCCGAGATGAGTTTATTAAAAAGACGTTTAATGTTGCATCGCTAGATTACGATGTCATTCAGCAACGTTCAGGCTTAGTAAAGCACCTTTTTGAACAAACGATTAGTAGTCAACTTCCTCAACTTAACCAAGTATGGCAATTGCTGCATTCGATTGAAGCTTCATCAAATAAACTAACAAAACAACAACATGCTGATTTTCTTCATGCGAAACACTTAGCTTCTACCTCACCGATTGGCGTAGATGATTTAAAAAATAAGATATATCATGAGTTACCGCTATTTAGAGATAACCCGCAAGTTGATTATTTTAGACAGCAATGGCGGGGAAAAATGGCAGCACAACTTGAGCAAGCCATCGCATTAAGCCAAAAGATTATTAACGGGAATCCGGCATTGCAATGATCCGCTATATCAACAAGAAAACCATTGGTAGTCGCCTTATTATGGCGATTATTTTGATGGCATTTCTCACCATTACAGTCAGCCTTATTGCTGTCATCAACTGGGAAAAACTCAGCACACAAATTGAAACGATTACAGATAACAATATGCCAACCTTACAGGCAAGTTATCAGTTAGAACGCAACACCGCTGAGCTACAGGCAACATTGAATAACTTGGGCCAAAATACCAACCCGCTCAAGCATGAAACCATTAAAAACAAAATCACACATATTCTCGATAATATAAGCTTAGCCATTAATAACATTGCTAACCTACACTATTACCCCGCAATAAAATCAGGTCAACAAACCCTTGTTAAACAAATAGATAATTACACAACACTGTTACAACAGAGAAATAGTGGCTTGTTTACCTTAAAGCAGACAGAAAACAGCTTAAAATGGATCCATCACGATCTTATTGATGAACTGACACCACTACGCCAAGAAGTTGAGTGGAAACTCAATAACATGAACCGTCACGGAATTAAAAAAGACGCCGTTCAACTTGATGTTGTTAACAACGTTATGAATGAATTCTCATTAATTCAATCGATCACCATTAAAGAAAATGAGCTTCATCAATTAGTCGAAGAGATCGTTCAACAACGCAAAAATAGAGACATTGAAAACGCCTTTAATTTTATTGGTCATAAAATTACCGAGCTTAATGCTATTAGTAAGAATATTAGTAATTATCCTTCAGCCGTTCCATTTCGCCAATTATTAGAGAGATTTACCACAATCTTAAAACCAGGTGGTCAACTCGAACAACAACTAAAGCGGGATGTCGTTTTAGGGTTGCAAATAGACCGAGCTAAGCTGGATATTAAACAGCGCCTCTATCAGCAAGAAGAAATGATCCAAACATTGGTTGAACATGCAGATAACTCTCTTAAAAAACTAAATGATGAAACACATAGCGCTATTTTTCTGAGTAACACCATGTTATTTGGCGTTGTCTTTATTACTATCATACTCACTATTTTTCTCTCGGTTTACCTTGTCGGTAACGGTATTGTGAATCGCTTAAATTTATTAAGTAAAGATTTATACGCGGTTGCAAAAGGCGATCTTAATGTAAAAATTGCAACAACAGGCGAAGATGAGATAGGCATGCTTGGCGAAAACCTGCGTGACTTCTGTCAGCAAATGCAAGATATTCAAACCACAAATGCCCTTAACCTAATCAATAACACTCAGGCGAGCATCATCACTTGTAACATGCTAGGTGTAGTTGAATCTGTCAATTTACAGGCGCTAAAGCAATTTAACTTTGATCGTATAAGCCAACACCAAACATTATGGGATTTATTTGATAGCTCAGTATCTCATAAACTGATCCAACTCTTTGATCAAAAAAGCCCATTAAGACAATTAGGTGCCTATAAACTCACGGTTACCTTTAGTACAGACCAAAATAGCATCTTCTATCTCAGACTCGATTTTCGCGTATTCAAACAAGGTAATCAGGATAAAGTCATAATCACTATGACTGATATTACAGAACAAGAAAAAACCACCCGTTGGCTTGAAAGTAAGGTCACGGAAAAAACGCAATCATTGATATTAAGAAACCAACAACTAAAAGCAGAAATAGAAGATCGCAAACGTATCGAAGGGGATTTAATCGCCACTCAAGATGAATTAATCCAGGCGGCTAAAATGGTCACGGTTGGTCAAACCATGACATCACTCGCTCATGAGTTGAACCAGCCTCTTTCTGCTATTTCGACACGTCTATTTAGTGCGAAACTTGCAATTGATAACAAAAAATATGAAAAATTACCGGATAATATCGAAAAGATAGATGATTTAGTGATGCGTATGAGTAAACTGATCACTAGTTTACGTAATTTTGCAAAAAAACAGTCAGCAACGAATCCGTTAACGCGAGTTGATATTCAAGACTCGATCAAGCAAGCTATCGTCATCGTTGAAAGTCGCGCAAAAGTACAAAAGACAACCATAACAAACACCATTACCACACCGCTTTTTGTACAAGCCGATCAGGTACAACTTGAACAAGTACTGGTAAACCTACTGGTTAATAGCTGTGATGCTGTTGCTAGCTGTGAAGAGCGCCAAATAACAATTCTTCAGCTAGAAAGCACAAAAAAAACTATCAGGATTGCAGTTTTAGATAGCGGTAATGGCTTTAGTCATGACATTATTGAGAAACTATTCATACCTTTTACGACAACAAAAGATGTTGGTCTTGGTCTAGGATTAAGCATCTGTGGTTCAATTATGACAAGGTTAAAAGGTAACATCTTCCTCGCTTCTGGTCTCACAGGTGGAGCGATGATTGTTTTGGAGTTAAAAAAAGATGATGAGTGATGAAATAAATGTACTGATTGTCGATGACGATCAAGATGTATTAGATGCCTACCAAGAGTTATTAGAGTTGTCAGGTTACAATGTAGCAACTGTTCAAGACTCAACCAAAGTAATTAATATGTTAAGTCATAATTGGTCTGGAGTGATTGTAACAGATATGTACATGCCCGGTTTAGATGGCATGGAACTATTAGAAAAAGTTCAAGATTTTGATAACGAAATTCCTGTCATTATCGTAACGGGTCATGGTGATATTCCAATGGCTGTTGACGCACTTAAAAAAGGGGCGATTGATTTTTTACAAAAGCCATTACAGCCTAACGAACTGATAAAACTATTAGAAAAGCATCTACCTCAGCGTAAAAAGATCATTGAACAGCGTAAAACATTGCATAATACCGCCACCGAGTTACTTCTCGGTGAGAGTCCATTGATTGTAAAAATACGCGAACAATTAAAACTGGTTGTTAATTCAACCAAGGATGCCTTAATTGAAGGTGAAAACGGCACGGGGCGTCATACCGTTGCTAAAATTCTGCATAAGAATAGCCCACTTCATCAAGGCCCGTTTATCGAGGTTGATGGCTCAAGTATTACTTGTACCCCCGATCTTCAACGTAGCATGATTTCAGCTCGCAGCGGGTGTTTGTGTTTAAGTAATCCACACATTATGCCAATCGAAAGCCAGCAATGGTTATGTCGTTTCTTATTAGAACAAGAGCGACAAGGTAAAAAAGAAGTGCGTTTACTTGCTCTATTCACAGGCTCACCTGAACCATCGGTGGAAAGTGAGCAGTTTTTACCTGAACTATTTTATTTTTTAAGCCAAGTACGTTTTAGTCTGCCGACACTGCGTCAACGTAGTAGCGATATTACCTTTATTTTTAAACACTACTTAAAACAGAGTTGTAAAAAACTTAATAAAGCATTACCTGCTATTGATAAAGCCTACATCAACACACTCTGTCGCTATGAGTGGCCAGGGAATGTCTTAGAGCTTAAAAACGTTGCAGAGTTATATGCCATTGGCATTGTGAAATTAGCCGGACAAGAGCGTTCTAAACCCCTTGAGCAAATGAGTAGCCCACTGGATGATTTAGTTGATGGCTATGAAAAACAAGTCATTGAAGATGCGCTATACCTGTTTGCAGGACGTATTAATGAAGTATCATCATATTTGCAAATCCCACGTAAAAAGCTTTATCTAAGAATGAAAAAGCATGGACTTGATAAAGCCGAATATAAAGTAAGACCAAGCCATTAAGCAGGTCTGCTCATCAATACTCCTTGAATAGAAGCCTTCTCTCGCGAAGGCTTTTTACTATCAGAACAAAAATACGTTAGCGACAACCCACAATAAGCATTACACTTAGCGGCTGTTTTTCCGCTTTGGTTTACTCTTATGTCCTATCAATGTCCTCTATGCCATGAGTCGCTTCTTCTTGACGCTCATAGCGAACAACCTAAAACCTACCGTTGTTGTAATAATCACCAATTTGATTTGGCAAAAGAAGGCTATGTGAATCTCATGCCTGCTCACCATAAAAGCTCGAAAAATCCTGGTGACAATAAAGAGATGATGCAAGCTCGTCGCCTATTTCTCAATACAGAACATTATCAACCACTGCGTGATGCCGTCATTGCACAACTTGCATCACTTCTCCCTGATGGTGCGACTGAACTACTTGATATTGGTTGTGGTGAAGGCTACTACACCTCTGAATTTGTAAAACTACGCCAACAATTTCCTGCACTTTCCGTCCATGGTTTAGACATTTCAAAAGTTGCAGTGAAATACGCCGCTAAGCGTTACCCTGAATGTGATTTCTGTGTTGCATCAAGTCACCGTTTACCCTTTGCCGATCAATTGTTTGATGGTGTAGTACGTATTTATGCGCCATGTAAAGGTGAAGAGTTAGAGCGCGCCATCAAACCAGGTGGGATTTTAGTTGCTGTGACCCCTGCACCACGCCACTTATATCAATTAAAAGAATTAATTTATGATGGTGTACGCCTTCATGATGTCCCCGTTGAAACGATTCCTGGCTTTGATCTGGTTGCCGATGAGCAACTACACTACGACATGACATTAAGCGGTGAAGAAGCTTCGGCATTGATGCAAATGACGCCGTTTGCTTGGAAAACATCAGAGCAAGTATGGCAGCAATTAGCTAACGCCAATAATTTCCATTGTGAGGCAGGTTTCGCAATCCGCGTATATCGCCGCCAGTAACACTGCATTAATGCGAGTTATTACCATACGCAATTGATAATAACTCGTATTAACTATATTATTTATTATTGTTGTGAATTTTGCTTATTTTTAATCGATAAGCTCACTTTCAGGGATATCAATAATGAATAAATGGCTCGCTTTGAGTTTTAGCTTTGCCACACTTTTAACAGGTTGTGCATCTAACACCTCCGATATAACATCTTCACCCTCTGCAAACCTAACCACGCTATACGACTACAGCATTACATCACCAAATGGAAAGACCTTAACAGTCGATCAATTAGCAACAGAGCTAAAGAATGCTGATATTATTTTAGTTGGTGAATGGCATAGCCACCCTGCAGCCCACCTATTACAAAGCCAATTATTTGCTGCGTTATACCAAAAAAATTCACAATTAACCTTATCTATGGAGCAATTCACCCGAGATAAACAAGCTGTTGTTGATCAATATCTTGCAGGTAAAATTGGTGAACGAACATTGGTATCGGAAGGCAATGCGTGGCCAAACTACGACAGTGATTACCGTCCGCTAGTTGAATTTGCCAAGCAGAATAACTTAGACGTGATTGCCGCTAATGCGCCAAAAAGTATTGTTCGCTGTATTAGTAAAAATGGGCCTGAGTACTTAAATAAACTGCCCCCATCAGAGCGTTCATGGATTGCACAATCATTAACTCTTAATAAAGATGCATATCAAACCAAATTTTTAAACTCAATGCATCACGGCAATGAAGAGCAAAACCTACGTATGTTTGCCGCACAAACCGCGTGGGACGATACTATGGCAGAAACTATGGTCACGTATTTGAACACGCATCCAAACAAACAAATCATTCATGTTGCAGGTCGTTTTCATACCATGGAAGGACTGGGTACGGCTTCTCGCATTAAAGCGCGTAATCCCAATTTAAAAGTCGCACTTGTCACCCCAATAACAGCTTCAGAACTACTCTCTGATAATGCTCTAGATTATAAGGTTACTATGGCATCGCTTCCTGTTCGTTACGTACAAAAAGAAAAACAGAACAAAGCAATGATGGATATGATGAAAAGAAACAAGGATTTGAAGTGTTATAAATAACTTAAAGCAGTAAATTACCATAGCCCAGATAGAGCAGAACCCCATCGGCGGCCAAGCAGTTGGGGTTCTTAAGGGAGATAACAGCTATATCTCTTAGTAGCCATATTATAATGCCATAGCAACCTTTCTAGTACCTGAACAGCATATCCATTCCGCCCATTTGATAGGTAAATGGCAACATAACTTTCATTAACATCCATAGCGAAAAACAGTGTAGATACTAATAATCCTCTATGTATTTTTTATGACAGCTATGTAGATATTTAGTTGCACTTTTTCGTTATTTTTTTTGAGAAAACTTTTTAAGACCACATTTCACTTTCTTTCCCCGAACGAAAAACACATGAAATCTTATCTCTGCCATCGCTACCCATCCCAAATTAAAGTAAAATAGAAAAAATACAGCTCTCCCAATTTTGAGCCAAAGAAAACTAGGAAAACCATGAAAAAAACATTTGCTTTAACCCACCCTAAAAAAGCTGTTCCTCGCGTTGTTGAAGCAGTGAAGTTTGAAGTTAAGAAATACCTACGTCGTGAGCGTAACAAAGCACTTCCTGCTGGCGCTGACTTTTGGGATTTTGATTGTAAGTTTGGTCATACCGAGCAAGAAGCCAAAGTTATTCATGTAAAAGAAATCAACAAGTACATCGATGAAGCTGAAAAGTTAGAACTACCATCATTATACTTAGAAATCTTGGCAAAGCCTGCAACACGCGCACAACGTCCAGATTTTGATTTCGACGAAGAATAATCACATAACGTTTTAGGTTATATTCTTTACGATAAAAGAGTCACTACGGTGGCTCTTTTTTATAAAAATAACAAACAGTTAAATATCATAAAATTTAAATAACCTTTTATTTAAAATATATTTAAAAAACGATACAAACCAATATCACCAAAATAAAAAACCTTTAAATTCAAAAAGTTAAAAAACATAAAAACTCAAGCGTCACATATTTAAACGTTGTATTTCATCCCCATAGGTTAAGATAAATATATCGGTCTTTGTTAACTGTCGCTGTAAATACAAAAGTAATACGCATAGAAAAGCGGCCACGGTATATAAGATGAGAGCTCACGCTAAATAGTGGCAAAATATTTAGAAAACGAACGGTAAAATATTTAACGAAAAAAAAGCAGCTCATTAGGCTGCTTTTGTACGTTAAATATCTCTGATTAGAACCAGCGTTCTAATGCACTACGGTCTAATTGCTTAAATGCGCGGCTGAGTACATCAGCAAGTTCTTGGTAGCGAGGTTGTGATTTTTTCGGTTGCATCGCATAACCTTCACTGACAATTTTCTGGTAGATCTCGCTGTACCATTTCGCCAGTGATGGTGGGAGTACGGTTTGGCTACGTTTACCTAGCCACCATAAACCTTGTAATGGCATCGATAACGCCAATAACGCAATTGCAACAGCTTGCGGCATGCCTGCATAATTATGAAATACCATTTGGGTCAAAATACTAATAGCAGCGACGGCCGGCATCACCTTAGTGGCAAACTTTGTTGCTTTGATATAGCGATGTTCAGGAAAAACAGCAGCCAGCTCTTTACGCATTGGCCATGTGCTCATGTAATGCTGACCGTCTTGGAAATACTTCCACTTTGTTTGTTGAGTCATAAAGCACCATTTATCAAAAAAAAATATAATCTTTAAAATTTTTAAGCAATAAACTTGATTAAAATTAAATTTATCTAAAAATGTTTTTGTTATATTGCTTAACAATCGCTATCCTAAGCACGCCTAAAGGTAATTGTTGCTGTTAATGGTATTAACTGCAAGTTAGGCACCCTCAAGGATGAACCAGAATTGCAGGTAACTCAATTCAAATACTCAAGAATGAGCACGAATTTCACCCTGACTAGACCGATAAATATATCATCGTCTATTCTATGGGTACTTTTTTATTCAAAAATGAATATCAACTTTCAGACAGATTATAGGTAGTCACTCTCATGTCTAAGCTGGTTTTAGTTCTAAACTGCGGTAGTTCATCTCTTAAGTTCGCAATCATCGATCCTGTATCAGGTGACGAACACCTTTCAGGTCTAGCAGAATGTCTAGGTCTTCCTGAAGCACGCATCAAGTGGAAACTTGATGGCAAGCACGAAGCACAACTAGGTGAAGGCGCGGCTCACGAAGAAGCTCTAGCATTCATGGTTGATACTATCCTTGCTTCTAAGCCTGAGCTTAAAGAGAACCTAGGCGCTATCGGTCACCGTATCGTACACGGTGGCGAGCAGTTCTCTGCTTCAGCTCTAATCGACGATGTTGTTCTTCAAGGTATCGTAGATGCGTCTGATTTCGCACCACTACACAACCCTGCACACGTTGTTGGTATCGAAGCTGCTAAACACAACTTCGCTGATCTTAAGAACGTAGCGGTATTCGACACGGCTTTCCACCAGACTATGCCTGAAGAAGCATTCCTATACGCTATCCCTTACAACCTATACAAAGAAAACGGTATCCGTCGCTACGGCGCACACGGTACTTCTCACCGTTTCATCGCTCGTGAAACAGCGAAACTTCTAGACAAGCCTCTTGATGAGCTAAACATCATCAACTGTCACCTAGGTAACGGCGCATCTGTATGTGCTATCAAAGGCGGTAAATCTGTAGATATCTCTATGGGTCTAACTCCTCTTGAAGGTCTAGTAATGGGTACACGTTGTGGTGACCTTGACCCAGCAGTTATGTTCCACCTACACGATCGTCTAGGTATGAGCGTTGCTGAAATCAACACAATGTTCACTAAAGAGTCTGGCCTACTAGGTCTAACTGGTGTGACTTCTGACTGTCGTTTCGTTGAAGAAAACTACGGCGTTAAAGAAGAAGCAACGCGTGCAATGAACGTATTCTGTCACCGTCTTGCTAAGTACGTAGCTAGCTACGCTGCAAACATGGATGGTCGTCTAGACGCTATCGTATTTACAGGCGGCATCGGTGAGAACTCTGCTCCTATCCGTGAAGAAGTACTTAAGCGTCTATCTATATTCGGTATCGAAGTAGACAGCGAAGCAAACCTTAAAGCACGCTTCGGTAACGAAGGGGTTATCACTTCTGCAAACAGCCGCATCCCTGCAATGGTTGTTTCTACTAACGAAGAGTTAGTAATCGCAGAAGATACAGCGCTTCTAGCTGAAATCTAATCTAACGATTATCTTAACGGCTGGCTTTAAGTCAGCCGTTTCTTCATGACATCCCGTCATGTTCTCATGTGGTATTGTTCTATAGTTATTCTACTAATTAAAATGAATTGTTATTGAACAGTGCTTTATCATTCAATAGTTTGAGGAATTCATAGTGTCCCGTACTATTATGCTTGTTCCAGTTGGCGCTGGCGTTGGTCTAACAAGTGTTAGCCTTGGTGTACTTCGTGCAATGGAACGCAAAGGCGTTCGCGTTTCTTTCTTTAAGCCTATTGCGCAACCGCGTAAAGGTGGCGATCAGCCAGATCTAACAACAACAATTATTAGTGCTAACAGCGATATGAAAATTGCTGAGTCATTCTCAATGGCAAGCGCTGAAGAATTGATCCGTAACGACAAAACTGATGTTCTTCTAGAAGACATTGTTGCACGCTTTAAAGCGGCAACAGCAGATGCTGACGTAACGCTAATCGAAGGTCTAGTTGCTACTCGTAAGCACCCTTTTGCAAACCAAATCAACTTTGAAATTGCAAAAACGCTAGATGCTGAAATCGTGTTCGTTGTATCTCCAGGTACTGATAACCCAGCTCAACTTAAAGAGCGTATTGAAGTAGCATGTTCTAACTTCGGTGGTATCAAGAACAAGCAAATCTCTGGTGTTATCGTTAACAAACTTAACGCACCAGTTGATGCTGAAGGCCGTACGCGTCCAGATCTTTCTGAGATCTTTGATGACGTAGAAGGTACTGTTCCTTCAAATGTTGAAATCATGCAAGTGTTCAACTCAAGCCCAATTCGTGTACTAGGTTGTGCACCTTGGAGCGCAGAGCTTATCGCTACACGTGCAACTGATATTGCTCAGCACCTAAATGCTGAAATTATCAATGCAGGTGACATCGAAACTCGTCGTATTAAGAGCATCACTTTCTGTGCACGCTCTATCCCTAATATGGTTGAGCACTTCCGTCCAGGTTCACTACTCGTCACTTCAGCTGACCGTCCAGACGTAATCGTTGCAGCATGTCTTGCAGCAATGAACGGCGTAGAGCTAGGTGCACTACTTCTAACAGGTGGTTACGAACTACCAAAACCTGTTATGGATCTATGTGAGCGCGCATTCGCGACTGGTCTTCCAGTCATGACTGCTCAAGGTAACACTTGGCAGACTTCTCTAAATCTACAGAGCTTCACACTAGAAGTACCTGCAGACGATAAAGAGCGTGTAGAGCTAGTTAACGAGTACATGGCAAGCCACATCGACGGTAACTGGATTGAGTCTCTAACTGAAGGTTCAAACCGTGAGCGTCGCCTAAGCCCACCAGCATTCCGTTACCAGCTAACTGAGCTAGCTCGTAAAGCGGCTAAGCGTATCGTTCTTCCTGAAGGTGACGAGCCACGTACAGTTAAAGCTGCGGCTATCTGTGCTGAGCGCGGTATCGCGGAATGTGTGCTTCTAGGTAACCCAGATGAAATCCGTCGCGTTGCAGAACAACAAGGCGTCGTTCTTGGTGCTGGCGTAACTATCATCAACTCTGACGAAGTACGTGAAAACTACGTGGCTCGTTTAGTTGAGTTACGTGGCGCGAAAGGTATGACTGACGTTGTTGCTCGTGAGAAGCTACAAGATTCAGTATTCCTAGGCACAATGATGCTTGAGAACAACGAAGTTGACGGTCTAGTGTCTGGTGCTGTTCACACAACAGCAAACACTATCGTTCCTCCGTTCCAAATCATCAAGACTGCACCAGATGCATCTATCGTATCTTCTGTATTCTTCATGCTACTACCAGACCAAGTATTGGTTTACGGTGACTGTGCGATCAACCCAGATCCAACAGCTGAGCAACTAGCTGAAATCGCTATCCAATCTGCAGATTCTGCAAAAGCATTTGGTATCGACCCACGTGTTGCTATGATCTCTTACTCTACTGGTGAATCAGGTAAGGGTGCAGACGTAGATAAAGTACGTGAAGCAACGAAGATCGCTCAAGAGAAACGTCCAGATCTCGTGATCGATGGTCCTCTTCAGTACGATGCTGCAATCATGGAAAACGTAGCTGCTTCTAAAGCACCTAACTCTCCAGTAGCAGGTAAAGCAACTGTATTTGTATTCCCAGACCTAAACACGGGTAACACAACATACAAAGCGGTACAGCGTTCAGCAGATCTAGTATCTATCGGTCCAATGCTTCAGGGTATGCGTAAGCCAGTTAACGACCTTTCTCGTGGCGCACTCGTAGACGATATCGTTTACACAGTTGCACTAACTGCGATTCAGGCAGAACAAGCTTCAGCTAAGTAAGTTTTAATACTTATTTAATCGACTGATAAAACGCTCCAATACATGTCTTCAATTTTTATTGAAATGTGTATTGGGGCGTTTTTTATTACTGGAATAAGGTGTTTTAACCCTTTATGCTGGCAAGCTAATTAACGGTTAAGGACAACCTGTTAGCATGGATTTTCTCAACTCTCTCGGGCTATTTATTGGCTCATTGATCTCCAATACCCTCGCATCACTCTCCGGTGGCGGCGCAGGCTTAATTCAATTTCCTCTACTTATCTTTCTTGGCTTACCCTTTAGCATCGCCCTTGCGACCCACAAAGTGGCAAGTGTGGCATTAGGCGTTGGTGCAGCCATTAAACATTTACGTCAAGGCACACTGTCGTTGAAATTTACACTCTATGTGATCCTTACAGGCGCAATAGGTGTGATTATTGGCGCAAACCTGATCCTCTCTTTTCCTGAAAATATCGCTGAAGCTGCACTCGGTATGTTAATACTCAGTCTTGGTATTTATTCACTGATGAAAAAAGAGCTAGGACAAAACGAAAACGCTATTCATCGCGACATAAAAGGGATGATCATTGGTGGGCTTGGTCTAGCCATTATTGGGGTATTAAATGGCTCACTTACCGCCGGAACAGGGCTATTTGTTACCTTATTTTTAATCCGTTGGTTTGGCTTTAACTACAAACAAGCGGTAGCACTAACCTTGGTGAGCGTTGGGCTATTTTGGAATGGAATTGGCGCTATCGCAATTTACCAAGCAGGCGCACCGATTTACTGGCCTTGGATCCCCGTATTATTACTCGGTTCATTACTGGGTGGTTATTTAGGCGCTCACCTTGCTCATCAAAAAAGTAATCAACTCATTAAACGTTGCTTTGAAGCCCTGACTTTTATTATTGGCTTTAAGTTACTTTTCTCAGCTTTCTAGTCCACGTTATTTAAGGAGTATTTCATGGATAAAGCGATCATTGATATCTACTACTGCCGTCAATGCAATTGGATGCTACGCTCTACATGGATGACCCAAGAGCTACTGCATACCTTCAGTGAAGAAATCCAAACCATCAGCCTTCACCCAGACACAGGTGGTCGTTTTGAAGTTCATTGTAATGGTCAGCTTATTTGGGAACGTAAAGCCGATGGTGGCTTTCCTGATGCGAAACAGCTAAAGCAACGTATTCGTGATGTTATCGACCCAGAACGCGATTTAGGCCATGTAGATCGCCATAGTAAGCCATAAGCGATAATACCTAGCTCTAAATACAATAACGCCCTGAATGTGCTTTCTCTATTAAGTGGCTTTGCGCTTAAAACCAGAGAGCTGCATTCAGGGCGTTACTTTTATCAATTAAAAATTAGATCTGGGTGTGTACCAGTACTTCACCGTCAAAGCTGATCACAGATAGCTGGTTGCCATCTAATAAACCATAACTTGCAGGTAACCCATTACGAGGAATAGCGACAGAGCCTGGGTTAAACACAAATAGCTCATCTTTTGCTTCTGCAACAGGAATATGAGTATGTCCCGATACAATCACATCACCAGCACGTAAACGAGGATGTTTATTGGCGTTATACACGTGACCATGCGTTAAAAAAAGACGCTGTCCTGTTGGCAATAACACAAGGTTGTAATCTGCCATAATAGGGAACTCAAGTAGCATTTGGTCGACTTCGCTGTCGCAGTTACCGCGTACCGCCGTAATACGTTCGCCATAGCGATTTAACAGCTCAGATACCTTGATAGGATTGTACCCTTCAGGTAATGGATTACGCGGGCCATGATTTAAAATATCACCCAACAGAATTAAGTGCTCTGCACCACTTTGTTCAAAAGCAGCAATCATCTTTTCAGCACTCGCTAAAGAGCCATGAATATCAGAGGCAAAAAATAATTTCATAATCAAAAACCAGTCATTAATCCAGATTCGAAGTCTACTCGTAGTCTTATCAAATTTCCATGTTAGCGGTACTGATATCTCACCACGAAATGCAACCAAATGCTTATGCGTGCATAATATTCGTGATAATTCTCTTACGTCACAATATTAAGATAATGGATTTTAAGTCTCTCGTTATACTGATAATTTAACTGATATAGAATGCTGATATATAATAGAAATAAGCAACACATCAAAGCTTAGATGATGACTGATAATGGAATAACGACATGAATATTTTAATGACAGGCGCAACAGGTTTTATCGGACGAGCACTGATTCCTCATTTCAATCATGATCACGTCACCATACTTACACGTAACCCGACTCGTGCTTACAATCAACTCGGTCATCATATCCTCGCCGTTGATAGCCTAGATAGCTTCGACAATTTCGACCAATTTGATGCTGTTATCAACCTTGCGGGTGAGCCGATCATCAATAAGCGTTGGAGTGACAAACAAAAAGAGAAAATCTGTCAAAGTCGTTGGGATATTACCCAGCAACTCGTTGATAAAATTAAAGCCAGTCGTCATCCTCCGCATACTTTTCTTAGTGGTTCTGCGGTGGGCATTTATGGTGATAACCAAGATAAAACCATTGATGAATCCATCCCGCTTGATATTAACGATAACGACTTTGCCCAGAACGTCTGTTACCGCTGGGAGCAAATTGCTCTTGAAGCCCAATCAGAACAAACCCGTGTGTGCTTGATCCGCACAGGTATCGTACTTGGCAAACAAGGCGGTGCATTGGCGCGCATGTTACTGCCTTATCAACTAGGATTAGGCGGAAAAATGGGTGATGGTAAACAATACTTTCCTTGGATCCATATACAAGACATGATCAAAGGCATCATCTTTTTACTTAATCACCCAGAAGCCCATGGCGCATTTAACTTTACTGCACCAACACCGGTGACGAATAAAGTGTTTAGCCAAACCTTAGCCGCAACTCTAAAGCGTCCACACATTTTATTTACCCCTGCTTGGGTTCTAAAACTAGGGCTTGGAGAATCAGCACAACTATTGCTTGATAGCCAACGTGCGCTACCGAATAAGTTACAGCAAGAAGGGTTTAACTTTAGCTTCCCTTGTATTGAGCAAGCATTGAAGCAGACGTTATGTGATTGAGGGAAACTCTGCATTTTCAACATTGGAATTGAAATAGACGTTACATGATTACAGTATACAGGCTGTTGTATACCGATTAAAATTCGAAATCATAATCGCCTGAGACAAAAAAATGAAAGAAGAAGCTCAAGTATTAGATGAATTTAAAGCGTTATTTATTCGACTGCACTCCGTTCTAGGAGCTACATCCGCAGCTTTCTTTTTTGCACTATTAAGTTCAGGAAATAATACAATCAACTCACCCGAAATAATCCTCGCAACATTATGTTTTTGTGTAAGTTTACCTTTAAATACTAGCCTTGCATTTTTCTTATCTTGGTTCGGAGATTCTAAACATATTATTAATAGACTTTATCCACATATGCCTATGTGGAGTTTACAAAAAACAATACCAACAATAGCTTGGTATAGTTCCCTATTAGGTTTCTTTTTTCTAATTAGCTTTTATTCATATTGGTTTGCAATTTTTTCTGCTTGTTCATTCATTTACACTTTTTGCTGTTTAAAAAATGTGGTTTTAAAACCATTCAAAGATTATTTAAATGAACAAATCAAGACTAGTCATACAGAGTAAATGCACTTCCAATACACTACATTATCTAAAGACCGTATATATAATAAACGGTCTTTAGATATCAATATCACCTTAACGGCAACAACAGCTTCTTGATCTGCGATCGTGACACTAAATACACCAACCCAATAGCCAGCACAGGTAAGCCTAACCACATAAATGGATGTAAGGTAAACGGCAGTTCAAAACCTTTCACCACCAGCAAACCAACAACAAATTCAGCACCTATGGCTGCAATAATACCAGCCAATAACGCGATAATGCCGTATTCAAACCACAAGGTAGCGGCAATACGTTTACGGCTTGCTCCGAGTGTGCGATAAAGCTGAATTTCGGTTTGACGCTCTGAAATACTCAAGCGCAATAAGGTCATAATGAGTAGTAATCCACTCAGTACACCTAAGCCAGCTAATACCGTAAGTGACCAACTCACTTGGGCTAATAAAGCTTGAATCCGTGTTGCCATCATACGTAGATCAAGCACACTCACCGTTGGATAATTACTGGCTAAGGTATTGAGTAAATCACTTTGCTGATCATTCACTCTAAAACTCACTAACCATGTAGCAGGAAACGACTGCAATACATCTGGGGTGAAAATGAAGTAGAAGTTCGGCTTCATATTACGCCATTCCACATCACGAATGCTGTTTACTGTGGCGTTAAACTCTAGCCCACCAATGGTAAAAGCCAGCTTGTCACCCAATGCAATGTTTAAGCGTTTCGCAATGCCAGATTCCACTGAAACACCTGAGCTACTTCCCCATTTACCTGCAATCACCTCATTATGACTCGGTAAGCTTTCCGCCCATGTGAAGTTAAGCTCTCGTCTTAATGCAGGATCGCGTTCTGGACTATTGTCGGAAGTAATCTCTGCAGCTACGCCACTTTGGCTTTCATCTTCTGATAAGTAAAAGCGTTGCTCATTAATCGCGACCAATCTTCCACGGGTCACAGGATAACCTTCAGAGCGAGCTAATTGATTCGCATCTAAATAATCTAAATAGGCTTGTTGCTGATCTGGCGCAATATTAATTGCAAACACATTAGGCGCATCAGCAGGTAAGGTATTTTTCCAATCCGCAAGTAACTCGTTACGTAATAATCCAATCACAGCTAATAGCATTAACGAACACGTCAATGCCGCCAATTGCGTCGCGGTCTTCGCTTTACTACGATTGACACGACTTAACGCCAATGCATAAGCAGAGCCAAGCTTAATCTTCTTAAGTAATGCGATGGCAGCAAGGCCAACTAAAGCCAGTAACACTAACAATGCCACCATGCCCAATAAGGTCAGCCAAACAAATACATTGCTACCAATCCACCATACTGCTGAAAAAACAGGGAAGATCAACAACAACCATATAGCTGAGAACTTAGATGCTGGGCTCTGGGTTGCTTGTACCGTATTCATTGCAGAAGCATTAACCAAGCGAGAAAGCGGAATACCCAACGCTGGCAATGAAATGAAAAGTGCGAGTAATAAGCTGATCACTAACGGAGCAAACCCAATAGCCGGTAATTCATCAGGTAACAACTGTTGCAGTGGATAGCGCAGTAACCATTCGAGCCCAAAACCCAATAGCAAACCAACACCAATCGCGACTGAGAACACAACCGCTATTTGTTGTAATAACCATCGCCATAAAAAACGACGACTTGCGCCAAGGCTCTTCATCATTGCGACTGACGTGATCCGCGTCGATGCATAGTGCTGACATGTAAGTACTAAGGTTGCTGATGCCATGAGTACTACCAGCACTAAAGTCAGTGATAGGTATTGCCTTGCTCGTTCAATAAAATCACCACTGCGCCCGGCATCGTTTTCAGTTAACCAGCGTTGGCTTGGGGTTAACTTCATCGTTTCACGAATATCAGCAAGATCAGGATCGGAGCCGGAAAAATAGTAGCGATAGCTGATCCTGCTACCTTCTTGAATTCCACCAATGGCAGCAATGTCTTTATTGTTGATCAATACTGCTGGCATTTGGCTAAAAGGGTTAAAAGACAGCTCAGGATCTTCTAAGATTCTCCCACTAATGGTTAGCTCCCCATCCCCCAGCATGAGTGTATCGCCCTCTTTGACATCCAGCAGCGAAAATAAGCGTTCTGATAACCACAACTCACCGGGGCTCACATGATGGTGCACAGACTTATCAGCCGCTTGTAATCGTAAATCGCCACGCAATGGAAATTTCGCATCAACCACTTTAACGCTGACTAACTGCATACCGTTATCGCTAAATGCCATGGTACCAAAGCGAGTTTGCTGTGAAGTGGTGATCTTATTGGTTGATAACGGTTGTAAATCTACCGCTTGCGATGACTTCAATACCATATCTGCCGCTAACGCAGAGCGACCTTGCGAAACTATGATCCCTTCAACACGGCTTACCAATGCCGATAACGCAAACACACAAGCAATGATTAAACTCAGTGCCAAGGTAACTAGCCACAACTGACCTTGTCGTATTTCACGCCACGCCCAACGTAAAAAGAACGGACGTTTTTTCATCGAAAGTGAATCACTCTGCATGACGTTCATCCCTCGCGAGTTTGCCGTTATCTAATCGCATAATTCGATCGCAACGAGCCGCTAATGTATCGTCATGAGTGACAAGCACCAGTGTTGTACCGCTGTTTTTATTAAGTTCAAACAACAACTCAATGATCATGGCTGCGGTATGCTGATCGAGGTTTCCCGTTGGCTCATCAGCAAATAAAATTTTCGGTTTGATCATAAATGCACGGGCTAGCGCGACGCGTTGCTGTTCACCACCGGATAACTGACTCGGTAAGTGGGTTTCTCGCCCTTTCAAACCAACAACAGCAAGCAATTCTTTTGCTCGCTCAACATCCACATCATTATCTTGGATCAAACACGGTAACGTGACGTTCTCCAGCGCATTTAAAGTCGGTAGTAACAGGAAGTTTTGAAACACGAAACCAATAGATTCACTACGTAATTGAGCGCGTTGTTCATCATCTAACGTAGAAAGGTTATGACCAAGTAGCTCTATTTCACCTTGTGTTGGTACATCGAGCCCCGCCAGTAATGTCATCAAGGTTGATTTACCCGCGCCAGAGACACCGACAAGGGCAATAGACTCTCCTTGCTCGACCTCAAGCGAAACATCCTGCAAAATAGTCATAGGCGACAAGGTAGTCGTGACTTGTTTTGAAACAGAGTGTGCCTTAATTACGGAGACAGACATGATACGAATCCTTTCATTGTTGATGCTGGTGTTTTCATCCACCGCATTGAGTCAAACACTGTTAGTTCTTGGCGATAGCCTCAGTGCTGGTTATCAGATGCCAGCAGAGAAAAGCTGGCCTGCACTACTGCCGCCACTGTTAGAACAGCAAAAACAACCAACGACCATTGTGAATGCGAGTATCTCTGGCGATACCAGTGGTAATGGGTTGGCACGATTACCAGCATTATTGGAACAACATAAGCCTGATTTTGTTTTAATCGAATTAGGTGCGAATGATGGCTTACGTGGGTTTCATCCTAAAATATTACGTAATAACCTTAGCCAAATGATCAATGAGATCCAAAAAGTGGGATCGCAGCCACTATTAATGCAAATTGAAGTCCCACCCAATTATGGGAAACGTTATAACGAACTGTTTCGTAATACTTACCCATCATTAAGTGAAGACACCAATGTGCCTTTATTGCCGTTTTTTCTTATCGATATTATTGTAAAGCCAGAATTAATGATGAAAGATGGCCTTCACCCAACCGCACAAGCACAGCCGCTGATCGCTCAATTTATGGCAAAGCATCTTCAACCTTATCTCAACAAGGAAAGCTCACAGTGACACAATCTATTTTAATGACAGGGTGTAGCTCTGGTATTGGCTATTACTGCGCAAAAACACTGACCGAGCAAGGCCTTAACGTTGTTGCTAGTTGTCGAAAATCAGAGGATGTAGAAAGGCTCAATCAAGAAGGTATTCGTTGCGTTCAATTGGATATCACTTCAGAGTCATCCATCACAGAAGGTTTAAGCCAAGCACTAGCCATCACTGGCGGAAAATTAGATGTGTTATTTAATAATGCCGCTTACGGACAACCCGGCGCATTAGAAGATTTACCGACCTCAGCTCTACGTGAACAATTTGAAGCGAATTTCTTTGGCTGGCACGAGCTAACCAAGCAAGTCATCCCACTGATGCTTACCCAAGGTCACGGTAAAATTGTACAAAACAGCTCAGTACTGGGATTAGTCGCCATGAAATATCGCGGCGCATATAACGCCAGTAAATTTGCAATTGAAGGCTATACCGATACCTTACGTTTAGAGTTAGACAATACGCCGATTAGTATTTCTTTGATCGAGCCAGGACCAATTGAAAGCCAATTTCGCGCAAACGCAAAACGCATGTTTGAACGTCATATTGATATGAACAACTCTCGCCATTATGACAACTACCAAGACACCCTCTCTCGCCTTGGTAAAGAAAAGGTGACCAACAAATTTACTTTAAAACCTGATGCAGTATTACGACCACTATTGGACATCATTAATAGCTCTCGCCCAAAATCACGCTATTACGTGACACAACCGACTTATATTTTTGGTTTCTTACGTCGTATCCTACCAACAAGATTTCTTGATAAGTTACTGATAAAAAGCAATTAATAAAGAAAAAATCTGCTTAAAACCCATCGCTTTTAGGCAGTTTTCTCACCTTATAAAAGTGGTGATAAAAACAACATTTATAAAATCAATGATGATTAATATGCTGATTTATAACCACTAAACATAAAAAAACACTTACTCCAGTTAAGAATATCACCCAATATAACATTTTCTATAAAACGTAATATTATTGTCATATAACAAATGTAATGTGATCCCATAACTTAAGCTAATTATCAAACTTAGCTCTTTCTTCATTACGTTTAAGGTGTATATATGACATTGCGCCAAATTAACTTACTATGCGCGTGTATCACGTTAGTGCTTTTGCTGGTATTCGGTAATTAATACTGTTCTTTCTCGTTTTTTAAACACTTACTAATTTCTGTTTCATTATCTCAACTTGATCCACATCGATTCATCCCCATATATTTGGTATAGCCTTTCAAATAGTCAACGGATCGAATTACATGTACCAAAATACTGCGCTAGAAATTAATGAACAAAATCTGCAACAGGTTATCGAGCAATCGATGCAAACACCTGTTGTGATCAGTTTTTGGGCGCCATCGATGCCTGAAACGCTAGAAGTGAATGCAACGCTAGAAAAACTGGCTCGTGAATACCAAGGACAATTTATCCTTGCTTCACTAAACTGTGAAACCCAACAAATGGTCGCTTCTCAGTTCGGTGTCCGTGGTTTACCTACTGTTGCTCTGTTTAAAGATGGTCAACCTGCTGATGGCTCTGCAGGGCCACAAACAGAGCAAACATTACGTGAAATGCTAACTCGTCATCTACCAAGTCAAGAAGAGCTGGCATTAAAACAGGCATTGGTATTAGTTGATAATAAAGAATACGCTCAAGCTCTACCGCTACTACGTCAACTGTCAGCACAACTTCCTAACGATAGCTTAGTAAAACTAGCTATTGCAGAGTGCCTGATTGAAACCGCTTTGTTTGATGAGGCCGAGCCGATTCTTGCGACAATCCCAATGCAAGATCAGGATGCACAATACAAAGGCTTGGTCGCTAAATTAGAATTACACAAGCAAGCGGGTAACTCGCCAGAGATCCAACAACTAGAACAGAAACTAGCGTCCGAACCTGACAATGTTGAATTACGTTATGAACTCGCCGTGCAATACAGCCAAGTAAACCGTAATGAAGAAGCGCTAGAGTTATTGATTGCAATTTTACGTAAAGACATGAACTTCTCAGATGGTAATGCAAAGAAAACCATGATGGATATTCTTGCAGCATTAGGTCAAGGCAATCCAATTGCAGCCTCTTACCGCCGTCAGCTTTACTCTTTGATGTATTAATTCGATAAAGTATAAATAGCAAAAAGCCCGATACGCTTTTAACTCTAAGAGTTCACGTATCGGGCTTTTTCGTATTTATTTATCGTAAAATATTACTTCTTACGATCGCGCAGTACATTCGTTAGACGTTTACGTTGGCGTTCTTGAGAAACAGTTAGCTTCTGCTTTTTAGTCTCAAATGGGTTTTCGCTATTCTGGAATTGAATGCGAATCGGTGTCCCCATCATTTCTAATGACTTACGGTAGTAGTTCATTAGGTAACGCTTATATGAACCCGGAAGATCATTAACTTGGTTACCGTGAACGACAATGATCGGTGGGTTATAACCACCGGCGTGCGCATACTTAAGCTTCACACGACGACCACGGATCATCGGTGGCTGGTGATCATCTTGTGCCATTTGCATAATACGCGTTAGTAGCGAAGTACTAATACGCTTAGTTGCAGACTGGTATGCTTCAATCACTGACTCATATAAGTGACCAACACCGGTACCGTGAAGTGCTGAAATAAAGTGAATACGCGCAAAGTCAACGAAGCCTAAACGACGGTCAAGTTCAGACTTAACACGCTCTTTCACTTCGTTATCTAAACCATCCCACTTGTTCACAGCAATCACTAATGAACGGCCTGCATTTAGCGCAAAACCTAATAAGCTTAGATCTTGATCTGAAATGTTTTCACGAGCATCGATAATCAACAATACAACGTTAGCATCTTCAACCGCTTTTAACGTTTGAATAACTGAGAATTTCTCAACCGCTTGGTGCATGTTCTTACGACGACGGATACCCGCAGTATCGATCAATACGTACTCTTGACCATCACGTTCCATTGGAATGTAAATAGAGTCACGCGTTGTTCCTGGCATATCGTAAACAACAACACGTTCTTCACCTAAAATACGGTTTGTTAGTGTTGATTTACCTACGTTTGGACGACCAATAATTGCAAGCTTAATTGGCTGCTCTTGAAGACGCTTATAGGCAGCTTCCGCGTCCGCTTCAGAAAGGTTTGCTTTCTCAATATCTTCAACCGATGTTAGATCTTCAAGTTGAAGTTCTTGCTCTTCACCTTCTTCTGCAAGCTCTGCATTCAGTTTGTCAGAGAACGGTGCTAATGCGCGCTCCATCAATGCAGTAACACCACGGTTTTGAGTTGCTGCAATTTGGTACATTGCATCAACGCCTAAACGCCAGAATTCAGCACAAGCACTGTCTGCATCAATACCATCAACCTTGTTTACCACAAGGAACGTTGGCTTTTGACGGCTACGTAAGTGCTTAGCAATTGCTTCGTCTGCGGCAGTTAAACCAGCACGACCATCTACTAGGAACAGAACAACATCAGCTTCTTCGATCGCTGCTAATGACTGTTCAGCCATTTTTGTTTCAACGCCTTCCTCAGTACCATCAATACCACCGGTATCGATAACAATGAATTCATGCTCTTCTAGCTCTGCTCTACCGTATTTACGATCCCTAGTTAAGCCAGGAAAGTCAGCAACAAGTGCATCCCTTGTGCGAGTAAGACGATTAAATAGCGTCGATTTACCCACGTTCGGGCGCCCGACTAGGGCAACAACAGGAATCATAACTACCTCTTACTTTTCATAGTCTTATTGACATTTTTACCGTTCATTCTTGCCTCCAGTTCACATTTCTGAGAACCTTCATCCGGCAATAATATATTCAACGGATATAACAACAACGGCTCCAACTACGTATCGCAGCTGGAGCCGACAAATTAATCTAGCGACATTATACCGTTTTATTGCGGTATTTGCATTTTGTTGATTTCACCATCTCTGGTTACAACAATAAAGCCATTATCGTCTAGTGCAACAGGCGGTACAGCAATACCACTACCGTCGACTGATTCTTGAGAAACAAACTCGCCACTTTGGGTATCAAGCCAGTGTAAGTAACCTTCAGCATCACCCACAACTAAATAACCATCAATCACAGCAGGCGCACTTAGCTGGCGATATTGTAAATCAGTGTTCTGCCATAGCTCTGTACCACTACGCGCATCAACAGCAACAATATGATCTTTCGCTGTTACTAAGAATAGCTCACTACCATCAATAACAAAGTCAGTTGCTGACGAATAGTTACGTTTCCATGCGATCTGACCAGAACGAAGATCGATCGATACTAATGTGCCATTATAACCAACAGCATATAAACGATCGCCATCAATAACTGGTGACGCATCAACGTCAACTAAACGATCAATTTCTGTTGAACCTTTTGGTGACGCAATCAATTGTTGCCACAACATACGTCCATCAGACATTAATGCGCCAGCTATACGTCCATTCGCTAAGCCCCAGAACACACCACCAGAAACAGCAACCGGTGAACTATCACCTCGTAATGTCAACGTTGGAACTTCATTGCTGACTTGCCATTTAGAAACGCCCGTTTCAGCATCAAGTGCTTGCAGCACACCCAAGCTGGTATTAACAACAACTAAGCCATCAGAAACAA
Organism: Photobacterium sp. GB-210; assembly: GCF_003026075.1. Lineage (NCBI taxonomy): Bacteria > Pseudomonadati > Pseudomonadota > Gammaproteobacteria > Vibrionales > Vibrionaceae > Photobacterium > Photobacterium sp. GB-210. Next base: position 94,907 of record NZ_PYNU01000002.1, on the reverse strand, counting down.
GTGGTTTTGACAGAACTTCACCAGCGACAGTGGTACGCCATACTTCCTTACCCGTCTCTGCATCAAGTGCAATGACTTTTGCATTGGCTGTACCGACGAACAGTTTACCATCACCTAAAACAAGTCCACCAGTCAACAACGCGCTGCTGTCTTTTTCTAGATCAGTTTTCCATTCAACTTTACCATTTGCTGGATTCAGTGCTTCGATTAAACCATTACGATCTGCAACGTACACTTTATCTAGCCCAACAACGGGGGTGAGTTTTGAGTAATAACCAGAAACACCGTTACCTACGCTACGGCTCCAATCTGTTTTTGGTGTGAAAGTATTATCAACCTTTGGCAATGGTGCCATTTGAATTGAATCGACTTCACTTGCACAACCCGATAGCACGCTTACTGCAACAGCAACGGCCAAAACACGTTTTAACACCTTATGCATCATCATCTGCCTTATTGCGCTAAATCATCAAGTTTCATTTGCAGCGCAGGTGACGAACCTTCCTGCTGAGCTTCTACATATGCTTCACGTGCACCAGTGATATCACCTTTTTGTAACAGGATATCACCACGCAGTTCAGCAACTTTTGACTTCCAGCTTGGCACTGTTACTTTTTTAAGCTCAGCTAATGCTTCATCAAATTTTTGTTGCTCAGCATAAATACGAGCTAAACGTGTTGTTGCCAATGGCAAAATAGCGTCATCTTTAGTGTGATTAATCACCCACTGAAGTTGCTCAACCGCACCGTCCAGATCTTTATTATCTACCTGAACTTTCGCTAGCTGTAGTGCTGTCAGTACCGCATATTGACTATCTTTATTCGCATCAATAAACGTTTTTGCTTCAGCGACTGCGTCTTTGCTGTTTTCATCAAGCGCAGAAACAACTTGTGTATAGGTGTCAGATGCAACGTGTTTTGCAACATGTACTTCAGACTGGTAGTAACGCCAGCCCCAAAGACCACCTAAACCAATCACGGCACCTAGAACAACGGCTTTGCCGTTTTCTTGCCACCACGATTTAATCGCTTCAACCTGTTGTTCTTCTGTGGCGTAGTCGTTCACTTCCTGTCCTCTCTTAAATCAATGCTGCCAGCTTCGCGGCAACCTCATCCTGTGCCATGGTCGTCTGCTCACCGCCGTGTAAATCTTTTACTACTACGGAGTTTTCAGCTATTTCATTTTCTCCAAGAACTAATGCAACCGCGGCACCAACGTTGTCAGCACGCTTAAATTGCTTCTTGAAGTTACCACCACCAAAGTTAGTCATCACTCGTAAACCTGGTACTTCAGTACGTAGTTTTTCAGCTAACTTCATACCCGCAGCTAATGTGCCTTCACCAGCTGTAACCATGTATACATCTACAGAACGACGAACCTCATCTTTTTCTAATGCTTCCATTAGTAATACTAGACGCTCAAGCCCCATCGCAAAACCAACTGAAGGTGTCGCTTTACCGCCTAGTTGTTCAACTAGACCATCATAACGACCACCACCACAAACAGTGCCTTGTGAACCAAGGCTCTCTGTGATCCATTCAAATACAGTACGGTTATAATAATCTAAACCACGTACAAGACGTTCATTTACTTGATATTTGATGCCAGCAGCGTCTAATAGTTCACATAAACCAGCAAAGTGTTCTTTAGACTCTAGATCTAAGTACTCTGAAAGTTTAGGTGCATCTTCTAGAATTTCTTGAATTGCTGCATTCTTAGTATCTAAAACGCGTAATGGATTGGTGTACATACGGCGTTTTGCATCTTCATCAAGCACATCTAAGTGTTGCTCTAAAAATGCGATTAAAGCTTTACGGTATTCTGCACGCGCTTCGAGTGAACCTATTGAGTTTAACTCTAAACGTACGTGCTCATTAATACCAAGTTCACGCCATAGACGTGATGTCATCATGATCAATTCAGCGTCAATATCAGGGCCATTAAGACCAAAGACTTCTACACCGACTTGGTGGAATTGACGGTAACGGCCTTTTTGAGGGCGCTCATGACGGAACATGGGACCAATGTACCAAAGACGCTGTTCTTGGTTATATAGTAAACCATTTTGAATACCAGCACGTACACATCCCGCAGTCCCTTCAGGACGTAGCGTTAAGCTATCACCGTTACGGTCTTCAAAAGTGTACATTTCCTTTTCAACAACGTCGGTCACTTCACCGATAGCACGTTTAAACAAATGTGTTGATTCAACAATCGGCATACGAACTTCATTGTAACCGTATGCACTGATCACTTGTTTAACTGTACCTTCGACTTTCTGCCAAAGTGGAGATTGTGTTGGAAGGCAATCGTTCATGCCTCGAATTGCTTGAATTTGTTTCGCCACGTTTATTCTCGTTAACCGCTGGGTATTAGAATCGAATATATAATTTCTTTTTGAAATAGTGAACCATGCTCACCGATATGAGCATGGTTTTTTGATTATATATCTTGTTGTTTTACATCAATGCGGTTGTTTTGATCTAACATTGATGCCTTTGCTCGAATTTTACTCTCAAGCTGATCAATCACATTGTCGTTATCAAATCGCTCTTTTTGACGAATACCGTCTTCATAAAAAGCACTCTTACGGTTACCGCCAGCAATGCCTAAGTGAGACGCTTCTGCTTCACCAGGGCCATTAACCACACAACCAATCACTGAGACATCCATTGGAACAACGATATCTTCTAAACGTTGTTCTAACTCGTTTACCGTACCGATAACATCGAACTCTTGACGTGAACATGTTGGACAAGCAATAAAGTTGATGCCACGAGAACGAATGCGTAATGATTTTAATATATCAAAACCAACTTTGATTTCTTCAACAGGATCAGCTGCAAGCGAGATACGTAACGTATCACCAATACCTTCTGATAGAAGCATGCCTAAACCTACGGCTGATTTAACCGAGCCAGCACGAGCACCACCAGCTTCGGTAATACCAAGGTGAAGAGGTTGAATAATTTGCTTCGCAAGCTGACGGTATGACTCAACAGCAAGGAAAACATCTGACGCTTTTACGCTGACTTTAAATTGGTCAAAGTTCAAACGGTCTAATATTTCCACATGACGCATTGCTGACTCGACCAAAGCTTCAGGTGTCGGTTCACCGTATTTTTGCTGGATCTCTTTTTCAAGAGAACCTCCATTTACGCCAATACGGATAGGAATGTTTTTATCACGAGCACATTCAACCACAGAGCGAATACGATCTTCACGACCAATATTACCAGGGTTAATACGTAAACAATCCACACCGTATTCTGCCACTTTAAGTGCAATGCGGTAATCAAAATGAATATCAGCAACCAGCGGAATATTCACTTGTTGCTTGATCAATTTAAAAGCTTCCGCGGCATCCATCGTTGGTACAGAGACACGTACAATATCAGCACCAACTTTTTCTAATGCCTTGATCTGTGCAACAGTCGCTTCGATATCTGTTGTACGAGTATTGGTCATCGACTGAACGGCGATAGGTGCACCATCGCCAATAGGAACATTACCGACATAAATTCGGCTCGATTGACGGCGTATAATTGGTGATTCGTTATGCATTGCTCTTTCTCTACATTACTGCGGTAGCTTAAGTGTTACTGGCTTAGACGCGGAGTAACGACTTAAATCAAAAGGTTGACCTTTAATATTAATTTTAACGGCACCAGGTGCACCAAGTCGAACACGAAATGGTGCTTTACCTTCTAAATCTAATACTTGACCAGCTTTCTTGATACCAGACTCTAATTGTTTACCCGTTGCATCACGCACATCTATCCAACAATCAGCTGAAAACTTTAACTGTAACTGTGGTGCAGTTGCATCAACGACAGGTGTTACATTCGCTATTGTTTCAGCATTAGCAGTTGTATCAGTGGCTGTTGATACTGATGTTGCGGCTGTTTCAGCATTCTCAGCAGGCGTTGTTGACACTTCCGCTGTAGTACCCGTTGCAGCCGTCGATGCGGTTGTTGGAGATGAATCTGTCACAGCATCAGCAGATGTTGTCGATGCGGCGTTTTTTTGTTCTGTACTAGTTGATGCTGAGTGATCCACATCGGTATCGACTGTTGCTGGTTGAGTCGCACTAATTGATGCATCATCACCATTTAATGTCGTTACTATCGTTTCATCAGAACCCTGCTCTTGCTTTTCATGAGCCGCGGTTTGATCTGCTGTAGTTGTTGTAGCAACTGGCGCTTGTTCTAAATGAATATTTTGCCACCACCAAACAGCGGTTACACCAACAAAAACAGCAGCAAGAATCCATGTTAATCCCATAATGCGACTATCATGTGCTTCACGTTTCGTTCGACGTGAAAAGCTTTGCATTTCTTGCGCTTTTGGCTTGGTGTGTCCACATTTGTCAAGCAAGGCTAATACAGCTTCTTCTTCCAAACCGACATATTTTGCATATGAACGCACATAGCCACGTGTAAACGTGGCTAATTGGGCTTGGTCAAATCGATTATTTTCTATGTTATCAATAACAGAAAGTCGCAACCTCAAACGGTTCGCAATATCCTTTTGTGAATAGCCTAGTTGCTCTCTAGCTTGACGGAGTACGTCACCTGGAAGCTGTGTTCCTTCTGTTATTTTTTGTTCTTCATTATTTTCAGTATTCATTGGCCAAATAATTCTGATATTGCAGAGAATCTGGGTATTTCTCTTTCAGCAAAATAGCGTATTTTTTTGACTGCGTTAAACGTCCAGCTTGTCTTTCCAACTGAATGAGCAACCACAAACTGTCTGCTGTGTACCCATATCTCTTATTAAATTTGAATAACTGTACGCGAGCATCTTTAAAATTGTTAGATTCAATTTCAACTTGCGCCAGTTGCAACATAGATCTCGGTCGGTACGGGTCATGGGAAAGCGCATTTTCAAAATAACCCGTCGCTGCTTCTAAATTACCTTGTTTACGACTACATAAGCCTGCATTTTCATAACTTGCCGAAATCAGATAATAATAAGGTTGTTCAATCGCTTTAACAAAAGCGGCAATGGCTTCATCATAGCGTCCTTCACTACACAAGAATACACCATAGTTATTCAAAACATCGCCATTTTTAGGCGAATGTTTTAATGCTTTTCGGTACATTTTCTCTGCAGCGTCTTTTTCACCAACTTTTTGATAATAATAAGCCATTGAAATTTGTGCACGGTAGTAATTAGGATCATACCTTAATGCTATTTCCAAATTTTCTCGTGCACGCTCCCACTGACCATCTTTTAAATAATTTAGCCCTAGGTTCAATCTCGCTTCTGAGGCTGCTTTGGCATCAAATTCTTTACCATTATCGACCACATCAACTGTGGCACAGCCTGTAAATAATAGGCATGACAACAGTGGATACACGCTCCATCGTACCATTTTCGCTCACCTCAACATCCATGTGAAATTGCGCAGTTATTTATAGTAGCCTGATTTTAGACCGCTTTTACTGCAATTTGTTCACCCGTATTCAATTTTGCTTGGGTACGCTTAGTACGGTCAATAACATCCCCGACTAACTGACCACAAGCCGCATCAATATCATCACCACGTGTCTTACGAACCGTTACTGTGAAATCGTATTCCATCAGTGTTTTCATAAAACGATCAATACGAGAATTACTTGGCTTTTTATATGGTGAGCCAGGGTACGGGTTAAACGGAATTAAGTTAATTTTTGCTGGCGTATCTTTTAATACTTTCGCTAATTGACGAGCATGCTCCATGTCATCATTAACATGATCTAACAGTACGTATTCTACCGTTACTCGACCACGGTTCGCATTCGTTGAATTCACATAACGACGAACAACATCTAAAAATGTTTCAATATTCCAACGATCATTGATTGGCATGATTTGAGAACGCAGCTCATCCGTTGGTGCATGCAATGAAATAGCTAAAGCAACATCAATTGTATCAATCATTTGCTCAAGGCCTGATACAACACCCGAGGTTGAAACTGTAACGCGACGCTTAGATAAACCAAAACCTAAATCATCAAGCATGATTTCTAATGCAGGGATCAGGTTTTTCATGTTCAATAATGGCTCACCCATTCCCATCATTACGATGTTGGTGATTGGACGACGACCGGTGTCTTTTTGAATACCGACTTCTTTTGCAGCACGCCATACCTGACCAATAATTTCTGATACACGTAAGTTACGGTTGAAGCCTTGTTGTGCTGTTGAACAGAATTTACATTCTAATGCACAGCCAACTTGTGAAGAAACACATAAAGTCGCGCGATCTTCATCAGGAATATAAACGGTTTCAACATCTTGATCGCCAACACGCATCGCCCATTTAATCGTACCATCCGTTGAGTACTGAGCTTCAGATACATGCGGCGCACGAATTTCAGCGACACGTTTTAATTTTTCACGTAATTTTTTATTAATATTGGTCATTTGATCGAAGTCATCACAACCGAAATGATAAATCCATTTCATGATCTGATCTGCACGGAATGGCTTCTCATTAAGTTCTTCGGCAAAGTATTTACGCAGACCTTTGCGATCGAAATCCAGCAGATTGATTTTGACAGTTGTCATCGGTTGGTGCCTCACTAAAAATGACTATTGCTGCGCCTTAATAACCAAGCTCTATCGATGGCTTCGTTATCTCGGGTTTAAGGCGCGAAATTGTACAGACTTTATGGCATGGTTTCCACACCTAGACTCTATGGTTATTTTAGTGTTGCCAATTTCAAAACGCTAGATACAACAACGGGAAGTCAATACTTCCCGTTAATAATATGATTAATCTATTTTTTCAGTGCTTCGCATTAGTACCACTCACTGAATACTCATAAAATTAAAACCTTTATTCACCTCGTGGGCAAATTTCATCTTCAGCAAAGAAGTATGCAATTTCACGCGCAGCAGATTCAGGACTATCTGAACCATGTACTGAGTTATGACGCATACTTAATGCAAAGTCACTACGGATAGTGCCACAAGCCGCTTCTTCAGGGTTAGTTTTACCCATCAACTCACGGTAACGTGTAATCGCATTTTCACCTTCAAGTACTTGAACCATGACAGGACCTGATGTCATAAATGCCACTAAATCATCAAAGAAAGGTTTACCTTCATGCTCTGCATAAAAACCTTGCGCTTTCGCACTGTCTAAATGCAACATTTTAGCCGCAACAATATTCAAACCTGCATTTTCAAAACGCTGATAGATTGCACCAATCAAATTACGTTTAACCGCATCTGGTTTTACAATTGAGAAAGTTCTTTCGATTGTCATTATTATATTTTCCTTTTGAGTCTTATTGCTTTCTGCGAGCCAAAAACAAATTCATGAATTTAAGTTACAGCAACAAACCTGCAATATTAGCAAGACCTAACCCTGTCGCGCCAGCAGCCCAACGCGGATCTCCGCCATCACGGAAACATGCCGCTAAATCAAAATGGATCCAACGACTATTTTCAGTGTCAACAAAGCGGGACAAAAACGCTGCAGCATTGGATGCGCCTCCCATACCACCACCTTTTTGTACACGGCTATTCGCGGTGTCAGCATAAGGTGACGGGCAATATTCCTGATGCCATTTTTCTAATGGTAATGGCCATGCGGGCTCATTTACTAGCTCGGATAACTGCTGTGCTTGTTGTAATAATGGCTTATCTAAACCAAAAATTGCATTATAGTCGCTACCTACTGCAACCATTGCTGCGCCTGTTAACGTCGCAGCATCAATAATCAGTGGTGCGCCTGTCGCAGAAGCTGCAATTAAACCATCAGCTAACACTAAGCGCCCTTCAGCATCAGTGTTAACTATTTCCACCGTAACACCATTTTTATAACTTAGCACATCACCAAGCTTATAAGCGTTACCTGATACGAGGTTTTCAGCACAGCATAGGATCAACTTCACACGTTGACCTAGCCCTTGCTCTATCGCATAACCTAATGCCGCAGTAACCGTTGCTGCCCCACCCATATCGCACTTCATCGCAACCATGCCTGCGCTAGGTTTTAAACTGTAGCCACCAGAATCAAAAGTGATCCCTTTACCGACTAAACAAGCCGATACTGGCGCTTCAGGATCGCCAGTAGGATTGTAATCCACTTCAAGCATTACAGGTGGTCGCACACTACCGCGACCAACATTGTATATTCCTACCCAACCATCAGCTAATAGTTCATCGCCCACAATTTGTTGTGCATGAATATTGTCACCACCGATTTTTTTTAGAAAACAAGTTGCTTCATGGGCTAACTTCTCAGGTGACATCTCTTCAGGTGTCGCGTTAACTGTTTTACGTAGCCAGTCAGAGCAATGACGACGAGCATTTAACAGCTCTAATTCATCTTCATCAATGGAGGCCCATTGAATTTCTACTGGTGTAATCGTTGCTGCAAAACCACAGTAAAACGCCCATTGACGCTCATAATTCCAACCGTCACCCACTAAACGTACAGCTTGTGCACCTTGTGATTGAATTTGACGACCAGCCTGCTGAATACGACGTAATGGAAAATCACTGCGATAATGAACCGTCGCGCTATCTGATTGATAGCTTAGTAGCGAATTTAATCCCCAAGGACCGTTGGACTCTTCAGTTGATAAATAAACATTGAGCATAATGAAGTCTTCCTTTCTTATTCTGATAATGCAAAAAGCCTTCTTATCGTAAGAAGGCTTTTAATTTTGAAACGGAACTTATTTAGTTAGGATGTTTGCAAGTGTTCTTACACCCATACCTGTTGCACCAGCTGACCACTGATCATTAGCACTTTTACGGAAGGTACCGCTGGCATCAATGTGCATCCAGCCTTTTTTATAATCATCAACGAAGTAAGAAAGGAATGCTGCAGCAGTACTTGCCCCAGGCATAAAATCACCACTTGAGATATTGGCAAGATCGGCATAATTTGATGGCAACATGTTACGGTGAAGATCGGCAAGTGGTAACGGCCACATACCTTCATTTTCTTCTGCCGCTGCTGTTAATGCAGTATGAGACAATTCCGCATCAAAGCTTAGTAACGCATGGTAATCATTACCAAGCGCCATTTTGGCTGCACCTGTTAATGTTGCACAATCAATCACTAATTCAGGGTTTTGACTGTTCGCGTAAATTAAACCATCAGCCAAGACTAAACGTCCTTCGGCATCCGTGTTTAAAATCTCGACTGTCGTACCGTTTTTATATTTAATGATATCGCCAAGTTTTAATGCACGACCTGAGATCATATTTTCAGCACAACATAGCACCAGCTTAATACGCTTGTTTAAACCTCGTGCCATCGCTAATGCTAAACCACCGGTCGCTAATGCTGCCCCACCCATATCGGCTTTCATCGCCGTCATACCCGCTGAGGGTTTTATACTGTAGCCACCGGAATCAAATGTGATCCCTTTACCAACTAAACATGCAAACACTGGCGCATTAGCATCACCTGTTGGATTATAATCTAGGCGAAGCATCGCTGGACGATGCTCAGAGCCACGACCTACAGCATGGATACCGTTCCAACCTTCATCCAATAAATCATTGCCTTTGATGATCTTATAAGTTACATGTTCTGGTGCTAACGATTTAATAAATTCACCAGCACGTGTCGCTAACTGTGACGGGCGCACTACATCTGCTGGCTGGTTAATAATTTCACGTACCCACTCAGTCGCTTTGATTCGTGCTTGTAATTCCGCTTCATCTGTCTCATTTAACGCCGACCAAACCACACTGTTACCAGGCTTAGATGTACGATGTCCTTGGATAAATGCCCACGTTCGATCTAAATCCCAGCCTTCACCTGAAAGTTCTACCTGTTTGATACCCTGGGTATCTAAACGACGGGCTGCGCGTTGGATATTAGCAAGTTGCTCATTTTCCATTAAATGAATAACAGCACCTTCAGCACTAAAGCTAAGTAAGGCATTGGCACCCCATTGTGCATTCGCTGCTTGTTGGGTGAGAGAAACAGCCATGATAGTCGACATTAAAAACTCCTTGAATGTAGCAACTGCGCAGTGTTAAACAAATACATGCGTTATAGATAAATAGTTATGGGGGTAAAGTCCGCTGATTGCAATTAGATTTAAAATATTTATCTACGAATAAAAACAAAAAAAGCACCTAATTCAATTGTTTCGACAATCAATTAGGTGCTTACTCTATTACAACCGTTTATTCGTCTGCTTCTTCAATCCAACACATTTGAATGGCTTCTAACACTCTTTCACTGCAGTGGTTAGGATCATCATCAAAATCATCCAATGCTTGCACCCATTCACTAAGATCAGTAAAGCGAATTGTTTTGGGATCAACATCAGGGTGCTGTTCACATAGCTCAATAGCAATATCGAGCGAATCAATCCATTTCAAGCTCATCGAAATACCCTCTTATATATTGACAGATATAATAATAACAACGCTGAGATGAAAAAAAAGGCTACCTAATGGTAACCTTTTTTATAATTAGTGCGCAGCCTCAGAGGCAAGATTTAGCGTATAGCGTGGAATTTCAACCACTAAATCTTCATCAGCGACTCGAGCCTGACAACCTAGACGTGATTCAGGCTCTAGCCCCCATGCTTTATCAAGCATGTCATCTTCTAGTTCATCACTTTCATTTAATGAATCAAAACCTTCACGAATCACAACGTGACACGTAGTACATGCACAAGACTTTTCACACGCATGTTCAATTCCAATACCATTACGTAGTGCAACATCAAGCACTGTCTCACCTGACTCTGCTTCTAATACTGCACCTTCAGGGCATAGCTCTTCGTGGGGAAGTACAACAATCTTAGGCATGCTTAAACCTCATCAATAGATTGGCCAGCCAATGCTTGACGAATAGACTTATCCATTCGACGAGAAGCAAATTCTTGGCTCGCTTTATCTGTTTTCTTAATTCCAGCTTCAATAGCGCGAGAATCTGATCCCTGACGCAATTGAACTAGTTCCATCATTACTGTTTCTAATTCGGCACGCTCTTGTGTGCTCAATAAGGTATCACCATCAGCGGCAAGTGCTGCGATTAACCCTTCTAAAACACGATCTGCTTCCACTTGCTGTTCTGCCAATGCACGTGCATCTTTATCATCTTGTGCATAGGTCATTGAATCACGAAGCATAGTCGCAATTTCATCTTCAGATAAGCCATACGATGGTTTAACTTGGATAGAAGACTGTACGCCACTACTCTTTTCCATTGCTGTTACTGACAATAAACCATCAGCATCAACTTGGTAAGTGACACGAATATGAGCAGCACCCGCAGCCATCGCAGGAATACCACGTAGGGTAAATCGTGCTAGTGAACGACAATCACTGACCATTTCACGCTCACCTTGTACAACGTGAACGGACATTGCCGTTTGACCATCTTTAAACGTGGTAAACTCTTGTGCACGAGCAACAGGAATCGTCGTATTACGAGGAATAATTTTCTCAATCATGCCTCCCATCGTTTCAATACCTAGTGACAGTGGGATCACATCAAGCAATAACATATCAGAATCAGGCTTATTGCCCACCAAAATGTCAGCTTGAATAGCAGCACCAATCGCAACAACTTTATCAGGATCGATAGAGGTTAACGGTGTTTTACCGAAGTAGTCGCTGACCATATTTCGAACCAATGGTACGCGTGTTGAACCACCAACCATCACTGTTTCAATGACTTCATCAGTGGTTATATCAGCATCTTTTAATGCACGGCGACACGCCATCAGTGTTTTTTTCACTAATGGTTGAATAAGTGCATCGAACTGCTCACGGCTAATCTGACCTTGCCAACCTAAGACATCAAGATCAACGCTATCAGCATCAGTCAACGCCACTTTTGCCGCTTGTGCCGTGTCTTGTAGCGCACGACGTTGCTGCGCTGTAAGTACCTCAGTATAACCCGCTTGTTCTAAGATCCACGTTGCTAACAAGTGATCAAAGTCATCACCACCTAATGCCGAATCACCGCCCGTCGCTAATACCTCAAATACACCTTTAGAAAGACGTAAAATAGAAATATCAAACGTACCACCACCTAAATCGTAGACAGCAATCACACCTTCTTGACCTGAATCTAAGCCATAGGCAATCGCGGCAGCTGTTGGTTCATTAAGTAAACGAAGCACATTAAGGTTAGCTAATTTCGCTGCATCTTTTGTACCTGCACGTTGCGCATCATCAAAATAAGCAGGGACCGTAATCACCACACCTTCAAGATCACCACCCAGCGTATCAACCGCACGTTGACTTAATGATTTAAGAATTTCAGCAGATACCTGAACAGGGTTTACATTGCCACTACGCGTAATAAGCTGAGGTAATCCATTATCCGATGCTTCAAATTGGTATGGTAGTTGCGGGTAACGTTGCTCAATATCAGCCAGTGAACGTCCCATTAGACGTTTAACTGATAAAATAGTATTGGTTGGATCTTGTTGAGCGAAAGCGCGGGCTGCATCACCGGTTAGGACTTCATTGTCACCGAAATGAACAACAGAAGGTAAAATCGCACGCCCCTCTGCATCATTTAATGTTTCTGCAACGCCACTGCGTACTGCAGCAACAAGTGAATTAGTTGTACCTAGATCTATACCCACCGCCAACTTGTGTTGATGCGGTGCAGCACTTTGACCCGGTTCAGCAATCTGTAACAGTGCCATTGTCATTCCTATCTAAATAACGCATGTGGATGATTAATCGAATAGCGACTCTTCAAGGCGCTCAACTTCATCACGCAATTTTACAATAAACTTTAATTTTCGTACGCCATCAGCCGCTTCGAGCCATTGTTCATTATTCAATAACTCAGCAAGTTGCGCCAATTGTTCTTTATACATCGCAGAAGCTTGCTGCTCAAAATCAAATAACGCACTTTCAGGATCGGATGAATCAGGAATCGCTTCTAATGCTTCGCGCAGTTCCATTTGCTGCATTAAAAAAGCCATATCTTGCAAGGTTTTTTGTTCACCACGAATATCTTCATCACGCTCAGCCAACATATATTCGGCACGTGATACCGGATTTTTTAAGGTTTGAAATGCATCGTTAATTTGTGCAGCTTTTTGAACTGACAACAAACGATCACGTTCGGACGCTGTCGCATAATTATCAGGATGAAAGCGACGCTGTAATTCTCGAAACTGACTGGCAAGAAGGCTGTTATCCAATTCAAACTGAAAAGGTAACCCGAATAATTCGAAATGATTCATATTATGACCATTAATAAAAATTAAACCTGACGACTAACTCGCCAAAGACGATTAGCAGTCAGGTTCAACTGAAACACTAAAAACGTTTATACGTTGAAGCTTTCGCCACAACCACATTCGCTAGACACGTTAGGGTTGTTAAACTGAAAACCTTCATTTAGGCCTTCTTTGGCAAAATCCAGTTCAGTTCCATCAAGGTAAACTAAACTTTTTGCATCAACGATAATTTTAACGCCTTTTTCATCGAAGACCTGATCCCCTTCATCGAGTTCATCTACAAACTCAAGGATATAAGCCATTCCAGAACATCCTGAAGTGCGAACACCTAGTCGTAAACCAAGGCCTTTGCCACGATTGGCTAAAAAAGTCGATACGCGACTTGCTGCCGCTTCAGTGATAGTAATGGCCATACAACAAACCTCAGAAAGTTATTTTTGCTCGTGTTTCTTTTTATAATCGCTAACTGCCGCTTTAATTGCATCTTCTGCAAGAATTGAACAGTGAACTTTAACCGGCGGTAACTCAAGTTCTTCAGCAATTGCAGAGTTCTTGATTGATGCGGCTTCATCTAATGTTTTGCCTTTAACCCACTCAGTGATTAGTGAGCTAGAAGCAATTGCAGAACCACAACCGTAGGTTTTGAATTTTGCATCTTCGATAATGCCTTCTTCAGTTACTTTGATCTGAAGTTTCATTACATCGCCACATGCTGGTGCACCCACCATGCCGCTACCTACATTTTGATCATCTTTGTCAAATGAACCCACGTTACGCGGATTTTCATAATGATCGATGACTTTTTCACTATATGCCATGATAAATTTCCTCGAAAACAGTCTAGCCGCAGATTAGTGGTGCGCCCACTCAACTGTGTTTAAATCAATACCTTCTTTATGCATATCCCAAAGTGGTGACATTTCGCGTAGTTTATCTACGGCACCTTTAATTTGGGCTGCTGCATAATCAATTTCTTCTTCCCTCGTAAAACGACCAAATGAGAAACGAATAGAGCTATGTGCTAGTTCATCATTAAGACCTAATGCACGAAGTACATAAGAAGGTTCTAAACTTGCAGAGGTACACGCTGAACCTGATGATACAGCAAGATCTTTTAATGCCATTAACAGTGATTCGCCTTCCACAAAAGCAAAGCTAATGTTTAAGTTTTGGGGTACGCGTTGCTCTAAGTCACCGTTAATAGACATTTCTTCAATGCCTTCTAAACGCATTAACAAACGATCGCGTAATTTAACCGCGTGTTGATAATCTTGATCCATTTCCTCTTTCGCGATACGGAATGCTTCACCCATACCTACGATTTGATGCGTTGGTAATGTACCAGAACGGAAGCCGCGCTCATGACCACCACCATGCATTTGCGCTTCTAGGCGAATACGAGGCTTACGACGAACATATAGTGCGCCAATACCTTTAGGGCCGTAAATTTTATGCGCTGAGAAAGAGATTAAATCAACTTTCATTGCTTGTACATCAATCGGTAATTTACCTGCTGACTGTGCTGCATCGACATGAAAAACTGTTTTGTTTTCACGGCAAAGTTCACCGATTGCTGCAATATCTTGAACCACACCAATTTCATTGTTCACGTGCATGATTGAAACTAGAACTGTGTCTTCACGCATAGCATCGCGTAGCTTAGCTAAATCAATCAAACCGTTAGATTCAGGCTCAAGGTACGTTACCTCAAAACCTTCACGCTCTAGCTGACGACATGGGTCAAGAACCGCTTTATGTTCAGTTTTACAGGTAATAATGTGCTTACCTTTTTTGTTATAAAAGTGTGCCGCACCTTTAATCGCTAAGTTATCAGATTCCGTTGCACCAGAGGTAAATACGATCTCACGAGGATCTGCATTTACTAAATCAGCGATATGTTCACGAGCAGTATCTACTGCTTCTTCTGCCTGCCAACCATAACGGTGAGAGCGTGATGCTGGGTTACCGAAGTTACCTTCCATAGTTAGGCACTGCATCATTTTCTCGGCAACGCGAGGATCTACAGGGCAAGTAGCGGAATAATCAAAATATATTGGCAGTTTCATTTTCTTCTCCGAAAACACGAACGTCTGGTCTCTAGGAGCGGACATCGACACCTATTGTGGCGCTGTCGTGTGATTTTTTATGTCCAAAAGATGCTTTGCTATTTCCTTGTAGGATTTCATCCTGACGATCAGAAATGCTTTGTACATCATTATCTTTCATCAACTCACCAAGAGTGATGTTATTTAAAAAGCCGCTAATGCGATCGCTTAGGTCATGCCATAACGTATGAGTTAAACAACGAGCACCACCTTGGCAGTCCCCTTTTCCATGACATTTGGTTGCATCAACTGATTCATCAACTGCAGCGATAACCATACCGACAGCAATATCAGATGCTTCTTCGCCTAAACGGTAACCACCGCCAGGACCACGTACACTGGTTACTAACCCTGCTTTGCGAAGACGCGAAAATAATTGTTCTAAGTAAGACAGCGATATTCCTTGGCGCTCTGAAATATCCGCTAATGGAACCGGTCCATTATGCGAGTGTAATGCAACATCTAACATTGCTGTTACCGCGTATCTTCCCTTTGAAGTCAACTTCATAACACTGCTACCTGCTTGAATATTTAAAGCAAGCTTCTCATAACCAACTAAAATGGTCAAGTATTTACCTGACTGTTTTAGTTGGTTATTAAACCATTGAGTTTAAGTGGTTATTTTTCAGTCTTTTCTAGTGTTTCTATCGTCTTTTCTACTGACGATAAAATACCGCGTAAAATATTCAACTCTTGCTGCTCTGGGCGAGCACGGGTGAATAAACGGCGTAATTTAGCCATCACTACACCTGGATGGTTTTTATTTATGAAGCGGGTTTGACGAGTGACTTTTTCGAGGTGCTCATAAAACATTTCAAGTTCTTGAGCGCGAGGATATTCTTCAACTTCCGTTTTACCCGTATACTTTTGAGAATCCAAATAAGCCATACGGACTTCATAACTTACTGTTTGTACAGCCATTGCTAAATTTAATGAGCTATATTCAGGATTTGCTGGAATATAGACATGGCAATGACACTTTTGTAATTCTTCATTAGTTAACCCTGTTCGCTCACGGCCAAAAAGAATAGCGACTGGATGCTGATTAGATTCAGCAACCACTTTGATGCCGTTCTCTCGTGGATCTAATTGTGGCCATTCAAGGGTACGAGAGCGTGCACTTGACCCAACAACAAAACCACAATCTGCAACCGCTTCATCTAATGTTTTTACAATTTTTGCGTTTTCGACAACATCAGCAGCACCTGCCGCCAATGCAATAGTGTGGCCGTCAATTTCACAGGCAGGATCAACTAATACCAAATTCGTCAATCCCATAACTTTCATTGCACGTGCAGCTGAACCGATATTACCTGGATGTGACGTACCAACAAGAACAACGCGAATTTTATCTAACATGATGAAGCAACATTCCAACAATTAACTAAAGCTGACAGATTTTAGCACAGCCATAATAAAAGTGGTGAAAACATGTGTTTTTGATAGCAGTAATTATCTATTGCTGCTATTCAATAATCAGATAACGATAATCAACACTATTTATTAGTAACTTATACGTATTACCTCGCAAAAGCGCACACTACAATCTGAACAATGTCGAAAAAATAACCACTTCCTTTTTTTTTTAGCTCTGTTATACTCGCCGCCGCTTTTTAGTTCTTTAACATCCGTTGGGAAGATCCTATGCATCCGATGCTTAATATTGCCATTCGCGCTGTGCGAAAGGCTGGTGA
Source organism: Photobacterium sp. GB-210 (assembly GCF_003026075.1). Lineage (NCBI taxonomy): Bacteria > Pseudomonadati > Pseudomonadota > Gammaproteobacteria > Vibrionales > Vibrionaceae > Photobacterium > Photobacterium sp. GB-210. The sequence continues at coordinate 77,924 of NZ_PYNU01000002.1, read as the reverse complement.
CCATGTCATTAAATCTCTAGAAAAGCCTCAATCTATTGAGGTTGCTAATAAAGGTAATGATGTTGTTACCAATATCGATCATGAAGCTGAAGCTATCATCATCGAAACTATCCTTAAGGCTTACCCTGATCACTGCATCATTGCAGCTGAATCTGGTAACAAAGAAGGACGTGACAAAGAGTGTCAATGGATTATCGACCCAGTGGATGGCACCATGAACTTCGTTCGCGGTTACCCTCACTTTGCAGTATCAGTTGCACTACGTATGCGTGGTCGCACTGAAGTTGCTGCTGTTTACGATCCTGTACGTAACGAATTATTCACTGCAACTCGCGGTGCAGGTGCTCAGCTTAACAGCCAGCGTATCCGTTCATCACAACCTCGTGATCTAACAGGAACTGTTTTAGCAACGGGTCTTCCTTTTGCCGCTAAACAGCATGCAGAAAGCTACCTAAAAATCCAAAATGCATTATTTGCAGACTGTGATGACATGCGTCAATCAGGCTCTACTGCATTGGATCTTTGCTACTTAGCGGCTGGCCGTGTTGACGGTGTATTCAAGTTAGGCCAAAAGCCTTGGGAACTTGCTGCAGGCGAACTAATCGCTCGCGAATCTGGTGCTATCTGTGCTGACTTTACTGGTAACACTAACTACCTAACATCTGGCAACATTGTTGCTGGTAATGCGCGTGTAGTTAAGCCAATGCTTGCAAAAATCCGTGAATTCGGTAGTGACGCATTAGCAAAATAATCCACTGATTATCCAGTAAGATTACAAAACGCCCTGCTGTTATACAGCAGGGCGTTTTTTTATAACAATATTATAATTAAATAATGTCATAATTAAACAGCGTACATTGCAATCACTGTAAAGCACTATATACCAAGTAGATATGAAAAAGACATTATCACTGCATCAACTTTCTAAAACTGTCTATCCTGAGCAGCTAGAATAAAAATATAAAAAAAGGACCGCAAGCGGTCCTTTCTCATTCATAACTTATACCAACTGATTATGGTATTGCATCAAGCTCTTCACCTTCTTTTTCTACTGGCGTTGGCATTAAATGCTCACGGGTAATACCCAATTTAAGCGCTAATGCTGACGCGACGTAAATAGAAGAATAAGTACCAATCGTGATACCAATCAGAAGTGCTAATGCAAATCCATGGATCATTGATCCGCCTTGAGCAAATAGCGCAATGACAACAAACAAGGTTGTACCGGATGTAATTAAGGTACGGCTTAATGTTTGCGAAATTGAACAATTCATTATTTCAGCAGGACTTCCTTTACGCATTTTGCGGAAGTTTTCACGAATACGGTCAAATACAACAATAGTATCGTTAAGTGAGTAACCAACTACTGTTAGTAATGCCGCAACAATCGTTAGATCAACCTCTACTTGTAGCACAGAGAAAATACCAACAGTAATGATGATATCGTGTGCTAACGACAACACAGCACCTGCCGCTAAACGCCACTCAAAACGCAGTGATACGTAAAGTAAGATACACAACAAAGCGATTAAAATAGCCATGCCGCCGGCTTCTGCTAGTTCATCACCAACATTAGGACCGACAAACTCAATACGGCGCATTTCAACCGACTGTGCAGTACCGTCTTTTAGTGCATCAAGGATTTGGTTACCAAGTACTTCGCCTTTAACACCTTCTCGAGGCTGCAAACGCACCATCACATCACGCGCAGTACCGAAGTTTTGCACAACGGCATCACCAAAACCCGCTTTCTCTAATGATTCACGTATTAAGGGTAAATTAGCAGGCTCTTTGAAGCTAACTTCGATCAGCGTTCCGCCAGTAAAATCTAAGCCCCAATTTAGACCTTTGGTCGAGATAGTGGCAATCGATCCCATGATCATTATCAATGAAAAGATAAAGGCAAACTTTGACCAACGCATAAAGTCGACGACTTTGTTCGCATTCAATAACTCTCTCATCTCTGCGACTCCTTAAATCGACAACTTATCTACGCGTTTACCGCCATAGATCAAGTTAACAACAGCACGTGTACCAATAATTGCGGTGAACATCGACGTTAAAATACCAATCGATAATGTCACGGCAAAACCTTTAATTGCGCCCGTACCCACAGCAAACAAAATAATTGCTGTAATTAAGGTTGTGATGTTTGCATCTGCAATCGTGCTAAACGCATTTCCATAGCCTTGTTGAATTGCTTGTTGTGGACTACGTCCTTCACGAAGCTCTTCTCGAATACGTTCAAAAATAAGCACGTTGGCATCAACCGCCATACCGACAGTCAGTACGATACCAGCAATACCTGGTAAGGTCATGGTAGCCCCCGGGATCATCGACATAATGCCGATAATAAGCACTAAGTTCATTATCAATGCTAAGTTAGCAATCATGCCAAACCCACGGTAGTAAAGCAGCGTAAATAGCATTACCGCAACCATACCCCAGATACATGCTTGTACACCCATATCGATGTTTTGCTGACCCATTGATGGACCAATCGTACGCTCTTCAACTATCGATATTGGCGCAATCAATGCACCAGCCCGTAATAATAATGATAAGTTGTGTGCTTCAGCTTGAGAGTCGATACCTGTAATACGGAAGCTTCGGCCAAGTGCAGATTGAATCGTTGCTTGGTTTATAACTTCTTCGTGTTTAGTCAGGATAACTTTCCCTTCAGGCGTTCGCTTACCACTGTCTTTATATTCAGTGAAAACCGTTGCCATCAACTTACCGATATTATTTTTCGAGAAAGCTGTCATCTTGCTACCACCTTCGGTATCTAGCGAGATGTTAACTTGTGGACGACCATATTCATCCGCACTCGAACTTGAATCCGTAATATGAGAGCCCGCAAGAATGACACGTTTTTTTAGTACCGCAGGGCGGCCATCACGGGTCATTTTTACTTCACTGCCAGCCGGTACTCGTCCAGCCGCAGCCGCAGCTAAATCAGCATTATTATCAACTTCACGGAATTCAAGCGTTGCTGTCGCACCTAAAATTTCTTTTGCACGAGCCGTATCTTGAACCCCCGGTAGCTCTACCACTATACGGTTTGCGCCTTGGCGCTGTACTAATGGCTCAGCAACACCGAGTTCATTTACACGATTACGTAAAATGGTGATGTTTTGATCGACAGCATAATTACGGATTTCCTGTAAACGTTCTTCAGTAAACTTCGCCGTTAATACATAACGACCATTGATTTTACTGGTTGTGAACAGCATATCAGGATGCAATTTTTCTAACGCGAGTTCAGCTTGTTCCAATTGCGCTTCATCACGAAGACGAACTTGAACACTGTCTTTTGTTTTACTGATTGCACGGTAACGAATTTTTTCTTCACGAAGCTCAGTACGGAATGTTTCTTCTTGTTGACCAAGAAGTTTATCCATAGCCGCATCCATATCCACTTCCATTAAGAAATGAACACCACCACGTAAATCGAGACCCAATTTCATTGGTGATGCACCAATAGATTCAAGCCAAGAAGGAGTGGAAGCTGCAAGGTTTAGTGCAACAACATAATCATTACCTAACTCACTATTTAAGATATCGCGAGCACTGATTTGGGTATCAGTATCATTAAAGCGGACAAGCACTGAACCTTTTTCAAAAACAGCTGACTTGTATGGGATATTGTTCTTTTTTAAATCTTCGATGACAGTATCCAAAGCACTCATATTAACCGAGGCGCCACGCGCCCCGGTAATTTGAATCGCTGGATCTTCACCGTATACGTTAGGAAGTGCATAAAGCAAACCAATGATAAGCGCAAACAACACCATCAGGTTCTTCCACAGGGGGTATCGGTTAAGCACTGCTATGATCCTTCAAAGCGAATGTTTTTATATTAAAGCGACTTCATTGTGCCTTTTGGTAAAACAGCCGTAATGAAATCTTTTTTAATTGTTACTTCCGTATTGTCGTTAAGTGCTAGAACAATGTAATCACTTTCAGCAGAAACTTTAGTAATACGGCCTAGTAGACCACCGTTCGTCATTACTTCATCACCTTTGCCCATCGAGCTCATTAGCGCTTTGTGCTCTTTCACACGCTTAGCTTGTGGACGATAAATCATGAAGTAAAAAATAACAGCAAATAAACCAAGCATAATAAATAGCTGCATGCTTCCGCCCTGAGGGGCACCTTCTGCTGCTGCGTGTGCTTGTGAGATAAAGAAACTCATTTATAACGTCCTCGTTTTAAACATTTTGTAATGGTGGAACTTCACGGTCGCGACGCGCGTAGAACTCTTCTACAAACGCATCGAAACGATCTTCTTCAATTGATTTACGAATACTTGCCATTAGGCGTTGGTAGTAACGTAAATTATGAATTGTATTTAAGCGTGCACCTAAGATTTCATTACATTTATCTAGATGGTACAAATACGCTTTAGAGTAATTTTTACAAGTGTAACAGTCACAATGCGGATCTAAAGGCGTTGTGTCTGTTTTATGTTTCGCATTACGGATCTTGATCACACCACCAGTCACAAATAGGTGACCATTACGGGCATTACGTGTTGGCATTACGCAATCGAACATATCAATACCGCGACGAACACCTTCCACTAAATCTTCAGGTTTACCTACACCCATAAGGTAGCGAGGCTTATCTTCTGGCAGTTGTGGACACGTGTGCTCAAGAATACGGTGCATGTCTTCTTTAGGCTCACCGACCGCTAAACCGCCTACTGCATAACCGTCAAAACCAATTTTGGTTAGACCTTCAACAGAAACATCACGAAGATCTTCGTATACACCACCTTGAACAATACCAAACAGTGCATTTGGATTTTCTTGCTTATCAAAATGATTACGGCTGCGCTGTGCCCAACGTAGTGACATTTCCATCGACTTTTTCGCTTCGTCGTGTGTCGCTGGATATGGCGTACACTCGTCAAAAATCATTACGATATCAGAACCAAGATCTTTTTGAATTTCCATCGACTTTTCAGCGTCCATGAAAATCTTGTCACCATTAACAGGGTTACGGAAGTGAACCCCCTCTTCAGTGATTTTACGTAAAGAGCCAAGGCTAAATACTTGGAAACCGCCTGAATCGGTAAGGATCGGACCTTGCCATTGCATAAAGTCATGTAAATCACCATGTAACTTCATCACTTCTTGACCAGGACGTAACCATAGGTGGAACGTGTTACCCAGTAAGATTTGAGCACCCGTATCTTTAACTTCTTCAGGTGTCATGCCTTTAACAGTACCGTAAGTACCTACCGGCATAAACGCAGGTGTTTCTACCGTACCACGTTCAAACTGCAAACGACCGCGACGAGCACGACCTTGCGTTTTATCTAATTCAAATTTCACAAAACCTCCAAAAGCCAGAGAAACAATCTGACGTATTTCCCATTACAGGACCTAGCCCCACAGGCAAACGCCTGATCAGCCACAAAAAACAATCACAATATATAGATATATGATTGCCGACTGCACCTTAACTCATCAAACCATATTGGCAATGACAACCTAAAGCGTAGCGGAAGAACGTAACGTTGTGGCTGGCTTAATATCATAGAATTTATACTATGCTACAGACACAACAAAGGCTGCAATTGTAACAAAAAGCAGCCTCAACCTTTTCTTGGTAAAAATGTATACCTATTAAGCCTTATACATCTTTACGAGTGATAAACATTGAATCGCCATAACTAAAGAAGCGGTATTTATTTGCTACTGCTTCATGATAGGCATTCATGGTGTTTTCATAACCCGCAAAAGCACTAACTAACATAATTAATGTTGATTCTGGTAAGTGGAAATTAGTAATCAACACATCCACGAGTTGGAACTGATAACCCGGGTAAATAAAGATCTCAGTATCACCAAAAAATGGCTTAAATTCAGTACCATTTTTTAGGGCATCTTGTGCGGCACTTTCTAATGAACGTACAGATGTTGTCCCCACAGCAATAATTCGTCCGCCATTTGCACGCGTCTCGTTAACAGCAGTAACAACCTCTTCAGGAACTTCCACATATTCAGAATGCATATGGTGATCATTGATATCATCAACACGCACAGGCTGGAACGTACCAGCACCGACATGCAGAGTGACAAAAGCAAAATTAACACCTTTTGCTTTTAGATCCGCCATTAGCTTATCGTCAAAGTGTAAGCCTGCTGTTGGTGCAGCTACCGCACCAGGCTTGGCATTATATACTGTTTGGTAGCGCTCTTTATCAGCATCTTCATCTGGGCGATCAATATAAGGAGGCAACGGCATATGACCCACTGCATCTAAGATCTCCAGCACTGTTTTATCGCTATTAAAACGAATTTCAAACAATGCATCATGACGGGCAACCATTTCAGCTGAAAACTCACCATTTTCACCCAATAATAATTCATTACCTGGTTTCGGCGGCTTAGAGGCACGAACATGCGCTAAAATAGATTTGTCATCAAGCATACGCTCAACTAAAACTTCAATTTTACCACCTGAAGCTTTATGTCCAAACATACGCGCAGGGATCACACGAGTATTATTAAATACAAGTAAATCACCAGCTTGTACAAGATCTAGCACATCTTTAAAACCTTTATGTGCCAATTCACCCGTATTGCCCGTCATTTGTAATAAACGACTCGCGGTACGTTCAGGTTGAGGATAACGAGCAATCAGCTCATCTGGTAAGTCAAAATCAAAATCTGAAACTTGCATTGTATTACGCCCTAAATCACAGCAAGCGGGCATTATATACTTAACTTCCCTTAAGATGCGAAACCCAACTGTAATTTAGATCTCGTAATATGAGAATTTCTTTCATATCGTCTGATATCAGACACTCATCCCACCAAGGAATAAAGACCACAAATATTATATTGAAATATTTGATATTCATCATGCGTGCAAACAACGTATTCCGATATATTGAAAAAAGATCAGCGAATAGAACCACCGTTCGCGATTTTTTGCAGTATTGCATGGAGGTTTATATGTTTACCGTTGCCGATATGATGACACCCCAACCGCGTACTTTGTCACGTAATGATACGTTGCTTGATGCGAAAGAAATGATGGATACTTTATCTATTCGCCATATACCGATCACCAACCACAACAATGAACTTATCGGGTTAGTAAGCCAGCGCGATATTTTGTCAGCCCAAGATTCCAATCTAAAATCAATTATTGAAAATCCACTGTCTTCCCCACTTGATGTTTTAATTGAACAAGGCATGAAAACAAAAATAATGAGTGTGGATTATCGTGCAGGATTAAAAGAAGCAGCACTTTATATGCAAAAGCATAAAATAGGTTGCTTACCCGTACTAAAAAATAAAAAATTAGTGGGTATTATTACAGATAGTGATTTTGTATCAATTGCAATTTCACTGCTAGAAATGCAAGAAGAAGTCGATCCTATTGAGCCTGATTTAGATACCCTTGATATTCTTGATTAATAAAAAAGGGGAGCATCACTGCTCCCCGATGATAACGTAATTAACAAGTACTGGTATTATATGCGGCTTAATACATGAGTACTGTCGATAACAACACTGCTAGGATAGTCACTACTATAAACACGTTATCTTAAAACTGTTTTTAGGTTTACTTAAATTGCTCTTCTTCTGTAGACCCCGTCAATGCGGTCACTGAAGAATTCCCCCCTTGAATCGTATTGGTCATGGTATCAAAGTACCCTGTTCCCACTTCTTGCTGGTGAGCAACAAAGGTATAACCTTTATCGGCTGCTTCAAATTCAGGGCGCTGAACTTTTTCAACGTAATGGCGCATACCTTCACCTTGCGCATAAGCATGGGCTAATTCAAACATGTTGAACCACATATTATGAATGCCCGCTAATGTAATGAACTGGTATTTATAGCCCATGTCGGAAAGTTCTTGCTGGAATTTAGCAATGGTTTCAGCATCAAGGTTTTTCTCCCAGTTAAAAGAAGGTGAACAGTTATAAGCCAGGAGTTGATCTGGGTATTGTTCATGAATGGCTTCTGCAAACTTACGTGCTTCTTCTAAGCATGGTGTTGCTGTTTCACACCAAATTAAATCAGCGTAAGGCGCATACGCTAAGCCACGAGCAATGGCCTGATCAATCCCTGCACGAACACGATAAAAACCTTCTGCGCTACGCTCTCCAATAATGAAATCTTTATCATACGGATCGCAATCGGACGTTAATAAATCTGCTGCATTGGCATCGGTACGAGCAATCACTAAAGTCGTGGTTCCCGCCACGTCAGCCGCAAGACGAGCTGCAACTAACTTTTGTACCGCTTCTTGTGTCGGTACTAATACCTTGCCGCCCATATGACCACATTTTTTTACCGATGCTAATTGGTCTTCAAAGTGAACACCAGCCGCCCCTGCTTCAATCATGCTACGCATTAATTCATACGCATTTAATACGCCACCAAATCCGGCTTCTGCATCAGCAACAATAGGTAAAAAGTAATCAACGCCATCTTCAGGGTTACCACCATTCGCCCACTGAATTTGATCTGCGCGACGGAACGAATTATTGATACGTTTAACAACCGCAGGTACTGAATCGACAGGATAGAGAGATTGATCAGGATACATGGTCGACGCAGTATTATTATCAGCCGCAACCTGCCAACCTGATAAATAAATCGCTTCAATCCCGGCTTTTGCTTGTTGTACTGCCTGACCGCCAGTTAAAGCGCCAAGACAATTTACATAGCCTTTTTTGGCATCACCATTCACTAATTGCCATAATTTATCTGCGCCACGCTGGGCAATCGTATTTGCAGGTGCAAATGAGCCGCGCAGGTTAATGACTTCTTCCGCAGTATAGGTACGTTTAACATGTTTCCAACGTGGGTTTTCTGCCCAGTCTTTTTCAATTGCTTCAATTTGCTGTTGGCGTGTTAATGTCATAATGGTTATCCCTCGTCTCTGTCCGCATTAATCCGTTGGTATGATGGTCAATTGATATTACGTTCTAAAGTGGTTCTATTACTGCTTACCCTCAACTACCGCGGATCCTCAGTTTTACTCAAACGCGACTGCGTTTAATTCAAATATTCATAGCCATGAAGGGTTAAGAAATTATCTAACTCTTCACTTGTCGTTAGTTTTGCCATTAATGCTGCAGCTTCATCAAATCGCCCTTGCTTAAAGCGCTCATCACCGAGCTCAGCTTCTACAACTCGCATTTCTTCTATTAGCATTTGCTCAAATAAAGCTTTAGTTACGACTTTACCGTTTGATAATGCTTTACCATGTTTAATCCATTGCCATATTGAAGCTCGCGATATTTCAGCTGTTGCTGCATCTTCCATTAAGCCATAGATAGGTACACAGCCATTGCCGGAGATCCAAGCTTCAATATATTGCACCGCAACACGAATGTTATGACGCATCCCCTCTTCTGTACGCTCACCATCACACGGCGCTAATAACTCATCAGCAGTAATGGGTGCATCGCCGTCTCGGGTAATATCTAATTGATTTTTACGATCACCCAGTACCTGATCAAAGACTCCACAAGCGGTGTCAGCCAAACCTGGATGTGCAACCCATGTACCGTCATGACCATTACTCGCTTCCAGTGCTTTATCTGTTTGAATTTTATTAAGTACCCATGCTTGACGCTCTGCTTCTTTAGATGGAATAAAAGCGGCCATGCCTCCCATCGCAAATGCGCCACGACGGTGGCAGGTTTTCACCAGCAAACGTGAATAAGCATTAAGGAACGGTTTTTCCATGGTTACAACTTGGCGATCAGGCAAAATACGATCAGGATACTGGCGAAGGGTTTTAATGTAGCTAAAGATATAATCCCAACGACCGCAATTAAGCCCAACAATATGTTCTTTCAAACTAAAAAGGATTTCATCCATTTCAAACACGGCAGGTAAAGTTTCAATAAGTACCGTTGCTTTAATTGTTCCGCGCATTAAACCGAACTCATCTTCGGTGTAGCTAAACACATCACTCCACCATGCGGCTTCACGATAAGCCTGTAGTTTTGGTAGGTAGAAATAAGGACCACTGCCTTTGGCTAGTAATGCTTTTTGATTCAGGAAAAAGTATAAGGCAAAGTCTAATAGCGCCCCAGGGATGGGTTTTCCATTCCACAGCACATGTTTTTCTGGAAGGTGTAATCCCCTCACACGGCAGATTAATACTGCAGGATCATCCGCAAGTTGATAATGCTTACCAGTGTTGGGATTGGTATAGCTAATCGTACCATTCACCGCATCCCGCAGATTACGCTGACCTTCAATAACTTCATTCCATGCCGGCGCGAAGGAATCCTCAAAGTCAGCCATAAACACTTTCACATTGGCGTTAAGTGCATTAATAACCATTTTACGATCGACAGGGCCTGTTATTTCAACTCGTCGGTCTTGCAAATCTGCTGGAATATTCTGAATCTTCCACTCTGCTTGTCGAATAGACTCTGTTTCAGGGTTGAAGTCAGGTAATTGCCCTTTATCTATCAGGCATTGACGACGTTCTCTATCTTCTAGCAACAATGGAACACGTTCAGCAAAACGATCCACTAAGCGTTCTAAGAAAAGCAACGCGTCATCAGTTAGGATTTCACGCTGAGTTTCTGTTAACGGTTGCTGTAATGATAATTTCATTTGGTAATTAGATTGAACCGCAGTATCTGCCATAACGCCCCATCCTTGTAACTTAATCACTACTTTTATCAATAAGCCTCAAGAGCTTTTTAATGTTATTTACTTCTTAACTTTCCCTTTACGTTGCCGCAACATATAACAAAAAGCAAATTTCACCTTTTCTAACCAAAATCACAATAAAACAACAAAACCCTTCAAAAACAAAAAGTTAAAAAAATTAGAGTAAAAAGTCAAAACACTGAATTAAAACAAAAGTCAGTAAATAACTCGGAATCAACAACTTGTTTTAATAATGATATTTTTTGTAGGTAGTTACGTAATTTTATTACACAACGAGGAAGTTAGAATTTATTGATAATATTTGTTTTAAACAAAAATAATTTTATCAAGGGAAGGTAATTATCTGATTTAATATATTTTAAAAGTAATTATTAAGACTGTAGTTAAACAAAGGAGGAATATACTGATAAATATCACTATTCTTTGTTTGTGACGCAAAACAAAATAATCCATCAAAACAGCAACTTAAACCCATTACAACAAAAAGATTAAAATGCCGTTTAATTGAGAATTTTCGATATTTTAATCCAAATTAATGATTTTTTATTATGACGACAAAGTTAAATAAAAAAAGCCTGAAAAATACCACTTATTATCATTTCAAATAATAACGGCACCCATTCAGACTTCTCTAATATAGTGATAATTTACTTATAATAAGGTTTCAACGAGAGAGGCAAGCTTTTCAAAGGTATTAACCCTACTAGACGTTGGTCGCCAAACTAATCCTATTTCACGAAATGCCGCTTGGCCTGGTGGCTCAATCACCACCAGATTCTGGTTATCTAAGATACCGTGCTCAATTGCCATTTGGGGAATAAATGTCGTTCCTAATCCATTGGCTACCATCTGAACCAAGGTATGCAAGCTAGTTGCAGTGAATGGATTAATTTTTTCTTTCGTTGTTAGCTTACACGCAGAAACAGCATGCTCAGTTAAACAATGCTCTTTTTCTAGTAAGAAGACGGATTCATCAGGTAAATCTGCATAACGTAACGGTACAGAGACACGTTCAGCTTGGTTTTTACTGATCACCATTTTAAATGCATCACGCCCAACCACTTTACTGTGCATACCGTTAATCTCAATCGGTAGTGCAAGGATCAGAACATCCATTTCACCATTGCGTAGAGCTGTAAGTAAATTCGTGGTCGTATCTTCTCGTAAGAGTAAGTTAAGGTTGGGATAGCGTCGATTAACCTCCTGCACCAAATCACACAATAGAAAAGGCGCTATCGTTGGAATACATCCCACACGAAGAGGACCTTCCATACCATCACCGGCAGAATGGGACAATTCAATTAAATCTTGGCTGCGTGCCAGTAACTCACGGGAACGCACCACAACCTCATCCCCCATACTGGTAAAAACAAGGGATTTATTATCACGCTCAATAAGTTGGCAACTCAATAAATTTTCTAAATTCTGGATCCCCGAACTAAGTGTCGACTGGCTCACAAAACACTTTTTTGCCGCTTCGCCAAAGTGCCGGGTTTCCGATAGAGTAACTAGGTAATGCAATTGTTTTAACGAGGGAAACTTATTCATCGTATTTTTCGATTACTTCAATCTGTTTATTCCGCTTTTTTCAATTTAACAGTTTGGCTATAGTTTGTCTCGTCCAAGTATGGAGCTAACCACCGAAGGTTAGCAAAACCCAATATCTCAGGAGCACCAAAATGGTACTAGTAGGTCGTCAAGCACCAGATTTTACTGCTGCAGCTGTTCTAGGTAACGGCGAAATCGTTGATAACTTCAACTTTGCAGAGTTCACTAAAGGTAAAAAAGCGGTAGTTTTCTTCTATCCACTAGACTTCACATTCGTATGTCCATCTGAGCTGATCGCTTTTGACAAGCGTTTCGAAGATTTCCAAGCGAAAGGTGTTGAAGTAATTGGTGTTTCTATCGATTCTCAATTCTCTCACAATGCATGGCGTAACACTGCTGTTGAAGACGGCGGTATCGGTCAAGTTAAGTACCCACTAGTTGCTGACGTTAAGCATGAAATTTGTAAAGCTTACGACGTTGAGCACCCAGAAGCAGGCGTTGCTTTCCGTGGTTCTTTCCTAATCGACGAAGATGGCCTTGTACGTCACCAAGTGGTTAACGATCTACCTCTAGGCCGTAACATCGACGAAATGCTACGTATGGTTGACGCATTAAACTTCCACCAAAAACACGGTGAAGTATGTCCAGCACAGTGGGAAGAAGGTAAAGCAGGTATGGACGCATCACCAAAAGGTGTAGCAGACTACCTATCTGAGCACACTGCAGACCTAGGTAAGAAATAATTATCTAATAACACCATGCTCACGGTGTTATTTCTGACAATCAGCTAAACATAAAGCTACAGTCAGCTCAAAGATAAGAAATATAATGAGGCCTGGATTATACCAGGCCCTTTTTTTTATCTGTAATTTACAACCAATCGCACATTATATCCCGTCTTTGTTCGCTCCTACCTTGCCAATCCTCTACACTGCAATACACGCTTTTTATTTCATTAAAAATTATGTCTATTCAACTTGAAGTTTGTATCGATAATCTTGAATCACTCCACTATGCCCAACAAGGTGGCGCAACACGTATCGAGTTGTGTTCCTCTCTCGCACTAGGCGGGTTAACGCCAAGTGCTGGTTTTATGCACTTAGCCGCAAAACAAGCACACATTCCGGTTTACGCCATGATCAGACCACGCCAAGGTGACTTTTTATTTAGTGGTGACGATATTGAGATCATGCTTGCCGACATTCATGCAGCCCATCAAGCAGGATTACAAGGAATCGTCATTGGCGCACTCACAGAACAAAGCCTTATCGATAGCACAACCGTTGCGAGCTTAATAAAACAAGCGAAAGGCTTAGGGGTGACTTTTCATCGAGCCATCGATCAATGTGTCGATCCTTTTGCAGCATTAGATACCATTATGAGCTGCGGCTGCGAGCGCGTACTGACATCTGGGCTTGAAGCTACCGCACCTGAAGGCGCCGCTATGATCAAAAAAATGGTTCGCTATTGTGGTGATAGGCTCAGTATTATGGCAGGTGCTGGCGTCACACCAGATAATGTTCAAACCTTAGTTGCTGAGACGGGAATAAAAGAAGTGCATCTTTCTGGTAAAACAACGCGCCCCAGTAAAATATTAAATCACACTTCTAGTGCACATATGGGCAACGCCATCTTTGATGATTTTCAAATCCCAGTGACAAGTATTGATACGATCAAAAGTGTCAAATCTAAGCTGAGAAGAGAATAAGCCGGTAAATGAACACAACTAAAAAGAGCGCTAAGTTTCTAAATCAAGCTCAGCGCCCTTATTACAGATTCATGTATCCCGAGTATTATAGGAAGTTAGTAATATCTTCTGGGTTAGTGTGGCGAATATCTTTACCTTGCACGAAATAGATAATGTATTCACAAATATTTTGGCAACGATCCCCCACACGTTCAATAGAGCGCGCCGCCCACATCACCTTCATCACACTAGGAATAGAATCGGGATCCTCTTTCATGTAAGTCATCAGTTGACGAATAATTGCTTCATATTCTCGATCAATTCGATCATCCGTTTGATAAACATCAATCGCGGCTTTAACATCCATACGGGCGAAAGCATCTAGCACTTCATGTAGCATGCGTACTGCATTTTGACCTAAAGATTCTAACGATGCTAACAAGTTATATTGCTTATTAGTAAAATTCCCTAGTGCGACTTTAGCAATACTTTCCGCCACGTCACCAATACGTTCTAAATCGGTAATGGTTTTTATAATTGCGATAACAAGACGTAAGTCACTGGCTGTCGGTTGGCGTTTAGCAATAATACGCGTACACGCCTCATCGATTGCGACTTCCATTGCATTAACTTTGCGATCATCTTGGATCACGCGTTTCGCCAAATCTTCTTCTTGTTTATGCAGTGCTTTTAAGGCATCTGCCAACTGCTGTTCAACTAAGCCGCCCATCGCTAAAACATGGGTACGAATACTTTCTAATTCATGATTGAACTGACCAGAAATATGTCGACCAAGGCTAATGTTATTTAACATGATGGTGTGTCCTTAACCATAACGTCCTGTAATATAATCTTCAGTACGTTTTTCTCTTGGGGTGGTGAAAATATCATTGGTGCTCGAGTATTCCACCAGCTCTCCCATATAGATAAAAGCTGTTTGATCTGACACCCGTGCTGCTTGCTGCATGTTATGTGTCACGATAATCACGGTATATTTGGTTTTTAGATCATTGATCAACTCTTCAATCGTTAAGGTTGATATTGGATCCAGCGCTGATGTTGGCTCATCAAGTAGTAATATCTCAGGTTCAATAGCAATCGCACGCGCAATCACTAAACGCTGCTGTTGGCCTCCTGATAAACCAAACGCATTTTCATGCAACCTGTCTTTTACTTCATCCCATAACGCTGCCGAACGCAATGAACTTTCAACCGCATCATCTAAAATACGTCGATCACTGATCCCTTGTAGACGTAAACCATAAACCACATTTTCATATATGGATTTAGGAAAAGGATTCGGGCGTTGAAACACCATTCCTACACGACGACGTAATGACGCAACATCCACTTTTGTATCGTAGATATTTTGTCCATGTAGCATAATTTTACCATCGACATGGCAGCCTTCAATCAAATCGTTCATTCGGTTAATACAACTTAATAACGTTGATTTACCACAACCTGAAGGGCCGATAAATGCAGTAACCTGACCTTTAGGAATACGCATATTGATATTATACAAAGCTTGCGTTTTACCATAGTGTAGGTTCAAACCTTCAATCGATAATGCCGTTTGCTCATCGGGTAACGAAGAGAGATCGACGGGTTCAAATAAACCTATTGATGGTGAAGCAGAATACATAATGTTCTCTCTGTTTATAATCGACTATTCATCGCACTACGTTTGCTCACAATTCTAATGAGCGAAATTTTTCACGCAGATGATTACGGATCCCAATTGCGGTTAAATTCAAACTTACAATCACCGTCACTAATAAAAATGACGTCGCGTAAACCAAGGGTCTTGCCGCTTCAACATTCGGGCTTTGGAACGCAACATCATAAATATGATACCCCAAATGCATAAACTTACGATCAAGGTGAACAAAAGGGAAATGAACATCAACGGGCAATGTTGGTGCCATTTTTACAACCCCAACTAACATTAAAGGTGCTACTTCTCCCGCCGCCCTTGCCACAGCTAAAATCAACCCGGTCATAATTGCAGGGCTTGCCATAGGGAGCACTATACGCCATAAAGTTTCAGCTTGAGTTGCGCCTAATGCCAAAGAACCATTTCTCACCGAACTCGGTATTCGCGATAAACCTTCTTCTGTTGAAACAATAACAACCGGTAATGTCATGATCGCCAATGTTAATGCCGACCATAAAATCCCAGGGGTGCCAAATGTGGGTGTTGGCAATTGAGCAGAGAAAAAGACATCATCAATTGTCCCCCCTACCATGTACACAAAAAAGCCTAACCCAAACACCCCATAAACAATAGACGGTACACCCGCAAGGTTAATCACCGCAATACGTATGATCCTTGTAAAGTTATTATTCCCTGCATATTCATGAAGATAAATTGCTGCTAATACGCCTAATGGCGTCACCATGACACTCATTAGCAACACCATAAATACTGTACCAAAGATTGCCGGAAATACACCGCCTTCGGTATTAGCTTCACGGGGCGCTTCGGTTAAAAATTTATAAACCTGTTTCCCCCAATGCTGAAACTTTTCAATGAAGGTTAATTTATTGGGATACCACATATCTAGTACTTGAGACATCGATAAGGTGATCGTTTTACCTTGGCTATCTCGAAGTAATAAACTGGCACTATCTAGTTGAGACTGTAATGAAAACAAACGATTTTCAATGTTTTTATAAATCGTTTTATAGTTCAGTTCCTCACGTTCAATCCGTGCTTTTTCGTCAGACGTTAATTTATCTTTTAAAGCTAATTGACGCTTTTCTAAACGTAGCTTTTCTAAATGCCAATTCGTATCTGCAATTTCGATCTGTTGTAGTTTCTTTAATTCAGTTCTAATTGCAGAAGCTTCACTTAACGCGATAGGTAAATAGTCCATGCTATTACGCACACCATTTGCCATGATTGCGATAGGATAGCCATAAAACTTACCATTCGTTTCTCGATCGACAACAGCAATGTTTTTCGCTATTTCTTGATGTTTTATTTGGCTTTTTAATACCGTAAAAAAGTCGGTGCCCACTCGTTCACGATTACCAATTTTGATGAGATAACGCATCTCAACCGGACCAGGCATATGAGAAACATCAACCCCAGCTTCACGCAACTGCTGCAACGGGATCGCTTTACTGTCATACAACTCACCAATCACGGTTTGGTGTTTACCTGCAATATCAATATCGAATTGATAAACAGGTGAAGGCCAAAAGTAGCTTAAGCCTTTATAACCAATAAGTAATAATAATCCTAAAACAGCAACAAGGCTTAGGCTAACCGCACCCGCAGTTACCCAAATCCAAGGAGAGCCAGATTTAAACCATTTAATCATGATCACCTCCCTCTCTTATAGTGAACTGTATTTTTCACGTAAACGTTGCCTCACAACCTCAGCGATTGTATTGAATACAAAGGTAAAGACGAACAATACAAACGCCGCTAAAAACAATACGCGATAATGCGAACTTGCCACTTCCGATTCAGGCATTTCAATCGCAATGGTTGCAGCCAATGTTCTTAAGCCCTGTAATAAATTCCAATCCATAACAGGGGTATTCCCCGTCGCCATCAATACAATCATCGTTTCTCCAACAGCTCGACCTAGCCCCATCATTACCGCCGAGAAAATACCTGGGCTTGCTGTTAGCAAAACCACTTTGGTTAAGGTTTGCCATTGCGTCGCACCCAATGCCAAAGAACCTTTCGTTAAATGGCTAGGGACAGAGAACACTGCATCTTCTGCAATCGTGAAAATAGTGGGGATCACCGCAAACCCCATTGCGATACCAACAATTAACGCATTACGTTGATCGTAACCAATACCATAATCATGAGATAAATAACTTTGTAAATCGCTGCCAAATAGCCACTGAGACAACCATGGACTCACCGCAAAACAGCCATAACCGATCAAGACGATCATCGGGATCAAAATAGCGATGTGAAAACCATGAGGGATACGTGAACGCCATTGTCCAGGTAACATTGACCAAATAAAACCAATTACAACCATACTTATCGGTAATGTAATAAAGCTTAAGGCAACCCCAGTCAGATTCTGATCAACGACAGGTGCAAGCCAAATTCCAGCTAAAAAACCTAAGATCACCGTCGGTAAAGCTTCCATTAATTCAATCGTTGGCTTGATTAATCGACGCACTTTAGAGGACATAAAGTAAGCGGTATAAATCGCCCCCGCCAGTGCCAACGGTATCGCAAATAACATCGAAAAAAACGCAGCTTTCAATGTGCCGAAAATAATCGGTACCAAGCTTAATTTGGGTTCAAACTCGTCACTTGCTGACGTTGATTGCCAAACATAATCAGGCTCAGGATATCCCTCGTACCACACTTCTTGCCACAGTGAGGAAATACCAATATCCGGATGGGAATTATTCACTTTATAGGTTTGCCACTTACCATTATCTAGCGTGAGCAACATATTCGCTTTTGGTGATATAGCGATATCTTGAGGGACAGTCTCAAATACCTGATCTTGATAAATCACATCACGCTCAGAGGTATAATAAGCCGATACTCGACCATCTTGTTGAATAACAAAAAAGCCTTTGCGGTAATACTCAGGGACGATTTTCACAATAGGGCTAGAAGAAAAAAGGAAATCTCGCACCTTCACTAATTGACGTTTCCCCTCTTTGACCACTTCAAACCATTGGGTGATCGTATTATTAGAGTTTGTTACTAATAAGGAATTCGCCCCTGATAATAAATTAATCCGCTCAGGCGTTACTGTTTTATCATTAGAGAGTTTCGTGGTTTGTCTCAATACCGCGTGCTGATGTTGAAGAGAATAAGTAAAGAGTGTTTTACCACTTAAAACATAAAGTGTTTTACCGTCAGGCGTTAATACAAGCTGCTCAACACTCGCAGGTACATCATCAATATTAAATTGAAATTGCTGCCATGTTTTATCATCTGCTGCGCTCATTTCTGAATGAGAGAACCTAACCACAGAGAGTTTATCTTGGTTAGTATAAGCGGCTAAAATAATAGTGTTATCACGCCCTGATATGGCTAATTTATCAATAATATCTTGTTTGGCAACGATAGATAACGACGCTTTTCCAACAGGGTAATCAATAACCGGAAATAGCTGCTTTTTGTTTTGATCAAACGTGAAATTAAAATCCGCTTTCACTATTTTTACTTGGCCACCCGCCAATGCATAGGCGACCAATCCATCCCGCGGCAAACTGGTTGCAACGGCAGTAGGATCATTAACGAGTGTCTGTTGTTTAATCACCTGTCCTGATGCTGGCGGTGGTGATAGTCGGATAAAATCTACCTGACCTTCCGTGGTAAAACGATAAGCTAAGGTATTACTATCATCAATGCCTACTCGCGCAGTGTGCCCCGGCAAGGTCAATGAGAACTGGGAGGTTGGTTTAACCGAAACAGAAGAGAAAATCGGAACAATAACGTAGAGTAAATAGAAAAAAATCAGTACCAAGGTTACAAGTACAAAAATACCGCCAGCCGTCACACCTAAACGCGCTAACTTATCTTTCATTCGACGAAGATGATTTTCTCCCATTAAAAACGAACTGGCGTGTGCCATTATTACCTCAAACCTATTTATACGGACTAAAGTGTATTTCTATTACATGACACTTTTATTACAGGTGATATTACTCAAAATTACATAGTGCACAAATTTATAAATCAGAACTGAAAGAGAATGTCATTAACAATCAATAAATCATGACAACTTACGCATTTACTCATTTATGTCCATTTCAACCATAGACAGCATAAATGGTTATTAGGATAATTATTGATAAGTATCAATAAGTTTGTTGCTAATTGTCACGGCATCAACAACCATTACAAATAAGGAGAGCTGTAATGAAGCAACTCATAATTACTGTTATAGGTAAAGATAAAACGGGACTGGTAGAGCAACTTTCAGACACGGTATATAACAACCATGCGAATTGGCTAAAAAGTTCATTAACTCAGCTAAGCGGCCAATTTGCAGGGATTGTTCAAGTTGAAGTTTCCCCTCAACACATTCAACAACTTAGCGATGCATTATCGCAAATTTCGGGGTTGCAGATCCACATTGTAGAAGCACAAATCAAAGCTTCCTCACAACAGCAAATGCAGAAATTAACCGTTACAGGTAATGATCGGTTAGGGATTGTTAAAGACGTCACTACCCATCTGCATCAACTAGGCATAAACATCTACAAGCTCAAAACGAAAACGGAAAGCGCACCTAACTGGGGATACCCGATTTTTACCGCGCAATTTCAACTCGAGCTGCCAACCGATCTCAGCATGGATACCGTACAAGAACAATTAGAATTATTAGCCGATGATTTAACCATAGATATTGAACAATAATTTAAATATCTGGCTGATAAAACAATCACTCAAATTTACATCTCACTGTAACGCTAATACCTTATATTTGCCACAAACAGCTTAGTTTTATAATGCAAAGTAACAAGGACGAACACCGCGCATGACTACCGAAAATCTATATATTGAAAAAGAGCTAAGTTGGCTCTCTTTTAACGAACGAGTATTACAAGAAGCAGCAGACAAGTCTGTTCCTCTCATTGAACGAGTACGATTTCTCGGTATTTTTTCCAGCAATACAGATGAGTTCTACAAAGTCCGCTTTGCTGATGTGAAGCGCCAAATTTTAATTCACGAAGCACAAGGTGGCAGTGATCAAGCCAAAAAATTATTGAGCAAGATCCAAAGTCGAGTACTAAAGCTAAATCAAGATTTTGATACGCTATACAATGAAATATTGTTAGAAATGGCGCGTCGTCATATCTTTTTAGTCAATGAATTACAGTTAGAAGACAGCCAGAAAGCATGGTTGAAACATTATTTCCAACACACCATTTTGCCCCATGTTACCCCGATTTTACTTACTGACGATGTCGACATACTGCAAGTCCTCAAGGATGAATACTCCTATCTTGCTGTCGCTATGACCAAAAACCATGAAACCCATTATGCGTTAATAGAGATCCCAACTGATCAACTGCCCCGTTTTGTTCAATTACCCAAAACCAAAGGGAAACGTCATAAAACCCTTATCTTGCTTGATAATATTATTCGACTTTGTATCGATGATTTATTCAACGGCTTTTTTGAATATGACGAACTTGCCGTATTTGCGATGAAAATGACCCGCGATGCAGAATACGATCTCAGCCAAGAAGTTGAACACAGCTTGCTAGAACAAATGTCAGAAGGGTTAAATCAACGCCTAACTGCGATGCCTGTACGTTTTGTATATCAACGTGATATGCCGGGTGATATGATCAATGTGTTATGCGATAAACTCCAAGTATCAAGCTATGACAGTGTGATCCCCGGTGGCCGTTATCACAATTTTAAAGACTTTATTGGTTTCCCTAATGTCGGTAGAAGCTATTTAGAGAACAAAGATCTTCCGCCAATTAAAAGCTATCAATTTACATCGGCTCGTAATGCCTTTGATGCCATCAAAGCGCAAGATATTTTATTGTATTACCCATACCACACCTTTAGTCATATAACTGAGTTGGTACGACAAGCTTCTTACGATCCCAAAGTCCGTAGCATTAAAATCAATATTTATCGTGTTGCTAAAAACTCACGCATTATTGAATCAATGATTGATGCTGCCAACAACGGTAAGAGTGTAACTGTCGTTGTCGAACTGCAAGCACGCTTTGATGAAGAAGCCAATATTGAATGGGCAAGGCGTCTCACTGAGGCTGGAGTAAACGTTATTTTTGGTGTGCCAGGGTTAAAAATCCACTCCAAACTTTGCCTAATCACCCGTAAAGAATCAGGCGAGCTGGTTCGATATGCGCATATCGGTACGGGTAACTTTAATGAAAAAACCGCTCGAATTTATACCGACTTTTCACTCCTAACCTGTGAAAAAGCCATTACCGATGAAGTAAAACAAGTCTTTGCTTATATCGCAAACCCATATCGCCCCGTTAAATTTAACCATTTAATCGTATCCCCGCGTAACTCTCGCTCTCGATTGTATGAACTCATTGATAGAGAAATAGCTCATGCTAAGCAAAAGTTACCATCAGGTATTACACTTAAGGTCAATAACCTCGTCGATAGAGGTTTGATTAATATGCTATATCAAGCCAGTAATAGCGGCGTGAAAATCAAATTAATTGTTCGAGGTATGTGTTCATTAATTCCCGGGATTAAGGGGATCAGCGACAACATTACCGCGATCAGTATTATCGACAGATTTCTAGAGCATCCTCGCGTCGCGGTATTTGAAAATAATGGTGATACTGAGGTTTATATTTCATCAGCTGATTGGATGAGCCGGAATATTGATAATCGTATTGAAGTCGGGTGCCCTATTAATTCACCGGTGTTAAAACAACGTATTATCGATATTCTTAATATCCAACTTTGCGATACTGTCAAAGCACGTATTATCGATGAAGGCATGCATAACCATTATGTACCGCGTGGTAATAGACGAAAAATTCGCTCACAAACGGCAATTTATGATTATCTGAAACACAGCGAGAAAAAACTGAAAAAGCACGCTGAAAAAACAGAGAAATAAAATGACAAAAACTAATTCTTCGCCACAACCTCGCGAAATAGCAGCTATCGATATCGGTTCAAATAGCTTTCATATGGTTGTGGCTCGCATTGTTGGTCAAAGCCTTCAAATTGTCAGCCGTCATAAACAAAGAGTCCACCTTGCATCTGGGCTTGATAAACATTTAAACCTTGATCAAGCCGCCATGAATCGCGGCTTAAGCTGCCTTGCAATGTTTGCCGAAAGACTGCAAGGCTTTAAACCTGAAAATGTCCGTATCGCGGCAACGTACACATTACGTCAGGCGCAAAATGCCCATATTTTTCTCCAACGAGCTGAGCGTATTTTACCCTTCCCCATCGAGATCATTCCCGGAACAGAAGAAGCCCGCTTAATTTATCTTGGCGTTGCACATACCCAACCCGATAAAGGTAAAAAACTGGTGATCGATATCGGTGGCGGTAGCACTGAATTAGTCATTGGTGAAGAATTTGATACCCATATTTTATATAGCAAGCATATGGGGTGTGTAAGCTACAACAAACTCTTTTTTTCTAATGGAAAACTCAGCCGTAAAAATATTGCGGCGGCCCAACTTGCAGCACGCCAGAAGCTTGAAAGTATCGCCAGTAAATATACCGATATTGGATGGGATAAAACCTTAGGTTCGTCTGGCACCATTAAAGCTATCCGTGAAGTATTAATCGCTCAAGGTCATAGCGATGGCGTGATCACATCATCTCGTTTAAACCGATTACTTGATCAAATTAGCACCTTTAAACATCAAGATGATCTCGAACTTCCGGGCTTAACCGATGAGAGAAAGCCTGTTTTTGCCGCTGGAGTAGCGATCTTAAGTGCTGTGTTTGAAGCACTTGATATTGATGATATGCATTTTTCCAGTGGCGCATTACGCGAGGGGTTACTGTATGAAATGGAACAACGATTCCGTCACAGTGATATCCGTATTCGTACTGCTGATGCAATGGCAAAACAATACAATATCGACACCACACAAGCGAAACGTGTTCAAACAACTGCGATTGATATTTACGATCAAATAGATACTCAACCAGGAATGAACAAAAACGAATTATCGACCTTGCTATCATGGGGTGCGTTACTTCATGAAGTTGGGCTAAATATAAGCTATCCCGGATTTCATCGCCATAGTGCTTACTTACTTCGATATAGCACTATGCCAGGATTCAATATCGAACAACAAACGGTACTTTCAACCTTAGTACGCTATCAACGTAAAACATTAAAACTGACAGAAATGCCCGAGTTGACCATCTATAAACGTAAACATCTTTACCCGTTAATTCGTACCTTGCGTATTGCCGTGGTGTTAAATGGGCAGCGCAGTGATGAACCATTACCACATATAAAAGTGAATGCCGATAAAGAGCACTGGCAATTAACCTTACCTAAAGGTTGGACATCAGAAAATAAATTACTCGCAGCAGATATGCGAACGGAACAAGAATATTGGCATAAAGCGGGATGGATGCTAGAAGTTAATGAATTGAGTGACTCATAGTTATACCTAACAGCTAAAACAACAACGCCAGCGAAATGCTGGCGTTGTCAATTAACCATTTCTACTTAGCTTATTAGGCAGTAAACATCATCTACAGTTACAGCCCAAGCGCAGCCATATTTTGTTCAACAACCTTTACGGGTAACGGAATATAACCGTCTTTTTGAACAATTTTCTGGCCGTCACTCGATAGAATAAAGCGCAAAAATTCCCCTTCCATCGGTGCTAACGGCTTGTTCGGGTGTTTATTAACATAAATATATAAAAAGCGGGATAATGGGTAATGACCACTGACTGAATTCTCAATCGTCGCTTCAACATAATCATCTCCTTCACGCGCCACAGGTATCGCTTTAATCCCTGTCGTTTTATAGCCTATCCCGGAATAACCAATCGCATTTAATGAAGTTGATACCGATTGTACAACCGATGCCGATCCCGGTTGCTCATTAACATTGTTACGAAAATCCCCTCGACATAGCGCATGTTTTTTAAAATAGCCATAGGTCCCTGAAACTGAATTTCGTCCATAGATCTGAATACCACGATCTTTCCAGCTACCCGGCAAGCCTAGCTGTCCCCATTTGGTAATAGGTTTTAATGCACCACAACGTAAGGTTTGTGAATAAATCGCATCTAACTGCTCAAAGTTAATCCCCTTTAATGGATTATCTTCATGCACAAACACCGCAAGCGCATCAACGGCAACTTTAATCGCAGTCGGTTTATAACCATACTCTTGCTCAAATGCTTCAATTTCTTTGTTTTTCATTGCTCGGCTCATTGGGCCAAGTTGCGCTGTCGCTTCAATTAATGCGGTTGGCGCTGTTGATGACCCTGCCGTTTGAATTTGAATATTGATGTTTGGATAGCGACGTTTAAATTCTTCCGCCCAATAAGTCATTAAGTTCGCCAAGGTATCTGAACCAACTGACGACAAGTTACCGGAAATGCCGCTCACTTTCTGATAAGGCAATAAGCTTGGCTCTACAGCTTTAACGCTTGATGTTTCTATACTGGATGTTTCAGTTTCAGCCTGAGCGCTGCCAGCCAGTAATAACAACAATACCCCAGTAAAAGATTTCAATCGCTTACTTATACATTTCATCTCTTTAATCACTTCTAAATATCATCGGCTAATTCAGCCGTTTGAGTGTTATCTGCAATTAATCGAGACGGCAGTGTAAATGCAAAGGTACTGCCCTTTTCAAGCTCACTTTCAATTTCTAAATGGGAGTCATGATGGCTCAAAGCATGTTTAACAATCGCCAGTCCCAAACCACTACCGCCAGTTTCACGAGAACGGGCTTTATCCACACGATAGAAACGCTCTGTTAAGCGATGAATATGCTGAGCTTCAATGCCCTCACCACTATCTGTTACTTCTAATCTTGCACCGTTAGGCGAGCGATACCAACGAACCGTAATATCAGCATCACTTGGAGTATGTTTAACCGCGTTATAAACCAAATTAGAAATCGCACTACGTAGCTGATCATCATCTCCTAAGACACTTAAGCTCTGATCAATCTCAAAATTAAAATGCTGATTTTTATCCCCACTGAGTGAGATCGCTTCTTTTTCTAAAATATCTAACATCGCAGGTACATCGACCACTTCCTCTAACTCAATGGTTGGAGCGGCTTCAATTTTTGACAAGGTTAATAACTGTTCAACTAGCGCATTCATTCGCGCTAATTGCTCCGTCATCACCCCATGTGCACGATCCCACATTGGTCCCGATAGCATGTCAGGATCTGACGACATTTCAAGATAACCTTGCAGCACCGTCATTGGCGTGCGCAATTCGTGAGAAACGTTAGCAAAGAAATTACGACGCATGCCTTCAAGCTGCTTAAGCTGAGATACATCACGTACCGCCATCAAATACTCACCTTCGGTATAACGCATGATCCGCAGCTCTAAGGTGCGGTCATAGTTCATAGGTGAAGTGATTTCTAATGGCGTATCAAAAGATTGTCTTGCCAGATAACGGACAAAATCAGGGCTTCTTAATAAGTTACTGATAGGTTGACCCGCATCATCAGGCCAACGCAAGCCCAATAATTGCTGCGCTAATTTATTACACCAAACGATATTGCCTTCACTACGGAATACAACAACCGCATCGGGCAATGATTCAGCACCATTACGGAAACGACGAATTAAGGTAGTGAGTTCTTTACGGCGGCGACGATTACGTTGTTGTAAACGATACATGCCATTAAATAGCGGCTCCCAACTACCAGAGCCAGAAGGAGGAGTAAGGCTACGATCTTTCCATAACCAATCTGACATTTTCAATTGATTGTGGAAATGCCAAATCAGTTGAATCCAAGTTGCGACGAGTAAAAACCACGGTAAATAACCGAAAATCATACCAAGGATGATCCACGGTAGATAAAACAGAATTAACTCCCATACCAATTTTTTCCATGACAATCTTTCGACCATGCTTTACTCCTTGTAACGGAGTTATGGTATGGATCCGTTACATTAAATTTCTTTACTCGTACAAACAACACAACCTCCAACCTTATCGAACTGCGATAATGGGTGAAGGCTCGTATTTTTCTTTATATAGCCAACCCTAGTGTGGGTTGTGGATCATTACTATGGGCGAGTTGAGAAGCGATAGCCCGCTCCACGTACCGTTTGCACCATCTTATCGTGCCCACCTGATTCTAACGCTTTACGTAAACGACGAATGTGAACATCAACAGTACGATCTTCAACATAAACGTTAGTGCCCCAAACATTGTTGAGTAATTGTTCACGACTATAAACGCGCTCTTGGTGCGTCATAAAGAAGTGCAACATTTTAAACTCTGTTGGGCCCATATCTAATGGTTCATCATCCGATGTCACACGATGCGATACAGGATCTAATTTCAGCCCTTGCACATCAATGACATCATCTAATGCTGTTGGTGACACACGACGCATAACCGCTTTTAAGCGTGCCATTAACTCTTTGGGAGAGAATGGTTTAGTGATGTAATCATCCGCACCTACTTCAAGGCCACGAACTTTATCTTCTTCCTCACCACGTGCTGTTAACATTACAACAGGGATTTGGCGTGTAAGTTCATCGCGCTTAAGGTGTTTGATCAGGTTAATACCTGAACCACCGGGTAACATCCAGTCCATGAGAATAAGCTCAGGATAAGGTTCGCACATTTTTTCTAGTGCTGTGTCATAGTCCTCAGCTTCGATCGCTTGATAGCCCTTTTGCTCCAACACGAAACATAGCATTTCACGAATTGGAGCTTCATCTTCTACCACAAGAATCCGTCTTACCATAATCAAATATACCTAGTCGTTTGCTTCATCTGACATGCGCCATTATGTGTTCTTAATATTACACTTTTGTGACTTGTTGTAATAAAAGTATAAACCAAGTTGAATATGTATCATTTAAACACTCTCATAATTTATAAAATAATGAGATAAATATTAAATAATTACAATGGGTTAATGCGTATTTATATTAACCTTTTATGGCAATATGACTACGCCCCCCCCCTTGTGCTTCAACCGCCACTTGCACCCCGATACGTTCAACTAAAGTACCTACATGAGAGATAACACCAATTTGTCGACCATCCGCTTGAAGTGCATCAAGGCAGGCTAATGCCATTTCTAAACTATCAGGATCTAGGGTGCCAAATCCTTCATCAATAAACAGAGAGCCGAGTTGGCGCGTATCTGCCGCCAGTGAGGCTAAGGCTAAAGCCAAAGACAACGACACTAAGAAACTCTCTCCCCCCGAAAGCGATTCCACACTACGTACTTCATCACCCATATCATGATCGATAACCTGCAACGCCAATGGGCTGCCCGGTACTGGTTGTAACGCATAACGTGGCGCAAGATCTTGCAAGTGATGGTTGGCATTAATCACTAACTGTTGCAGTGTTAATCCTTGAGCCAAGGTACGGAATTTATTACCCGTAGCCGATCCGATTAAATCGCTCATTTCTATCCATAGCTCGGTTTGCGTTTGCTGGGTCGCTAATGCTGAGCGAAGATCGCCAGCTTGTTTTTCCGCTTGTTCGCCTAAATCTAAACGCTGACGTAATTGGAAGACTTGATCATCAAGTTGCGATTTTTCCGTCTGCCATTGGTTAAACAATTGCTGTTGAGTTGAGGCGTCATCACCAATGTCATGTTCACTAAACCACTGCTTGGCTAATTCAACCGTCGGCTGATAATCAACCTGTGCTTGCTGTCTTTCTTTAACAATAGTTTCGCCTTGCGACACCGCTTGCTCTAGCTGTTTTAGCTCACTGCGCTCTTGCTGTAACCATGCCTCATCGTGACTTAATAACGCCGTTAATTCAGCTTCTGTTAACGCAAGCTTTTCCAACCATGCTTGCCACACTTGTTGTAAATTCTGTTGTGCTGTTTCAGATTCTGCTAATTGTTGGGTCGCGTTCTGCTGTTTGGTTAACTCTGCGGCAATCACTTCTGCCAATTGGTTTAATTGTGTTTGTCGCTGTTGGCATTGTTGCTGCTGTGCATCAACATCGGCTTTAGCTGAGCGTTCAATCGTATCGAGTGGCTGATCGCCAATAAGCTCAATACGTTGTTGCCAGCAAACCTGTTGCTCTTTCGCAAGACGGGCTACTTTTGCCGTTAACTCATGGGCTTGTTGCTCACTATGTTGAACGCTATTGGTTAACGTCGCTAGCACTGGCGCAAGCTCTGCCAGCTGTTTTTCAAGCAATTGTTGTTGCTCAATATTGGTTTGATATTGCTGAACTTGGCGCTCTAAATCGGCAATAAACCCCGCTTTACCTTGCTGAGCTAATGCATTTACCCATGCGTCATTACCATAGATTGTCATTAACGCCTGCTGTCTTTCAGCTATCACGTTTTGCACATTATTAGCTTGTGCCGTAAACGCATTACATTGTTCTTGCGCTTGAGTTTGCTGCTGAGTTAGCAGATAACCTTGCTCTTTCAGATCCGCTTCTTGCTTAGTTAATTGCTGTAATTGAAGCTGCTGTTGCTTGACTTCTTCAATCAGCACTTTGCGCTGCTCACCCTGAACTTTAATCTGCTGCATTTGCGATTTAGCATCATCGACTGCTTGTGACCAATGTGCTTGATAATGAGAAAGCTGAGCTACATCGCTATCAGTCGATAAGGTAATTTCAGTCAAAGTAATGGCATTTAGATCCGTTGCCATAAGATCGGTCCAATGGCATTGCTGCTGGTTAACTAACGTCTGAATCGTATTATTAAAACCTGCAATTTCTTGCTCAATATCAGTGTGACGTTGCTTCTCTTGCAAGACAGATTGAGTTAGCTGGCGCTGCTCGGCATTAGCATCTTGTAATTGCTGGGCTAATTGCTGTAATCGCTGTTGTTGTTGGCTAATAATGTTTTCAACTTGCGGATTATGCTGCTGATAAGGATGATTTTCAGAGCCACACAGTGGGCAAGCTTCACCTTCAACAAGCTGCTCGCGATAGTCATTTAAGCTCATGACAGCACGGCTTTGGTTTAGCTGAAGCTCTACTTCTTTATGCTGAGCATCTAATTGTAATAACTCAGGCGCTAATGCCGCCAAACGTTGCTCACAGCTAGCAATATTCGTCACTAAACCTTGCTGCTGAAGCTGAGATTTATCACGCTGTTGAAGCAAACCATGCCATTTATCTAGGCCGAATAAACTCTCTTTTAGCTTACTACTTAATTGCTGATATGCAGCGTAATGCTGGCGTTCTTGATCTTGTAATTGCTCTAATGCCGTTAGATCGTGCTCAGCAGTTTGCTGCGTTAATTGCAGCTTTTGCTGATCCAATGCAGAAAGCTGTTTATCCAATTGGATCTGCTGCTGCGCCACGCTCGTTAATGTTGTTTCACGCTGTTTTATGTCAGTTTGCAGCTGTGCAATTTGGCTTTGCGCTTGTTGATACTGGCTGATGTTATCTTTAATCGCATTTTGCTGCTCAGCCAAGGCTTTTACCCCTTGCGTTTGAGCCAATGCAGCGGTCACTTGTTGCTGTTGTAACTGGGCGGCGTGTTGCTGTTGTTGCTTACTCGCAAGTTGCTCACGCTGGATCGTGAGGTCTTTATTTAAGCCAGCTAATTGCTGCTGTAACTCTGCGCTTTGCTGCTGTAAAGCATCACGCTTTTGCTCAATACTTGCCGCTTGTTTTAGTTTTGGCTCAAGATCGGTTAACAGCTGTTGTTTTTGCGCTAATTGCTGCTGGCTTTGCTCAACACTCGTTTGTAATTGCCCTTGTTGCTGCTGCTTAGCCGTTAATTCAGCGGTCGCTAATTGCAATGATTGCTGCCACTTGATCACTTGTTGCTGTGCTTGGGTTAATAGCGTGAAATCACCGCGGGCAGGCAGTGCTTGCTCATATTTTGTCAATTGCAGATAACGCGGCGCGGCTAATTGTTGGTCTTGCTTGGCTTGTACTAACTGCTGCTCACTTTCACCAATACGCTGCGTCAGTTTTTCAGCATTCACCAACACATCTTGATGCTGTTTTAGTTGCTCTAACTTTTGTTGCTGGCTATTTACTTGTTCACGAGCACTGACCAATTGAGTATTTAATGCTTCGCGCTCTTCGTCAGTTAACAGTGCGATATCACCTAACTTACCTTGAAGTTGCGTCAGTTTGAGCTTTTCATCTTTGGCACGTTCATGAGCCGCAATGGATAATCGACCGTAAATTTCACCGCCCGTCATACGCTCTAACAGTGCTGCACGTTCATCAGCCCCAGCTTTTAGAAATGCCGCAAACTCGCCCTGTGGCAGCATCACAGCACGACGAAACTGATCGAAGCTCAAGCCAATCAGCTTTTCAATTTCCGCTTGTAGTTCTTGTTTTTTACCCGCGAAACGCTGCCCTGTTTCAATATTTTCTAACCACTGTTCAGCAGCTTGAATTTTGCCTTCTGCACGACCACGAGCACGACGAACATGCCAATGCGAACGCCAGTGTGAACCATCATTGGCAATAAAATCGACTTCGGCAAAACCTTCACCTTTACCGCGGGATAAAATACTGCGCACATCATTGGCTTTGATGCGGTTATCTTCATCATCACGACCGATTTCAGCATCGTTCTTTTTATTTGATTGCAAACGCGGAATACGATCAAATAACGCCAAACAAATCGCATCGAGCAAGGTAGATTTACCCGCCCCTGTTTTACCTGTGATCGCAAACAAGCCAGCATCGCCTAATCTACCACCCGCAAAATCAATCTCAAATTTGGTTTGTAAACTCGCTAAATTTTCACCACGAAGCGCAAGGATTTTCATTGTTATTATCTCTCTTATTCTTGTTCTTCAACTTGAGTTAATAGGGTTTCAAACGCTTCAGCCATTGCTTCGGTTGGCTCACCATCGAATTTCTTATTCCAACTTAATGCGAACACTTGTTGTGGCGACACCTCGGATAATCGACGGTGTTGCAAGCTATCTTGTTGCTCGCGTTGGCTGTAATGGGGCGTAATTTTGGCAAGACGAACGGATTTGCCTTCTAATGCTTGCAGCACTTTTTCACGCAAGAGGGCTTGTGGTTTATCAAGCAACACATGTACTTCTAAAAAGGGTTGTTGCTCACGTGGCAGTTCATCGTCAGGTAAGACTTTTAATGCGGCTAACACTTCATCTAACGGTGCGGGTTTGGTTGGCACTTTAAGCATATCGACACAGCGAGGAATACTGATCTCTTCAATCGCTTTAACGTTACTACCATCAAATTCTACTGCTAAAATTTGGTGGTTATAATTACGCTCTGACATCGACAGTGGAATCGGCGATCCGCTATAACGCACATGTTTTTTCTTCGCCACTTTTTGAGCTAAATGCAAATGTCCAAGCGCGACATAACTCATGTCATCTGCAAAAATGGAAGCGGGTAGCGCATGTTGATTACCGCCAAGTACTCGGCGTTCCGACATTTCAGATAATTGTCCTGATGCCATGTACACGTGTCCCATACCGATCATCGCTTGTTCTGGCGCAAGCAATTCACGGGCGGCTTGGGTCATATCGCTATATAGCACTTCTACCCCTTTAATTAAGCGGTCTTCGTTTTCATCAAGGTTATCGGTACGTAAATCTGCGCTGCGCAAAAACGGCACAGCTAATACATACGCGGCAGTTTGTTTATCTTTATTAGTGATAGGCACCAGCATACGCTTAACATCTAAGGTGCCATCTTCTAAACGATGGATACCGCCAACCATATGCAAATCAAAGGCTTTTAATAGTTCATGAGGCGCATCAAGCTTGCTTGGTGAATCATGGTTACCGCCAATCATCACTACATCTAAATTCGGTAGGGTTTTCGACACTTTTGCCAAAAAGCGATACAACATGCGCCATGCGCTGGCTGGCGGATTGGCAGTATCGAAAATATCACCAGCAACTAATAAGGCATCCGCTTGCTGAGCTTCAAGTTCATCGGCTAACCAATCTAAGAACGCTTGATGTTCATAGTCGCGGTTATAACCGTGGAGTTGATGCCCTAAGTGCCAGTCAGAGGTATGGATGATTTTCATAATATAATGCGCAACCTAGCCAGAAATAATCTGCTGATTGTACCGTGAGATCTGCCAAACCACATCTGCTATTTCACTGCCTTACACAGCTATCACGGAATTTAATTTTTGATAAATAAGTCAGTGAGTTAGTTTTGGAGAATGATGTAGTTTAAAGTGTTAAAAATTAAAAAACTTTTAGTGTTGTTTTAGTTGAAACTAATTATAATTTATTTCTTTAATGTTTATCGTGCTTTTATTACTACGAGCACTTTCTAGAGCTCTGCTTGTAACGCCTTGATTTAGATAAATACATCTAAATACTTTATATATTATTCAACAATTCGGACACCTTAATGAAAACATCTTTAGTAATAACAACTTATAACTCTAAATTATATTTAAAGGCTGTTCTTAATAGCGTCTGCATGCAAAATATTTTACCAGATGAGGTAGTTATTGCTGATGATGGTTCATCAGACGGTACAGCCGAAATGTTGAGCAGTTTAAAAGATACTTTTCCTGTTCCATTAATTCATGCTTATCAAGAAGATGAAGGTTTTCGAGCTTCTAGAGCCAGGAATTTAGCCGTAAAAGCGGCCTCCGGCGATTTTATTGTAATGATCGATGGAGATATGTTCTTAACTCAAAACTTTATTCAATCACATATTAATAACGCTAAAAAAGGTACTTTAACTCAAGGCCCTAGAGTTAAGATGAGAAAAGAATTAAGTCTTCGTGTTATGAATGGATATGAATTTCCAAACTTATTCTCTTGGGGGATTAAAGGGTTAAGGTATAGAAAAAATGCTATCAACTCATCGTTCTTAACTAAAGCCCTTATATCTATAAGAAATGATATTAAAAATATAAGAAGCTGTAATTTTGCTTTTTGGAAACAAGACTATATAGCTATCAATGGTTTTGATAACGATTTTATTGGATGGGGAAGAGAAGATAGTGATTTTGCGCAACGCCTAGTTAATAACGGAATAAAAATACAGCATATTCGTTGTGGGTGTATTGGCTACCATCTTTGGCATGAAGGTAACTCCCAAGATAATTTAGGCGTAAACCATGAACTGTTATTAGATACAATTAAAAATAAAAAAATACGCTGTGATAATGGTATTGATCAACTTTAGGTATGTTGAATAAAAATTTATTAAATATTACTAACTTTGGCACATTTTAATGACTCTAAAAGGTCGCTTCGGCGGCCATTGTTATACTGAACGTTACCGTTAGTATAGTTTGTACATTAAGGAAACCAGTAGTAGTTGATTCTATTTCTGCCTATGATGAAAAGGGCTCTTTATATCTTGAGCTCTAAAGTCAACTTTTCTTTGTAATGTGTGCTTTATTGTTTCTGTCGCCTTCGTATTTTCAATCAGGTCCTGCTTTAGTTCTTCAGACTCTTCTCTAAACGCAAGAAGTTTACCTTTTTATTCAAATAAACTTTCACATAGAAAATGAGTTAAAACCGTCCTTCTCCAAGCAAAAATCACCGTTTCTCGTTTCAACAGCCCACGCAACATAGTTAACAGCATTATCAAGCCTCAATGACAGATATCCATCGCGAAGAAAAAACGATTTCTGTCTGTAGTGCTGCCGATAACATTAACTATGAACTGGAATACAATTATTTAATTATCGCCATTGATGCGGTAAGTAATGACTTAAGACATCCGCTTGCTGAGCCTCAAGTTCATCGGCTAGCCAATCTAAGAACGCTTGATGTTCATAGTCGCGGTTATAACCGTGGAGTTGATGCCCTAAGTGCCAGTCAGAGGTATGGATAATTTTCATAATATAATGCGCAACCTAGCCAGAAATAATCTGCTGATTGTACCGTGAGATCTGCCAAACCACATCTGCTATTTCACTGCCTTACACAGCTACCACGGAATTTTATTTTTGATAAATAAGTCAGGGAGTTAGTTTGGGGAAATAAGGTATGTTTTTAAGTGAGTTAAAATTAAAAAGACCGCTATGAAGCGATCTTTTAAATGTATATTTAACAGTGGCTCTATTTATACGTACAAAAAATCGTCAAAAGATGATTATTCATCCTGCGTTAGGCTGTTTTTAATACTTCACATAATTTATTAAGCAGTAAGGCTCTTTCCCTGAAATCCACAAAATAGTTATTAATGAGTAGTACCACACCATTTCCAGTATCTGGATCGATCATAACTCGTGACAGAATGCCAGGCCCACCACCATCATGTCCCCAAAATGTACCGTGTCGTGCCGTTTTAAATTGGAACCATCCAAGTCCAAGATTGCTACCTGTTGTAAGATCATTACGCTGAACATGAAAAATACTATCGATGGTTTCTCTTTTGAGTAATGCCGTTTTAGCTTTATTCTGTGAAAGGAAGGATTGCATAAAAGTGGTTAATGCCAAAGTGGAAGATCCTAGTAATCCGGCTGCATTGAAAGGTGAAAAATAACTACAATCATCAATAGTATAATAGTTTTTATTGCCATCAGAAGGGATGACCCTTTGACTTTAGTAACCGCGATCTTTCATGCTTTTGGTATATACGCCCATAATTGGAGCTCGAGGACTGTTTTTCGCTTCGTAAGGCGTAATGAGTTTTTGTTGATCTAAATCGGCTTTCTGCCAACCGATATCTTTGATTCCTAAGGGGGAAAATATATATTTATATGTATATTCTTCAAAGGATAAATTAGTTACTTTTTCAATTAGATAAGCAGCAACTAAAGCATTCAAATTTGAATAACCTGCGATCACACCAATAGGATCTGGTGTAACTTGCGTGAAATCACCAGGCTGGTAAAGGTCAAAAACCAAATCTGAACGGTAATGAGCACCATCCGGAGAAATATTAGATGTAATCCATGCATTCAGATCATCAGAGTAATCTTTACAGAAAAAATCTGCCATGCTGTCCGGGTCTGATGTCATTCTTCGAGAAGACAAGGATGATGTGTGAGTTAACAATTGATATGGCGTGATCGGGATCTCAAGAAAGTGGGGATTTCACATGGTGAATCCCAAATAATCGCTAACATCACCATCTAGCTTTATTTTACCTTTTTCCACTAATTGCATCACGGCAGTCCAAGTGACCAACTTACTGACAGAGCCTAAAGTCGGCCATATGCTTTCAAACGTTGCCGGTTTTTTACTTTCTAGATTTTGATAACCAGAACTCTTTTCCCAGACTAACTCACCATTTTTAATTAGAGCAGCACTGATGCTGGCTGCTGGTAGATCAGTTATTGCATTTTCCAGTAAATCTTCTAACGCTTTTTCTGGTGTTTGCTTTTTAGTAAGAGCCCAAGCTCCGGTTACACCAACTAATCCTCCGATTCCAACACCTTTTAATAACCTTCTTCTCGAAATCTTATTCATTTTTACTCCATCCCTAAAGTAATAAAGCTCTTGATACTAAATAATCATGAGCGAACAATGCCACAATTGATCTTGATTTATTAGATAACACTTAAGGACGGGTATGTTTAAACTATTAAATTAAAATTGGATGCATTTAACATATGGAGTCTTTCATGTATTACGTAATCCTAATTCACATTACAAACCATCCTTTTACTCTCAAAAACGACCTATTTACTTCTAGTTGCCCACGTTACTATTAAGTAAAGAGTGTGAACCATCAGCACACCTCCTCTTTCTCATCAGCTCTTCTTTGCATCACTCAAAAATTTATTCTCACTTAATTTCCCATAAATTCATAAACCTACAAACCCATCCCGAGCCGAATTCATATCACCAACACAATTATTACCCATAAGTAATAATTAATTACCAAATTGTGTAATTGTTTTGCTTTTTGAAAGAATTAATATAGCCACATCGAAACGCACAAGGCGTTCACAAAAATTCAAAACAAAAGGTTTTATTACTCATGAAAACAGTTATTAAAGCAACAATCGCAGCCGCTATTATCGCAACATCTTTTACTGCTGCAGCAAAAGACGGTAACTTCACTGGCAACATTAACGTTAAGCAATCAAAAACTAATGCAGTTAATATTGGTCACTACCAAAAACAAGGCACTGCTGAACGCTCTCACTCTGGCTTAGTATTTTCACAGCACAAAGCTGCATTAAACTTTTCTGAAAAGCTACTTTCAGCAGCAGATAAGTAAGTATTACCCATAAAAGAACACTACTCTTTCTTTTATTATTACTGTTTAACTATTGTTCTTTCTATTTACCATTAATTACTAACTTAAAAGGTAATTATTGTACTTTTTGTTACGCCCTACAAAAGGCTGAATCCGCTATTTCAGCCTTATTATAAAAAATAAGGTCAATCCAATGACAACATTAACCGAAAAGCCAGGCATCACTCTGATTAAATCAGGTACTTTTAAGCTAAATGATTTAAGCAAACTGTTAGAAGTTGAAGGCTTAAAAAGTGATATGGCTGAAGTTGCTGTTACCAATAACAGCGCGCCATTGACGATTGGTCATTTCACTATGTCTCCAGGCGTAGAGTTTGAATACTTTTACGATTCAGTAGAGTACAAAGTGGTTACTAAAGGTAAGATCGTCATGCGTGATACAGACGGCAATAAATACGTTGCTGAAGTGGGCGACGTTATCCTGTTCTCACCTGATGTTACTGTTATCTTCGATGCAGAAAGTGACGGTGAAGCTATCTACACCGCGCACCGCCAAGCTGCAGAAGATTTCGCGCCTGCTAAATAATTTCATTGCCAAATGAATCCTCTAAAGCCTTGAGTTTTGCTCAAGGCTTTTTTCTGTTTATAAATCCCCCCCTCCTTACTTTATTTCATTAACGCATCCGATAATGGCAGAATTCTTTAATAACAAATGTCCACACAATCAGAAAATCCCATCTAGACTCTATAGTAATTTTTAACCCTATCATTTCGCCTTTCTAACTCTCGACCTTAACGGTCTTTTTTATTTTGTCGATGCGGCGACAGTGATAATTATCCCATTATGAACGAACTCATAATCATTATATGAGGACTGACTATGTCACGAATTATTATTGTCGGTGGGGGGGCTGCTGGCATTGAACTATCAACCCTATTAAAGAAAACAATAAGAAAAGAAGATGATGTCATCTTAGTGGAACCAGAAACCCATCACTTCTGGAAACCGCGTTTGCATGAAATCGCAGCGGGGACATTTGATAGCGATCTTGATACGGTTTGTTATTTCACTCATGGCGCGCGACATGGCTATCAGCATTATCAAGCCTCAATGACAGATATCCATCGCGAAGAAAAAACGATTTCTGTCTGTAGTGCTGCCGATAACATTAACTATGAGCTGGATTACGATTATTTAATTATCGCTATTGGCGCGGTAAGCAATGACTTTAATACCCCTGGCGCTAAAGACCATTGCATCTTTTTAGACTCAGCCAACCAAGCACGCCAAGCATGGCACCGAATGAGCTACATTTTACGTGCAGGAGAGCCCCGTACAGTTAATATTGTCGGCGCTGGTGCAACAGGGGTTGAACTGGCAGCAGAGCTTGAACGTGTGAGTAGAAAGCTACAACGTTATAACGGCACACCGTTAACGATTAATTTAATAGAAGCGGCAGATCGCGTATTACCAAATAGTCCTGAAAAAATGTCGCGTAAGGTGCAGCAAGAGCTTGAGAAAAATAACATTAATGTTTTACTTCAAACTCGCATTAGCGAAGTGACTGAGAAAAGTATGATCACAAGCGATGATCGTACGCTTGATGCTGATGTTCAATTTTGGGCAGCTGGGATTAAGGCCCCTGATTGGCTAAATGGTATTGGCGGATTGGCTTATAACCGTATCAATCAAATTGAAGTCAATATGGATTTAACCACAACCGTCGATGGCTGTATTTTCGCGCTCGGTGATTGCGCGGCTATTCCGCAACCCGATGGCAGTTTTGTTCCACCAAAAGCACAGGCGGCGAATCGAGCAGCAGAACATTTAGCCAAAAGTCTGGGTGGTTTTTTACATGGGAAACCACTCACTGACTTTATCTTTAAAGATGGCGGAATGGTGGTTGCGGTTGGGCATTACTTTGCGGTTGGCTCTTTTGCTCCTGGCTCTAAAATGGAAAGCCAATTTGTATTACATGGGCTACTTATTCGCCGCATCTACGATACAATTTTCCGTTTACACCAAAGAACCATCAGTAACATGTTTACGGTTTCTCGGTTAATGGTTGCTAAACGTATGAAAGCGATTTTCAAACCTAAAATATAACGGCTTTATTGTGAGAGCATAAATTTAATTTCACTCACAGTTCAGTAAGTTATTACACAATCTTAAGCTTCAATCACAAACGCCTCTTAGTAATTTTTAGTGGTTAGGTTAATATGTGCGGCCCAACTGTTTAACCCTAGGAAGTGTGACTGCCATGATGTGGTTTAAGAATTTACTAACCTACCGCTTTACGCGTGAAATTAATTTAAATGCAGACCAACTGGAAAAACAGCTGGAAGAGTTCCGCTTCACGCCTTGTGGCAGCCAAGATATCCAAAAATTTGGCTGGGCACACGCATTAGGTAAACATGGTGATATGTTCACCCATGTTTCTGGCGACAATATTTTAATTTGTGCGCGTAAAGAAGAAAAAATGCTGCCTGCTTCTGTGATCAAAGAATCACTAAATAACAAAATTGAGATACAGGAAAAAGATCTTGGTCGTAAGCTGAAAAAGACTGAGAAAGATACGCTTAAAGATGAAATCGTGATGGATTTACTGCCTCGCGCTTTCAGTCGTCAATCGCAAACTTTTGCCCTTATCATGCCAAAGCTTGGCTATATTGTGGTTGATTCAGGCAGCTTTAAAAAAGCAGAAGATATGCTAGCGCTACTACGTAAATCTATCGGTAGCCTACCTGTTGTACCTGTCGTTCCTGAAAAACCGTTAGCCCTAACGATGACAGAATGGGTGCGTAGCAATCAAGCGCCTCATGGTTTCACTATCGGTGAAGAAGCAGAGTTTAAAGCGATTGAAGAAGATGGCGGTGTGATCCGTTGTAAACAACAGGATTTAAACTGCGACGAAATTCTTGCACACATTGAAGCAAACAAGGTGGTAACGAAACTGGCTTTAAACTGGCAAGACCGTGTCGACTTTGTCCTTGCTGATGATTTAACCGTGAAGCGTTTGAAGTTCTCTGATGAAATCAAAGATCAAAACGAAGATATCGACCGTGAAGATATGGCGCAACGTATTGATGCGGATTTATCACTGATGGGCGGTGAATTCTCAGCATTCTTACCAAACCTATTTGAAGTGGTTGGCGGTTTAGAAAATAAAGGCTAATCCCTTTATTTAATCGACATCGAATATGCGAAATAAAAGCCGTGGTGCTCTGTTGTTTTTACAACCTAAGCACCACGGCTTTGTTATTGACTCGCGGATTGATTACATGCTCATTCCCATGCCTGCATTGGCTTTTTTACCTAAACGGTAATACCAAATAGAAAGCGGAATGAAGATCAAGTTCATCACTGTGGTCATGTTCATACCAAAACCGGATTGGTTTAAAGTACGTAAGGTTTGATCGGTTGTGACCCAACCAAAACCGTTGAAAATGGCATCAACGCACATGCCTGTAAATATAATCGCAATAAACAGTAAACCCACCATCCATTTTGTTGGACGTTTACCATAATATTTTTGGTACACACGCATCATTGGAATGGTTAATACGTCGGAAAGAATAAAGCCAATCACCCCACCAAATGAAATGCCACCATGCCACAGTGCTGCCGCTAAAATTAAGTTACCCACTGAACATACATAGGCAATCATAGCAACAAAAACACCGATAATGACATCAAGCAACGAGTGTAACCAAGCAGGTAATCCGGCATCATTACTGATAAATAAGGCGCGCCAACCTTCTTGTGGTACTAAAGCAATTAAGATTGATGATACAACAACACCAATTAAGATCTCTTTGCCTATCATTGCCAAATCCATTTGGAAGAAGCTGGCAGATTTAGTGATTTTTGCCATTGTGCCAGTGTCATTTTTTGCTGGCATAGCCATGTTCGACATATCCATGCCGCAATCACTGCTCTCATGCTTCATTTCAGACATATCCATGCCACAATCATTGCTCTCATGTTTCATGTTAGACATGTCCATGCCGCAATCACTGCTGTCATGTTTCATGTTAGACATGTCCATGCCGCAATCACTTCCCTCATGCTTCATGTTAGACATGTCCATGCCGCAATCACTGCTCTCATGTTTCATGTTAGACATGTCCATACCGCAATCACTGCTCTCATGCTTCATTTCAGACATATCCATGCCACAACTGGCTTTTTGTTGCGGCGCAGCATTGGCTATGTGCTGACGTAATTCTTGTTCAACATCTTTGGGATAAAAACGGCTAAACAAAAAGCCAACAGTTGCAATTAAGATCAAGCCACCAATAACTTCACCCCATAAAAATGTCCAGCCCATGAGTGCTACCAGCACAATAAACATTTCCACTATCAAATTAGTGCTTGATACTAAAAATGCCATTGCGTTAGCGACTGTTGCCTTTTTGGCTAATAGGGTGTGAGACAGTGACGCCGCAGCATAAGAACACGATGATGACATCATGCCTAATAGCGTGGTAAAGCTAAGGCTTTTCACATCGGTTTTACCCAAGTGTTGCACCACGGTATCAACGGGTAATAAGTTACGAATAAAAGAAGAGAGTATTAAGCCAAAGGCTAATGGCCAAAAGATTTGCCATGACATGTTAAAAAACACAGAAATGACATGAAAGATGATATTGCTATCCCCACTTTCCATGAAGAGACCTTTGTTGTTATTTATAAGAGAGATGTCGTTAAGCATAGTACGCTTATCTAAAGCGTTGCATTGCTTTATCACTCAAACTAACTTTGCAAATGTGCCTAAATAAAAGTTTAACAATATCAATAACTAGCTATTTTTTGAATAACCGTGACAGGTTGTTAGATGATCGTTCACCATACCTACTGCTTGCATAAAGGAATAACAAGTCACCGCACCTATAAATTTAAAACCTTGCTTTTTTAGCACCTTACTCATATTTGCTGATTGCTCAGTTTGTGCTGGTATTTCAGCAATGGTT
This sequence comes from Photobacterium sp. GB-210, assembly GCF_003026075.1. Classification (NCBI taxonomy): domain Bacteria; kingdom Pseudomonadati; phylum Pseudomonadota; class Gammaproteobacteria; order Vibrionales; family Vibrionaceae; genus Photobacterium; species Photobacterium sp. GB-210. The sequence continues at coordinate 36,318 of NZ_PYNU01000002.1, read as the reverse complement.
TGCCATTGATTTATAATGGCTTTGTTATCAACAAACTGCCAAAAGAAATCGACTAATGGGGTGTGTTTTCGCACTGCAACCAAAAGCTCTAAATTATTCAATGCTGCCGCGATTTTACCTTTATGCTTGATAACATCGAACTGCTGGCAAATATGCTCAACTAATCCTTCTCGTGGCTGTGGCAATAATTCTGCTTCAATTTTAGCTAAATCAAAATCAAGAAAAGCTGCTCGATAAGCCGGACGTTTACGCAGAACGGTTAACCAACTCAAGCCACTTTGCATACTCTCTAAAATAAAGCATTCAGCAAGGGCGTTATCATCACACGTTTTTTTGCCCCATTCGGTATCGTGATAATGCTGTAGCAGTGGATCGGTCGTTGCCCAGTCACAACATGTTGTTGGCTTACTCTGGGTTGTCATAATACAGTCCTTATAAAAAAATACGGGAGTATCACTACTCCCGTATTGGCTTCTACACGTTATTTTAATTTATAAGAAAATACTTAATGTTGCAGCAATTGTGAAGGCAATTGTACCTAGAAGAGTTTCCATTACCGTCCACGTTTTTAGGGTTGTTTTCTCATCCATATCTAGCAGTTTACCTACTAGCCAGAATCCTGAATCGTTGAAGTGAGATAACACGGTTGCGCCCGATGCAATTGCAATTACGATGAAACATAAATCTAAAGCACTTAGACCTGTTGTTGCGGCAACCATAGGTGCAATCAGCGCTGCTGTTGTAGTTAGAGCAACCGTTGCTGAACCTTGCGCGACACGTAACGCTGTTGAAACTAAGAATGCCGCCACAATCACTGGCATACCAGTATCAGACATTAAGTTAGCTAACGCGTCACCAATACCACTTGCACGTAGTACGCCACCGAACATACCGCCCGCACCCGTTACAAGAATAACGGCACAGATTGGCGCAAGTGAATCACCACATAGCTTTTCAAGTTTTGCCATGCCGTAATTCTTAGAAAATAGCGCTAAACAGAACAACAAGGTGATCATCAATGCGATAGGAGTTTTACCCAACATACGTAAGGCATTAACCCAAGCGTCATCACCATTTACCACACCCATTACTGTTAGCGTGTGTAGACCCGTGTCCATAAAGATAAGCACTAAAGGCATTAACAAAATAGCAAGAACTGTTGAAAACTTAGGTAAGTTGTTTTCGTCAATTACTTCTTGCGTTGCCAAGAAAGCTTGTGGCAATGGCAGTTTAAAGCGTTCACCCGCCCATAGACCGTAAAGGTAAGCACCTAGGTACCAAGTTGGTAGTGCAATCAACAAACCAACAATGGTCAATAAACCAATATTTGCACCTAATAACTCACTTGCAGCGACAGGACCTGGGTGTGGCGGCAAGAATGCGTGCATTACAGCAAAAGCACCAGCAACAGGTAGCGCGTACTTAATTGTTGAGCCACCAAATTGTTTAGCAACACTAAACAAAATAGGCATCATAACCATTAACCCAGCATCGAAGAAGATTGGAAAACCAAACAACAGCGACGCAACACCTAATGCAAAAGGTGCTCTTTCAGGGCCAAACCTACCAATTAAGGTATCCGCTAGTACTTTAGCGCCCCCTGTTACTTCAAGAATTCGCCCTATCATGGTACCTAGACCGACAAGCAGAGCAACAGAGGCTAATGTGCCTCCAAACCCTGACATCATGGTAGGTACAACTTGATCAGCATTTACACCTGTTACTACTGCTGTAATAAAACTCACTAAAGTTAAAGCTAGGAAAGCATGTAACTTAAATTTCATTATTAGTAATAATAACAACAAGATAGAACATACTGCGATGAACAATAAGTAGGTTGGGTCTAACGTCATACAGGATCTCTCCAGCAAAAAAGAATGTTTTATTCCGTTGTGAATATTTTTATTGTGAGTATCTTCACAACGCTAAATGTTACGGGTAACATGTTACCCGTAACATGGTAACTTACAAGAAAATAGAACAACTGATGTTCAAAAGTGAGATAGAGGTTAAAAAATGGCAGGTCAAAGCATAATTGTAATGGGGGTATGTGGTTGCGGGAAATCTACGATTGGTGAAGGTATCGCCCACAGCTTAAATGCAAAGTTCATCGATGGTGATGATTTACACCCAAGAGCCAACATCCAAAAAATGGCCAGTGGAAATCCATTGAACGATACCGATCGTGAACCTTGGTTAGAACGTATTCGTGATGCGGCTTATAGCCTCGAGAATAAAAATGAAGTTGGGATCATTGTTTGCTCAGCTTTAAAGAAGAAATATCGCGATCAGATCCGTGAAGGTAATCAAAATGTATCGTTCATCTTTTTAGATGGTGATCGTGAATTGATCCTTGACCGAATGCGTACCCGTAAAGGTCATTTTATGCGTGACACCATGTTAACTAGCCAACTTGAAACTCTTGAGCGTCCTGTTGATGAGATGGATGTGTTCACTGTCTCTATCGATGGTTCTATTAACGAAATTATTGAAGATGCTGTTCAGCAATTACGTGAGGCAAATCTATGAATCCGATTATTTCAGCCGTTACCGAGCGCATTAAAGCAAGAAGTGCTGAAAGTTATCCGCAATGGTTAGCCATGACCAAAGAAATGGAACAAGCGGGTAAAGGCCGTAGCCAACTTTCTTGCGGTAATCTTGCTCACGTTGTTGCCGCTAATTGCGCCCAAGAAAAATCAGCAATTTTAGATTTTCTGCATGCCAACATTGCTATCGTCAGTGGCTACAATGACATGCTAAGTGCCCACCAGCCTTATAAATATTACCCAGATATTATTGCAAAATCGCTAGCGGAATACGGTCATACGAGCCAAGTCGCTGGTTGTGTTCCTGCAATGTGTGACGGTATTACTCAAGGTCAACCAGGCATGGAAATGTCGCTCTTTTCTCGTGATATTGTCGCTCAAGCAACGGCAATTACCTTAAGTCATAACGCTTTTGATGCAACATTATTGTTAAGCATCTGCGACAAAATCGCCCCGGGACAATTGATCGGTGCATTATCTTTTGCACACCTTCCAACAGCATTCGTGCCAGTTGGACCTATGGGTACCGGCATAAGCAATGATGAAAAGGTTAGTGTTCGTCAACAATATGCCGCTGGTGAAGTCGATTCCGCTGCGCTATTAACCATGGAATGTCAGGCATACCACTCACCGGGGACTTGTACGTTTTATGGCACAGCGAATACTAATCAACTTATTTTAGAAGCCATGGGCTTAATGCTACCGGGCTCGGCGTTTGTACCACCAACAAGCGAGCTACGTAAAGTATTAACCGAAGAAGCGGCTTGTCGTATTGCTGCGGCAGCAAATCAGCAATCAAGCCAATACCGCCCTCTTTATGAAGTAATGACGGCAGAAAGTTTGGTAAATGGTTTAGTGGCATGGTTAGCCTCGGGTGGCAGTACTAACCATAGCTTACATATGGTGGCGATTGCTCGTAGTGCGGGCATTATTTTAACGTGGGATGACATTAGTGATTTATCTGATGTGGTTCCTTTATTGGTGCGCATGTACCCGAATGGGCCTGCTGATATTAATGCTTTCCAACAAGCAGGTGGCGTACCAACCTTAATGAAAACATTGCACCAACGTGGGCTACTCAATACCAATGTGAAAACGGCGTTTGGTGAATTTACTGATCAAATGACCACCCCAAGCTTACAAGATGGCAAACTGGTATGGTCGCCTTGTGCAGACTCAACAGATAGTGATGTAATTTGTACACCTGAGATCACTTTTAACCCGACAGGTGGCTTAAAAGTATTAAAGGGAAATATTGGTACATCGGTGATTAAAGTGTCTGCGGTTGCAAAACAGCATCAACATATTACAGCACCAGCGAAAGTATTCCGTTGCCAAAACGAGGTTGAAAAAGCCTATAAACAAGGTTTGTTAGATCAAGATGCGATGATTGTTGTGACCCATAACGGACCTGCAGCAAATGGTATGCCTGAACTTCACAAATTAATGCCAATTTTAGGTAATATCCAAAAGAAAGGATATCAAGTCGCATTGGTTACCGATGGTCGCTTATCAGGTGCATCAGGCAAAATTCCTGCTGCAATCCATATTACGCCAGAAGCACTACGTGGTGGTGCAATTGGTTTAATTCAAGATGGCGATATGGTGGAATTAAATGCGATCACAGGTGAGCTAACGGTTAACGCTGATCTTACAGCTCGTCGCGCACCGATTGAAAACGATATACCTGCATTTACCTTTGGTCGTAACTTATTCGCCAATTTACGCAAGCAAGTTTCAAGTGCCGATACTGGCGCCACTATTTTTTAAGTTATTGGATAGGAAGAAAAACATGAATACTTGGCAAGTTAATCCACAAGATGTGTTTGCCGCATCGCCAGTTGTACCTGTAATGATCATTGAACGCGTAGAAGACGCTGTTCCTATGGCACAAGCACTAAAAAATGGTGGTATCACGGTATTTGAAATTACCCTTCGTACGCCTGTTGCTCTTGATGCAATTCGTGCGATTGCGGAAGCGATGCCTGATGCGATGGTAGGAGCAGGAACGGTACTTACCTGCGAGCAGTATGACGCTGCAGTTGAAGCTGGCGCAAAATTTGTGATTTCTCCAGGAATGACACCTAAGCTACTTAGCTATGCAAAATCTGGCACTGCACCTTTAATTCCAGGTGTGAGTACACCATCAGAAATCATGCAAGCATTAGAGCTTGGCTACCAGCAATTAAAATTCTTCCCTGCAGAAGCGAATGGTGGTGCTAAAGCTCTCGCCGCTATTGCAGCGCCATTACCACAAGTACAGTTCTGCCCAACTGGCGGCATTAGCCCAGCAAACGTTGATCAGTACAAAGCGGTGAAATGTGTTGCCACCGTTGGTGGTTCTTGGATGCTACCTAAAGATCTGATTGATAATGGTCAGTGGGAAGAAATCACCAAACTTTCTCAAGAGGCGGTAGCGCTATTAGCGTAATGCTAAATCAATCAGTGATTAATAAATAAAGATTGATGAATAAATGTAGGCAGCGCACGTGACTCTCGTGCGCTGTTTTTTTATTACTTACTTTCTACTTCAGGCTTTCCTAAGCTCTCGCCTAAGTACAAGCTATAACCAATATCTTGAATAGGATTAGCCACTTTCTTTCCTGCTAATTTCTTCAATAATAATGTCGCAGCTGCAGCACCAATTTCTTCACGTGGTGTATTCACACTCGCAAGCGTCGGTGAAATCGCTTTACCAATATCTAAGGCGTTATAACCTGCAATGGCTACCTGACTTGGAATGGCAACATTGTGCTCTTGGCAATGCATCATAGCGCCAATTGCTAAGTCATCATTGGTACAAAACACAGCATCTAACTCTGGGTGTTGCGAGAGAGCCTGACGCATTAATTCTCGCCCTTGGGTAAAGCTCGAGTGCTCTTCTGTCGAGACAATACGTGGCGTTAGTCCTTTTGCTTCCATCGCTTGAATATAGCCGTCACAACGCAATTGGGTACGGCGATCTAATCGCGCAGCGAAATAAACAATATTGCAGCGTCCGTATTCAATCATCTTAGAGACTAAATCAAATGCCGCCTGTTGGTGATCCAACCCTACCGCCATATCAATTGGATGTTCAGGCAAATCAATCGTTTCTACCACTGGAATAGCCGCAGCATTGATCATCTTATAACTGCGTTCGCTGTGAATACTTTCAGTCAAAATCAAACCATCAACATGGTAAGACAATAACGAAGCAATCTTCTCTTCTTCCTCTTCCGCACTGTAGCCATAGTGGGTGATCAGGGTTTGATAACCTTCTTTTTTGGTTACCGATTCAATCCCTTGTAATAAAGAAGCAAACACTTGGTTAGATAACGATGGCAGTAAGATCCCAATCGCCTTACTGTTACGGTTCGATAAAATATCAGGCGCGCGACTGGCGACATAACCTAGCTCTTCCACCACTACCGCGATTTTTTCTCGTGTACTTTCAGCCACAGAGCTAGGATCACGCAAATAACGACTCACCGTCATTTTTGTTACTCCCACCTGTTTTGCAACATCATTTAATGTGGGACGGTGTTTCGGTTTGGTTGTCATTAGTCTGTCCTGACGATGAAATGAAGAAAATAAAATGCAATAGACGTAGATTATGAGGTAAATCTAATAGCAGCAACTATTTATCTGTAATTTCATCACGATTAGATTGTTTACGCCCCGCCTTAAAAGCGATTTTACCGAATGTAATTATTGCAACAAAGAAAAAACTCAAGGAGAAAAGTGGCACTTAGGTCACGAAAAACGTAAAATCCCGCCTTAACTTTGTATCACTAGGTGATACGAACTGATCTGGAATCAGAATAAGAGAATATAGAGCAATGTTTAAACCAGAATTACTTTCACCTGCAGGCAGCCTTAAAAACATGCGTTACGCATTTGCCTACGGCGCTGATGCCGTTTATGCAGGTCAACCTCGCTACAGTCTTCGCGTTCGTAATAACGAGTTCAACCACGAAAACCTAAAGATTGGTATTGATGAAGCACATGCTCAAGGTAAAAAGCTGTATGTGGTATGTAATATTCAACCGCATAACTCAAAGCTAAAAACCTTCATTCGCGATCTTAAACCAATCGTAGAAATGGGCCCTGACGCACTTATCATGTCAGATCCAGGTCTTATTATGATGGTTCGTGAAGCATTCCCTGAGGTTGTTATTCACCTGTCAGTTCAAGCCAACGCAGTTAACTGGGCAACAGTGAAATTCTGGGCTAGCCAAGGTGTTGAGCGTGTCATTCTATCTCGTGAGTTATCACTAGAAGAAATCGAAGAAATTCGTGAGCATTGCCCTGACACTGAACTAGAAATCTTCGTTCATGGTGCTCTTTGCATGGCTTACTCTGGTCGCTGCCTACTTTCTGGTTACATCAACAAGCGCGATCCAAACCAAGGCACATGTACGAATGCTTGCCGTTGGGAATATAAAACAGAAAAAGCGACTGAAAACGATGCGGGTCAAATCGTTGAAATTCAAGACGCAGTGCAAACACAAGACGTTGAAGAGCGTCCTGATAATACACTAGGTCTAGGAAAACCCATTGATGATGTTGTGCTACTAAGCGAATCTCACCGTCCTGAAGAAAAAATGGCGGCGTTTGAAGATGAGCATGGTACTTACATTATGAACTCAAAAGATCTTCGTGCGGTTCAACACGTTGAGCGTCTAACTAAGATGGGTGTTCACTCACTGAAGATTGAAGGCCGTACTAAGTCGTTCTATTACTGTGCACGTACTGCGCAAGTTTACCGTAAAGCGATTGATGATGCCGTTGCAGGTAAACCATTTGATGAATCATTACTAGGCACATTAGAAAGCTTAGCGCACCGTGGTTATACTGAAGGTTTCCTACGTCGTCACACCCATGACACGTACCAAAACTATGACTACGGTTACTCAATTTCTGATTCTCAACAATTTGTTGGTGAGTTCACAGGTAAACGCCGTGGCGATCTTGCTGAAGTTGAAGTGAAGAACAAGTTCGTTGTTGGTGATAGCCTTGAAGTAATGACACCAAAAGGTAACGTTATCTTCAATCTTGAGACGATGGAAAACCGTAAGTCTGAAGTGATTGATGACGCGAAAGGCAATGGACACTTCGTATTTATCCCTGTACCTGCTGATATGGATCTTGATTTTGGTCTGTTAATGCGTAACTTGGGTAATGGCGAAGATACACGTAACCCTCACGCTCCTAAAGACGGTAAATAAGCACTATGGCACTGCTCATTACAAGCAAATGCATTAACTGCGACATGTGTGATCCTGAATGCCCTAACGAGGCGATCACCATGGGTGATAGCATCTATGAAATAAACCCAGATCGCTGTACTGAATGTAAAGGGCATTACGACAAGCCGACCTGTCAGTCGGTTTGTCCAATCACCAACTGCATTATTACCGATCCTGATCACGTTGAATCTGACGATGAACTGCTAGAAAAGTTTGTAACCTTACAAGGTCTTGCTTAGTTCTTATTCGATCCAACCACAAACAATAAAAAAGCGCCTTGCGGCGCTTTTTTTATACCTATACACAGTTAATTTAGCAAAATTAACTATTAATAAGCACCTTACACTGAGCTGGTAACACTGGCTTCGGTTTAGGTTTTGGTTTAACCGCCGGTTTATTTGACTCAGGCTTTTTAAAATCTGGTGACCATGAGGCTAACTCTTTACCACAGCCATCACCTGCTGGTGGTGGGGTTTGTGGCTCACAATAGGTACTGCCTTCAGGACAATTTAACCGGACATGGAAATGGTAGTAATGACCAAACCAAGGACGAACTTTACGTAACCAATCACGATCTTTCCACTCCGTTTTACAAAGCTGCTCTTTGATCACAGGATGAACGAATATACGGGCGACACGATCATCACTTGCCGCAAGCTGGATCAAATGCGCTTGTTTACTGCTCCAGTTCTTTTCGATGATTTTGTGATTTTTCACATCAACCATAGGTAGTGCTGAAACTGTTTTTAGATCGTTCTGTGATAACGGTTTTTCTGGAATACGTAACCAAATATCCGCATCCAAGCCTGTTTGGTGGCTGGCGTGACCTGATGAAAAGCGTCCACCACGAGGCATCGCAATATCTCCCACCAGCACATTACCAATTTTCAGTTGCTGTGCAGTTTTCATTAACTCTTTTAAGAAAGTGATTGTTTCAGGGTTACCATAGTAACGGCCGCGTTCAGCGCGGATAACTTGATAACCATCACCTTCCAGTGGCAGTGCTTCCGCGCCTGCTAAACACCCATTCGAGTATGAGCCGATAGACATTGACTCACCAGATGTTGGTGTTTTTACTTTTTCCCAAGGTGTTGCTATCACGCTCGTACTTGAAGCTACAAGTAACAATCCTGTTAATATTTTCCCTAACACAACTGATTCCTAATTATGATAAAAAACAAATCATAACTTATGCATTTTAATGACTCCAATAAAATCATGCTGTTAATCATTTATAATTCACAGTTATAAAAATATTTATATATCACCTATAATTAAAAGTCTGGTTATCTTATACAACTAAAATTAAAGGGGATTATTGGTTTGTTTAAGTCAGTCTTTGTTACTTTTACTTATTTAACATGATTATTACTGATTAATGGAAATATAAACAAAGAAAGTATTAACGTCATAAACCTCTTATATTATTTTATAAATAATCTAGGTTTTAATTTTATGAAATATGCTTAATTTATTATTCTATGTTTTTTTGTATAAATAGTAGCCCTACCTTCTCGACAAAAACCTATTAATGTCAATCCAGATTCTTCAGCTAAATTAATTGCTAATGCTGTAGGTGCTGATACTGCAAATAATATCTCCACACCGACAGATGTTGCCTTTTGCACTATTTCATAACTAGCACGACTGGTAATTAAGATTGCACCTTTGGTAAGTTGCGAATATTTTGCACGAGCGCCTATTAACTTATCTAGCGCCACATGACGACCAACATCTTCATAAATCGCCGCTAATTCACCGTGTTCATTTAACCATACGGCAGCATGGGTACAACCTGTACGGTTAGCGAGTTCCTGATTCTCATGTAGAAACTTAATAGATTGATTAATAAAAGAAAGAGGCATTCTTTGCGTATCAGGAACCGTATTTACAGGCTTCATTGCTTGCTTTAAATGTTCAATACCACACAACCCACAACCGGTTCTTCCTACCAGTTGTCGACGCTGTTCTTTTAGCATCATAAAAGCACGATTTTGTAATTCTATATAAACTTCTATCCCCTCTTTACTACTTTTTATATCAATATTTTTTATTTCTTTAATATTATTAATAATTCTTTCAGATAATGAAAAACCAATTGCGAAGTTTTCTAGATTTGATGGGGTTGCCATCATTACTGCATGAGATATTCCATTATAAATAAGCGCAATGGGAACTTCTTCAGCAATAAAGTCTTCACATTCTATTTTTATTCCGTTCTTATATTTAATTATTTCATGAACAGAATATCCCTGATGCTCTATATATTCATCAGTAATTAAACAACTAGACATTTATTATTTCACACAAAGATTTGACGATATTATATTCGCGCCTATAATATCCGACCTCTTATGTAATACAATTCTTTTTATAATAATTAGGTGAGTTGACTTTGAATATAAGTAGACGTCAATTATTTAAATTGTGCGCGGGAGCTGTCGCTACGACATCTATTGCCTCCCTTGCCACAATACCGCAAAAAGCTTGGGCGCAAGCTCGAGAATTTAAATTAACAGCAGCAAAAGAAACGCGTAATACGTGTTCTTACTGTTCTGTTGGTTGCGGAACTTTACTTTACAGTACTGGTGCAGCAAACGGTAATATCAAACAAAAGGTATTCCACGTTGAAGGTGATCCCGATCATCCAGTAAGTCGTGGTGCATTATGTCCAAAAGGTGCGGGTCTAGCTGGTTTTGTTAACAGCGAACAACGTTTGAAATTCCCCGAATATCGCGCACCTGGTTCAGACAAATGGCAACGTATTTCATGGGATGAAGCATTCACTCGTATTGCCAAGTTAATGAAGCAAGACCGTGATGAAAACCTTGTTAAAACAAATGAGCAAGGCACCACAGTTAACCGCTGGCTAACCACAGGTATGCTATGTGCTTCGGCAGAAAGCAACGAAAATGGTTGGTTAACACAAAAATTTGCCCGTGGTTTGGGCATGGTTCCAGTTGACACTCAAGCGCGTATTTGACACGGCCCAACGGTAGCAAGTCTTGCTCCAACATTTGGCCGCGGTGCGATGACCAACAACTGGGTTGACATTAAAAATGCCAACGTAATCCTTGTAATGGGCGGCAACGCAGCAGAAGCACACCCTGTAGGCTTCCGCTGGGCAATTGAAGCTCAAAAAACCAATAACGCTGAAATCATTGTGGTTGATCCACGTTTCACGCGTACTGCAGCAGTGGCTGATCACTATGCACCAATCCGTTCTGGTGCTGATATTGCCTTCCTATTAGGTGCTATTCGTTACCTGATCGCAAGCAGCCAAGTAAATCACGAATATGTAAAAGCCTACACTAACGCTAGCTTTATCGTACGTGATGATTACGCATTCCATGATGGTCTGTTCTCAGGTTATGACGCAGAGAAACGTCAGTACGATCGTAGTAGCTGGTTCTACAAGCTAGACGATAACGGCTACGCAATGAAGGATGAATCCCTACAACATCCTCGCTGTGTATGGAACTTACTGAAAGAGCACGTATCTCGCTACACACCTGATGTAGTTTCAAACATTACAGGTACGCCTGTTGATATGTTTGAACACGTATGTCAAGCGCTAGGTAGCACTGCTGCCGATAACCGTGTTGCCACTATTTTGTACGCAACTGGTTGGACTCAGCACTCAAAAGGCGCTGAAAACATCCGTTGTATGGCAATGATCCAGTTACTTCTAGGTAACATGGGTATGGCTGGCGGCGGTGTTAACGCCCTACGTGGTCACTCAAATATCCAAGGTATTACTGACCTTGGTTTGTTAGCACAAAATCTGCCGGGTTACTTGAAACTGCCATCTGATAAAGATGTCGATCTTGCCACTCACCTTAAGCACCACACACCAGTGGCACTTGAAGCAGATCAAACTAACTACTGGCAACACTACCCGTCTTTCTTCGTATCATTACTGAAGTCGTTCTACGGTAAAAATGCAACCGCAGAAAATAACTTTGGTTACGACATGATGCCGAAGTGGGATCAGGGTTACGACATGCTTCGCGTCTTCGACATGATGAAGAAAGGCGAAATGAACGGTTACATCTGTCAAGGTTTTAACCCTGTTGGCTCTATGTCCAACAAGCAAAAAACATTGGATGCGTTATCTAAGTTGAAATACTTAGTGGTTATCGATCCACTAGCGACAGAAACATCAACGTTCTGGCAGAACAAACCAAACGTAAACGAAGTGGATACCAAGAATATCCAAACGGAAGTATTCCGTTTACCTTGTGCATGTTTTGCTGAAGAAGATGGCACCATCGTAAGTTCAGCGCGCTGGTTACAGTGGCACTGGAAAGCGGCAGATATGCCGGGAGAAGCGAAAGGTGATGCTGAGATCTTAGCGGGTATCTTCATGAAGATGCGTAATATGTACCAACAACATAGTGGTACATACCCAGATCCAATCCTTTCTCTAGATTGGAACTACGCCATTCCTGATGCGCCAAACACTAAAGAATTAGCACAAGAACTTAACGGTAAAGATGCTAACGGCAACCAGCTATCTAGCTTTGCTCAACTAAAAGCTGATGGTTCTACTACAGCAGGTTGTTGGCTGTACACCGGTAGTTGGACTCCTTCGGGTAACCAAACTGCACGTCGTGATAACAGCGATCCATCTGGTTTAGGTTTAGCACCAAACTGGGCATGGTCTTGGCCGGCTAACCGTCGTGTTCTGTACAACCGTGCATCAACACGTCCTGACGGCACACCTTGGGATAAGTCACGCACTTTAGTTGAATGGAATGGTAGCAAATGGGTTGGCCCTGATGTGCCTGACTTTAACGCTAAGCTTCCACCATCAAGCAATGCGGGTCCATTTATCATGCAACCAGAAGGCGTTGGTCGTCTATTTGCATTAGATAAAATGGCTGAAGGTCCGTTCCCTGAACACTACGAACCGTTTGAAACACCCATTGGTACCAACCCATTACATAAGAATGTGGTATCAAACCCAGCGGCACGTATTTTCAAAGACGATCTTGCACAGCTTGGTCAAAAAGAGCAGTTCCCATTTGTGGGTACGACTTACCGCTTAACGGAGCACTTCCATACGTGGACAAGTCACTCTCACTTCAACGCTGTTCTACAACCAGAACAATTTGTTGAGATTGGCGAAGGCTTGGCAAAAGAACGTGGCATTAAGAATGCTGACATGGTTCGCGTCACCTCTAAGCGTGGCTTCATTGAAGCAAAAGCGTATGTGTCTAAGCGTATTACACCACTGCATGTTAATGGCCAAGCCGTTCACACTGTGGGTATTCCTATTCACTGGGGTTATGAAGGCGACACCAAACCTGGCTACTTAGCAAATGCGCTATCGCCATGTGTGGGTGATGCTAACTCACAAACGCCAGAGTACAAGGCATTCTTGGTTAACGTGGAAAAGGTGAAGTAAGCCATGGGTATGGAATCACAGAATATTATTCGTAGTTCTGCGACATCATCGCTAACGCCTTCACCTGATGCGCGTAAACGCCAAATTCAGGTAACAAAGCTTATCGATGTAACGTGCTGTACTGGCTGTAAAGGCTGTATGGATGCGTGTAGCGAATGGAACAACTTGCGCGGCAAAGTCGGTACCTTTGAAGGTACCTACCAAAATCCGCCAAATACAACCGCTGAAACATGGACCACTATCCACTTCAAAGAAATTGAAGAAGATAACAAGTTCAAATGGTTATTCAGCAAACACAGCTGTATGCACTGTTCAGATCCAGGCTGTTTAAAAGCCTGTCCAGAGCCTGATGCTATCGTGCAATACGAAAACGGTGTTGTCGATTTTAACTCTGAAAAGTGTGTCGGTTGTGGCTACTGTATTGCTGGTTGTCCGTTTGATATTCCACGCATGAACCCAGTCGATAACCGTGTTTACAAGTGTACTTTGTGTCTTGATCGCCTACAGGCAGGTCAAGTGCCTTCATGTGCAAAAACCTGTCCTACAGGTGCACTACGTTTTGGTGAGCGAGAAGAAATTCTTGAATACGCTAACCAACGAGTGGCTGCACTGCAAGCCAAAGGTCACAAGAACGCGGGTATTTACAACCCAGCTGGTGTGGGCGGCACACACGTGATTTATGTGTTGCACGATATTACTGATCCTGAACGTTACGATCTGCCAAAAGATCCAAAGATCAGCGAAACAGTGAAATTGTGGAAAGACGATGTGAAGCCACTTGCAGCAGCAGGTTTAGTGGGTACGCTTGCGTTGGCAGCGATTCACCGTGTGACTGTTGGTCGCAGCCGTGTTGCGGAAGAAGAAGGAGATGAAAAATGAGTTTGAATAAAACAATTTTACGTCATAAGCCTTTAGATCGCGTTGTGCACTGGACGGTAGCACTAACGGGTATCTGGACTCTATTGTCTGGTTTATCTTTTATGTTCGCACCATTGCACTTCCTTAGCTATGTCTACGGTTCACCGCAACTTGCACGTATTTTGCACCCATTCGGCGCAATTGTGATGACAATCGGACTTGCGTTTTTAGTTGCACGCTACTGGAGCCATAACCACTTTGAAAAAGGTGATCTCCAGTGGATGCTAAAAGTTAAAGACGTCTTAACCGAGAACGAAGAAAACGTACCAGAAGCTGGACAATACAACGCAGGTCAAAAAATGATCCTACGTCAATTTATTGCTTGTGGTCTGATCCTTCTTGTTACCGGTTTGATTGCATGGCGTGCCTACTTTGCGGCTTACTTCAGCATTGATGTCGTTCGCATTGCACTGATTGTTCACTCAATCACAGCCATTGTTTTTGCTCTTAGCCTGATTATCCATGCTTACATGGCGTACTGGGTAGAAGGCTCTATCGATGGCATGTTAGAAGGGAAGGTTTCTCCTGCTTGGGCGAAAAAACACCACCCTCGTTGGCTACGTTCGCTAACTAGCGGCAAAAACCAACACTAACAACATGATTAAAAGCGGTAAGCCTGCACTTACCGCTTTACCTTTTTATACCAACCAAGGTTTACTTTGGTTGGTATTCTTGTCATTGGAAAACAGCATGAGCGTTAAAATTCTAGATAAAAATACCATTATAAAACAAAAAAGTGATGGCTTTACTCCGTTAATTATTGGTGATCCTGCAACCATTTTTTCAGCTCGTGCCGAGCGTTTACGTGCACTGGCTAAAGACTCTTTCATGGCAGATTACCTACTATTAGCCGGACAAATTGTTCAACAACAAGCGCGATTGGCCGAAGACTTTGCCCAACCTGTTGCTAACTTCGTATCAGAAAATGCTTTAACTTGGCCGCTATCTTTAGATCAAGCTTGGTTTCCAATCTTAGAAGCCATGTTAGCGCAATTAACCACCTCATTACGTTTAGTTGCATCTGACGACATCGTAAAAGTGATCGATTCACTTCAAGATCTTGATAGCGACACCCTACACCATTACTTCACCGCACTTCAGCATAACCAGCCTGAGCGTGTACCTGCTGATCTTGCTATTTTGCTATGGGCTTGTATTAATACATTCACCAGCCTACTTGTAAAAACCACGGCACTAGAGTGGCAACCCGAGCCCAATGTAAAACAGCATTTCTGCCCTCTTTGTGGTGGTGCGCCAGTGGCAAGTTTGATTAAAGGCAGTGGCCACCGTTACTTGCATTGCAGCCAATGTGAAACAGAATGGCATCGTCTTCGTGCTGAATGTACTCAATGTGCGGATGGTGAAAATATTCATCTACAAAGTGAAACCCTAGAAGATGCGGTACGTGCTGAAACTTGCGGTCACTGTAATAGCTACCTCAAGATTTTATTTTTAGAAAAGCAACCAAACCTTGATCCTATCGCAGACGATCTTGCGACATTAGTGTTAGATCATAAGCTAAACCAAAACGAATTATACCGTAATGGATTTAACCCATTCTTTTTACCACTAATACAGTAATACTGAGAGCGATATGACAGCCCAAGCACTCTATGCCCACTTACCCAGTGTTGATCTGATTTTAAATCACGAATTACAACAGCCTTTGATCCATCAATTTGGTAAAGAGCACATCACTACGCTTGTTCGTCAATTATTAGATCAAGCCCGCGAGACAATTCGAGATCAACAACAATTACCTCAGTGGCTGACACTTAATGAGTGCGACGGGCTGGCACTATCGCAACAGAAACTTGCACGTATAAATCTGTTTTCTCATCATCTCGCGCAATCGACCCTGCCTTTACAACATCAAGGGCAACGTCGTGTTTTTAACTTAACCGGTACTATCTTACACACCAATTTAGGTCGTTCGCTGCAAGCAGAAGCTGCAATAAAAGCGGTGACAGAGGTGATGCGTTTCCCTTCGACTTTAGAGTATTCTCTCCAGCAAGGTAAACGAGGCCACCGCGATCAAGCCATCAGTGAACAACTGCAACAGCTCATTGGTTGTGAAGATGCGTGCTTAGTAAATAACAATGCCGCTGCGGTACTGTTAATGCTAGCCAGCCTTGCCAGTGGAAAAGAAGTCATTGTATCGCGTGGTGAGTTAGTTGAAATTGGTGGCTCATTTCGCATTCCAGATGTCATGCGACAAGCAGGGTGTCAGCTCGTTGAAGTCGGTGCCACGAATCGCACTCACTTGAAAGACTATCAACAAGCGATTAATGAAAATACCGCGTTACTGATGAAAGTACACACCAGTAACTACATGATCCAAGGCTTTACCAGCGCGGTATCTGAAGCTGAACTGTGTGCGTTGGGACGCGCAATGCAAGTACCAGTGATCAGCGATTTAGGCAGTGGGTCATTAATCGATTTAGCCCAATACGGACTACCAAGCGAGCCGATGCCACAAAAGATGCTGCAAGATGGCATTGATTTAGTGAGCTTTTCTGGCGATAAATTACTCGGTGGACCACAAGCTGGGATCATTGCTGGGAAATCTGAATTCATTGAACAGCTGCAACATCACCCACTTAAACGTGCACTTCGCTGTGACAAGATGACCTTAGCAGCGCTTGAAGCAACATTGAATTTATACCGTCATCCAGAGCGTTTACCTTGCGATCTCCCTACGCTGTCGATGCTAACTCGCAGCCTTGATACGCTGACAGATTTGGGGGAACGTCTAGTGCCTTACTGTCAGCAATTGGTTGGTCAGTACTTTACAGTAACGGTGATGCCTTCAATGGGGCAAATAGGCAGTGGTGCGCTACCCACCGAACAACTTGAATCTGTCGCGTTATGTTTCAGTGTTAACAATAATCAAACATCCTACACGCTTAATGATCTTGCGGATCTTTTAGCAAGCGGTGAGATCCCAATTATCGGTCGTATTCACCATGACAAACTGTGGTTATGTTTACGTGGGATC
Organism: Photobacterium sp. GB-210; assembly: GCF_003026075.1. NCBI lineage: Bacteria > Pseudomonadati > Pseudomonadota > Gammaproteobacteria > Vibrionales > Vibrionaceae > Photobacterium > Photobacterium sp. GB-210. The sequence continues at coordinate 19,215 of NZ_PYNU01000002.1, read as the reverse complement.
AGCCATGAACAAGATTTCATCGCTCAGCTTGCTCAACTTTCACTTTCTAATGCTAATCACGAATAACAAAGAACTAATAACGCCACTTTATGATAATTGCCACCGCTGGCCATGTTGATCATGGTAAAACCCATTTACTTCAAGCCCTAACAGGCACCAATGCTGATCGCTTACCAGAAGAGCAAAAACGTGGGCTAACCATTGATTTAGGGTATGCGTTTATGCCCTATCACTCACAGCAAACGCAACAACAAGAAACCCTCGGATTTATTGATGTACCGGGTCACGAGAAGTTTCTTTCCAACATGCTCGCCGGTGTCGGTACAGCCCATCATGCGATGCTGATTGTCGCAGGTGATGAAGGCATGATGGCGCAAAGCTATGAGCATTTAGCCATTTTGCGTTTATTGGCGATGGATAGCCTCACAGTGGTGATCACCAAATCAGATCTCACTACCTTAGAGCAACAACAGCAGTTAGAAGCACAACTCACTCAACTCTTATTTCAGCAAGGTTTTACCGAGCCAACAATATTTCATTGCTCCGCGTTTACTGGTGATGGTATTGATGTACTTAAAGCTCACTTAATCGCTTTAGCTGACAATGAAAAACAGCAACAAAATGATTTAGGCTTTCGTCTTGCCATTGATCGTGCTTTTCACGTAAAAGGGGCAGGATTGGTTGTTACTGGGACGGCATTAAGTGGCAGCATAAAGGTCGGTGATAGCCTGAATTTTGTTAGCCATAACAAACTTAAGCAAGGTCAAACACAGGCAAAAACTGTCCGTATAAAAGGTTTACACGTCCAAGGAAATACAGCGCAAACGGCAACAGCAAACCAGCGTGTAGCGATGAATATCGTTGGTGACATTGATAAGGACGAGCTTAGCCGTGGCGACTGGTTAGTCAATATTGTGCCCGATGCCGTGAGCAATCGCGTAACTATTACACTGGCTGCCAATACCGATATTAAACACTGGCAAGCAGTACAAGTTTTCCATGCTGCAGCCCATACCACGGGTCGTATTGCGCTACTTGAAACAGATAAGGCGAAGGCAGGCGAGCATGTACTGGCTGAGATTACCTTCGATAGTCCATTATGTTTAGCAGAGCAAGATCGTCTATTACTGCGCGATCCCGCTTTAAAAACCAACCTTGGTAGTGGCGTCGTCATTGATTTGCTACCACCTAATCGTGGTAAGCGAAAGCCAGAGCGTTTAGCTTATTTAACCCAACGTGCAGAACTTGATTCCCTTAAAGATATTATTGCCTTTAAACTTGCCAATAAACCACAATCTATCAGTGAGTTAACCTGGCAGCATCAAAGTCAGCACATAGAACAAGTCGCAGGTAGTCATGTTGAAAATGATATTACCCAGTACGGTGATTTCCTTTGTACTTCTGAGTATCAAGTACAACTACAGCAGAACATCATTGAAAAACTCGCGTTATACCATCAACAAGAAAATGACCACATCGGCTTAGGTAAAGATCGTCTTTATCGCATTGCAGCACTCAACCAACCTACTGCTATTTTTAATGAGCTGTTGGCTCAGCTATTAGCCCAGCAAACCATTATCAATACTCGTGGTTGGTTACACCTTGCCAGCCACCAGCTACAACTCACAGATCTTGAACAAAGAAGCTGGCAGCGCATTGCCCAGATCATGCAGCAAAATTCAACCCCTTGGTGGGTGCGAGATCTCGCCAATGAATGTGATCTTGATGAAGACGAATTGCGTGCTCTGAGCTATAAATTGGCACAACTGGGCTATATCTCTGCGATTGTTAAAGATCGCTATGTAAGCCACGACTATTTGATCTCGATTGCTAATCGTGTCCGTGAACATATTGAACACCATCAAAAACTGGAAACAGCAGAGTTTAGAACGATTAGTCAACTAGGACGAAAAGTCGCCATTCAGATCTTGGAATATTTCGATAAGATTGGTTTTACAAAAAGGAAATTTAACTATCGCGAACTGCGAGATGAAGGTTTACTAAAAGGATAAACAAATGAAGTGGCGGAAGAACATAGGAGTCGAACCTACCCAGGACTGCTGGCAGCCCTATCCGGATTTGAAATCCGGACGCATCACCGGATACGCCGTTCTTCCTCATTTGTGTGATGTATTTTATGCATTAAAGGTATAGTTATCAACTGCTATCACCATATTTCAGGGATAGCAGTTGTTTTTTAAGAACAACTGATTAAATATCAAGCTACTTCATTTGCTGATCTAAATTTAAAATAGTGAGCGCGTTACTTACACTGGTTGCTAATACATCAACAACCCCAGAACGCAGTGCGCCTAATAATGCTAAGGCTTTACTATTTTCTGCTGCCGTTACCACAACAGTTGGAATATTTCGTAATTCTTCCATGGTTAAACCAATAACACGATCGCTCATCATGGTATCAGCTTGTTTTCCATGGCTATCAAAAAAGTCATAGCCCGCAATATCACCGACCACACCTTTACGAATTCGCGCTTCAACAATTTCTTGTGGTGTAAACCAACCTAACTTCACCATATGGCTATTTTCATTCATATCGCCTACGCCAACCAACGCTAAATCAGCACGACGAGCACGATCTAAGGTTTCTTTTACCGTGCCATTTTTCATAAATGCTTCTTTCACTATGATGTCGTCAACATAAGCGGGGGCATACAAGGTTTCACTAATACCATCATATTTTTTCGCCAATTGGCGACAAATGTGATCGGCATTAATGGCATTGCCTGAACGGTGTGTACCACCAATACCAGAAACAAATCGACATTTACGATGCGGCACAACACCAACATGATTAGCAATAGACGCGATATTACGTCCTTGCCCAACCGCAACCACCATATCATCAGTTAATGTCGTCGTTAGGTAGCTCGAAACCAGACTTGCCACTTGCTGACGTTGGGTTTCGTCATCAGGCTGATCGAGTGCAACCAATGCGCGTTTTAAGTTAAAACGCTCAATCAATTGCTGTTCTAATTTTTCACTAAAAACAGGGTGATATTTAACGGTAATTTCCACTACCCCTTCATCACGCGCACGACGAAGTAAACGACCGACTTTAGCGCGAGACATACCAAAGCGCTGAGAGATCTCTTCTTGAGTAGCACCATCCTGATAATAAGCAATAGCGATCTCGGTAAGTAAATCACTGTCTACATGGTTACTGTCAGTACTGCTTATGCTCATTTTTGTGCCCTTTGTGTGGATAACCGATTTATTTATATTATCGGTTTATTCTATCACTGAGCAGAACAAAGCAATACTGACTAAACTCTCACATTTAGACGTGTACAGCTTTCACTCATAAAAACAGCACAAAAGTGAACGTGTTTTTTACCACCTATAGGCCAACTCCCAACACCACATATAACAGGCTGATATATAAACACTTAATATCACGTACAGCTTTTTACCTTAAATATACCAAAAACTAAAAAGGCTGCACACAATTCATTACGCACTCATCGCTTCATCCACCAGTACTATCGGATAACCTTGCGAACACTGCTCCACTCGCCCTTTGACACCATAAGCGTTACGTAATACCTCTGCTGTTAACACTTGCTCTCCTTTGCCCATAACGACTACTCCATCAGGGCTGAGGACCAACACTTTATCGCAAAAACGTAAGGCTAAATTTATGTCATGGATCGCGACAAGACCCATGCCTCCAGTGTGCGCCAAATTTTGTTTTACAGCCTGAAGCACACTAATTTGCCAATGCAGATCTAACGCACTGGTTGGCTCATCAAGTAATAATAATCGAGGCTCTCGAATCAGCACTTGCGCTAATCCGATCATCTGTCGCTGCCCACCTGACATTTGTGCTAGCTGTTTAAGTGCTAAATGGGTTATTCCTAATTGGGAAAATGTTTTTTCAATGATTTGCTCAATATAACTTTTACTCAGTTCGGATTTTACCGCGCGACAAGCACTAAATACAATTTCATAAGCAACAAGGCTAGTTGCCTGAGGCAGTGTTTGTGGCAAGTAACCGATTCTTCTGGCACTTTCGCTAAGGGCTAACTGACTTAATATTTCGCCATCAAGAGACACATCACCTTGATATTTTTGTAATCGCGCTATCGCTTTGAGCAATGTCGATTTACCTACTCCATTAGGGCCGAGTACCGCCACCAACTCACCATTTTGGATCGGCTCAACAGAAAGTTGCTCAATGATCTTTTGCTGACCATACCCCGTTGTGAGGCTATTAATATTTAATGACATTACAACTTCCCTTTACTCGATAAAATAAGGCTCATGAAGAATGGGATACCAATTAATGATGTTACGATTCCAATTGGTAAAATCACTCCAGGGATCAAGCTTTTACTCGCGATGGAAGCCAGCGATAACAACAATGCACCGGCAATGGCACTCCCCGGAAGAAAAAAGCGATGATCTTCGCCTAATAACATTCTTGTTATATGAGGACCGACTAACCCAACAAAGCCAATTTCCCCCACAAACGCCACAGCGACAGCCGTTAATAAGCTCACTCTCAACAACACCATTAAGCGCATGCGCTCTACGCGAATACCGATACTTCTTGCTTGATCTTCTCCCGAGCGAATCGCTGTCATCGCCCATGCTTGACGCATAGAAAGCGGGAAACACACCGCAAAGACAAGTGCGACAATCAACACTTTTTCGTTATTTGCTCGCACCAAACTGCCCATGGTCCAAAACACTATCTGTTGTAAAGCATTACTGTCTGCGACAAACATTAATAAACTGACTAAGGCGTTAAGGGCAAAAAAGAGTGAAATACCAAACAAGATCACGGTATTAACCGATGCGCCTTGGCTTCGTGATAACACCACCACCAAAAGTGATGCTAAAAGCGCAAAAGCAAAAGCAAACAAAGGCAAAATGTAGTCAAAGCGAAACGGTAACCATGACCAATCAAATAAGATAGCAACCGCCGCGCCTAATGTTGCAGCCGCACCAATGCCTAAGGTAAACGGACTCGCTAACGGATTATTTAAAGAGGTTTGCATTTCAGCCCCCGCTAACCCTAATGCCGCACCAACAACAATGGCCATTAAAGCGTAAGGGATCCTGACATCAAAAATAATCACTTGTTGGACGGGATCGAGTACTTCAGGCTGAAAGAGCGCGGAAAAAATATGGTTTAAGCCAATTTGAGAAGGGCCGGTTGCAGTATCAATAACCCATGCAATGACAAGTGCTATCGCCATCATACTTAACAAGAGAATTCGTTTAATCACAAAGCGCCGATAACGCTGTGACAAACTGGTTGTTTGATGGTTTTCATCAACACTTAATGTGGCTAATTTCATGATATTTCCTTTATCTTACAAAGCCAAAAACCGGATAACAGTGACGTCATCCGGCTCATTGAATTAATTAAAACAACACTAATATTTAATTTATAACGCCATCCAATAGGTACCATTAAGAGGCACTGGCTGATAATCACGATATAGTGTTTCTAATGTTTTTTGTGGTGATAGCTCAGCAAACGTTTTGGGGTAGGCCCATTTAGCAAACGTCTGAATAGCAACAATATTGAGCGGCGTATTATAAAAATGGTGCCAGATAGAATAAGCCCGTTTATTTTTCACTGCGGTTAATTGATTAAGTGGCGGTCGTTGAGTAATGGCAGCCAAAGACTGGTGTGCTACTTTGGCACTAATACTGGTACCAAGAACAATATATTGCGGTGCTTCTTTTTGAGTCTGGGTTGAGCCAACAGCAGTACCAATATAAATGTCAGGCTGATGCGTTAATAAATACTCTTGATTTAATACGCCCACAGATCCCGGAAGTAGTGGCTGTGCCATATTCTTCACCCCAATAAAGTCAAGCATTTGAGCAACCATACCCCGAGCCATGGTCTCACAACATTCACCGTTAACACCTACACGACTATGAAGAAAGACTGTCGGAACATCTTCAGGTTTTACCGTTGCAAGACCTTGCTTCACCTTATCTAATTCTTGGTTATAAAATTGAATATAGCTTTTCGCTTGCGCTTCTCGACCCAGTACTTTGCCCATGACCTCTAAACTACGTAAGGTATTTTTCACCGGATCTTTGCGAAAATCGATAAAGACGACCGTTACGCCCGCACGCTCTAAAATTTCAATAATTTCGCTATTTCGCGCATTAGGCCCATGACCTTCGACACCTAAAAAAGCCACATCCGCTTTAAGCGCTAATGCGGTTTCTAAACTAAAACTCTCCGTTGCGCCTTTACCAAACAGAGGGATATTATCGATGTCAGGAAATGCGGTTTGATATTGTTGATAAGAATCAGGATCGACTAACTTCATGTCTCCCATCATACCGACAATACGAGATAACACTTGATCGCCTTCTAAAATCGCTAACGCGGGAATATAGCGACTTTCACTTAACAGTAATCTTTCCGCAGGTTGAGATATTACGACTTCTCGCCCAGCTAAATCCGTTACAGTAATGCTTTTCGCTACACTGTGAGTACTACATAACACCAAGCAAACACTGAGCAGAGCAATAAGACGATTTTTTATTGATAGAAATTGCGGCATAACTTTCCCTTTGATCACATTCACCTAGCCTTAAACGAAAAAAGGAGAGACAGACGTCCCTCCTTGTTCATTTATTTAAAAGGCATACGCAACATTAAAGCGGATATCACGACCCGGCTCGCGTGGTGCACTCGCAATAGCGTTTACATCACCGTAGCTAGCATGATCACGATAATCTTTATCAAAGAGATTTTTAACTGCCAGAGAGAGTGTTAACTCTTCACCCGATAATGGTTGCCACTGGCTGTAAATATCATGAACGGCATAACCTGGCTTTTCACTGTAGTTAGTGACGTACTCTTCACCTTTATAGATTTCAACCACTTCTACTGCATCATCAAGACGAGCAACATAGCGACCTGTATAACCAATTAACAAGTTATCAAATACATAGTAATTAATATCCGCAACCCATGTATCACCTGTCGAGGTACCAATACCAAAGTTCTCATCAATTAAACGTTGACCATCAAGATCCGAGAGAGAGTGATTGAAGCTTAATGACATACTTAAATCATTGAAGGTGTAGCCAGCACGCGCAGTGAAACCTTTGGTTTCTAAGTCGCCTTGATTTTTCGCACTTTTACCGACCACATCGTCAATTTTATTAATGTACGCCGTTGCTGATAGATTTAGACCGCCGTTTACCCAGCTAGCCCCCACTTCGGTATTATGTGCTCGCTCTGCTTTACGGTTTGGATCTAACTCAATATCAGTCATGAATGAATCTGGGATCTGGGCGCCACGGAAAGCTTCTGCGTAACCGGCATAAACATTCAAACCCGGTATAACGCTGTAGTTCAGGCTAACATTAGGGCTAAAGCCTGAATGATCGACTTCTGTACCGTAAGAATCTTTTAATTTATATGTATCGTAACGACCACCAACACTTAATAGTAGCGGCTCAACAATACGGAAATCACTCTGTACATAGACGCCTGCAACAGTGCCTTTAAACTCATAAGTATCTGGGCTATAAGCTAAGAATGTGCCATCTGTTATATCTTTACGGTAATCAACACCATACGTAACAGCAAACAAGTTAAAGCTACTCGTGTTGCGAATATCACCACCATAGCTGTGTGTTTTCGCGATATTATTTGTTTCACGAGGTACGTCTGGACGACTCTTATGCTTTAGCTCAGTTTCGGTGTTATATGCGGTAACATCAAGATCAAGGTATGGGTTATCAGCAGGATTTAAACCGTAATTCAGCGTGAAAGTATCTCGGTTCATCTCTTGGTCAAGCGGGAAATTCTTTCTACTTTCCGCCCAGTGAGGTCGGAAGTTACGATACGCTTCATCACCGCGGTGATCATAACTTAAAGTGATTTTCTGCGCGTCAGTAATATCACCAACAAGTTTAATAAAGCCAACTTTGTTTCGTGCTTCAGTAAACGGCTGCTCGTTACCATCGCCATCTGTGTAGTTACCTAAATCGCTATACACCATAGTAGCAACAACGCTTACGTTGTCAGTAAGGTAACCATAGCCGCTGACGCTCGTTTTATATCCTTTCGTATTATCATAGTAGCCCGCCTTCACTAAGCCACCAAAACGTTCGTCACCTTGCAACATATCTTCAGCATCTTTGGTTTTAAAACGAATCGCACCACCCAGTGCCCCCGCACCATCTGTCGCACGTCCAGCACCCGCCGCAACTTCAACTTGTTTCAATAATTCTGGTTCTATTGATAAACGCCCTTGGTGGTGAAAAATATTGCCTGATTGAACAGCACCATCAATAGTCACGTTTAGCTGGCTATCTTCTAAACCACGAACATAAATCTTTTGAGCAACACCAGTACCGCCACCGATGCTGACTTCGGGATCTGTGCGGAAAATATCATTGATATCGTTGGCTTGTTGTCGTTCAAGCTGCTCAGAATCAATAAACACTTCTGTCGCTTGTAATGGGTTACCCATTACAACCATTTTTTCATGTTCACCTTCTGAGTCGGCAACCGCAATTTGTGTAAACAACGCACTTGAGACAGCAACCGTTGTCGGTAGCAGCTTGAATTTGCATCCTTTCAACATCTTAATTTTCCATTGTTAATGATAATAATTATCATTATTTTGCTTCTACGCACTAAGATGTAAATGCTTTTTACAATTGTTACAACCACACAACTAATTAATTACTATGAAAAAAGCCCTTACCTTTCGATAAGAGCTTTTTCCTTATTAACTAAAACTGTAACCAACGCCATGAGCCGTTTTCAGCCGCTCAACTGGCATACCTGCCGATACTAATTTTCGTCGAACTCGGCTTAAGTGCATATCTAAACTGCGGTCATATAAGCTAAACTCACGTGACAATACCTGTCGGTATAAATAGTCTTTACTCAATACTTGATTTTGTTGAAAAGCTAATGTCCAAAGTAAATTAAATTGAATTGGTGTCATTGATAATGTGGTTTCTTTATAACTTACCGCTAAACTTTGCTTATCCATTTTCAAATCATCAACAATTAATAACTTGGTTTTATTTGACGGTAATTGCCGCTGCTGAATACGCCTTAAAATCGCAATAACACGACACAAGACTTCCTTAATCGGCTGTTTACGTGGAATGTAATCATCTACACCATGGAAAAAACTGTTTACGCATTCAGTATCGCTATAGTTATCCGCTAATAAGACAATAGGAATGTGAGAAACTTGCCGGCACTGTTTTAAAAACGTAAACCCTTTCATTTCAGGTAATTGATTAGAGACCAGCATAAGATCTACTGTCGCATTTTTATAAACGTTTTCAGCTTCAAGTGCAGATTGGCAACGTTTGATCACAAAACCTTCACGCCAAAACAGTTCAATTAACTGCTGACCATAATTATGCTCAGGTTCCACAATTAAGATTGTTCTTGAATGATGGACCTTATCTATATTCATGCCAATCCCTAGCTAAGTATCTGTCACTTTATTGATAATAGTTATCACTATCAGTTAGGTGACTGATAGTATACGAGCGTTTTTTTATAATCAATGCCTATTTATCGAAATCAGTTAAATAAAAATTAAAACTAAAACAGTAATTCAGCCTGTTTTATATTCTCACCAAACCTATCCAATGCTTTTTTGTCATTTATTAAGATTTGCTTTACATTATTACCGAACCACTCAAGTGATGCGGTTGTATTTTTATTTCGAGATAATCCATCAATAAAATGTTGATAATCTAATACCCCCTCAAATAAAGGTGTCATTCCTTCACGGCTACCTGCTGGCGAATAAACGTTATCAGGTGAAAACACGTTTAAATATTCTCGGGAAGCGATATTTTTTAAGTGGTAATGATCGACATAATCACTAATTTGATTGTGAAAATAATTAATGTCAGCACCAGATTCCCAAACATGTAAGCTGTCAAAATTAATTTTTAAAGCCGGATGGTAAACCTCATCTAAAAGCTGCAGAATCGATTCTGTCGTATCCGCTAAAGTATTGGGATGGGTTTCAACAAGTACATTTAACCCTTGGTGATGCGCGTATTCACAAATATGACGTAGTCTTGTAACCAGCTTTTCTCGGTCATTTTTATTAACCTTATCGCTGGCTTGATGCCCCGCAAAAGTACGTATTTTATTTGTGTTCCAATAGTTCGCTAACTTACAAATATGCGCACACTTTTGTTGAGTAACGGTTAGATCCCCCACTAAGGGTAAGTAATCACTTAGCATCGAAATCGAGAGTCCCATTTCCTTTAACCATTGCGCATCATATTGAGGTTGTGACTCCAGACTTATGGCATGTACCCCCCAAAGCTCGATACCTTGAAAGTCATGGCTTCTTGCCCATTGCGCTAAGTGTTCTAATGACATTAATTGATGACGAAACGAAATAGTACAAATAGATAATTGCATATCAGCAAACCTCCATAACAGAATCACACGGTAAGTCGTTTAACTCACACCAATCGGAATACATATCAAATAACCCTTTCTTAATACGTTTTTCTGTTCTGTCTTGCTTATCCAACAAGTATTGAATACCTGTATATAAATTAAGATCTTTGGTTTCTGCCATTTTCATTACTTGATACTGAATACTGGTATAGGTCTGGATTAATTCTTCAATCACATCACACCAATATTCAAAATCATCATCACTTTGACCTAACGCTCTGCCAAAATAAGCAAAGCCATGTTCGTAAGCATATTTACGCACCGCGATAACTTTTAATTCACGTAAAGCAAGTGGGAGATCTGACAAACTAATCCCCTGCGTTTCATCAAGGTGAGCTTGGATAATTTCACGAACGGCATTTGTTAGCGGGTTTTTATCTTCAATAAAGCAAAGCTTGAAATAATCTTGCACCACATGTAACGGCGCATCGTGCAGAGCATTTTCATTAAAAATATACCCTCCCTCAACGGTCGGCTGAGAGATCGCATTTTCAATGCGATCTTGTGAAATTTCACCTTGCCAACGAAAGTCAGGATCCCACATCATCCAGTGCTCTGGCGTCTCTGTTTCCGTCAACATAACGTAATGGGGAAATGGGTTCTGATTAAATTTATTTTCACGCTCAGGAAGGTGATAAAGATCGAGCATCACCATCAAGTGCTCTGAGTTCGATTTATTACCAAGTAACGCTCTCATGGTGGCTAAATTCGCGAGCTTGGTTTTCTCACTGTCATACCAAGCGATAAGCTCGCCACCAAACAAACGTTGGTACCAATCAATAAATAATTGGTGATTAATGTCGTCACTATGGTATTGCAGTTGGTAGCGCTCACTTACATCAAACGTCGCATCCCATACCGCAAAATAAAATGGTCGATGATCAATGCCTTTGCTCTTTAACGCTTCACATACACAACTAACAAAGCAATGTACTTTTACATCTTCAAATTCAACCTCAGGCTCTTTCGGTGCGAGCTCTGACTCATTGTTAACTTGGCATAGGAAATCGGCTAGGCTCGCAACTGTCGCATAATCTGCAGCTGTAATATGTTGCTCTGGTACGGTCAATCCTAAATCGAGCTCTAAATGTAAAATAAGCTGAAGTATTAACACTGAATCTAAATACAACTCTTCATTCAACTTTGCTGATGGACTAAAAAGCGCCATATGGCTATTTTGCATATTTTCTTCAAGCACTTTTTTGATAGCTTGGATCATCTCTTCGCGCTGCATTTTTCTTCCTTAACCAATCGCTGCAATTGAAACACTACTTTGTGAAAGCGCTTTTCGATTTATCTTTCCGTTTGCCGCTTTTTCGATAATCTCGCGCTGCTCTATATCAACGGGTAACTGGTGATTCGCTAAACGCGTTCCACACCATTGACGAATCCGGCTTGGTTCAATCATTGTGTCAGCCACAAACTGCAAACACACACGCTCACCAGATAACTCATCGGCACGCTTAAACACCACCGCATCTGTAATTTCAGCCAATTCCATCACAACGTTTTCCACATCTTGTGGATACACATTCAGCCCAGAAACATTGATCATGTCATCGCTACGGGAAACGAAACATAACTGCCCTTGCACATCAAAAAAACCAAGATCTTGAGTATTAATATCAAGCTTATTTTTGGATACGATGATCTCTTGCGGGGAAGTGACATCACTCCCTGCTGATACCCTTAAATGTGGAAGTGGAAAGCCCATTTGATTGGCATATTCAGGATTTTCACAGACGGCAATACAACCGGCTTCAGAACAACCGTATTGCTGGAATAAATACTGACTTCGTACCTTTATCGCTTCAAACCAGGCTTGCGGTAGCACCGTTCCTGACGTCATCACAGCATGTAGTTGTTCTTGTTTGGGATAGAGCTGTACGAGGGAATGCAGTAAGTTTGGTGATGAATAAAGCAAGTGCTCACTATTCTCTAAGCATTTTCTCAATAGGTATTTAGGATTAATGTTGGTTATGATCACTGGCACTAAACCACGCTTAAGCGCGACAAGTACGCCACAAATTAATCCATAAGAGTGGGTAATTGGACAAGCAATTAAAGGGGTCATGGACTGAGGTGCAGCAAAGCTTGCCACATAACTTTCAATTTCTTCATCAATAGACAACCAAGAGCGAGTGATCACTTTCGGCTCACCAGTTGTCCCAGAGCTAGTTTGTACTAAAACCGCTTGTTGATCTTTATCTTCTCTTTTTAGCGTCAGTCCCGTCTGCTCAATATCAAAAATAACGATATGACAGTTTGCTTTGTCTGCTAAACGCTTTGCCGCTAAACGCGGAGTCGTGGCTAAAATAGGATAAAATGAACCACCATTTCTTTTTAAATATAAACAAAGTGCTAGCAACTGAGCAGGATTTTGTAGGCACACGGCAACGCGTTTTCCTGCACAGTCTTTTAACTGAGGGTGCGCTGAAAATATTTGGAAGCACTGTGAGAAAAAAGCACTATCGATATAATCATCGTTAACGTAAATCATAATATCCCTATTATTTAAAAGCGCACGAAAGCGCATTCGACACGATATGGTGACACTCTTGTTTCTTAGCCTGAAATTTTCGAGCTAATAATGATTCTGTTGCAATTGAAGTAGATTGGTAATCGAGTTGAGCTATCCGATCAGCAAGCTCTGGATGCGCTGCACTGTATTGTTCGAGCTTATTCTCAACCAGTTGCCAGAACTGCCTTTCCGTTCCACCGTAATGCCATTCAATAAGGTGAGAAACCTCTGCAAGGTTATAAATGAATAAGGTATCCATCACTAATTCGCGCAGCAGCTCTACCGAACTCATGGCATAAAATATATCTAGAGGTGCCTTGGCTAAGGTTGGTTCTAATAATGCTAAATCAGGTGCTGGAAAATCAGTACTAAGGAACGCAGAGTGGTATTCAACACTTTCATGAAAATCACGAATAATAATCTTTTCAGGCCAACCATTGCGGTGAACCAATACCATGTTTTGTCCGTGCGGCTCCGTTCCCACCCCATACTTGACCAATAAGTGCCAAATTGGGATCACTGCCACCTCGATAAGTTGCGAGAGCCACGGTACTAAGCCATATTTATCAATCCAATGATCAATGAATGGCTGACCATCTTGCTCGACCATCATCAACGCATTAAATGGTACCGCCGTTTGCTCAGGTGATAATTTGTTCTCTAAGCTTTCTCTAAAAATAACCGCCAGTTGGTCACTTAAAGGATCACACTCTACCGTTTTCCCTAACGGTACATAAATCCCGCCAGCGTATTCGGCTAATATGTCTAATCCTGACAACTCAGGATCTTGACTAACAATGGTTTCAAGCCATGTTGATATCTCTGGTGCCAAGCAAACGGAATAACCAGCTAAGGTCCGCTTAGAAGAGGTGTTCACCATATTCAATGGCAATTTGATATTGGCTTTTGCTTGATTCGTTACATTGAGTAAAGTTCTGACCGATTGCGAAGCAACATATTGGTCTCCTAACTCTCCCAAATCGATAATAATTTTCTGCTCAAGTAAAGATGGAAAATCTTCTTTGTGTAATTGACGCCACTGCCAAGGATGAACAGGCAATAAAGCATACTCCTGCCAGTTACCTTGCTGCTGAGATAAAATAAAACTCAATGTTTGCCAGTGATCTTGATCTAATTCACTAGACCAAAAACGATCATGCTCATCAGGTAAATGTGAACGAAAATGTGTTCTTTTTATCGCGATCCAGTGCAAACAAAATGATTCCCCAGCTTCAGGTCCATAACATTGATGATCAAGAAAGTTAAACCCTGTTCGCGCTTTAAAAGAGGGGTGATAAGGATGTCCTTCATCAAGTTGTGCTTCCAACTCAATAAAACTTGCCTGCCGACGTGAATCACGAGCTGGAATATTGTCTTGATTCCAGCGACACAAATTGGAGGTTTGTTTAAACTCTTCGATAATAGATAACTTAACTTGCTCAAGGGCAGGCAAATCTCGAACAATATCTTCCCAAGATTGCGAGATAAGCTGAGGCTGACCATCAATCGTTAAGGTTGAAATATCTAAACGATAACGCCCAAAAGCGCCAATATGACCACGAACGTGATAATGCTTTTCCGCCATGATCCAAGTAAACGTGTTGTAACCATTCTCAGAGCCAACATCAATTTCAACCAATTGTTCAAACATGATAGCTTCAAAAAGTTGCTTAATGATTCTCTGTTCAGGTTCTAGCGTAAGACAATTAGGCAATGGCATCTGATACCTCCTTTTTCTGATTTGTGGTATCAGCTGTTATAAATGGATTATCGATGTAGCAATAAATCGCCTGTTCGTTCTCAACCATTAATTCATCGACATCGTGGACACGTGTCAGTAAATTCGCTTTCATTGCCCATTGCTTATTGGTCAGTAATTGCTCGACAAATAATTTACCGCCACCCAGTAATGATTTATGTAATGCGGTGAGCCGTTGCTTAACAAAATTCAGTAATAAAGCTTCATCAATAATATGATCAGCGCCTAGTCGACCAATAATCGAAAAGAGATGGTTGATCATTAAATAATAAGTGAATCGCTCACAGATCATTTCATCATCAAAATACAAGTCATGAACACGGCTAGATTCAGGCTCCATACCTTCTAAATAACTGCGGTAGCTTTTTGATAAATAGAAACCTTGGTTATCTCGGAAATAATAATTCGATGGATAACCAGTCTCTAATTGAATAACGCTATTTTGTTGGTGTGCTTCTAACGCAATGCCATGCTCATCATACAAACGGATCATAGGATCTATCGCACAATCCCAATAGCGGGCAAACCATCGCATCGCTACATGAGATTCAGAGCAATGCTCTTTCGTTGCCAACTCAACAATAATAGAGGCTAATAACGATGCTTGATTTGGCAGCGGATCTTGTGTCAATGCAGCAATAGTAAGAACATCCTGATCTTGATCCGCCTGAAATGGATTTTCTCGAATAATCGTTTCAAAACCACTTTCTTCTCGCTCTGGTAATAATACGGTGACGTATGCAGGATCTGTCACAACATTAAAGCTAGGATAATCACCACTAAATCCCGTCTTACGATATAACCCAGCCATAACTACGCCAGCATCAAGTTCATGACGTTTATTTACTCTAAGAGAATTCGTAATTTTTACAGGTATCGAAAACTTATACATCCAAGATAAATGCGCACTGTATAGCGATCTCACAGAGGACGTTGCGGTGAACTTACAACCATGCTGTCCGCTATCAATAATTAGCCCCTGAGTCATTAAATCCAGAATAGCAGGATCATGTAATAATTTTTGCGCTTGCAGCGGATGCATAGGCAAGACTATAAACTCATCTGAAATTTGTAAGTCTGCGGTTTCGAGAGAAGAAGCAATGATCTCTTCAGCTGAAATTGATAATGCTGAGCGCTGGCAAATCAAAGAGCGGGCAACATTAAAGTAATGAAGTGCAAACTCCCCTTTTAATTCAGGCGCATAATATTGATGATGAAAATCAAGCATCCCTTGACGACTTTTAGGCGTCGGATGTTGCCAATGTCCAAAAGCTAAACTCTGTTCAGCATCAATAAAACAGCGAGAAGGCGGTGCATTTTTTGTCATATTTTCCGCCAAAAAATACTCCATGAGCGACATACTTTCTAACAGGCGAATCAATAGTTCCTGTTTTTTCAGTGACATTGTCTTTTGCTCAAAAAATGAATCTAAAAGCGTAATTGCAGCTTCTTTTTCAGAGATGGTATACCAATTTTCATCATTATTTTTTAACCAGATATCACCAAAAGTATGGCGACCAACAATGGTTTTATAAGTCACTTCAACGGCTATAACTACATGTTCTATAGGTAAGTTTATTTCAATAATCCACTGACACGATGGTGAACAACATAATTCATTTTTCTCCATCCACGCATCAACTCGGTACCATGAATCTTGCTTACATTCTTTTAAGTAACAATTAAAGAGGGCCTGAAATGAAGCGACTTCAGCTATTTTTTTTGCTGTTAACATCATGTTGAACCGACTATTTATTGATAAATAAGAAATTAATTAAAGATTCTTAATGATATTAATTCTCATTTCAATAATGATTACATTTGTTACACAAAAATGTATGCAGCAGCAAAACGTGGCACTTCAACGCTCGTACTTATGATTGAAACGCTTCAAAATGGACATTAAGCTCATTCATAAAACATAAATTCATGACGTATAACAAGGTCACTCAGGGCCCTATCATTAGTACTTTTTTCCTGTTTGCTTTTCCTGCACTCATTGCATTACTTGCTATCACCACTGCAAGTTTGGTCGATGGGATCTTTGTAGGAAAATATCTAGGTTATGAAGCTTTAGCAGCTATCAATATTCTTATTCCTTACATCACATTCATGTTTGCATTGGGTCTAATGGTGGCTATTGGTGGGACAGTAACTGCAGGAAAATTTATCGGAGAAGGAAACTATAAAGAGGCTAATGGTATTTTTACCTTATCGTTAATCTCTATTTTTTTATTCGCTACCTTGATGGCGATTATTAGTTTATTTTTCAATGAGACTTTATTTTTATTTCTTGGTGTTGATGAACAATTAACCCCCCTTACTCAAGCTTACTTCCAAGTAATATCAGTCGTACTCATCATTCAACTAACCACGATGGTTTTATATTATTTTGTACGCGCAGATGGCTTTCCAACGCTAGCAACATCAGCTTTAGTCTTGGGCTCTGTCGTTAACATCATGCTTGATGTCCTTTTTCTTGGCTATTTTCAGTGGGGAATTCAATCGGCCGCTTGGGCAACAGGTATAGCACAGATAATACAGTTATTAGTGCTCTGTACTTTTTTCACTAAGAAACAAAGATTAATTAAATTTAAGCTCTGTTATTCAAGCGTGAAACCTTACTTCAGAGGGCTACTTAATGGGATTTCAGAATATATCAATGAAATTTCTGTTGGTATTGTTATTTTCACTATTCATTGGCTATTGATGAAAGAGCAGGGCAATACTGCTATCTCAGGCTTCGCTGTCGCAAACTATATGTTATTTATTAGCATGATGCTGTTTTACGGCATTATCGATGCTCTTCATATACTGGTAAGCCAAAACTATGGAGCAAGAAATTTCACACGCATCAACCAATTCATGCTTTTAGCTACCGTTACCGTGATAAGTATTAGTACACTATTAATATTAAGTGCGCTGTCAGGATCAGATTCAATAACGAAGCTTTTCATTGAAAATACAGAGTCTGACGCCTATCAATTGGCATTAAGTTATATTGGCGTTATATGGCCCTGTTTTATCTTTAGCGGAATAAATGTCTTACTATCTTGTTATTTCACAGCGATGCATTGTCCTCTTCAATCATCTATTATCGCTTTATCAAGAGGGTTAGTTTTACCTGTATCACTACTTCTACTCTTCACAAATTTTATTTCAAGCATCCCGTTTCTTTTTGCTTTACCTATCGCAGAGTTAAGCACTTTTATTATTGCATTAACGCTTTACCTTCGTTTCCAACACAGCATAAAACACAAGTCTAAGCTGGTAACTATATGATGCTTATCAATAATCAGTCATACAAAAAAGCTCTACTGAGATCTTAAATAAGTGGTCGAAAGTGCTGGACTTGCCTAAGCTTCGCAATAAAAGCTTAACTACACACTATCATTTCCACTTTCTACAGACGAAAAAAAAACTCGCTATCACTAGCGAGGCTTCTTAATAAGTGGCGGAGCGGACGGGACTCGAACCCGCGCCCCCCGGCGTGACAGGCCGCTAAGCCCTCCAATAAAGAGCCTAACCAACTGAACTACCAACTCACTCAAATACATTTAACTCATTTATTATAAATATAAAAAAGCCCCAGTCTTTCGACTAGGGCTTAATATAAGTGGCGGAGCGGACGGGCTTGCGCTCAAGCGGGACTCGAACCCGCGTTCCCCCAACGTGACAGGCCGCTAAGCTCTCCAATAAAGAGGCTAACCAACTGAACTGCCAACTCACTCAAATACATTTAACTCATTTATTCCAAATGTAAAAAAGCCCCAGTCTTTCGACTAGGGCTTAATATAAGTGGCGGAGCGGACGGGACTCGAACCCGCGACCCCCGGCGTGACAGGCCGGTATTCTAACCAACTGAACTACCGCTCCGACGAACATGGATGTTCTAATATCGCGAAGCCATGGATGGCTAAGAGCGATAACACCACATGCGATATCCATAGTTCAAATAGATATCTATTTTTGCTTTCGTCTTTTTTTAAAAAGATGAAAACGAATTGGAAGCCTGGCGATGTCCTACTCTCACATGGGGAGACCCCACACTACCATCGGCGCTATTACGTTTCACTACTGAGTTCGGCATGGGATCAGGTGGGTCCATAACGCTATGGTCGCCAAGCAAATTCGACGTGAAAGGATTCACTAATATCGCGATGCCATGGATGGCAAGGAGCGATGTGACCTAACACTAAATCTGGAAATTATCTAACTAGTTGTTCTCAATACTCATTCAAGTATTTGTAGAGTCCGATGCTTCTCTGATGAGAAGTAAAACCCCTTGGGTGTTGTATGGTTAAGCCTCACGGGCAATTAGTATCGGTTAGCTCAATGCCTCGCAGCACTTACACACCCGACCTATCAACGTTGTAGTCTTCAACAACCCTTTAGAGACCTTAAAGGTCTAGGGATGACTCATCTTGAGGCTCGCTTCCCGCTTAGATGCTTTCAGCGGTTATCGATTCC